>PHEB01000016.1 GCA_002842735.1 Alphaproteobacteria bacterium HGW-Alphaproteobacteria-7 | reverse complement strand
AGACATTGGACGCGGTTGGAAATGTGAAGATTTGGGTGGACGGCGATGAGCAAAAAACCCTCTGAAATCCAAGGGCTTTATAGACAAATTTGGACGTTTTGGGAAGGCATCTCTGGAGCGGGTAGCGGGAATCGAACCCGCATAGCCAGCTTGGAAGGCTGGTGCTTTACCACTAAGCTATACCCGCCCGCTCGGCTGCGCCAATGCCATCAGGCAGGGGCACGCGTCAACGCTGTTTTGGGGTGTCAGAGTTTGGTGGCGTGCTTGTCGCGCTACCGCTTCGCTACTTGAGCGCGTGCTTGCCGCGCTACCGCTTCGCTACATGAGCGCGTGCTTGCCGCGCTACCGCTTCGCTACATGAGCGCGGGGGAAACACCCATATTGTCGATCAGCCGCGTGCCGCCAATCCGCGCCGCCACCAACAGGCGGGCGGGGGTGTGGCCCAAGGCGGCAAGCGGCGTGAGCGTGGCGGCATCGGCCAGCACCGCATAATCAACGCTGGCAAACCCTGCGGCGATAATCGCGGCCTCCAGCTCTGCCAGTGTCGCGGCGATATTTGCGCCACCTTCGATCGCCGCAATCGCCGCCTGCATCGCGCGCGGAAGCGCCGCCGCCGCCGCGCGGCTGTTTGGCGCAAGGTAGCGGTTGCGGCTGCTCATCGCCAACCCATCCGCCTCACGCACGGTCGGCACGCCGATGATCGCGTCTGCGTGCGGGTGGGTTAGATCAAGATCGCGCGCCATCGCCCGGATCACCGCAAGCTGTTGAAAATCCTTCTCCCCGAACAGCGCGACATCGGGTTGCACCTGGTTGAACAGCTTGCACACCACGGTTGCCACCCCGTCAAAATGGCCGGGCCGGGCGGCGCCGCACAGCCCTTCGCTGATACCGGAAACGCTGATATTGGTGACGAACCCTGCGGGATACATCACCTCCACCGTGGGTGCCCACAACAGCGCGCAGCCTTCGCCCTCCAGCATCGCGGCATCGGCGGCCAGTTGGCGCGGGTAGGCGTCCAGATCCTCGTTCGCGCCGAATTGTCTGGGGTTCACAAAGATCGAGGCGACGACGTGATCGGCAACCGCGCGCGCGCGGCGCACCAGTGTCAGGTGGCCTTCGTGCAGCGCGCCCATGGTCGGCACCAATGCGATACGTGCCCCACCTGCTCGCAACTGGCCCAGGGCAGTTCTCAACATTTCGAGCGTCTTGACCGTTTGCACCGCTTCGCCTCCAAGGATAGACCCCTACCAGAGCGCCCTAGCGGTGCTGGCGGCCCTATATCAAGCGGCTGACCCTGTGACCTGAAATGTGACCTGAAATGTGCCCTGCGATTGAAAGTAACCCGCCATGACACCCGCCGCTCCTGATCAACCGCTGGCACCGCGCAAGTTGCGGCCCGGGCAGGCGCACCGCATTGTATTCGCCAATGAAAAGGGCGGCACGGGCAAATCAACCACGGCGGTGCACGTCGCGGTGGCGCTGTCCTATCTGGGCGCGCGGGTGGCCGCGATTGATCTCGATCCACGTCAGCGCACCATGCACCGCTATATCGAAAACCGGCTGGCCACGCTGGAAAAACGCGGATTGACGCTGCCTACCCCGGCTTGCGACGTGTTCCGTGGGCAACATACCGGCGATCTGCTCGCCATGATCCGCCGGTTGGAGGCGAGCTGCGACTTTCTTATCATCGACAATCCGGGCCGCGATGATGCCTATGCCCGGATCGCGGTGGAAAACGCCGACACGCTGGTCACACCGATGAACGACAGCTTCGTCGATTTCGATCTGATCGGGCAAGTCGATGCCGAGACGTTCAAGGTGAAAAAGCTGTCGTTCTTTGCCGAACTGATCTGGGAAGCGCGGATGAAGCGCAGCCGCATGACGATTGAACAGCAGCGCCCCGAAATGGACTGGATCGTGGTGAGGAACCGCACCGGCCATGTCGAGGCGCGCAACCAGGCGCGTCTGCACAAGGCGCTGACCGAAATGGCCAAGCGGGTGGGGTTCCGGGTGACGCAGGGGCTGTCCGAACGCGTGATCTATCGCGAGCTGTTCCCATCGGGCCTGACCTTGCTCGACAAGGGCCATCTGGGCGAGCTGGGCACCAGCCATCTGGTCGCCCGGCAGGAATTGCGTTCGCTGGTCAAGGCGCTGAACCTGCCCGATTTCGCGCGCGCCCAGAGCGAGCTGGAGCTGGCCTGAGCCGATGCTGCGCTACGTCATCCTTATCGCGCTGGCGTGTTTGCTATGCCGCTGGGCGCTGGGGCGCTGGCCGTGGGACTATCTGCGCGGGGAAACCACCCGCAGGGCGGCACTGCGGCGCGCCCGCGGCCTGCTGGGGGTGGACGCCGGGGCGAGCCGCGACGACGTGATCGCCGCGCACCGCCGTTTGACCGCGCTGGTGCATCCCGACCGGGGCGGCACCAATGCCGCGATGCAGGAAGCCACCGCCGCGCGCGATCTGCTGCTGGCCGAACTGCCCCTTCCGGGCCGTGACGAAGGCGGCTGATCCAGCCGCGCAGACCATCGCAGGATTGACACATTTACCGTCCAGTCGCAGGCCAGACTGACGGAGCAATCAAGGGGCAACCTTCTCATGCAGCACCATTTTCACCCCACCATGCTGCGCGAATACGACATTCGCGGGATCATCGGTGAAACGCTGGGCGCGGATGATGCGCGCGCGATTGGGCGGGCGTTCGGCACCATGCTGCGCGCAGAAGGCGGCAGCACTGTAGCGGTGGGGTATGACGGGCGGGTGAGTTCACCAATGCTCGAACACGCGCTGGTCGAAGGCTTGACCGCGAGCGGATGTGACGTGGTGCGGATCGGCCTGAGCGCGACCCCGATGCTGTATTACGCCGAAGCCTCAGCCGAAGAAGTGGATGGCGGCATTCAGATAACTGGCAGCCACAATCCCCCCAATTATAATGGCTTCAAGATGGTATTTCTTGGCCGGCCGTTCTTCGGCACCGATATCCAGAAGCTTGGGCAACTGGCCGCCAGCGGCGCGTTCGCCAGTGGCGCGGGCAGCGTCATTACGCGCGACATCATGGGCGAGTATATCGAGCGCCTGCTCGAAGGACTGGTCGGAATCGATCCCGAGGCGCTGCAAGGTCTCAGGGTCGGCTGGGATGCCGGGAACGGCGCGGCTGGCCCCGCGCTCGAAGCGCTGGCGGCCCGGCTGCCGGGGGAACACCACCTGTTGTTTACCGAAGTTGACGGACATTTTCCCAATCACCATCCTGATCCGACTGTGGAGGCGAACCTTGCCGATTTGCGCGCGCTCGTCGCGGACAAGAACCTCGATTTCGGAGTAGCTTTTGACGGCGATGGCGACCGGATTGGCGCGATCGACGGCACGGGCCGGGTGATCTGGGGCGATCAGCTGTTGATGATCTATGCCGAAGACCTGCTCAAAACCCGTCCAAATGCGATGATTATCGCTGATGTGAAGGCCAGCCGCGCGCTGTTTGACCGGGTGGCTGAGCTTGGCGGAGAGCCGCTGATGTGGAAGACCGGCCACTCGCTGATTAAGTCCAAAATGAAGGAAACTGGTGCGCCGCTGGCGGGCGAGATGAGCGGGCATGTGTTCTTTGCCGATACCTATTACGGCTTTGACGATGCGCTTTACGCAGGCGTGCGGCTGCTGGCGGCATCAGCGCGGCTGGGCAAATCGGTGACCGAATTGCGCGGAGCGATCCCGGCGATGCTCAACACCCCCGAAATACGGTTTCAGGTAGACGAGACGCGCAAATTCGCCGCGATGGCGGAAATTACCGCGCGCCTCACCACCAACCCCGGCCCAGCGGTTGAAAGTGTCAACGCGACCGACGGCGTGCGGGTGAATACCGCTGACGGCTGGTGGCTGCTGCGGGCATCGAACACGCAGGACGTGCTGGTCGCCCGCGCGGAGAGCGAGAGCGCAGAGGGGCTCGATCGGCTGCTGGCGCAGATTGACGAACAGCTGGCGCTGTCCGGGCTGAAACGCGGGGACAGTGTCGGGCATTAACGCGCCGAAACACGGGAGATTAAATGATTATGCGTTCGCTGACCACCGCCGCCGCAGGCTTGGCCCTGCTTGTCGCAACGCCCGCGCTCGCTGCGCAGGATGCCGCTCCCGCCGCGCCAAGCGACGCCGATCAACTGGCCGCGATGTCCGATATGTTCAGCGCGATGTTCACCGCCGAACCGCTGACCGCCGAACAGCAAGCGCGGCTTCCCGCCGCCGAGCAGTTGATCGCCAAGGTCATTCCCGAAGGCACCATGGCCGAGATGATGGACAAGGTGTACAATGGCGTGATGGGCCCGATGATGGCCGCAGCGCCCGATGGCGCGACCACTGCGCTGGCAAGGCAGATCGGGCTCCCGCCCTATGCACTCGATCTTGGCGAGGATCAGGCGGCAGAGCTAGCCAGCCTGTTCGACCCGGCATGGGCCGAACGCCAACAACGCGAAATGGCGATAATCCCGGCGATGATGAAGGATGTGATGACCCTGATGGAGCCGGGGATGCGCAAGGCGATGGCCGAGCTTTATGCGATCCGGTTTTCCGACAGCGACCTTGTGGAGATTGACGCATTCTTTTCCACCCCGGCCGGCGCGAAATATGCGCGCGAAAGCTTCCTGATGGCGAGCGATCCGCGCATCATGGCCGCCAGCATGGACGCCATGCCCGCGCTGATGGGGATGATGGGCGATATGGAAGCACGCATGGCCGAAAGCGTGGCCGACCTTCCGACGGTGCGCAGCTTTGCCGATCTTTCGCCCGAAGAGCGCGCGCGGGTGGCGGAAATGACCGGCTACAGCGTCGAGGACATCGAGACCAATCTGAACCTCGATGAAGGCGATTCCGACTTCGAATGACGTGACCCCGACCGATCCCGCCGCGCCCATCCCGCCACAAATCGCCGCGTGGTTCGCTGCGCGTGAATGGCGGGTGCGGCGGCATCAGGTGGAGATGCTGGCAAAGGCCCGCGCGGGTCGCGACGCGCTGCTGGTGGCCGATACGGGCGCGGGCAAGACACTCGCCGGGTTCCTGCCGACTTTGTGCGACTTTGCCCCCTCTGCAGGCGCGGTGCCGGGCGATGGTCTCCACACGCTCTACGTCTCACCGCTGAAGGCGTTGGCGCAGGATGTTAAGCGCAATCTGCTCACCCCGATCGAGGACATTGGCCTGCCCATCCGGGTTGAAACCCGCAGCGGCGATACCCCATCGAACCGCAAGAAGCGCCAGCGGGAACGCCCGCCGCACGTGTTGCTGACCACGCCCGAAAGCCTGTCGCTGCTGCTGTCCTATCCCGAAAGCGCCGATCTGTTCGCGGGGCTGCGGCGGATCGTGATCGACGAAGTCCACGCCTTTGCCACGGACAAGCGCGGCGATCTGCTGGCGCTCAGCCTTGCGCGATTGCACGCGCTCGCCCCGCGGGCGCAGCGCGCCGCGCTGTCAGCGACGCTGGCCAACCCGCGCGCCTTTCAGGAATGGCTCGCGCCCCAGTCGGCGGGCGCAGAGGGCGCAATCGCAGCGGCTGATCTGGTGCTGGGCGAGGATGGCGCTGCGCCAGAGGTGGAAATCCTGCTCCCCGTCGAAGAACGTGTGCCGTGGGGCGGGCACGCCGGGCGCTGGGCGGTGCCGCAGCTTTACGAAGCCATAAAGGCCAATCGCACGACGCTGGTGTTCACCAATACGCGGTTTCTGGCGGAGTTCATCTTCCAGTGTTTGTGGGAGGAGAACGCCGATCACCTGCCCATCGGCATCCACCACGGCAGCCTGTCCACCGAGGCGCGGCGCAGGGTTGAAGAGGCTATGGCGCGCGGCAAATTGCGCGCGCTGGTATGCACCGCCAGCCTCGATCTGGGGATCGACTGGGGCGATATTGATCTGGTGGTGCAGATGGGCGCGCCCAAGGGTTCATCGCGCCTGCTCCAGCGGATCGGGCGCGCGGGCCACCGGCTCGATACGCCGAGCCGCGCGGTGCTGGTGCCGGGCAACCGGTTCGAATTTCTCGAAGCGATGGCGGCCAAGGACGCGGTCGATCAGGGGCAGCGCGATGGTGAGGCATTCCGCCCCGGTGGGCTCGACGTGCTCGCCCAGCACATCATGGCTTGCGCCTGCGCGGGGCCGTTCGATGAGGGCGCGTTGCTGGCTGAGGTTCGCTCCGCACTCGCCTATAGCTGGCTGAATGAGGCGACGTTTCAACAGGTGCTGCAGTTTGTTTCGAACGGCGGTTATGCGCTCAAAGCCTATGACCGGTTCCAGCGGATTGTGCGCGACAAATCGGGCGTGTGGCGGCTTGCTCACCCCAATCAGGCGCAGCGCCACCGGATGAATGCCGGGATCATCGTCGATTCAGAAATGCTCACTGTGCGCTTTAAAAACGGGCGCAGCTTGGGTAAGGTCGAGGAGCGCTTTGCCGCGCAGCTTTCCCCTGGCGATACCTTCTTCTTTGCGGGGATGAGCCTTGAGGTGGAGAGCCTCAAGGACATGGACGTGGTGGTGCGCGCAGCCAAGATAAGCGCGACTATTCCATCCTATGGCGGGCTGCGTCTGCCGCTGACCACGCATCTGGCTTCGCGGGTGCAGGCGATGCTGGCTGACCGCGCGGGCTGGGGGCGGTTTCCCGATGATGTGCGCGAATGGCTGGAGATGCAGGATGTCCGCAGCCGCCTGCCCGCACCGGGCGAATTGCTGGTCGAAAGCTTCCCCCACGCGGGCAAGCATTACACCGCCTATTATACGTTTGAGGGCTGGAACGCGAACCAGTCACTGGGGATGCTGATCACCCGGCGGATGGAGGATCGCGGGCTATTGCCGGGCGGGTTTGTCGCCAATGATTACTGTCTGGCGGTGTGGGGGCTGAGGCCGATCACGGACCCTGCACCGCTGTTATCGCCCGATATTCTGACCGATGAATTCACCCAATGGGTCACCGAAAGCCATCTGTTGCGCCGCGCTTTCCGCGAGGTGGCGGTGATCAGCGGGCTGATCGAGCGCCAGCATCCGGGCACGAGGAAGACCGGCAAGCAAGTGACCTTCTCGACCGATCTGATCTACGATGTGCTGCGAAAATACGAGCCTGATCACGTGCTGATCGAGGCGGCTTGGGCCGATGCGCGGGCGCGGATGACGGACGTGGGGCGGTTGGCGGATTTGCTCGAACGATCACAGCGTGAACTGTTGCATGTCACGCTTGACCGGGTGTCGCCGCTGGCGGTTCCGGTAATGACCATGATCGGGCGCGAGGCGGTGCCGCAAGGCGCGGTGGATGATGAATTGCTGCTTGAGGCCGAGGGGTTGATCGCGGCGGCGATGCGGCCTGATTTGCCGGTTGAGGGGGATTGATTGGCACCATTGCTCTACAAATGTTTCACGTGAAACATTGGCCTGAGTGACGCAAAAAGGGCGCCGCGATCCCTCGCAGCGCCCCTCTAAGCCACCCCTAGGGGCACCCTAAGGCACCCCTAGACCGGGCAAACTTACTTGCCGAATTCGCGATACTTGTCGTTGCCGACAAACCCGAATTTGGTCACGCCCGACACCTTGATATCCTGCAAGACACGCGCCGACAGGCTGTAGCTGGCCAGCGCCTCAGGCTCAAACTGCAGTTCGGGCTCGGGCGTCATCTTGATGGATTCAGCAAGGATGGTGCGCAGCTGGCCTTCGGTGATCGCCGTACCGTTCCACAGGATCTGATCCTGCGGGGTCAACACCAGCTTGTTCTTGACCGGTTCGATCAGCACTGGCGGCGGATTGGGATCCGGCTGCGGCAGATCGATGTCGACCGAGTGGGTCGCCACCGGAATTGTAATGATGAACATGATCAGCAGAACGAGCAGAACGTCGATCAGCGGCGTCATGTTCATGTCGAGCATCGGTTCGCCGTCGAGCTTACCTCCGGACATCCCCATGGCAGTTACTCCTTAGATTGCTTGACGGATCAGATACCCGGTTCGACCGGGTTCGAGATGAACCCGACGATCGGATAGCCAGCCATTTGAATGTTGTATATCGCGCCCGCCACGCATTTCCACGGTGCGTTTACGTCACCGCGGATATGCACCTGCGGAATCTGATCGGGGTTTGCCATCAGGGCTTCAGGCCCCCCCGCCCGCTTGACGATTGCATCGAGGCGGTCGAACGCCATCTTCTGCAATTCCTCGGACGAAACCGGGGTGATGTTGTTGAAATAAACCCGGCAGTCACCCTCACGCGAGGCACCGTTAAAGCCCGGTTCCCCGGCACTGCGGCCGGCAGCGTCGGTGGTGCTGACGGTGAGGAGCAGGTTTTCAACCTTGTCCTTCGATTCGATCGATTCGAACACCGGGATTTCCAGCTTTTCGATCGTCTGGATCGCCACCGGAACCGCGATGAGGAAGATGATCAGGAGCACCAGCATCACGTCCACCAGCGGCGTGGTGTTGATGTCGGACATTGGGGTATCGCCCCCGCCTCCCGTCGAAATCGCCATTGTGAATTCCTAGCCTGTCAAAATATTGACTTGAAGATTACGAACTGGCGGCGGTTCTGGTCAGAAGCCCCGCCCGGTAAAGTGACGGGAGCACCTGCAAAGGCACCCCCGCCGGTTTGCGACAATGGCAATCAGGCCTTGGTGCCCGACGCGACAGGCTTGGCAACAGGCTTGGCCGCCGGAGCAGCGGTTACCGCCGGCTTCACCGCGCCGTTCGAGTTGATGAAGGCCAGAATGTCGGTCGAGAAGCTGCTCAGCAGTTCGCCAATACGACGGTTGCGCGACTGCAGCCAGTTGAAAGCAAGCACCGCAGGCACAGCGACCAGCAGGCCGATCGCGGTCATGATCAGCGCTTCACCGACCGGGCCAGCGACCTTGTCGATCGAGGCCGACCCTGCGATCCCGATGTTGATGAGTGCGCGGTAAATCCCGATCACGGTGCCGAGCAGACCAACGAACGGCGCGGTCGCACCAACCGATGCAAGGAACGGCAGGCCGCCCGCGAGCACAGCGTTGATCGAATCTTCCGAACGCTGCAGCGAACCATGCATGTAATCATGCGATTCGAGGTTGTCGGTCATCTTGCCATGTTCTTCCTGCGCCTTGATCGCGTCATCGGCAACCTGGCGCCACGCACTGTTCTTTTCCAGCTTGGCCGCACCTTCCTTGAGGGTGGCAGCACGCCAGAAACCGGATTGCACTGATTTGTATTGCCGCATGATCTTGCTCTGCTCGAACAGCTTGGTGAACAGAATATAGAACGAGCCGACACTCATGATCACCAGAACCGTCAGGATAGACCAGGCGACCGGGCCGCCCTGCTGCATGGCTTCGACGAAGCCGAACTTGTTTTCAGGCGCTGCTTGGGCGGCGGCCGCGGCGAGAAGGGTAAGGTTCATTGCGAAAAGTCCTCTTGAAAGAATTGTTCCAGTGGCAAGCGGTGGTGCCGCCAGCCGGATTGTCCGTCAGTTCAAACGATAGGTAATGCGAGTCGAATAGCTGCCCGTGGTCGGGTCGCCGGCATCATTCAGCGCAGGCTCGAAGCGTGCGTAACGCTCCATCCCGGTGCAGGCGGCCTGATCCAGAATGCTCGACCCGCTTGACGCAGTTACCGAACAGCCTGTCGCGCGACCCTCAACGGTGACAGTCACACGCACGCCCACAGTGCCTTCAACCTCTTCCCGCAAAGCGCGGGGCGGATAGTTTTCCTGAATGCGGGCAGCCCAGCTACGTTCGTTCTTGGTGCGGGCACCGCGCGCCTTCGACGGCGGGGCCGGCGGCCCCGGAGGTGCCTCTACCACGCTTGGCCGGACATTGGTCGGCTGCGGCGGCGGCGGAATCGGTATCGTTTCAATCCGCGGCGGATTCGGCGCAATATTGATCATCGGCGGCGGCGCCACAGGCGGTGGCGGCGACGTTGGCTCCGGAATATCTTCGGGTGGCGGCGGCTCATCCTCAGGTGGTGGCGGCTCTTCCTCAACGTTCACGGTGGTGACGCGTTCGACTATCTCCTTGACCGCGTCGACGGCAAGAAAGATCACCATACCAGCCCCGACGCCACCGACAATCGCGAGCGCGATTATCATTGCGACAAGCTTGGGGCCGGTCAATCCTTGTTGTTGGTCAGCGTAGGACATCCAGCGCTTTCTCTCCAATTGCTCGCCGATCATGTGATCGGCACACTCCCCACTCTCCGGCCAATCAGGCCAGTGAGCAGATCCCGATTATTTTGGTCCTCCCATGCCGGAAGTAACAGAAAGAGCAATCGCCAATTTCGCGCATCGCCCAAACCTCTCCCGACTGGCACGCCCTGAACGCAATCGCCCAAAACGCAACCTGAGCTGTCCGTGTGGCAATGTCCCCAATCCCACATGGTCAGCACTCAGGGCTTTAACGAGCATCCCCCAGTCGATCAAACGCTTTTGCGGTTCAGCGCCAATTCACTGCAAGCAATGTCCAACCGGGACTGCTAGAATGCCGGTTCAAAGCCGATCAATGGATGCCACCATGAACCACTATGTTAACGGTAATTTAACACAATTTTTCAGCCCTCTAAGGGCATTTGCTTGGGCCGCAGCCGGCCTTGCGATGGTACCCGGCGCGGCCCATGCGCAGGGTGCAAGCGCGGTTGCGCCAATAGCAATAAATAGTCCGACTTATGCCGATTTGGCGACACTTTCGGACGCGGCTGACCTGGTTATTCGCGTCCAGATTCGCCGCCAGACCACGCTCAAGCCTGAACGTGCACCCGGTCTGGCACCGGGATTCGCGCGGCTTTTTATTGAAGCAAACACGTTGGCGGTGATCGCCGGGCGCAGCGGTGCCGGGTCGGCGCTGGCCTATCTGGTTGACGTGCCGCTCGACGCAAAGGGCAAGGTGCCCAAACTCAAGAACCGCGAAATGGTGCTGTTTGCCGACCCGGTGCCGGGGCGGCCAGGCGAAGTGCGGCTGGTCGGCCCGCAGGCGCAATTGGACTACACGCCCGAACTGGAGGCCCGACTGCGCCCGATCCTGACCGAGCTTTACGCCGCCGATCCAGTCCCGCGAATCACCGGGATCAGCGATGCGCTGGCGGTGGCCGGCACCCTGACCGGCGAATCGGAGACGCAGATCTTCCTCGCCACCGAGAGCCGCTCGCCGGTATCGCTCACCATCCTGCGCCGTCCGGGCCAGCAGGTGCAGTGGGGCGTGTCTTGGGGCGAAATCATCGATGCGGCGGCGCGCCCTCCCGCGCCTGAAACGCTGCGCTGGTATCGCCTCGCCTGCGCCCTGCCTGCGCAATTGCCGAGCAGCACCAACCTCGCGCGGGATCCGGCCGAACGACGGCTTGCGGCGGCGGATTATGCCTTTGTCATCAGCCAGCTTGGAGCCTGCGAGCGGCGGATTACCTGAGCTGCCCTAGTCACCTCGCGGCTTGACCGCGCGCGGACGCAGGTTAAGCGGCGTTTCCGGTTAATCATGGAGGACCGCTTGCCCGATACCGCTTGCCCGCAACCCAAGCCTTTGCGCATTGCCATCGCCGGGCTCGGCACAGTGGGCGCGGGCGTTATCCGGCTGCTCGATACCAACGCCACGCTGATCGCGGCACGTGCCGGTCGCCCCATCGAGGTGGTAGCCGTCAGCGCGCGTGACCGGAGCAAGGATCGCGGCGTCGATATCGCCCGCTTTGCGTGGGAAGACGACATGACCGCGCTGGCGCGGCGCGATGATGTGGATGTGGTGGTGGAACTGGTCGGCGGATCGGATGGCCCGGCGCTCGCGTGCTCGCGCGCGGCGCTGACGGGGGGCAAAGGCCTCGTCACCGCCAACAAGGCGATGGTGGCGCATCACGGGCTGGAATTGGCGCAGCTTGCCGAGGCCGCGGGCGTTCCGCTCAAATTCGAAGCTGCGGTGGGCGGCGGCATTCCTGTTATCAAAGGCCTGCGCGAAGGCACATCGGCCAATGCGCTGGCCAAGGTTTACGGCATCCTCAACGGCACCTGCAATTATATCCTGTCGACGATGGAGCGCACCGGCGCGGATTTCGCTGACGTGCTGGCCGACGCGCAGCGGCTCGGCTTTGCCGAGGCTGATCCGGCCTTCGATATCGAAGGGGTGGATGCGGCGCACAAGCTGGCGATCCTTGCCGCGATCGGGTTCGGCACGCGGATCGATTTTGCCGGGGTGCGGGTCAATGGCATCACGCAGGTGCGCGCCGCTGATATTGCGCAGGCCGATGCGCTCGGTTTCGTCATCCGGTTGATTGGTGAGGCCGATGTCGAGGAAACCCCCGCAGGCCCGCGACTGCTGCAGCGCGTGCGCCCGTGCCTCGTCGCCAAGGGCCACCCCCTGAGCGCGGTCGACGGCGCGACCAACGCGGTGGTGGCAGAGGGCAATTTTTCCGGGCGCCTGCTGTTTCAGGGCGCAGGCGCGGGCGACGGCCCGACTGCTAGCGCGGTGGCGGCTGACCTGATCGACATCGCCCGCGACGAAGTGGGCGCGCCGTTCTCGATCCCCGTGGCGCAGCTTGCCGCCATGCCGCCTGCCGAACCCGGCCACCGCACCGAACGCACCTATCTGCGCTTTATGGTCAAAGACCGCCCCGGCGTGCTGGCCGAAATCACCGCCGCGATGCGGGATGGCAATGTTTCGATCGAAAGCCTGATCCAGCAAGGCCGCGGCCATGATGCGGGTGAGGTGATGGTGGCGATGGTCACGCACGAAGGGCAGGAAGCCAACGTGTCGGCTGCGCTGGCCTTGCTTGAGGGTTCCGAGAGCCTGACGGGCGAACCGCTGGTGCTGCCGATTTTGCCGCTATAGCATTTGTGAATCCCCGCGCAGGCGGGGACCTCAGGCGATATAGCCCCAAACCGATGGAGGTCCCCGCCTGCGCGGGGATTCACATTGGTTTTGAAGGGGGCGTTTCAGCCTCGCCCACCTCAGGCAACCCCAACTCCGCTTCGATCCGGCGCAGCGCATCGTCCGATAGCGGCGCGTTGTTCGATTCGACTGGGGCCAGCCCCTGCCCCACCCGCTCCGCGTCAGACCCGGCAGGCGGCGGCGGGATCGCTTCGATATCAATCATCAGCACAGGCTCATCAGGGCAAGGCCCGATGAAGCACAGCCCGCTGATCGTGGCCGGGCCGCGAAAAATGCCTTCGCCAGCCACATCGGGCGGTGCAATCGTGCCTACGTTCTGCGTGCGTTCGGCATAGTCTTTCAGCCACGCTTCACGGCTGCCGCTGTAGAGCTGCGAGGTATCGGTTTCCAACGCGCGGCACACCACGATTTCGCCCGCGACCACGCCCGCCTCCTGCTGGTCTTCGCACTCCTTGATCAAGGCCGCATTGGCCGCTTCGGGCGCGGGCGGCGGGACGAGGATATCGACCTGTTCGGGCAGAGCGGCGCTCGGTTCCTCCGGCCCCAGATCGATCGGAACGCGTTCCGGCGCGGGCGTCGGCGACGTTGGTCGGGGCGGAAGGCGCGATGCCGAAGCGGGCGACTGAAATGGAGGCGGAAACCGGGGCGGTGCGTTGGCCGCCAGCAGCATCGCCGCAGCTATACCAAGCCAGAACAGATGCGGCGCGCGGGCCACCCTATTTCTTCCCGCGCGGGGGAACCACCGTCCTGATCCCCGCCGCCTCGCGCCGCGCCTTTTCCTCTTCCTCGGTCAGCTCGCCGTTCTGGCCCAGCGGCGGCAATCCGCGCGCGATCCGGTCTGCATCGGAGCCCGGTGGAGCCTTGGGCAGCGCGGTGACATCGATCAGCAACGCGGGCGGCGGCGCCTTGCCAAGGCCAATGCAGCCAAACGGATTGCCTTGATCCTTGCAATCGAGGATGAAGTCTGGCGCACGCGGGATGTCCTTGAACGCGGTTTCTTCAGCATAGCGTTTCTGCGCTGCAGTGCGGCTACCGCTCAAGGAATTGCTGCCATCATCACCGATCTGGCGGCACACCACGATTTCCCCGCTGATCGTGCCAGCATCGGCGCGGTCTTCGCATTCGAGCACCTGTGCCTGATTGACCTCACCGCGCGGCACTGTGACCAGCACATTGATGCGCGGGCGCGGCGGTGGGGCCAGTGGCGTAGGGTCCGGTGGTGGCGGCGTTTCGGCGGCGGGCGCTGTCGCGGCGGTGTCATCCTGTGCGGCCAATGGCATAGCCATCACCAGCCCCAAACCTGAAAGGCTGAAACTGGCCATGACGTTACGCAAACCCGGCACGACGGGCGTGGCATTGCTCGACAAACCCGTCTCCATCAGCCTATGCGCCAGGGCGATCCGAAATCTGGCGTCCCATGACTTGTGGCACCAGAGCGAAAAGAGGCTGAATTGCGCATGAACCCGTCAACCGATACCGACCGCAACGCCGCCAATCAAGGTGTGGGGCAAGCCCCAGATGACAACGCTATCCAGCGCGTGCTGGTGCTTGAACTGGTGCGCGTCACCGAAGCAGCCGCGATTGCCGCGGCGCAATTGATCGGGCGCGGCGATGAAAAGGCTGCCGATGCCGCCGCGGTCGAAGCGATGCGCCGCGCCTTCGACAATCTTTATATGGATGGCACCGTGGTGATCGGCGAAGGCGAGCGTGACGAAGCGCCGATGCTGTTCATCGGCGAAAAGGTCGGCATCGGCAAAGGGCCGCAGATCGACATCGCGCTCGATCCGCTCGAAGGCACCACCATCACCGCCAAGGCCGGCCCGAATGCGCTGGCTGTGCTGGCGGCGGCGGAAAAGGGCTGCCTATTGAACGCGCCTGACGTTTACATGGACAAGCTGGCGGTCGGCCCCGGCTATCCCGAAGGCATTATCGACCTCGCCAAATCCGCGACCGAAAATGTGATGGCGGTGGCGGCGGCCAAGGGGGTGAAGCCGTCCGAGATCAATGTCTGCGTGCTCGATCGCCCGCGCCATTTTGAACTGATCGCGGAACTGCGCGGGATCGGCTGCGGCGTGGTGTTGATCGGCGATGGCGATGTGGCAGGCGTGATCGCGGTGACGGACGAGGAAACCACCATCGATATGTATATGGGCCAAGGCGGCGCGCCCGAAGGCGTGCTCGCGGCGGCGGCTTTGCGCTGCGTCGGCGGGCAGTTCAACGGGCGGCTGGTGTTCCGCAACGATGATGAAAAAGCCCGCGCGAAGAAGTGGGGGATCACGGATCTCAATCGCATCTACAAGCTGGAAGATCTGGCGAAAGGTGACTGCATCTTCGCGGCGACCGGGGTCACGTCTGGTTCGCTGCTCGACGGAGTAAAGCGCCGCCGCCGCCTGACGGGTGAGGTCTATATGACCACCGAAAGCGTGGTGATGCGCGCTAGTTCTGGCACGGTGCGGTGGATCAAAGGCGAGCATCGGATCGCGTGAGGGGTTGATGGGGGCAAGGGTCGCCCCAAACGCGTCTGCGCAACCTTCGAAAATACCTCTGAGGGCTTTCGGGGACCGACGCTCACCTGAATGTCTGGAAAATGGTGCTGCTGGGGAGGATTGAACTCCCGACCTCACCCTTACCAAGGGTGCGCTCTACCACTGAGCTACAGCAGCGCCGGATCAGGCGCGCGCTATTGTCGCGCTCCCCTGCAATGTCAAGCGGGGGTTGATGGTGAGGCCAACTAACGGCAATGGGTTGCGCATGAGTGAAGACCCTCGCAAGAATATGTCCCGAGAGGCGCGTCTCGCTGCCAAGCTGCGCGAAAACCTGCGGCGCAGGAAGGCGCAGACGCGCGCGGTTGAGGGTGCCGGGGTCGATTCGAACGCTGCGCCGATAGAAACCCTTCCCAATCGCGCTGACGAAAGCTAACCCCCGCGCTGTATTCTGATTAAAGGAGTGGGCGGCTCGGAACCCCGGAGAAAAAATGCCCAAGCTCATCCTCGTTCGCCACGGCCAGAGCCAGTGGAACCTCGAAAACCGCTTCACCGGCTGGTGGGACGTTGACCTGACCGATCAGGGCGTGGCCGAGGCGAAAGCCGCAGGCGCGCTGCTGAAAGAAAAGGGCGTGCTGCCAACCCGCGCCTTCACATCGGTGCAGACCCGCGCGATCCGCACATTGCATCTGGCGCTGGAACAAGCCGGGCGGCTGTGGATCCCCGAGGTCAAGGACTGGCGGCTGAACGAACGCCACTATGGCGGGCTGACCGGGCTCGACAAGCAGGAAACGCGCGAGAAACACGGCGATGAACAGGTACACATCTGGCGCCGCAGTTTCGATGTGCCGCCGCCGCCGCTGGAACCGGGCAGCGCCTATGATCTCGCGGCTGACCCGCGCTATGCCGGGATCGCCATTCCACAGACCGAAAGCCTGAAGCTGACGATTGAGCGCGTGCTGCCCTATTGGGAGGCTGCGATCCTCCCCGTGCTCGCCAGCGGCGAAACGGTAATCATCTCCGCCCACGGCAATTCCCTGCGCGCGCTGGTCAAGCACCTGTCGGGCATTTCGGATGACGACATCACCGGGCTGGAAATTCCCACCGGCCAGCCGATCATCTATGATTTTGATGCCAATATGGTGCCGGGGACGCGCTACTATCTGAAGGACGCGTGATGGAAATGACCGGGGGACGTGTCGCCATCGTGATGGGCAGCCAGTCAGACTGGCCAACCATGAAGGCTGCCGCCGAAGTGCTCGATGAACTTGAAGTGCCGTATGAGGCGCGGATCACCTCGGCGCATCGCACGCCTGACCGGATGGCCGCCTTTGCCAAGGGCGCCGAGGGCGAAGGCTTCGATGTCATCATCGCAGGCGCGGGCGGCGCGGCGCATCTGCCGGGCATGATCGCCAGCATGACGCACCTGCCGGTGCTGGGCGTGCCGGTGCAATCCAAGGCTTTGAGCGGCATGGATAGCCTGCTCTCGATCGTGCAGATGCCCGCCGGGGTGCCCGTCGGCACGCTGGCGATTGGTGAGGCGGGCGCGAAAAACGCCGGGCTACTCGCCGCCGCGATCCTCGCCCTGTCTGATGAGGGTCTGTCCGAACGCTTGCAGGATTGGCGCGCCGCCAAAAGCGCCGCCGTGGCCGAGGTGCCGGTAGATTGACGACGACAACCGTTCGGGCTGAGCTTGTCGAGGCCCGGCATTTTTCTTTATGCACCGCGCCGCAGAAGGTCAGCCCTTCGACAGGCTTGGGGCGAACGGGGTAAACAGTTTGGCGCTTGCAGCAGGCTCAACCATCGGCATTCTCGGCGGCGGCCAATTGGGCCGGATGCTGGCTGTGGCCGCGTTGCAATTGGGTTATCGGGTAATCGGCTACGCGCCCGATGGCGATAATGTCGCGGCCGATGCCTGCAGCGCCTTCATCACCGCCGATTGGGACGATGCCGCAGCGCTCGCCGATTTCGCCGACCGCTGCGATGTGGTGACGTGGGAGTTCGAAAACGTCCCGCTCGCCGCTGTAGCTGCCATCCCCGAGCCATTGCTCGCCTGCCCGCCGCGCGCGCTGGAGGTGGCGCAGGATCGGCTTGCTGAAAAACGCTTCGTCGCCGATCTTGGCGCTATACCAGCCCCCTATGCACGGGTTGAAAGCGCGGAGGATTTCGCCGCCGCGATCACCGCTGTCGGCACCCCCGGCATCCTCAAGACTGCACGCGATGGCTATGACGGCAAGGGCCAATGGCGGGTGCGATCGGCATTGGAAGCAAGCGGGGTGCGGTTCCCCGGCGTTCCGTGCATCTACGAAGGCTTCGTCACTTACGAAACCGAATTTTCGGTGATCTTGGTGCGCGGGCGCGATGGCTCCATCCGGTTCTGGGATTCGACAGCGAACCTGCATGATGGCGGGATGCTGACCCGCGCGATCCTGCCCGCTGGCGCGCTGGTCGAAGCGCAGGTGCCCGCCGCGCGCGAACTCGCCGCCAAGACCGCCAATGCTTTGGGTTATGTCGGGGTGCTGACGCTGGAGTTTTTCGCCACGCGGGACGGGCCGGTGTTCAACGAAATGGCCCCAAGGGTGCACAATTCAGGTCACTGGACCATCGAAGGCGCGGCCACCAGCCAGTTTGAAAACCACATCCGCGCGATCTGCGGGCTGCCGCTGGGCGGCACCGTTACCCGCTTTGCCGCGATCGAATTACGCAACATTGTCGGTGAGGATGCGCTGACAGCCCACCAGATTCTGTCCGAGCCGGGCGAACCGCACCTGCACCTTTATGGCAAGCGTGAAGCGCGCGATGGACGCAAGATGGGCCATGTCACCCGTGTTGGACACGCATTGACATGAACAAGGTGGTTGTGACCCCTGAAATCGTCCTGATCTATGCGCGCGCCGCCAATGGCGCGATTGGCAATAACGGCACCCTGCCGTGGCGTCTGCCCGCCGATCTGAAACGGTTCAAGGCGCTGACCATTGGCAAGCCGATGGTGATGGGGCGCAAGACCTTTGAAAGCCTGCCCGGCCTGCTCCCTGGTCGTCGCCATATCGTGCTGTCGCGCCGCGATGGCTTTGCCGCTGAGGGCGCAGAGCTGGCCGGATCGGTCGATCAGGCGCTGGCGCTGGCTGCACAGGGCAATGACAGCGGCGAAATCGCGGTAATCGGCGGGGCGGCAATCTATGATCTGTTCATGCCGATGGCCGACCGGATCGAACTCACCCAAATTCACGCGGATTACCCCGGCGATACCTTCATGGCCGAACCGGGGCGCGGATGGGTGCTGACCGCGCGTGAGGATCATGCGGCGGACGGCGCGCAGCCCGCGTTCTCGTTCCTGACCTTGCGCAGAGGGCGCGCCTGATGCGCTGGCTCGATCATCGCGATCCCGTTCCCGACGCCTTGCACGGCGCGGTGATTGCGCTCGGCAATTTTGACGGGTTCCATCGCGGCCATCAGGCGGTCGCGGGCGGGGCGATCCGTTGGGCGCAGGCGGAGGGCCGCCCCAGCATCATCGCCACTTTCGATCCGCACCCGGTGGAGTTTTTCCGCCCCGATGTGCCGCCGTTCCGGCTGACGACATTGGAACAGCGGCAGGAATTGTACCTGGCCGCTGGCGCAACCGCGATGCTGGTGTTCCATTTCGATGCCGAATTGGCCGGAACCAGCGCCGAGGATTTCATCACCCGCATCCTGATTGACCGTTTCGGCGCCCACGGGGTGGTGACGGGGGGCGATTTCACCTTTGGCAGGCATGCCAAGGGCAATGTCGCGCTGCTGCGCAGGCTCGGCGGCGAATTGGGGCTGCAATCGCGGGTGGTCGATCCGGTGGCGGATGGCGGAGAGGTCGTTTCCTCCAGCAATATCCGCGCGGCGCTGCGCGATGGTGATCCGCAGCTTGCCGCATCGCTGCTGACCCGGCCGTTCGCGATTCGCGGGATTGTCGAACACGGCGACAAACGCGGGCGCACCATCGGCTATCCCACAGCCAACCTCGCCATCGATAGCTATCTGCGCCCCAAATACGGCATTTACGCCGCAACAGGCCGGATTCTGGCGACCGGCGAAGTTTTGCAAGGCGCGGCCAATATCGGTATCCGCCCGCAGTTCACCCCGCCCAAGGAGCTGCTGGAGCCCTATTTCTTCGATTTCTCCGGCGATCTGTATGGGCAGGAAATCGAAGTCGCCTTCCACCACTACCTGCGCGGCGAGGCGAAGTTTGACAGTCTTGAGGCGCTGATGGCGCAGATGGACAAGGATTGCGAACGGGCGCGGCGCCTTCTCTCTTCGTCATTGCGACCCGGGGCCTGACCCGGGGGAAGCAATCCAGAACGGATTGCGATACGCTCTGGATTGCCACGTCGCCTGCGGCTCCTCGCAATGACGAGTCTTTGCACTTACAGCATGAACCGCTAAGGCCCGCCGCACCATGAGCGACGACACAGCAAACCGCGCCAAAGAAGCGAAAGACTACCGGGACACCGTCTTCCTGCCGAAGACCGATTTCCCGATGAAGGCCGGCCTTCCGCAGAAGGAGCCGGGCATTGCCGCGCGCTGGGAACAGATCGGGCTGTATAACGCCCTGCGCGATGCGCGGCGGGGGCGTGAGAAGTTCATCCTCCACGATGGCCCGCCTTACGCCAATGGCGATATGCATATCGGCCATGCGCTGAACCATATCCTGAAAGACATGGTCTGCCGCACCCAGAACCTGCTGGGCAAGGACGCGCCTTACGTTCCGGGCTGGGATTGCCACGGGTTGCCGATCGAATGGAAGGTTGAGGAGCAATACCGCAAGAAGAAACTCAACAAGGACGAGGTTCCGGCCAAAGAGTTCCGCGCCGAATGCCGCGCCTATGCGCAACACTGGGTCGATACCCAGCGCGAACAGCTCAAACGGCTCGGCATCATGGGCGATTGGGATCACCCCTATCTCACCATGGACGCAGCTGCCGAAGGCACGATTGTTGCCGAACTGCTGAAGTTTGCCGAAGCCGGCAATGTCTATCGCGGGTCAAAGCCGGTGATGTGGTCCCCGGTCGAAAAGACTGCGCTGGCCGAGGCCGAGGTCGAATACGAGGACATCACCTCGACCCAGATCGATGTGGCGTTCGAGATTATCGAGTGCCCCAACGCCCCCGAACTGGTCGGCGCGCACGCGGTGATCTGGACGACGACGCCGTGGACGATCCCGGTCAATCAGGCTTTGGCCTATGGGCCGGAGGTTGAGTATACGCTCCTTCACCTCGAGTTAGTGCAAATCATCCCGACAAGTCCGCGAGGCTCCGAGCCACCCCAGACGGATCACTCGCACGACAAAACGGTGCTGGTTGCAAAGTCGCTTGTCGATGAATTCCTACAACGGCTCAACCCTGAGCGGTCGCTTCCTAGTTGGTTTGTCCGAAAAAGCGGGGTGGCATTCAAAGGCTCAGACCTCGCCGGAGCCAAGGCCCGCCACCCGATCTACAACTATCTTGTGCGTTCCCGCGAAGGCGGGAACCTCAGGTCGGATGGCTCTGCGCAAGAGGCAACAGATCCCCGCCTTCGCGGGGATTCGCAAGATTGGGAAAAGGCGCTCGCATTTTACGCCGCCCCGCGCCCGCTGCTCCCCGGCGACTTCGTCACCACCGATAGCGGCACCGGTCTCGTCCACATGGCGCCCGATCATGGCGAGGACGACTTCGACCTGTGCAAAGCCAACGGCATCAACCCCGTCTTCGCGGTGATGGACGACGGGCGTTATCGCGACGACTGGCCGTGGCTCGGCGGCGCGGACGAGCGCCGCATGAGCGTCATCAACCCCAAGTTCAACGCGCCCGACGGCCCGATCTGCTCCGACCTGCGCGAAGCGGGCGCGCTGCTCGCGGCCAGCGCGGATTACGCGCATTCCTACCCGCATTCGTGGCGTTCCAAGGCCAAGGTGATCTTCCGTGCTACGGCGCAATGGTTCGTGCCGATGGATTCCCCCCTTCCCGTCACCCCAGCGAAAGCTGGGGTCTCAGGCGGCAGCGCACACGCGCCCGAGATGCCAGCTTCCGCTGGCATGACGTTGAGAGAGATTGCGGTCGAAGAAATCACCCGCGTCACCTTCATCCCCGAAAAAGGCCGCAACCGCATCGGCGCGATGGTTGAAGGGCGGCCCGACTGGGTGCTTTCCCGCCAGCGCGCATGGGGCGTGCCGATCACGTTGTTCGTGCGGCCCGATGGCACCTATTTGGCCGACCCAGAGGTAAATCACCGCATCGTTGCTGCCGTCATGCGGGAAGGCGTCGATGCGTGGGAGGAAGCGCGCAAGGCGGAATATCTCGGCCCCGATTACAATCCCGACGACTTCGAGATGGTCACAGACATTCTCGACGTGTGGTTCGATAGCGGCTGCACTCATGCCTTCGTGCTCGAATCCGGGCGCTGGCCCGATCTGCAATGGCCCGCCAACCTCTATCTTGAAGGCAGCGACCAGCATCGCGGCTGGTTCCAGTCCTCGCTCCTGCAATCCTGCGCCACGCGGGGCCGCGCGCCTTACGATCAGGTGCTGACCCACGGCTTCACGATGGATGCCAAGGGCCGCAAAATGTCCAAAAGCGAAGGCAACACCATCAACCCGATCACGGTGATGGAACAGACCGGCGCCGATATCATCCGTCTATGGGCGCTGTCTGTCGATTTCACCGAGGATCACCGCATCGGCGATGAGATCCTCAAAGGCGTCGGCGACCAATATCGCAAACTGCGCAACACCTTCCGCTACCTGCTTGGCGCGCTCGACGGGTTTGTGGGGGACATGAGCGATGGCGGGGAACTTCCCGAGCTGGAAGTCTATATCCTCGCGCTGCTGGCAGAGCTGGACGCGAAGCTGAAGGCGGCGGCGGAGCGTTACGACTTCAACCTCTACACCCGGTTGCTGGTCGATTTCTGCAACGAGGATTTGAGCGCGTTCTACTTCGATATCCGCAAGGATTCGCTCTATTGCGACGGGCCGGACAGCGTGACGCGCAACGCCTATCGCACCGTGCTCGACCTGCTGTTCCACGCGCTGATCCGCTATGCCGCGCCGGTGCTGGTGTTCACCGCGGAAGAAGTGTGGATGACGCGCTATCCGCAAGACGGCGAGGCGGATGAGGACGGCCAGCGCGGTTCTGTCCACCTGCTCGAATGGCCGAGTGTTCCGGGCGTGGTGGTCGACACCGCCAAGTGGGATGCGCTGCGGGCCTTGCGCGATACCGTTAACGAAGCGATCGAGCCGCTGCGGCGTGACAAGACCATCCGCTCCAGCCTCGAAGCCGAAGTGGTAGTGCCTGCTGGCGCGGTGCCCGAAGGCGTGTCTGACGAACAGCTCGCCGAATTGTTCATCACCGCGACAGTCTCACGCGGGCAGGGGGACGGCGTGATCGTGACCAAGACAACCCACCACAAATGCGGCCGCTGCTGGCGGCTGCTGCCCGACGTTGCCGAAGAGGCGATGCTGTGCAGCCGCTGCGATGCCGTGGTCGCCGCATTGGACGGTGCCGCATGAGCGGGCTGTTCACCCGCAACCGTGTAATCGGGCTGGCGCTGGCCGCCTTCATCGCGGTGATCGATCAGGCGGTGAAATGGTATGTGATCGGCCCGTTGGCGCTGCGGCAGGTCGGCAATATTGATCTGCTGCCGTTCTTCGATCTCACCTACACCGAAAATCGCGGCATCTCGCTGGGGCTGCTGCAGGCGACCAGCATGGAAATGCGCTGGCTGCTGGTGCTGCTGACCGGCGTGATCGCGGTGGTGGTGCTGGTATGGATGATGCGCGAAAAGGTGCTCGGCGATATTGCCGCGCTCGCCATGATCCTTGGCGGGGCGGTGGGCAATATCCGCGATCGCTATGATCTGGGCTATGTCATCGACTATGCCGATTTTCACATCGGGGATTTCCGCCCCTTCCTGATCTTCAACATCGCCGACGCCGCAATCACCATCGGCGTTGTCATTATCCTTGCCCGCAGCCTGCTGGTGCGCGACAAGGACGAAACCGAACCAAGCGCGCCGCCATTGGTGAATGCCGATGGCGCGCAGAATGACGAGCCTCGTGGAGAGCCCAAAGATGCGTAAGTATGCACCCGTAATTTTGCTGGCCGGGGCTTCGGCCATGCTGGCTGCCTGTGGCGGCGGCGGTAACGGGGTGTTCAACCGTGAACGGCCCGATGAATTCGCTGTGCAGCGGCAGGCCCCGTTGGTGGTGCCGCCCGATTTCACCCTCGCCCCGCCCACTCCCGGTGCCCCGCGCCCAAGCGAAGGCGCGGCATCAGAGCAAGCGCTCGAAGCATTGTTCGGCGGTCCTGCTCCGCGCAGCGGGATCGAAACCACCGCGCTTGACCGCGCCGGCAGCGCCGCGCCGAGCATCCGTAGCCAGGTGGGCGACACCGCCACCAACACCGTCGCCAAGGGCCGCGTGACGCGCGACATCATCGCCGCCCCCGAAGGCGACGGCGCATCGGCGCGGACGGTTATACCTTCCTGATTTGACCCTCAGGCGCCGGGCGCGGGCCGTCCGCCCCGCTTGGCTTCGCGGCATAAGCCGCGGCGCGCGGTCGCGCTTGCGGTTGCGGGGCCACCGTTTTGGTTTCGCGGGGCGGCCGTTGGGGGCTATTCTTGGTTAGTGCTGTTCTCGCGGCTCACCAGCAGCTTGTCGATCCGGCGGCCGTCCATGGCGACCACTTCGAACCGCCAGCCCTGATCGGTGAAAAACTCGCCTTCAGCCGGAAGTTTTTTCATCACCGACAAGGCATAGCCTGCCGCCGTGCCAAATTCGCGGTCTTCCGCGTAATCCAGCCCCAACCGGTCAGCCATCGCGTCAGCGGACAGCGAGCCTGATACCAGCAACGAACCATCCTCGCGCTCAAACACCGAAGGCAGATCGCCACCATCGCTGTCGCTGGCGAAATTGCCGACGATTGCAGTCAGCAGGTCGACCGGGGTCACGATCCCTTCGAAATGGCCATATTCGTCGGTCACTGCCGCCATCGCCACTTCGGCTGATTGCAGCACCCGCAGCGCATCCATCGCATCAAGCTGATCGGGCACCACTTCAACCTTGCGCATCATCGCCCGGATCGACACCGGGCTGCCCGCGACCATCGCGCCGAGCACTTCGCGCACCTTGACCACGCCAAGGATTGTGTCGGGAGAGCCTTCGGCCACCAGCAACAACGAATGCGAGCTTTCCTCGATCGTCTCGCGGATTTCCTCCGCCTCGGCGTCGGCCTCAATCCAGTCGACTTCGGTGCGCGGGGTCATCATTTCGCGCACCGGGCGTTCGGCCAGCCGCACCACCCCGGTCAGGATCTGGCGCTGTTCATCCTCGATCACGCCAGACCGGGTTGCCTCGGCAAAGATCATCTGCAACTCTTCCGCCGTAACTGACGCTTCGCCCTTGGCGCGGATGCCGAACAGCCGGATGATCGCCGCCGAGCTTGAATCGAGCAACCACACCAGCGGGGCGGCAAAGCGCGAAAGCAACGCCATCGGCCGCGCCATGATCAGCGACAACGGCACCGCATTGCGCAACGCCAGCTGCTTGGGCACCAGCTCACCCACCACCACGCTGAGATAGGTGGTCAGCGCGATCACCAACACAAACCCGGCTTCGTCGGTGAATTGCGGCGGCACACCCAGCGCGCCCAGCCGTTCGCCCATTGGTCCGCCCAGGCTTGCCCCCGAATAGGCCCCGGCGATGATCCCGATCAAAGTTATGCCGATCTGGACGGTCGAAAGAAACTTGCCGGGATCAGCAGCCAGATTGATCGCAGTCCGCGCGCTGGTTGATCCGGCCTCGGCACGGGCTTCGAGCGCGCTGGTCTTGGCCGAGACAATCGCAAGTTCAGACATCGCGAACACGCCGTTGAGCACGACGAGCCCGAGAATGATCAACAGGTCGGTAAAGGGAAAGGGTGTCACGCCTGATGCGCTAGCACAAACTGGCGCGGTTGCCAGCAGGGCAATCGCGCGAACGAAATCTACCACCAGGCTGGCCCGACGCCATCATTGTTCAAGTCAGGTCAAGGCTGGTCCGCGCAATGGCGGCTACGACACGGCTTGCTGCAGCCTTGCCGCCGCACGGGCGGCGTGGCATTGTCGGCATTCGTTACTGGGAGGACAAGTCATGACATTTTCACGTATTTTACTATCGGGCACCGCCGCTTTGGCGCTGATTGGCACCAGCGCCTGCGTTACTGATCCCAACACCGGCGAAAAGAAGGTTTCGCGCACAGCCATCGGCGCCGGGCTGGGCGGCACGCTGGGCTATCTGCTTGGCGGCGTGGTTGGCGGCGATACCGCGCGCATTATCGGTGCGGGGATCGGCGGTTCGGCCGGCGCAGTGATTGGCAAGCAGTATGACGATCAGATCAAGGAGCTGAAGGAACAGACCGCTGGCACCGGCGTCGATGTCGAAGAAGTCGGCAATCAGGACGCCATCCTTGTCCGCTTGCCCGACGGTGTGACCTTCGCCACGGGATCAGCCGCGATCAACCCCGGCTTCCTCGATACGCTCAACAATGTCGCGGAAAGCCTGATCACCTATCCCAATAGCCTGATCGACGTTTACGGCTTCACCGACACCACCGGCTCGGATGCGCTGAACCAGCGTCTGTCCGAACAGCGTGCGCAGGCGGTCGCCGATTACCTCGCCGCGCGCGGCGTGGCCCGGGCGCGCATCGCGACGCAGGGATATGGTGAGCAATATGATTATCTGCGCGTCAAAACCGGCGACAACATCAACGAACCGCTCAACCGCCGGGTGGAAATCAAGATCACCCCGATCAGTCAGGAAGATGTGGCTGCCGCGCGTTCTCAATAATGGGTTGGGGCACGAGCGCGGCCGCGCTCGTGCCTCCTCATTTCCCCCTCAACCACCGGTTAGGGTTGGGGGCCTTTTTAACCCCCTATCGCAGCGCCTTGGCCCGCTCAGCCAGTCGCTCCACCGCCGCAGCGTGGATCGCAGGCGAGCATACCAGCACCCCGAAATCGCGCGGGTCGTGCTTGTTGTAATCAAGCGGGCGTCCGAATGCGTCGCTGACCTGAGCGCCTGCCTCACGCGCGATCAGGGTCGCAGCGGCGATGTCCCATTCGAAACCCCAGCGCAATGTCGCGACCAGATCGGCGCGGTTATCAGCCACCATCGCAATCCTGAGCGCAATCGAATTGGGCTGTTCGACCGTCACCAGATCGGCGTCTTCTTTCGGCAAGCTGACCGTTGGCACCCGCGCTCCGGCAAATTGCGTGCGGGTGCTGGCGCGGATCGGCACGTCATTCAACGTCGCGCCTTGCCCGGCCACCGCCACCCATTCCTCGCCCCGCGCCGGGGCCGCCAGCATCCCGATCAGCGGGCGGCCCGCGCTCACCAGCGCCACCGATACCGCCCAGCCGCTGCGCCCGGCGACAAAATCGCGGGTGCCGTCAATCGGATCGACCAACCAGATCAGCCCGCTATCGGTGCGCGCCTTGTCGTCGGCGGTTTCCTCGGACAGCCACGCCGCTGACGGCAGCAGCCGCAGCAATTCGCGCTTGAGAAAGCGGTCAACCGCCAGATCGGCGTCGCTCACCGGATTGCCGGGGGTCTTGTCCCAGCTCGCCAATGCGTGGCCCGCCCCCGGCCAGCGCGAATGGGCAATCCGGCCCGCCTCGCGGACGATTGCAAGAAGGCGATCACGGTCTATCATTTTTGGCAATCATGCTAGTGGCGCTGTTGCGCTTGCACAGAGCACTTTTCAAGAGGGCCGATCCGTGCTTAGGCCCCGCGCAACATCACCTCTCCCCCGGATAAGCATTAAAGGGATCGATACGCCATGAATGTCCACGAATATCAGGCCAAGGAACTGCTCAAGGAACACGGGATCGCGGTTCCGGCTGGCCATGCCGCGCTCAGCGTCGCCGAAGCCGTCGAAGCCGCGAAGCAGCTGCCGGGGCCGCTGTATGTGGTCAAGGCGCAGATCCACGCGGGCGGGCGCGGCAAGGGCAAGTTCAAGGAATTGGGCGCGGACGCCAAGGGCGGCGTGCGGCTCGCCAAAAGCCTCGATGAGGTTGAGGCCCACGCCAAGGAAATGCTCGGCAATACGCTGGTGACGATCCAGACCGGCGATGCGGGCAAGCAGGTCAATCGCCTCTACGTCACCGATGGGGTGGACATCGCCAAGGAATACTACCTGTCGCTGCTGGTTGACCGCGCCACGGGCCGCGTCGCCTTTGTGGTTTCAACCGAAGGCGGGATGGATATCGAAGCGGTCGCGCATGACACGCCCGAACTGATCACCACCTTCACCATCGACCCGGCACAGGGATTCCTGCCGCACCACGGGCGCGCGGTGGCCTTTGCGCTCAAACTGACCGGCGATCTCAACAAGCAGGCGCAAAAGCTGGCGAAGCAGCTGTACGATGCCTTCATGGCGACCGATTGCGCGATGCTGGAAATCAATCCGCTGGTCGAAAGCGAAGATGGCAATCTGCTGGTGCTCGACGCCAAGATGAGCTTTGATTCGAACGCGCTCTATCGCCACCCCGCGATCGAAGCCCTGCGCGACGAGACCGAGGAAGACCCGGCCGAAGTCGAAGCATCGCAATACGACCTCGCCTACATCAAGCTGGATGGCAATATCGGCTGCATGGTCAACGGCGCAGGCCTCGCCATGGCGACGATGGACATCATCAAGCTGAACGGCGCCTTCCCCGCCAACTTCCTCGACGTGGGCGGCGGCGCGACCACCGAAAAGGTGACGGCGGCGTTCAAGATCATCCTGAAAGACCCGGCGGTCGAAGGCATTCTGGTCAACATCTTTGGCGGCATCATGAAGTGCGACGTGATCGCCAACGGCATCGTGCAGGCCGCCAAGGACGTGAACCTGCAAGTGCCGCTGGTCGTCCGTCTGGAAGGCACCAACGTCAACGAAGGCAAGGCGATCCTGAACAATTCGGGCCTCGCCATCGTCAGCGCGGATGATCTGGGCGATGCCGCGCGCAAGATCGTCGCCGAAGTGAAGAAGGCCGCCTGATTCAAGCGCCCGCCCAGCTTGACGTTTACGTAAACGCAAGTTAGGCGGGCGGCCAATGCGTAACCAGTGATTCTTTGAGAGGAAGGAACGCCCCATGAAGATCCTCGTCCCCGTAAAGCGGGTGATCGATTACAACGTCAAACCGCGGGTCAAGGCCGACGGCAGCGGCGTTGATCTTGCCAACGTCAAGATGAGCATGAACCCGTTCGACGAAATCGCGATCGAGGAAGCCATCCGCCTCAAGGAAAAGGGCGCGGCCACCGAAATCGTCGCCGTGTCCGTCGGCCCGGCCAAGGCGCAGGAAACGCTGCGCACCGCGCTCGCCATGGGCGCAGACCGCGCGATCCTGGTGGAAAGCGACGAAGAGGTTGAACCGCTCGCCGTTGCCAAGATCCTCAAAGCCATCGCCGATGAAGAAGCCCCCGGCCTCATCATCCTTGGCAAGCAGTCGATCAGCGACGATTCGAACCAGACTGGCCAGATGCTCGCCGCGCTGATGGGCCGTCCGCAGGGCACCTTTGCCAACACCGTCGAGGTGGAAGGCGATTCTGTGACCGTGAAACGCGAAGTCGATGGCGGCTTGCAGACCGTGAAACTCGCCATGCCCGCGATCGTCACCACCGACCTGCGCCTGAACGAGCCGCGCTATGCCTCGCTGCCGAACATCATGAAGGCCAAGCAAAAGCCGCTCGCGAACAAGACCGCTGCCGATTACGGCGTCGATCTGACCCCGCGCCTCACCACGCTCAAGGTCGCAGAACCGCCGGTGCGTCAGGCGGGCGAAAAGGTCGCCGACGTTGCCGCGCTGGTTGAGAAGATCAAGGCGCTCGGCATCGCGTGATCCCATCCTCCGTTCACCCTGAGCTTGTCGAAGGGCTGCCTTGCTTGAGGCGATTGGAACGGAGAAAAGAAGGACAGGGCTTCGACAAGCTCAGCCCGAACGGAATTTGAGAGGTAAGTTCAATGAAGACTCTGGTTCTCGTCGAACATGACAACACCAAGCTGCACGACGCGACCCTCGCGGTCGTCACCGCTGCATCGAAACTGGGCGAAGTGCACCTGCTGATCGCGGGCCACAATTGCGGCGGCGTGGCAGAGGCTGCCGCGAAGATCGCTGGCGTGGCCAAGGTGCACGTCGCGGATGACGCCGCCTATGCCAACGGGCTGGCCGAAAACGTCGCCCCGCTCGCCGCGGCGCTGATGGAACATCACGACGCCTTCCTCGCGCCGGCCACCACCAGCGGCAAGAACATCGCCCCGCGCGTCGCCGCGCATCTCGATGTGATGCAGGTATCGGAAATTCTCTCGGTCGAGGGGCCGAAGACCTTCACCCGCCCGATTTACGCGGGCAACGCCATCGCGACGGTCGAATCGACCGATGCCAAGCTGGTGATCACTGTGCGCGGCACCGCGTTTGAAAAGGCCGCGACCGAGGGCGGATCGGCCACTATCGAAGCCGTCAGCGGCGCGGGCGATGCGGGCATTTCCAGCTTCGTCAGCTCGGAAATCGCCAAGAGCGAACGCCCCGAACTGACCAGCGCCAAGATCATCGTGTCGGGTGGCCGCGCGTTGAAGGACGCGGAAACCTTCGAAGCCGTGATCACCCCGTTGGCCGACAAGCTGGGCGCCGCCATCGGCGCGAGCCGCGCGGCGGTGGATGCGGGCTATGTCCCCAACGATTATCAGGTCGGCCAGACCGGCAAGATCGTTGCGCCGGAAGTTTACTTCGCCATCGGCATCTCGGGCGCCATCCAGCACCTTGCCGGGATGAAGGATTCCAAAGTCATCATCGCAATCAACAAGGACGAAGACGCGCCGATCTTCCAGGTCGCGGATATCGGGCTGGTCGCGGATCTGTATGCCGCCGTGCCGGAGCTGACCGGGGTGTTGTAGAGGATGCGCCATCTTTTGAGGGCGGCGATATCGGCATCAAAGATCCGAGACCAAGTCCCGTATCCTTGCTTCGAACTCGGAGATTGGGTGAAGAGTCTGGGGGTGGCGCGTGAACTTGTATGACGCGTTCGCCCCTTTCTCCATCGAGACAAGGCGACCTGCCTTGCCGGTCACTAAATCAGCTTTAGAGTAGCAAGCGAACAGGATGCTATTTGGCGCCACTCCGACGAAAATTGCAGCGTCGTAAGGCCGATGATATCGGATATGATTGAACTGAAAGCAACCGCTTACGTCCTCAGTAGCAGTCTTCAATTCAAATTCTTTGCCTAAGATTTCAATATCCCAAGGGCTCTGATTAAGGCGTTTCGTGCCAGCCATCGGAACTGCATACGGTAGCCCTAAGGCCAAACAGAGGTTCTCGACGAAGGTTTGCCCGACCTTGCCCACTGCCGTGTTGCTGACCGTCTTAATTCCTTCGTATTTTGCCCCGGACCATTTTGCATGATTTGAGGCGGCTGCAATAGCCGCTTCCATCAGACCTTCGTAATCAGGCGTTGACATAGCCGCCGTCCACAAGCGCACGTTCGATGTGGTACATGCTGATATGTCGACAGTTGTGCGCGGCTAGATTGCTGTATTGCAGCCAGTCAACTTGCTGGAGGTGTTTTGTGATTTCGCGCTTGGCCCGCTTGATAATGAGCCCATAGCCACAAACGTATCGCACTTGGCTAAAACTCTTCACAAGGCTTGGTGGCTCATGGTAAAAAGTCCGCTGAAGAAACCAGTCAGCATCCGCCATTTTAGCTTGGCCACAGAGCCGTTCCTTGCGCTGATCAACCGTAAATAGCTCCACCCAATCTGAGCAGGAGACACGGTGAGCACTAGTATTCTCGCCCTTGGACCAAATTTGCCAGAGCGCATTAACCTTCACGGCACGCCCCATCGCATCCACAAAGCTCTCCGGTGGCAGGATACGCGAAGACTGGAGCGCCATACCTTTCACTCGGTGCTTCGGACTCCCTTTGCCATCGCTCTGAAAAGCCATTGGCAAGATCATGCCGATGTGATCGGCAAACTTTGCTGCATGATTTACGAACGCGAGCGCCAGCCACGCCCGATAGCCAAACGGGGGGTTGCCGATTACAATGTTGCCCTGCTTGGCCTCTGGAGACCATGTAAGGAAGTCGCTGCGCACGAAGTCTCTCCGCAACGGCAGGACATCGATGCCTGTACGCCGTTCAATAGGCAAAAGATCGTAGAAGGCACCTGAGCCTGCCGATGGCTCAATGTAGTCGAACGCACTTGCATCATCGCCACGCTCGGCGAGAAATCGTCTCATTTCGGCATAGCAATCTGCCGCCACATGAGGCGTGGTGAAAAACTGATCAAGCCCAACTTCGCTGAGGTCAACCCAACTCGGAGCAATGCGGCTTTGGGTCCACTGGCGGTTACGAAGGTCCAGAGCGTCAGCGTGATTTAATAGGAGATCCTCGGCGTACATACGTTTCTCGTTCCACCTATGTTCTCTGTCTGTTTGCACCATAGAGAGATGAAGATTCTTACGTCAAGCCTTCATGTGTTCGTCACGGATGGACCGATGGGTTTAATCTGTGTCGTATGGCCTCCTGCACGCCCCCATCACAACACCGTCGTAATAAAATGCAGCGTCATCCCCACCAACCCGCCGACCAGCGTGCCGTTGATGCGGATGAACTGGAGATCGCGGCCTACTGCGCTTTCGATCCGGTCGGTGATCGTCACCGCGTCCCAGCGCTTCACCGTTTCTGACACCAGCGTGACGATCTGCCCGCCGTAACGGGTGGAGACGCCCACCATCGTGCGGCGGGCGAAGCGGTTGATCTGGTGTTGCAGCCGCGCGTCCGCTTGCAGCGCCTCGCCCAATTCGCCGAGCATCACGCGCATTTCCTCGCCCATCCCGCTTTCGGGATCGCGCGCGCGGGTGATCAGTGACCGGCGGATACGCTCCCACACGCCGGTCCACCACACCGCCACCGCCGGATTGGCGATCAGATCGCGCTTCATCTCCTCCACCTTGGCGCGGGTTTCGGGGTCGTGCTGCAAATCCTGGCCGAGCTTTTGCAGCCCTTCCTCGATCTTGGCGCGCAGCGGATGGTGCGGATCGACCAGCACTTCGGCGAGCAATTTATACAGCCCGTCGAGCACGCTGGAGGAAATCGTCTTGTCGAGCCCCGTCCAGCGCAGCACACCCGCCACACGCTGATGGATGATCTCGCGCAGCGTATCCTCGTTATCCTCGATAGTGAGGCCCGCCCAGCGCACGAAGCCATCGATCAGCGGTTGATGGCGGCGGTCGGCCATCGTCGTTTCGATCATCCGCCCGGCGAGCGGGGCGATGTCGAGCTTGGCCAATTGCCCTGCCAGCCCGCTGCGCACCTGATTGCCGAGCCGGTCGGGATCGAGCGATTCGAGCACCTCGGCCAGCAATTCCGCCGCGCCGCTGGTGATGCGTGAACGTTCGTCAATGCTGCCATCCGCGCCGCGTTCTGGCGAGGCGGCCAGAAACTCGCCCGCCGCCTTGGCGATGTTCATCCCCGCCATCCGCCGCGCGACCACCGAGGGGGTGAGGAAGTTTTCGCGCAGGAATTGCGCCATGGTATCGGCAATGCGGTCCTTGTTGTCAGGGATGATCGCGGTGTGCGGGATCGGTAGGCCCAGCGGATGGCGGAACAGGGCTGTCACCGCGAACCAATCGGCCAGCCCGCCAACCATTGCGGCTTCGGCGAAGGCATTGACATAGCCCCACGCCGGATGCGCCGCCTCCAGCCCGTGGGTGGCGATGAACACCACCGCCATTGCCGCCAGCATCCCTGTGGCCGTCCAGCGCATGCGCCGCGCCCGGTCAGCGGTCAGCGGCTCTCCGCCGAAGGTCAGGGGCCTCAGGGAACGTGTCGCCATGGGCCGTCTTTAGCCCGGTTCCGGCCTGTCAGTCACGTCTTTAGCGATCACGCCCTTAGCGCTCACTCGGCCGGTTCTGCCCCCGGCGGCGCGCGCCGCGCAGGGGTCGGCTTGGCCCCGCCGGGCAGGCCGGGAAACGGTTGATCAGGCGCGAGGTGCTGGCGGGTGTCATCGCCCGGCTTGTAAGTCAGAACTCGCGCCCGCAGCCATGGCCCGATGCGCTTTTCAAACCCGTCAGCCAGACTGAAGCCCGCCGGGACGATCAGCAGCGTCAGCAGCGTTGAGAGCACCAGCCCGCCGATCACCACGATCCCCATCGGCTGACGCCACGCCCCGTCACCGCTAAGCGACAGTGCCACCGGCACCATCCCGGCGGTCATCGCCACGGTGGTCATCACGATCGGCTGCGCGCGCTTGTGGCCTGCATCAATGATCGCCTCAAGCTTGGGCACGCCCTTGTTCATCTCCTCGATGGCGAAGTCGATCAGCAGGATCGAGTTTTTCGACACGATGCCGAGCAGCAACAGGATGCCGATATAGACCGGCATTGATTGCGCCTGACCCGTCAGCCAGATCAACAGCACACCCCCGAGCGGCGCGAGCGCCAGTGAGGTCATGTTGACCAGCGGGCTCATCAAGCGCTTGTAGAGCAGCACCAGCACTGCAAACACCAGCAACACGCCAGAAATGACGGCGATGATCAGGCTTTGAACCAGTTCGGCCTGCCATTGCTCTTCACCCACCACATCGCGGATCACGCCCACGGGCAGATCTTGCAGCACCGGCAACGCATCGATCTGCGCTTGCGCTTCACCCTTGAGAACCCCTGCGGCAAGGTCTGCGCCAACCAGAACCCGGCGGTTCTGGTTGTAACGCTGAATCGCGGTCGGCCCGGAACCGAAGGTGATTTCCGCCACCCGGCTCAGCGGAACCGATCCGCCATTGGCGGTAGGCACCGGCAGGTTTTCGATAGTGCGGAAATCGGTGCGGGCTTCTTCGGACAGGCGCACTACGATCGGGATCTGGCGGTCCGACAGCGAGAATCGCGCCGCGTTCTGTTCAATCTCGCCCAAGGTCGCGATGCGGATCGTCTGCGACAGCGCGGCGGTGGTGACGCCGAGTTCAGCGGCGATCTTGTCACGCGGGGTGATGATGATTTCGGGGCGGTTGAGGTCGGCGCTGATGCGCGGGGCGACCAGCGAACGCAGGCCTTTCATCTCCTCGACCAGCTGCGTTGCGGTCTGATCGAGCAGCACCGGATCGGAACCTGCGAGCATCACGGTCATATCGCGGCCCGAACCGAACCCGCCGCTTTGCGACCGGAACCGCACACGGGCATCGGGGATCTTGGCGAGTTCGGGCGCAAGCTCGCGTTCGAACGCGATCGACGTGCGCGCGCGATCTTCCTTCAGTCTGACGAAAATAGATGAGGTTTCGCCCTGTCGGATGCGTTCCAGCAGGCGTTCAACCTCGGGTTCCTGCCGCAGCCGGTCGGCGACACCGTTGACGATTCGCTTGGTTTCGGCAAGCGTTGTGCCCGGAACCATCTCGATTTCGACCCGGCTGTTTTCGGTATCGATGCTGGGCTGAAATTGCGGCGGAGTCTGCCCGAACAGCAGGATCGTGATGAGGAACGAAAACCAGCCAATCGCCAGCATCCACACACGATGATCATAGAACCGCGCGGTCAGCCAGCGGGTACCTTGTGCAATTCGGCTTGAGCCGCTCCCAAACAATTCAATCGCCTTGAACGCCAGCCATCCGGACAGGAATGACAGGGCCGAGACCAGCAGCACGATCACGATTTCGAAAATTTTCGCCACGAACTTATGAACGAAGCCATTGGTATCGCTTGAAACGACGGTGGCGATCTGCTTGTGCACGTCAAGCCCGATCAACCCCTTCCACGCCCCGGTGATCGAACCGCTGAACAGTTCGAACAAGGTGAGCGCGGGCACGATCAGCAGGACGATCACGGTCAGCAACAACGCAAACATGTAAAACGCCCGGTGGCGCGGCCCGTCCAGTCCGGCGCGACGCGCGGCCATTTTGCCAGTGCCGAGCGTCCAGGCGAGCACCTGCATATAGCGGTCGATCCAGCGCCCCGCGCCGTGTTCAGCATGGCCTTTGGCGTTGAGAAAATAGGCCGCCATCAACGGCGTGATCATCCGCGCCACGGCAAGGCTCATCAGCACCGCGATCACCACCGTGATCCCGAAATTCTGGAAAAACTGGCCGGAAATCCCCGGCATCAGGCCGACCGGCAAAAATACCGCCACGATCGAAAAACTGGTGGCGACCACCGGCAGGCCGATTTCGTCGGCCGCATCGATGCTCGCCTGATAGGCGGTTTTGCCCATGCGCATATGGCGCACGATATTCTCGATCTCCACGATCGCATCATCAACCAGCACGCCTGCCACCAACGCCAGCGCCAGCAGCGACAGGAAGTTGAGGTTGAATCCCAGCAGATCCATGAAGAAGAAGGTCGGGATCGCCGATAACGGGATTGCCACCGCGCTGATGAAGGTCGCGCGCCAATCGCGCAGAAACAGGAACACCACCACGACCGCCAGAACCGCGCCTTCGACCAGCGCCCAGATCGAGGTGTTATACTGGGCGCGGGTGTAGGTGGTGCTGGTCGCCAGTTTGATGAACTTCACGCCATCATTCTCAGCCTCGATCTTGTCCATTTCGGCCAGCGCGGCATCATAGACGGTAAGATCAGACGCGCCGCGCGCGCGGCTCATGGCGAAATTGACAACTTCCTTGCCATTAACTTCGCTGATCGAATTGCGTTCGGAATAGCCGTCGCGAACTGTCGCAACATCGGCCAGCCGCACGGTGCGACCACCGCCGAGCTGGATCTGGGCTTGCGACAGCGCAAAGGCACTGTTCGAATTGCCGAGCACGCGCAGCGACTGTCGCGTGCCGCCAATCTCGGCAAGGCCGCCCGCCGCATCGATGTTGGTCTGGCGCAGCACAGCGTTGATCTGCGAGGCAGTGACCCCAAGCGACTGCATCCGCGCCGGATCAAGGATCACCTCGATCTCTCGGTCGACCCCGCCGAAACGGTTGACTTCGGCCATGCCCTCAATCTTGAGCAGCCGCTTGGCGATGGTGTCGTCGATAAACCAGCTGAGCTGTTCAATCGTCATGTCATTGGCTTCAACCGCTACGTAGCCGATCGGTTCGCCCACCACGTTGATCTTGCTCACGCGTGGTTCAAGGATGCCGTCGGGCAGGCTGCCGCGCACGCCGTCAATTGCGGTTTCAACCTCGTTGACTGCTTCGATCAGGTTTGTGCCGATCTCGAATTCGACGAAGGTGTTGGAGCTGCCTTCGCGCGCGGTCGACTGGAGCGAATTGACCCCGTTGATCGCACGCAGCGCGCTTTCGACACGCTGGGTGATCTGGTTTTCGATCTCGGTCGGAGAAGCGCCGGGTTGAGCAATCGTGACGTTGACCGCCGGGAACTCGACATCCGGGTTATCGGTCACGTCCATCCGCAGGAAACTGACAATCCCGGCGAACAACAGACCGGTGAACAACACCAGCGGAATCACCGGGTTGCGGATCGACCAGGCCGAGATGTCGCGTAAAGCCATGATGTTCTTGCCTGTGTTGCGCGGTTCTTGCGTATCAGTCAGTTACGCGGGCCAGCCGCGCGGGGACGAAAATTTTACTTCTTGAGCGGTTGCGGATTGACCGTTTCACCAGGGTTGAGGAACCCGCCGGCGCGCAGCACGACGCGTTCGTTACCCGACAGGCCTTCGATAATGGCGATTCCGTTTTTGGTCACCGCGCCGGTTTTGACGCTGCGCCGCGCCGCCTTGCTATCTTCGCCGACGATATAGACAAAGCTGCCATCGCCATCGGCCAGCACGGCACTTTCAGGCAATAGCGTGGCGGTGAAGCTGCCGCTATTGATGCGCGCCGTGGCAAAGCCGCCGGGACGCAATGCCGACGCGAAGGGCAGTGCAATCCGCGCAATGCCCTGCCGGGTCGCCTGATCAATCACCGGGGAAAGCTGCCACACCTGTCCCGTAAAGGTCTGTTCTGAACCGGTCGGGGTCACGCTGGCAATGGTGCCGACCGACAAGCTGGCGAGCTGTTCTTCGCTGAGCTGGGCGAGCAGTTCCATCTCCCCGCCGCTGGCAATGGTGAACAGCGCAGGCGAACCCGCGCCCACCGTCTGGCCGGGTTCGACATTGCGGGCCAGGACATAGCCCGTCGCGGGGGCAACAATATTCAACCGCTGGTTGCGGGCGCGCAGTTCGCGCAATTGCGCCTCGGCGACCTTGACCCGCGCTGCCGCAGCATCGCGAGTGGCGGTCAGCCGGTCAACATCGGCCTTGGACACAAATCCGCGTTCAACCAGTTGCACTGAGCGATCAAGATTAGCCTGCGCGATATTGGCATCAGCCCGGGCGACTTCGACCTGCGCCGATTGCGCTTCGGCCTGCTCCACCTGCACGCTGCGATCGATCACCGCGAGCACTTGCCCTGCCTGCACCCAATCACCAGCATCAACGGTAACGCGCAGCACCTGCCCTCCTTCACCGACCACGCCCACCGGCATCGGCCGCCGCGCGGCGAGCGTGCCGGGCGCTTCAATCTCGCCCGCCACGGCAGTCTTGCCGGGGGTGATGACTGTGACCGAGGGGGCCTGCGAATTATCATCGCCCACCGCCACCGGCTCCCCACCGGCAATGGCGAAATAGGCCGCAATCGCGAGCAACAGCCCAAACAGGCCCAGCCCGCCGATCAGCAGCCAGCGCGGGATTGCAGGTGCCGACAGCGTGCGCGAACCGCTGAAACCGGTGCTCACGCTGTCGGCCGCCTCAGCCGTGATCGTTGTCTCGTAATTCATCGCCGTTCCCTCACTCAGACCGATCCCCCGGAGGGTTCCTCACGTCCTGGAGTGTATTACCTCTATAAGTCACCAAGCGCAACGCCTGATAGAACGTCGCGTTGTTTCGGGCAATGCACGCATCGACCGGTGACTTTCAGCCTAGACGAAGGGCGCGCAGGCAGGTTCCCCGCGCGAAATCAGCGATGAAGCGGTTTCAGCGCACTTTGCCGCGTCGAATCAGGTTGACGATGCCGAGCAGTACAACGGCACCAAGCACGGCGATGAGCAGGCCAGTGATCGAAAATTCCTGAACGCTTCCGCTGATCCCGAGCAACGGGCCGGCAATCAGATTGCCAACGACCGAGCCGACGCAGCCAACCACGATGTTCGCGAAAATACCCATCGATGCATCGCGATTCATGACCAGACTGGCGAGCCAGCCAGCGACACCGCCGACGATTATTGCAATGATCCAACCCATAGCATCTCTCCCTGTTTGGCGGGGCCGAAGTTGGCTGGCCCGCCATCAGGCAATGCTAGCGGGTTTTGGCCGCGAATAACAATAGAAGGGTGGCTTTAGGCCAGATTCAATATTTCAGCTGGCGTTCGTAAAGGTCGCGATAGTGCTGGATTCTGGTGACTCTGAGGCCATGCATCCCCGAGCGATCAACCGCGCGCTGCCACGAGGCAAATTCCTCAAGCGTCAGGCCATAGCGCGCCAGCGCTTCATCGAGCGTCAGCAGGCCGCCATTGACCGCCGCCACAACCTCAGCCTTGCGCCGCACCACCCAGCGCCGGGTGTCGGGAGAAGGCAGGTCGGCAAGGGTCAGCGGCTCGCCGAGCGGGCCGATTACCTGTGCGGGGCGGATGTCCTGGTTCTCAATCATTGCATTTCTTTCGCATCGCCTGAACGGTTTGCATCATCGGCGTCGAGCATGTCATCCAAGGCTTTAGATTGCTCTAAAGCATCATGGTTAACGTCGTGTTCGTTATCTTCGAGCAGCGCAAAATAACTGGCGGCGGCATCGCCAAAGCTCGCGGCGCTGCCTTCGATCAGGGCTTGCACTTCGTTGCGCAGCAGCAGCCTGAGGTCGCGCGCGGCATTGAGCCGGGCGGTGATTTCGCTCCATTCGACCGCGCGCAAGGCATCACCTGTGCGCCGGGGCCCGCGCGATTCGAATCGCGCTGCCGACATCGCCTGCGCAGCGCGGTGCACGCGCGCGCCTTCATCAGGTCGAACGCCGCCCGCAAACGCGCGGTGGGGGGTGGAAATGGAGTTTGCTTTCTCGAACATCACCGCCCTGCATAAGGCCAGTGCGTCAAGATCGGGTAAAGCCGCCATTTACCTAGCCTTAGGAATAGTGCTGGCCTGTGCGGCAACCCTGCCGGCTGTTCACGCCTCTGGCGAAGAGCGCCGGGGGTCGCTATATGGCCCGTCATTTCCATGATCACGCCCGCGCTCCTCGACGCCGGCCCGCTGACCGGGCCTGATGCTGCCGCCCTGTTCGACCTGCCCCGCGCCGCCGCCGATTGCCGGATCGTCGTCGCGATGAGCGGCGGGGTGGATTCGTCGGTGGTCGCCGCGGTTGCCGCGGCCAGCGGGGCGGAAGTGATCGGGATTACGCTCCAACTCTATGATTATGGCGCGGCCACCGGGCGCAAGGGCGCGTGCTGCGCAGGCGACGATATCCGCGATGCCCGCGCGGTGTCGGATCGGCTGGGCATTGCGCACTACGTGTTCGACCATGAAAGCGCCTTTCGCGAAGAGGTGGTCGAACAATTCGCTGACGAATATCTCGCGGGGCGCACGCCGGTGCCGTGCATCCGCTGCAATATGGGGCCGAAATTCACCGACCTGTTCCGCATGGCGCGCGAATTGGGCGCGGATTGCCTTGCGACGGGGCATTATGTCCGTCGGGTGATGGCCGCACAAGGCCCGCAAATGCACCGCGCCTTCGATCCGGCGCGCGACCAGTCGTATTTTCTTTATGGCACCACCGAAGCACAGCTCGATTACCTGCGCTTCCCGTTGGGCGGGATGCCGAAACCGCAGGTGCGCGAACTCGCCGAAGCGGCAGGATTGCGTAACGCGGCCAAGCCTGACAGCCAGGACATATGCTTTGTGCCCGATGGCGATTACGCCAAGATCGTCACCAAGGTGCGCCCCGAAGGCGCAGCGCCGGGAGCGATCGTCCACGCCGCCACTGGGGAGGCCTTGGGAACGCACAAGGGCATCGTCCATTTCACCGTTGGCCAGCGCAAGGGGCTGGAGATCGGCGGCCAGCCCGAACCGCTTTATGTCATCGGGCTGGACGCAGCAGCGCGCGAAGTGCGCGTCGGGCCGAAGCGGATGTTGGCAGTCAATGCCGCGCGCGTGACCGAAACCAACCGCATCGGGCCGCTGGGTGATGAACCGCTGACGGCCAAAGTGCGCAGCCTCGCCAAACCGGTGCCGATCGTGCTTGAGGGCTCACTGGGCGATGGCGGCGCGGTCACAATCCGTTTTGCCGCCCCCGAATATGGCGTCGCGCCGGGGCAGGCGGCGGTGATTTATGCAGGAGAGCGGGTGATTGGCGGCGGCTGGATCGATTCGACCGAAAAGGTTCCGGCCTGATTTTGGCAAAGTTCCGGGCGAAGATGGCAGTAGAAAATCGGGTGCCCGGCACGTATAGGATAATCATGGCAACGCCGATCTACGAATTTGCGCACACCCCGCGAGCTGAATCTGCCTCCACCGCAAAGGCGCGCGCACTGCCGGTTCGCGATGCGCGGCAGGCACCATCGGTTGGCGTGATCTACAACCCGCGCAGTTACCGCAACCAGGGCGCGGATTTCGATTGCGGCCTATGTCCTCGCGTCCACATTGCCCAGCCCAGCGCCCGTGCGCAATTGCCCGAAGCGCTGGCTGAATTCGCAGCGCGCGGGATCGATTTGCTGGTGATCAACGGCGGCGATGGCACCGTGCGCGACGTTCTGACCTGCGGACAGGCGATTTTCGGGGACAATTGGCCTGCGATTGCGGTGCTGCCCAAAGGCAAAACCAATGCATTGACGGTCGATCTGGGCGTTCCCGATGATTGGACGTTGCAGGATGCGATTGATGCGCTTGATCATGGCAACCACACTTGGCGGCGCCCCATGATCGTATCGGAGCTGGGTGATGGCGGTAAGGCTGCCAATACACCGAAAGTTGCAGGCTTTATTCTGGGTGCCGGTTCGTTCACCAAAGCAATCCAGGCCGGGCAAGACGCGCACAAGCTGGGCGCGTTCAATAGCATGGTCGTGGCTGTCACGGGGTTGTGGGCGCTATTTCAATCGCTGTTTGCGAGCCGCAAAAACCCATGGCGCAAGGGCGCGCCAATGCGCATTGGCCTGGGCGCTGCCGAAGCGCCGATGGCGCATAGCGGGCACGGCGATCCGGAAATGCGGCAACTGCTGTTCGCCTCCACGCTTGAACGCCTTCCTGCTGGCATCCGCCCGTTCGGACCTTTGCGCAAGGGATTGAAACTGGTTGCGGTTGATCAGATTTCGCGGCGCGCCACGGCGCTGGTTCCGTTGATCTTGATGGGCAAGCTGAGCCACGGGCTGCGTGAACGCGGCATCCACCAGATCGCGGCGACCCAGTTCAGCCTGTCGATCGGTGATCAGTTCATTATGGATGGCGAGGCGTTTCCCGCTGGCGATTACCTGGTCGAACAAGGGCCGGAGCTCGCTTTCGTCACGCCATGAATACCAATCCCGGCCCCTTGGCCGAACGGATCGCCGCCTGCCTTGCCACACCGGTCGATCCTGCGGTTGCAACCTTTGCCGAGGCGCTGGCGCAGCAGGCGGGCGCGCAGGCGGTGTTGTTCTATGGATCGAACCTGCGAACCGGCTCGCTTGATGGGGTGCTGGATTTCTACATCCTGCTGCCCGGGACGCAGGAAGCGGCGATCTGGCCGACGGTCAGCTATCACGAACGCGCGCATGACGACATTACGCTGCGCGCCAAGGTCGCAACCATGCGGCTTGCCACCTTCGCCCGCGCGGCCACTGGCGGGCTGACCGATACCACAATCTGGGCGCGTTTCGTTCAGCCGAGCGCCTTGGTCTGGACCGCAGACGATACAGCGCGCGGCGAAGTGATCGCCGCGCTTGATGCCGCTTGCATCACGGCTGGGCGACTGGCCGCGGCGCTCGGCCCCGAAAGCGGCACGGCGGAAGAGTATTGGCGCGCGCTGTTCCGCGCCACCTACAAGGCCGAATTCCGGGTCGAAAAGCAGGGGCGGGAAAACGACATTCTCTCGGTCAACGCCGATCATTTCAACGGCCTGCTTCCGCTGGCGCTCTACGCGGCGGGAATTGCGACCGATGAACAGGGCGCAATCCTTACCCCGCGCCTTGCGCCAAATGAGCGGCGCGCCATCCTTGGCTGGTGGAAACGGCGGCGGCGGTTGGGCAAGCCGCTCAACTTTATCCGGCTGGTCAAGGCCAGCACAACCTTTGACGGCGCAGCGCGCTATGCCGCGTGGAAGATTGAACGCCATACCGGCATGGCAGTCGCGCTGACCCCGTTCCGCGAACGCTTCCCGCTGCTCGCCGCGCCGCAAGTGTTGTGGAATTTATGGCGGCACCGCTGCCGCCAGCGATCAATCCACGATCAGACCTAGAGCGGACTGCGTTAAATATGACGCAGGTCGTCCGCTCAAGCCTTTGTTTTCGCATCGTGAAAAGCTGAAAACCGGTTCCCACTTTTCAGCACGATGCTCTAAAGATATCTTATTGCAATCGCCATCCGGGTAACGCCCTCGCCCGCAGTAAAGCGCACCTTTTCCAGCGCAGGCGGGCGCGGAATGCCGAGGAACGTCGAGATCGTCGGATTGTTCGACATCCCTGCACCATCGGTCGAAAAATCTGTTTTGCGATTGCCGTTAACATCGTGCTGGATCGCGATCGCATAATCGCCAGCCGACGGCAGCGGCACGCACACAGCGACGCCGCCTTCGTTCGGGGTGGCCTCAACCTTCATGATATACCGCTTGCTCTTCAGCCAGTCATGTTTGTTGGCGGGATAGGTCCGCACGAACAGGTGGCCGGTTGACGATTTCATCCCGCTCACCGTGATCCGCACTGCCGGGCCTTTGCCGGGCGCGCACAGGCTCATGTCGTTGGGGCCGACGCGCGCATAGGTATGGGCCTGCGCGGCAAGCGGCGCGCTGGCACCGACGCCAGCCAGCGCCAACCCCGCCACAGCAAGTGGCAGCGCTGTTCTGCCCACGATGGGCGGCAGATCAGACAGACGGTAAGGAAAAGCATAACCAGTCATGGGCGTCTCAATAAAATGGGGAGGGAGCAACTCACTAACAGCGGTTCGTCAACGGAGCAGTCAGTCGTTACATCCTTATTGCAAGGCGCGCCTGAATTGGGGCTTAATTGATACGCGTTGCGGTTTTTGGGGAAGAAACACCACCGTGGAAAAGGTGTGATTTGCGCTTGTCCGTCGATTCGCGGCTCCCGTATGGCACATAATGCCTCAGAAAGGGCCTGCGCCGCGCCATGCCTGCACCATTGATCTCGCCTTCGATCCTTTCGGCCGATTTTGCACGGCTGGGCGAAGAGGTGCGCGCGGTGGACGCGGCGGGGGCGGACTGGATCCATATTGATGTGATGGACGGGCATTTCGTGCCCAACATCACCATCGGGCCGGACGTGGTCAAGGCGCTGCGCCCGCACACTGACAGGCCATTCGACGTGCATCTGATGGTCGCCCCGGTCGATCCCTATCTTGAGGCATTCGCCAGCGCCGGTGCGGACATCATCACCGTCCACCCCGAAGCGGGGCCGCATATCCACCGCACGCTGCAAGCGATCAAGGCGCTGGACAAGAAAGCGGGTGTGGTGATCAACCCCGGCACCCCGGTCGAAGTGCTCGACAATCTGATGGACTTGGCTGATCTTGTTCTGGTGATGAGTGTCAACCCCGGTTTTGGCGGGCAGAGCTTCATCCCATCGCAGCTCGACAAGATCGCGCGCATCCGTTCGATGATCACGCGTTCGGGCCGGACGATCCATCTTGAGGTCGATGGCGGAGTCAATGCCGAAACCGCGCGGATGTGCGTGGAGGCCGGGGCCGATGTGCTGGTCGCAGGCTCTGCCACGTTCAAGGGCGGGCCGGATCATTACGCCGCCAATATCGCCGCGCTCAAGGGAGGGCGATGATGGCGACGCTGCTGCGCACGCCTGCTGGCCGCCGCGCCGATGCGCTGGTCGAACGGGTGGCGGATAATCCGGTGCTGGGCCTGGCCAACGGGGCAGAGCCGGGGACGATCCAGCGCCCACAGCTTGCGCCCGAACCGCAACCCGAAGAACCCTCACGCGCGCTTGCGCTCAGTGACATGATCGCGGTGCAGGCCGGGCCGGGAGAGGCGCTGATCCGGCTAGCCTATCGCATCGGCGTGCCGGGACACGCGCTGGCCGCGCCGTTCCGCCGCCCGCCGCCGCTGCGCGTGCTGGCGACGGTGGAAAGCCCCAATCGCGGTGATCGCGCGGCGGGCACGGCGCTGCGTGCAGGACATTTCCTGATCCACGGCGCACGCCTGCCGATTGCCAACCTCGACTTCGCGCCCGCTGCGCGCCATGCGCCGGGGATAGAGCGGGTGCTGCACAGTTTCAGCTGGCTGTCTGATCTCGCTGCCAGCGCCCCGCGCGCAGATTGCATCGTGGTGGCGGAACGGATCACCACCCAATGGCTCCACGCCAATCGCGCACCGGGCAAGGGGCCGGCATGGGAGGTTGAACACGCCGGGTTGCGGCTGGTCGCATGGCTGGTGCACGCCCCGCTGGTGCTGGCGGGCCATGACAAGACGCTGAAATCGCGCCTGCTGGCCGCGATTGCCGAAACCGCCGCGTGGCTCGACAAGAAGGCTTCGCGCACGGGCGCGGGCTTCGGACAGGTCGCCGGCTGGGCCGGGATCGTTGCCGCAGGGCTGCTGCTCCCCCACGGCAAGCCGCGGCGGTTGTTTGGCGAAGCGGGGCTGGTGAAGGCGCTTGGCGATATGGTGGGCGAAGATGGCGGCGTGCTGTCGCGCTGTCCGGCGGCGCAGCTGGACGCGATCCGGCTGCTGACCGACCTTCTCGCCTGTTACGAAGCGGTCGAGATTGCGCCGCCGCCCGCGCTCGATGTGATGCGCGAATTGCTGGTGCCGCCGCTGCTGGCATTGCGACACGGGGACGGCGCGCTTGGCAGTTGGCAGGGACAAGGCGCAATTCCGGCCGACCGCGTGGCCGCCGTGATCGAAGCCTCGGGCATACGCACCCGCCCGCTGACCAACACCGCCAACTGGGGCTATCACCGCATCCGCGCGGGCGATACGATGCTGCAATTCGACACTGCCCCGCCGCCGCGCTCACGCCATGCGCGGGTCGGCTGTGCTTCGACGCTGGCGTTTGAACTATCGGACGGTCCGGCGCGGATCATCGTCAACTGCGGCGGCGCGGCGCTGGCCGGAGGGCAGGTGCCCGCGCGCATCGGGCAGGGGCTGCGCGCCACCGCCGCCTTTTCGACGCTGGTGCTCGATAATGCCAATTCGACTGCGGTGCTGCTCCACGGCCAGCTTGGCAAGGGTGTCGAAACGGTCGCGGTTGAGCGGCGGATGGTGGCGGGGCGCGGGCGTGAGGCGACCCGGATCGAGGCCGCGCATGATGGCTATGCCGCGCGCTTCGGCCTGACCCATCAACGCATCCTCACCCTCAGCGGCGATGGCACCGAACTGGCGGGTGAGGATATCCTGATCCCCAGCGCCAAAAACGGCAAGCGCGGCAAGATCGCCTTTGCACTGCGGTTCCATCTCGGACGCGGGGTTGAGGTGCAGTTATCGGGCGACAAGCGCGGGGCGAGCCTGCTGCTGCCCGATGGACGCCTGTGGCAATTCCGACTGCGCGGCGATAGGGCGGGCGCGGGCGCGATCACCCTCGCTGCCGAGGATAGCCTGTGGGTCGACGGCGATGGCCGCCCGCACGCCACCGAACAGCTGGTGATCGAAGGGCTGGCATTGCGCAGCGGCGGGCAATTCTCGTGGCTGCTGAGGAAGACAGGGTAGATTTTCGACCATGACCACTAAGGCAATCAAGCGGGCGCTGCTGTCAGTGTCCGACAAGGCGGGTTTGGCTGAACTGGGCGCAGCATTGGCAGCGCGCGGCGTTGAACTGGTCAGCACCGGCGGCACCGCCAAGGCACTGCGCGATGCGGGCCTGGCCGTGCGCGACGTGTCCGACCTTACCGGTTTTCCCGAAATGATGGACGGGCGGGTCAAGACGCTCCACCCCGCTGTGCACGGCGGGCTGTTGGCGCTGCGCGACAATGGCGAACACGTCGCCGCGATGGAGGCGCATGGGATTGGCGCAATCGATCTGGTGGTGGTCAACCTTTACCCGTTCGAAGCGACCGTGGCCAAGGGCGCTGACCGGGCCGAGATCATCGAGAATATCGACATTGGCGGGCCTTCGATGGTGCGGTCGGCGGCGAAGAACCACGGGTTCGTGACGATCCTGACCGATCCGGCCGATTACCCCGCGCTGCTGGAGGAGTTGGCGGCGAACGACGGCGCGACATCAGACGCGTTCCGCATCCGCATGGCGGGCAAGGCCTATGCCCGCACCGCGTCCTATGACGCAGCGATCGCCAATTGGTTCGCCTTCTCACCCACCGCGAGCGACGAACCGACGCTGTTCCCTGCAACCCTGCCGCTCGCCTTCAATCGCGCAGACACGCTGCGTTATGGCGAAAACCCGCACCAATCCGCCGCGATTTATGTCCCGCAGATGGTGGGCGCGCGCGGCGTGCCGCAGGCGGCGCGATTGCAGGGTAAGGAGCTCAGCTACAACAACCTCAACGACGCCGATGCCGCGCTGGAACTGGCGGCGGAGTTTGCAGGCGGCGCGCCCGCTGTCGTTATCGTCAAACACGCCAACCCCTGCGGCGTGGCGCAAGGCGGCTCGCTGCTGGAGGCTTGGGAGGCTGCGCTCGCTTGCGATAGCGTTTCGGCATTTGGCGGGATTGTCGCGGTCAATACCGAGCTCGACGGCGCGACCGCCGAAGCGATTGCGGGAATCTTCACCGAGGTGGTGATCGCACCTTCTGTAAGCGCCGAGGCACGCGAAATCTTCGCCAGAAAGAAGAACCTGCGCCTGCTCGAATGCGGCACCTTGCCCGATCCCCGGCGCGGCGGGCTTGCGATGAAGACGATCGCGGGCGGGGTGCTGATCCAGTCGCGTGATGGCGGGGCGGTTTCGCTGGACGATCTCACTGTCGTCACCAAACGCGCACCGACCGATCAGGAATTGCAGGACTGCCTGTTCGCCTGGACCGTGGCGCGGCACGTCAAATCCAATGCCATCGTCTATGCCAAGGACGGCGCGACTGCGGGCATTGGCGCGGGCCAGATGAACCGCCGCGATTCGGCACGAATCGCCGCAATCAAGGCGCAGGAAGCCGCCGAAACCCATGGTTGGCCCGCCCCCCGCACCATCGGCAGCGCGGTCGCATCCGACGCGTTCTTTCCCTTTGCCGACGG
>PHEB01000001.1 GCA_002842735.1 Alphaproteobacteria bacterium HGW-Alphaproteobacteria-7 | reverse complement strand
TTCGCGCACCGCCTTGTCTTCGGCCTCAGCGGCGGCAGCAGCAGCGCGCAGCGGCGGCAGCGCGGCGTCAAGCTCGGCAAAGCGGTTGGCGGCTTCCAGCTGCGCCGCCTCAGCCGCGCCTTCGCCGCGCGCGATAAACCCGTCCCAGCGGCGCAGGTGCCCGGCGCGGGTGACGAGCCATTCACCGGGCGCGAGCGCGCGGCCATCATCGGCGTCCACGCAATGCACCAGCGCAAGCCGCGCGGCGAGTTCGGGCGGGCAATTGGTCAGCCGCGCGAGCAGGCTGTCTGCCACCGGCGCGGGTGCATCGGCGCCCGTCCAGAACCGCCCATCCTGCGGGGCGGCGGGCGCGCCCAGCGGCGATTTGCCATCGCGCCCCAACACCGCAGCGAGCGCGCGTTCATAGCCCGCTGCAACGCTCACCCGGTCAAGCGCGGTCGCCAGCCCCTGCCGCCCCGCCTCACGCTTGGCCCGCGCGTCACGATCACGGGTCAGCGCGGTGTGTTCACGCTCAACCCCGGCGAGTTCGGCGCGCGCGGCGGCGAGCGCGCTTGCCGCATCATCGCGCGCGGTCTGCAATGCGGCCTTGCGCGCCTGATCGGCGGTGAGCCTGTCGCGCAAGCCAGCGAGGCCATCCGCCGCATCATCGGCGGCCTTGCGCGCGGCGACCACATCGGCGTCGGCATCCCCGCTCTCCGCCAGATCAGCGCGGGTGCGGGCGATCCGTGCGGCTTCGGCCTCGATCCGGGCGAGCCGTGCCTCGGCCTGTTCGACCGCTGCTTCGGCGACCCGCCATTCGGCCTCAACCCCGGCGTGATCGGCAGTCGCTTTCGCCAGGGCGAGTTCGGCGGTGCGGTGCGCGCGTTCGCGATCCTCGGCCCTTTCGGCCAGCGCCGGGCGGGCGGTTTCAGCGGTGGTGACAGCGGCGCGGCTGGCGGCAACTTCCTGCGTCAACCGCGCCAGCGCCTCAACCGCAGCCGAGGTCAACCGGTCTGCATCCTCGCGGTCTTCCTCCAGCCGTTTTTGCTGGCGATCCAGATCGGTGAGCCGGGCTTCGGCGGCCTCCAGCTTTTCAGCCAGCGCCGCCATGCGGTGCCCGTGGGCGCTGGCATCATCGCGGCGGTCGGCAAGTTCTTCGCGCGCATCGGCCAGCTGCTGCGCCGCGCCTGCCTGTTCGGATTGCGCCGCCGTGACTGCGGCTTGCGCGGCGGCGACCTGTTGTTCGGCCGCCACCGCCGCCGCGCGCGCTTCTTTCGCCGCAGCGGCGGCTTCGCGCCAGCGGGCGAACAGCAGGCGGGCTTCTGCGGCCTGAATTTTGTGGGTGAGTTCGGTGTAGCGTTCGGCCTGTTTGGCCTGCCGCCGCAGCGAGGAGATTTGCGCGTCAAGCCCCGCCATCAGGTCTTCGAGCCGCGCAAGGTTTGTCTCTGCCGCGCGCAGCTTGCCCTCGGCATCCTTGCGCCGCACGTGCAGCCCCGCGATCCCGGCGGCTTCTTCCAGCATCGCGCGGCGTTCGGCGGGCTTGGCCGCGATCACCTGCGCGATCTTGCCCTGGCTGACGAGGGCGGGGGAATGCGCGCCGGTGGCGGCATCGGCAAAGGTTAACGCGACATCTTTGGCGCGCACGTCGCGCCCGTTGACGCGGTAGGCGCTGCCTGCCCCGCGTTCAATCCGGCGGGTGACGACCAGTTCCTCGCCGCCATCATCGCTGGCGTGCAGCACCACTTCGGCAAAATCGCGCGGCGGGCGGGTGGTGGTGCCCGCGAAGATCACGTCCTCCATCCCGCCCGATCGCATCGACTTGGCCGAGGTTTCCCCCATCACCCAGCGGATGGCTTCCAATAGGTTGGATTTGCCGCAGCCATTGGGGCCGACCACCCCGGTCAGCCCGGGTTCAATCCGCAGTTCCGCAGGCTCAACGAAGCTCTTGAAACCGCTGAGCTTGAGCCGGTGGATCTGCATCAGGCTGACGTGCCGCCGCGCCTATGGCTTCAGCGCGCGCCGGCGCGCTGGAGCAGCGGTTCAAGCTGGTCCCAAGTGTTCACTTCCAGCTTCTTATCGTTAAGCAGGAAGGTCGGGGTGCCGGTGATCTGGAACTCCCTCGCCTGCGCTTCGGTGTCTTTGACCAGTGCTTCGATCTTGGGCCCATCAGACAGGCACGAGCGGGCCTGATCGGCGCTGAGGCCGCGCGCGGCGAAGAATTCGGTCAACCCGGTGACTTCGGCCATCCGGGCAAAGCGCTGATCAACCGGCAATTGCGAGGTGGCCTGCACTGCGGCTGGATTAGCTTGCAAGCCGGCAAAGACCTGATCGAGGTTCTGCCAGACCTGATCAGACAGGGGCTGCATCTGCTCTTTCGCGCCGCACTGCGCCATTGTGGCAATCACGACGTCATAGGGGTTGAGGAACACCTCGCGCAGTTCAAAGCTGACGACGCCGGTAGGAATATACTTGTCTTTGAGCACCGGCTTTCCGGTGATGGCAAACGTCGCGCAGTGGCCGCAGGTGTGCGATGCGAACTCCACCAGTTTTAGCGGTGCATCGGGGTTGCCGACCAGATAGCCGCCTTCGGGCGTCACGGTGACCATATCGCCCCATTTGGTGCCAGCAGGCGCGGCAATCGCGGGCAGCGGCTCTCCCGACGTTGCGCCGTCCACAGCATCGGTTTCACCGCAAGCGGCAAGCGCAAGCGGGGCGAGGGCAAGCAGGGGAAGCGAGAGCAGGCGGGAAAGTTTCATCAGCCGGGAATCCTTGAAAGTGGTTGCGGAATGAATAGCCGCGCACACGCCCTTGCAGCAAGGCTTGCCGCGCGCGCTTGTGAATAAGGGGGTCAGCCGGGCGCGCCGGGGGTGGTTTCGGCGGGCGCGGCAAACCTGGCAGACAGAACCGGATAAAGCGTATCCCAGCTATGCACCTGATCGAGCAGCTTGCCATCCAATGCGAAGCTGGGGGTGCCGGGAACCGCAAATTCGGCGTAATCGGCCCGGCCATTCTCGACCAGCTTTTGCGCGGCGGCATCATCCATCAGGCAGGCGTTGACCTCTCCGGCGGATTGCCCGCGCGTGGTCAGCATCTTGCCGAGGCCGAGCGCGCTGGCCGCATTCATCCGCGCAGCCTTGTCGCCGCGCGCCCAGATTGCCTGCTGGCTTTGCGGCGCGTTGCGTGCCTTGCCCAGCCATTCATCCTGCGACAGCATGAAGGCGCGGTGGCGATCCTTGAACCCCGCCGGATCGCCGCACGCGGCCAGCAGCGATACGGTAAGGTCAATCGCGTTGCGGATCACCGGGCGCACTTCCAGCGCCATTTTACCCGGCATCAGCAACGCCAGTTCCAGCGCCGGTTCGCCCTGCGCGGTGAACTGCGCGCAATGTCCGCAGGTATAGCTGACGAATTCGATCATCTGCGCATCCGCCTTGGGATTGCCGATCAGGTGCCCACGCGCCGTGCGGGTGATGGTGGTCTGCCAGTTGCCGGGGTTGTCCTGCGGCACGAACGCGCTGTCAGGATTGGACAGGCTCTGCTGCGCGCCCGCCGGGCCGATCGCCAGTGCCAGCGCGGCAGCGGCACAAAGGAGGGGAAGTTTGATCATCTGCGGAAGTGTTCCTGTGCGGGTTCAGGTTTCGTTGTTGCCAAGGCTGCGCGCGAGCGATTCGAGCACGGTGCGCAGTTCGGGATCGCCAATATCGCGCAAGGAATCGCCCAGTTCCAGCGGGATCGGTTTGAGCGATGGCGGCGGCTTGGCGGGCCTGCCATCGGTTGGCGGGGTGACGGCGCCTTGCCGCAGCTTGACCCGCGCCACCGCCTTGTAGCCGAAGAAGCGGTTCACCCGCTCGATGATTTCAGGGATGACCTGCTGGATCAGCGGCGCGTGGGCAGGCACCACCACCAGTTGCAGGATGCCTTCCGCCTTTTCACCGGGGGGAAAACGGATCGCTTCGGGGCTGCATACGCGGGCGTGCTGCGGGCCGACGATTTCGGGCCAGCGGGTGACGACCGAACTTTGCACAAAGCCGAACCGGCGAAACGCGGTTCGTCCGATTTCGGGCATCAGATCGCCAATCGCGCGCGCGCCCCTGCCGCGCGGGCGGGTATAGGGTTTTGCCTTGCCGGGTTTGCCCCCCGGCTTGCCTGAAGAGGTCTTGTCGCTTCCCATGATCGCGCCCGCCATGCCATAGGCGGGGCGTGACTGCCAGTATCTCCGACATTCTCTTGCGATGGTATGATGGCCATGCGCGCGATCTGCCGTGGCGCAATCCGCCGGGCGCGGCGCTGCCCGACGATCCGGCGTGGCCTTACCGCGTGTGGCTGTCCGAAGTCATGCTGCAACAGACCACGGTGGCGGCGGTGAAGCCGTATTTCGCGCGGTTTACTGCGCTGTGGCCCACGGTTGACGCACTGGCGGCGGCTCCGGATGAGGCGGTCATGGCGGCGTGGGCGGGGCTGGGCTATTATTCGCGGGCGCGCAATTTGGTGAAATGCGCGCGGGCCGTGGCAGAGCGCGGCGGGTTTCCTGCGAGCGAGGCGGAATTGCGCGCGCTCCCCGGTCTGGGCGATTATACCGCTGCGGCGATTGCGGCGATTGCGTTCGGGCAGCGCGCCGTGGTGGTTGATGCCAATGTCGAACGGGTGGCGGCGCGGTTGTTTGCGATCAATGATCCGCTGCCCGGCGCGCGCAAGGCGATCCGCGCCGCTGCGGATGCGATAACGCCCGATGCGCGCGCGGGTGATTTTGCGCAAGGGGTGATGGATCTTGGCGCGCAAATCTGCACCAGCAAAGCGCCGCGCTGCCTGCTGTGTCCCTTGTGCGACGTGTGCGCGGGCTGTGCTGCGGGCGAGCCGGAGCGCCTGCCGGTCAAGCCTGCGAAAAAAGCGGTGCCAGAGCGGCGCGGGACAGCGTTCTGGATCACCCGGAAAGATCGCGCCGCAGTGTGGCTCGTCACCCGGCCTGCCACCGGAATGTTAGGCGGGATGCGCGCGCTGCCCGATGATGGCTGGAGCGCGCAGGGCGATGGGTCAGGTAAGGCTCCGCTATCGGGCGAGTGGCGCGCGTTGGGCGCGGTGCGGCACAGCTTTACCCACGCGTATCTGACCCTGACGGTGTTGGGAATGGCGACCGTATCCGACCCGCCGGGAGAGGGCCAATGGTGGCCGCTTGATCGCATTGACGAAGCCGGGTTGGCGATCCTGTTTCGCAAGGCCGCGCATCTCGCACTGGCAGCAGATTAGATAATCCCGCCGCCCAGCATCAACCGCACCGCTGCGATCAACAGCACCACCAGACAGAAATTGCGACCACCGTCCTTGGACGACAACGCACCGATGATGATGCCGATCACGATCACCGGCAAGGCGATCCAGTTGGCCCAGCCCAGCAGCGGGATTTGCGCCGGAATAACGATGACGAGGCTGACAAGCCCGATGAGATAGGCAAGCACGTTGAGCAGGTGTCTTATATGCATAAGACACCTGCGATTTGCAAGCGTGAACGCGCAACCGGTGATTGACGCTTGCGGCAACCTGCCGCAGACAAGTGCCCACACCCCTTCGGAGATTCCCCCCATGGCTTACCGCGATCTCGATTTCCCCGTGCTTTCCCGCCGCGCCCTGATCCGCGGCAGCGCGCTGCTGGCGGGCGGCGCGGCCTTATCAACCCTGCCGTTCGGGCGCGCGGCGTTTGCGATGCACGATGTATCCGAAAGCTGGCCCAATGTCGCCGCGCTGGCCAACCGCTATGTCAGCGAACGCAAACTCGCCAACCTGTTCCTGACCTTTGGCTGGGGGCAGGACAGCAGCGCGCATACCGTGGGCGGCGGCACGCTGTCGCTGGCAAAGCCGACCCCGGTGGATCAGGATTCGCTGTTCCGGATCTATTCGATGTCGAAGCCGATCACCGGCATGGCGACGATGATCCTGATCGATGAAGGCAGGCTCGGCCTTGATCAGCCGCTTTATGAAATCCTGCCCGCGTTCCGCGATATGCAGGTGTTGATCGATCCCGAAGGATCGCTGGAAGAAACCGTGGCGGCTGAACGTCCGATCACGATCCGCCAATTGCTGACCCATACGGCGGGGCTTGGCTATCAGATCATCAGCAAGGGGCCATTGCTGGCCGCCTTCAACGAAAATGGTCTGGTTGGCGGACGGGTCAGCCGGATACCGCTTCCCGGCTTTCCGCCGGTTACGCCTGCGCCGGGTCTGGCGGTCTGGGCAGACCGGCTGGCCGAATTGCCGCTGATGTATCAGCCCGCGACCAAGTGGAGCTATTCCGCCAGCCTCGATCTGCTTGGCCGGGTGATCGAAGTGGTCAGCGGGATGGAGTTCGAGGCGTTTCTCAAGGCGCGGATTTTCGAACCCTGCGGCATGAACAGCACCTTCATGCAGGTGCCGCAAAGCGAGGTTCACCGCCTCACCGACAATTACGGCATCGTCAACGGCACGGCCTTCCCGATCGATCCGGGTGCCAATTCGATCTTCACCGATCCGCCCGTAGTGTCTGCGGGCGGCGGTGGGCTGGTGTCGAGCCCGCGCGATTACGACCGTTTTCTGCGGATGCTGCTCGGCTACGGCCTGATTGACGGCACGCGGGTGATGAGCGAAGCAGCGGTGCGGGTTGGCACGTCCGATCTCATACCTGCGACAGTCGATACCGCTGGAACCTGGCTTGAAGGCCAGGGCCATGGTGCAGGCGGACGCAGCGTGAACGGCAGCTTTGGCTGGGGCGGAGCGGCGGGCACGCTTGCGGCGGTGGATTTCAATCTGGGCCTGCGTTCAGCGCTGTTCACTCAGTATATGCCGCCCGAAGCCTTCCCGATCCGCGACGAATTCCTCGCCGCGATGGAGGCTGATCTGGCGGCCCTGCGCGACGCCAAGCAGGCAGCGTAATGCACCACCGCGCCTCTGCTTCACCGGGGATCGCCTTCTCCGGATCGCCGATGGATCGGGCGGATAATATTCGCAACGACCCGGCGGCGCTCGGCAATCTGATGAACTGGCGCGCGCGGGTGCTCAACCTTGATGGCCTGCTGCCGGAATTCGACGATGACGGGCGGCTGCTGTGGCATACGCTCGCCGATGTCGCGCCGGATGCGGAGCTCGTGTTCCTCGGGATGATGGACGAAAGGGCGCATTTCGCCCCCGTGCCGGAACAGGGGGCAGCTGGCCCCGCCATGCCGCGCGCGTGGCAGGTGATGCAGATGCTTCAGCCAGAAGATCTGGCGATCTATGGCGGCGCGCGAAGCCTGATCGATTGGCACGCACGGCACCGGTTTTGCGCCAATTGCGGTGCGCCGACAAAGCTGGTGAAGGGCGGCTGGCAGCGGCATTGCGATGGCTGCGGCGCAGACCACTTCCCGCGCACCGATCCGGTCACGATCATGCTGGTCGAACACGAAGACAAGTTGCTGCTGGGCCGCCAGCCGCGCTTTCCGCCCAAGATGTATTCGGCGCTGGCGGGCTTTGTCGAACCGGGCGAGACGATTGAAGAAGCGGTGGCGCGCGAAATCCATGAAGAGGCGGGCCTGCGGGTGCGCGATGTGCGCTATATCGCCAGCCAGCCGTGGCCGTTCCCCAGCCAGCTGATGATCGGCTGCACATCGGTGGCGATCGACACGGAAATCACCATCGACCGCGAAGAATTGGACGATGCCCGCTGGTTCACCCGCGCCGAACTGGAAGACGCGCGCGCGGCGGGCGAACACGGCACCGAACTGCTCAATTTCCCGCGCCCTTTCGCGATTGCGCATCATCTGGTTTCATGGTGGCTCGACAAATGACTGCCAAAGAACCTCAGCGCCTGACGATTGATATCTATTCCGACGTGGTGTGCCCGTGGTGCCTGATCGGCTATGGCCAATTGACCAAGGCGCTGGAGCAGCTGGACGGCGAAATCGCGGCGCAGATCCGCTGGCGTCCGTTTGAACTGAACCCGCAGATGCCGCCCGAAGGTGAAGAACAGGAAGCCCACCTGCAACGCAAATATCGCCGCTCGGCTGAAGACGGCGCGGCGCTGCGCGGACAGATGAAAGCGATTGCCGAAGGCGCTGGCGTGTCGCTGTCCTATGAAGGAGAGGGCGAGGCTCCGCCTGCGATGATGTGGAACACCCGCGATTGTCACAAGCTGCTGACCTTCGCGCTGGAGGAGGCGGGGCCGCAGGTGCAGACCGCGCTGAAACTCGCGTTGTTCAAGGCGCATTTCAACCACCGCGTACGGTTGGGGGATCGCGACCTGTTGCTCGATATTGCCGCCAGTGTCGGCCTGCACCGCGAAGCTGCCAGGGCCGCGCTCGATGATCCCGATCTGGAAGCGCGCGTGCTGGCCGAGGAACAACAGGCGTGGGATCTGAACATCTCCGGCGTGCCTGCGATGATCATAAACGGCAAATTCATGATCCCCGGCGCACAATCGCCCGATGTTTACGTGAACGCGCTGCGGCGGGTCGCGGAAAAGAGCCGGACGACGGCGGGCTAGTCTCTAAACCAGCCCCAACCGCTCCAGCTTCGCCGCCAGCTTGCCGGGCAGCGCGTCGCCGATATCCTCGCCATCGGCCACATCGCGCGGGGCCTTTTCGTCGGTCAGGTAACGCCAGCCCTGATGCGCGCGTTTGGGCTGTTGGTGGACGCGGATCAGCACCGGTTCCAGGCAGATGTGCCAGCGTCCGTCATCGGTCTGGGTAAAGCCGGTGATCGGCGATCGCGCCACAATTGCGTGGTTCAATATCCAGAACAGCGAACCGCCCACCACCTCTTCATGCCGGGTCGGGCGGTTGCGGGTGGTGAGGCGCATGTCATCGCGCGTCGCAAACCATCCGGCCAATTGTTCATAGCTTTTCGCGCCAAACGCGATTTTGGTCAGGTGCAGCGGCATGGCGCCTATCTACAATATCTGGCCGGGATTGCGAGCCGCCATCACAGCGGGGCGAGGCCCGCCGCCACCGCCAGGCCGAGGAAGGCGAAGAACCCCATCGAATCGGTGATCATCGTCACAAATACGGATGATGCGACCGCCGGATCCTGATCCAGCCGTTCGAATATCACCGGCACCAGCACGCCTGCCAGCCCTGCCACCGCGATATTGATCACCATCGCCAACGCAATCACCACACCCATCATCGGCGAAAACAGCACCCCTGCCGCGATCCCGATCAACAGCGCAATCGTGCCGCCATTCATCAACGCGACGCGGAATTCGCGCCACAATATCCGCCTTGTGTTCGACCGGGTCAGCTGATTGGTGGCAATCGCGCGCACCGCCACCGCCATCGTCTGCGTCCCGGCATTGCCGCCGATGCTCGCAACAATCGGCATCAGCACCGCCAGCGCCACCAGATGTTCAATCGCCGCGCCGAACATCGCGATGATCGCCGATGCCACCACTGCCGTGCCCAGATTGGCGATCAGCCAGCGCACGCGGCTCGAATAGGCTTCGCGCAAGGGCTCGTTGATGTCGCCATCGCCTGCGCCGGACAGCAGCAGCGCATCCTCGCCCGCTTCTTCGGAGATGATGTGGACGATATCATCGACCGTCATCTGCCCGACCATGCGCCCGCTTTCATCCACCACGGCGGCGGAAATCAGCGCGTATTTCTGGAACATCAGCGCGGCTTCTTCCTGATCCATCGTCACCGGTATCAGGGTCTGATCGCGCTTCATCACGTCGGTCAGGCGGACATTGCGCGGGGTGGTGAGGATCCAGTTCAGCGCGCAGGTGCCAACCGGATGGTGGCGTTCGTCGATCACGAAAACTTCGAAGAAATCGTGTTCCAGATCGCCTTCTTCGCGCAGGTAATCGATCAGATCGCCCACGGTGAGGTGTTCGGGCACCGCCACGAAATGGCGGCTCATCAACCGCCCGGCGGTTTCTTCGGGATAGGCTAGCGCGCTCGACACCGCCTCGCGGGTTTCCGGCTCCAGTTCGGCCATCACCGCGCGCTGATCGGCTTCGTTCAAATCCTCGATCAACTGCACCGCATCGTCGGTGTCGAGCTGTTCGGCGATGACCGCGACCGCATGCGCGGACAGCGTGTCCATCAGGTCTTCGCGGACGTGATCGTTCAATTCCGCGATGACGTCGCTGGTCATCAGATCGCTGATCGCAGAGGCGAGCTGCGCGCGTTCCGACCGGTCGAGCAGTTCGATCAGGTCGGCGATGTCAGCGGCGTGGAGCGGTTCGACCAGATCGTAAACCGCGCCCTTGTCACCCGCCGCCAGCGCATCGTGGACGGCACTGACATAGGCGGGTTTCAGCCGGTTTTCCTCGTCATGGCGTTCATCATCGACGCGGTCATCGGGGCGCACCTCGGCATCACCGGAATCGGCGATCAGCAGATCGTCTTCGATGATGCGGTCTTCGGCCATGTCGGCGGTTTAGGCGGGGAGGGGTGAAAAGCAAGCGCGGGAGGGTGACAGTCACGTTTTGCCTGCTAAAAGCGCGGCGCAACAACACCGAAACCCGTTCGCCCGAGTCCTTCGACAGGCTCAGGACATGCCTGTCGAAGGGCCGCACTTCTTCCCGCACCCCCGGTGCCTCAAGAAAGACAGTGCTTCGACAAGCTCAGCACGAACGGGTTTGAGATTACGGAGAAAAACTATGGCAGACACCCTCACCTTCACCCTCGACACCGGCGACGGCGAGCCCAAGGACGTCGTGATCAAGCTGCGCCCCGATCTGGCCCCCGGCCATGTTGCGCGCATTGCTGAACTGGCAGGCGAAGGGTTCTATGATGGCGTGGTGTTCCACCGCGTGATTTCAGGCTTCATGGCGCAGGGCGGCGATCCGACCGGCACCGGCATGGGCAGCAGCGACAAGCCCGACCTGAAGGCCGAATTCAACGCCGAACCGCATCTCGAAGGCGTGTGTTCGATGGCGCGTGCACAGAACCCCGACAGCGCCAATTCGCAGTTCTTCATCTGCCTTGAAGACGCACGCTTCCTCGATAAACAATACACCGTGTGGGGCCAGGTGACGAGCGGCATGGAACACGTCCACGCGCTGCCGAAGGGCGAACCGCCGCGCGCGCCGGGCAAGATTGTGAAGGCGGTTGTTGCCTGACGTTCGTCGGGATTTGACATGATCCCGCGTCTCATCATGCTCGCTTTCGCGCTGTTGGCGCTGGGCGGCTGCGTTACCTATCCCGATATTACCCAGTCGCGTTCTCCCTGTCAGGGTGAACCGGGCGGTTGGTGCGGTTTTGTGCGCGGTGCGGCGGTGGAAAGTTACCCCTACGCCATCGCCGCAACCAACGCCTATCAGGGTGACAGCGACCTGTTCGACGATACCGGATCGCGGCTGGTGATGATTGATCGCCTGCCAATCGCGCCAGAGGATGCCAAAACCGGGTTCGATTATCAGCTGTTCGCGCTTTACGGCGATGATGATGCGGGCCGGCCCGGGGCTGTTCCCGTGGCCCGGATCGTGGCCTTTCGCGGGACGGATTTTGATGGCGTCGCCGATGTGTTTTACGGCACCTTGCGAAGCGATCAGATCGACATTGCCCGGCGCTATTTCACCGCTGAGCGTGAGCGGTTTGACGATGCGGCGGCGTGGCACGTGGCGGGCCATTCGATGGGCGGGGCGTTGGCGACCGAGATTTCGATTGCCTATCCCGATGTGCGCGCGTGGCTGTTCAACCTTTCACCCTTCTATCGCGGAGAATCCGATATCAACGCCGCCAACCGCACGTTGATCAACGAACGCGGTGAGGCGCTGCGGACGCTGCGCAAGTTCCGGTCTGACCCGGCGGCGGACGTGTTCATCATCAATTGCCGCCCGCAAAAAAGCCGGTTTTCCAAACATTCAGTGCGCAAACTGGCCGATTGCCTGACGTGGATCGCGGCCTATGAAAGCAAGGATGCGCTGGGCGTGGTGCGCGCCAATGCGATTGCCAAGCCCGATGTGGAATGCGGCCCGCCGGACAAACCGCATCCGGGGCGCACGCCCGCGCCGCATCCTGTCTGCGCCCATCAGTCGCGCCCCGATAAGGTGCCCGATCCCGCGGCCGATTGAAACCGCCGCCCATCGGCGCTAAAGGCGCGGGCCTCATGAAACCCACCTCTCCCCCCAAAACCTACCGGGTCAAAAGCTTCGGCTGCCAGATGAACGTCTATGATGGCGAGCGCATGGCCGAATTGCTGGGGGAACGCGGCATCGCGCCCGCGCCTGAGGGGGAGGAGGCGGACCTCGTCATCCTCAACACCTGCCACATCCGCGAAAAGGCGGCTGAGAAGGTCTATTCGGACATTGGCCGCTTGGTGAAGGCGGGCAACAAGGCGGGCAAGGCACCGCTGATCGCAGTCGCGGGCTGCGTCGCGCAGGCCGAGGGAGAGGAGATCATGGCGCGCGCGCCTGCGGTTTCCATCGTGGTCGGCCCGCAGGCCTATCACCGCCTGCCCGAAATGCTCGACAAGGCAGCGAACGGTGACCGCGCGACCGATACCGATATGCCCGCCATCGCCAAGTTTGACGCGCTGCCGCAGCGCAAGAAACGCGGGCCGAGCGCGTTCCTGACGGTGCAGGAAGGCTGCAACAAGTTCTGCACCTATTGCGTGGTGCCCTATACGCGCGGCGCGGAAATCTCGCGGCCTTTCGCGCACCTGATCGCCGAAGCGCAGAAATTGGTTGAAGCAGGCGCGAAGGAAATCACCCTGCTTGGCCAGAACGTCAATGCGTGGGCGGGTGAGGATGACAAGGGTCGCACAACGGGCCTCGCCGGCCTGATCCACGCGCTCGCCCGGATCGATGGGCTGGAGCGCATCCGCTACACCACCAGCCATCCCAACGACATGGACGAGAGCCTGATCGCCGCGCATGGCGAGGTGGCGAAGCTCATGCCCTATCTGCACCTGCCCGTGCAGAGCGGCAGTGACCGGGTGCTGAAAGCGATGAACCGCCAGCACACGGCGGAAAGTTACCTGCGGCTGCTGGAGCAATTCCGCGCCGTGCGGCCCGATATCGCGCTGTCGGGCGATTTCATCGTCGGCTTCCCCGGCGAGACCGAGGCGGAGTTCGAAGATACGCTGCGGATCGTCGATGAAGTCCGCTACGCCCACGCCTTCAGCTTCAAATACTCCCCGCGCCCCGGCACGCCTGCCGCGACGATGGAGGGCCAGATCGCGCCCGAAGTGATGGATGAACGCCTGCAACGCCTGCAAGCACGCATCGCCCACCACCAATTCGCGTTCAATCAGGCAAGCGTCGGCAAGACCTGCTCCGTGTTGGTCGAACGCACCGGGCGCAGCCCCGGCCAATGGCTCGGCAAATCGCCGTGGCTGCAATCGGTGTGGTTCGAAGCGCCCGCCAGCTTGGGCGACCTGGTCGAGGTCGAATTGGCCGAGGCGGGGCCGAATTCAGTGATGGGACTGGCGCGCCAAACCATAACGGTTTGATGACTTTCCACCGCTGCGTTACTCCCCCGCGCTTGCTTTGCCCCCGCGTGTGCTTACCTTCGCGACTCAGGACGAGGGATTGTCCCTTGGTCTGAACCAAAGGAACCTATGGGCCGACGACCCTCCCGTGCCGGACATCCGGCTCTTTCGCCCGATCCGCGCGATCTTCCGGAACCCCGGCGCGCGCGCGTTGATCTGACCTTTGAAAACCAGTCGCTGCTTGGCCCCCTGTTCGGCCAGTTCGACGCCAATCTGGTGCAGGTCGAAAACCGGCTTGGCGTGTATATCCATGCACGCGGGCATCAGGTGGTGATCGAAGGGGCGGAGGATAACGTCGCCCGCGCCCGCGATACGCTCAAAACCATGTATGATCGGCTTGCGCGGGGCGAGGCGCTGGATAGCGGGGCGATCGAAGCGATGATCGCGATGTCATCCGAACCCACGCTCGAAGGGATCATCTCGGGTGAGGCGGATGCGCCGCCGATCATGATCCGCACGCGCAAGAAAACCATCGTGCCGCGTTCCGCCACGCAGATCGACTATATGCGCAGCCTGGCGCGCGACGATATCATCTTCGCGCTTGGCCCGGCGGGGACGGGCAAGACCTATCTGGCGGTGGCGCAGGCGGTGGCGCAGTTGATCACCGGAAGCGTGCAGCGCCTGATCCTGTCGCGCCCGGCGGTGGAGGCGGGGGAGAAGCTCGGCTTTCTGCCCGGCGACATGAAGGAGAAAGTCGATCCCTATCTGCGCCCGCTTTATGATGCGCTGAACGATTGTATGCCGCCCGAACAGGTTGAGCGGCGGCTGGCCAATGGCGAGATCGAAATCGCGCCGATTGCCTTCATGCGCGGGCGCACGCTGGCGGACAGCTTCATCATTCTGGATGAAGCGCAGAACACCACGCGCGAACAGATGAAGATGTTCCTCACCCGGTTTGGCCAGAACAGCCGGATGGTGATCTGCGGCGATCCCCGGCAGGTGGATATTCCCGGCGGGCCGACAAGCAGCGGGCTGAACGATGCGGTATCGCGGCTGGAGGGCATCGAAGGCTTCGGCACAATCCGCTTCACCGCCGCCGACGTGGTGCGCCACCCGATCGTGGGGCGGATTGTCGAGGCGTATGAGGGGAATGGTGAAGAGGGTTAGGGGCGTCCGGTTTGGGGTCATTGAGGCGGCAAAGCTGCCTTTCGGGTTGCGACCCCGTTATCGCCCTCTCATATCTTCGTCGCCCCGTGCTTGACACGGGGTTTGGCTAAGCTTCTCCTGCGTCAGTTGCGAACCACTGCTCCCACAGATCGTTCCAATCCGGATTATCTGCCTCGATCAGCGCGAACTTCCATTCGCGCCGCCATTTCTTGACCAGCTTCTCGCGGGCAATCGCCTGTTCGATCTCTTCGTGGCGCTCGACATAGACGAGCCGGAACTTCGCGAAATCGGCGACATGGCGCGCACCCATCCCCTCGCGGTGCTGATTCACGCGGGCCAGAACATTCGAGGTGACGCCGATATACATCCCGCCGCGGTAGCGGTTTGCCATGATATAGACCCAGCCGCCCTTCTCCATGATCCGAGTATCGCGGCAATGGCGAAGAAAGAAAAGCCAAGCCCCGTGTCAAGCACGGGGCGACGAAAGTGGGTGTGGCACAATCCACCCAATCCCCGCCATTCGCCATTCTCCATCGCTCCCCCAAAAACAGACATAGGCGGGGCGGGTTGGAGCGTTTCCCTTTCCTACCTTGCGGCTTTCGCGCTACCCTGCGGCGGCATGAACCACGCTTTTCGCCCTTGCCCGTTGCACCTGCGTCGCAGGCGGCTTTGTAAGGCCCGGTTTTCTGCTTCAGGACAGTGTAACATGTGTCTCCAACAGGCGCGCCATGCAGCTTGATATCGACATCGAAGGCTGGCCTGCGGGCGAGTGGGAGGCGCTGGTGGAGCGTGCGGCGCAGGCTGCGGGTGAGGGCGAGCCGGTGCTTGCCAACCCGCGCCTGATGGCGAGCCTGCTGTTCACTTCCGACGCCGAAGTCCACGCGCTCAACCGCGAATGGCGCGGGCGCGACAAGCCCACCAACGTGCTCAGTTTCCCGATGCTGGAACGCGATGAACTCAGCCAACTCGCGCCGGACGGCCCGCCCGTCATGCTTGGCGATATCGCGCTGGCTTACGAAACTTGCGCGCGCGAAGCGGCGGAGAAGGCTGTGCCGCTGGAAGCCCACGCCGCCCACCTGATTGTCCACGGGTTGCTGCATCTTGCGGGCCACGATCATGTCGATTCCGACGCACAGGCCGAACAAATGGAAGCGTTGGAAACGGCGATACTTGCAAAACTGGGTATCCCTGACCCATATGGCGAATAGCAACCCAAGGAGCTGTTTCTAAGGCCATGGCCGATTCTTCATCTTCTGCGCCTCTATCGGGAGACGCGGACAGTAGCAGCGGGCTTTGGCCTGCCTTACGCAAGATCCTGGGCTTCGAAGCGGAGCGTTCCTTGCGTGAACAGCTCGAAGAGGCGATCGACGAGCACGAGGACGAGAATGACTCTGCGGGCGGCGAAGACCGCAGCACCGCGCGCGGTGATCTGTCGCGGGTTGAACGCCAGATGTTGCGCAACCTGCTGCATTTCTCCGAACATGACGCCGATGACGTGGCGGTGCCGCGCGGCGAGATCATCGCGGTGGATGCCGATATCAGCTGGGCCGAAATGGTCGCCGCCTTCAGCGAACATGGCCATTCGCGGATGCCGGTATACCGCGAAACGCTCGATAGCGTGATCGGGATGATCCACATCAAGGATATCTTCCCCTTTCTCGCCAATGGCACCCCGCCGCCCGATGACTGGACGACCTTGATGCGTCAGCCGCTGTATGTGCCGCAGGCGCGCGGGGCGCTGGATGTGCTGGCCGATATGCGCACCCAGCGCGTGCACCTTGCGATCGTGCTCGATGAGTTTTCGGGCACCGACGGGCTGATCACGATCGAGGATCTGGTCGAGGAGATCGTCGGCGATATCGAGGATGAACATGATGATGCGCCGCAAGCGCTGATCGTGCCGATCGGTGAAGGGATGTGGGATTGCGATGCCCGCGCGGAGCTGGACGATGTCGCTGTGCAGGTCGATCCGCGTCTGGCTGAGGTTGAAGAAGCGGTCGATACGCTGGGGGGGCTGGCCTTCGTTCTGGCCGAGGCGGTGCCGCCGGTCGGCACGGTGCTGGAACACGCGAGCGGCTGGCGGATTGAAGTCACTGCGGGCGACGAAACCCATGTGACGCGGTTGCGGCTTCACCCTCCGGCAGCAGCGGGTGACGTGCAACAGGCGCAACGCTGACGCAGGGGATGCAATTTTTCTTCGATTTTTTGCATCCAAACCGCGATTTTGGCTGTATCTCCTAGCAGCAAGGAGATGTTTGATGCCCGCACGCCGCCTGCCCCCGCTTCGCGCGCTTGAAGCATTTATGCGCACCGTCCGGCTCGGTTCGGCGCGGGCGGCGGCTGAGGAGATTGGCCTCAGCCCCTCGGCATTGTCGCGGCGGATCAGCAATCTGGAGGAATTCGTCGGCAAGAAACTCTTCACCCGCGCGCGCCAGTCGATGCAACTGACCGATGAGGGCCAGGCGTTCTACGAAGCGGTGAACCCGCATATGGAGGCGCTCGCCCGCGCGGTGGAAAGCCAGTCGGACAATATCGCGCTGTTGCGCCTGCGGCTGGGCGTGTTGCCGATGTTCGGCAGCCAGCGATTGTTCCCACGGCTGGGCGAACTGCGCCAGCGCCACCCGCTGCTGCATATCGACATCGACACTGCCCCGCATCTTGAAGACCGGGTGGGCGACACGCTGGACGCCGCGATCATCCTGTCGCGCGGCCCGGCCAGCGGGCTGCACGCGGTGCGGCTCGACCACAATCTTGTCCATGCGATCTGCAGCAAGGACGTAGCGCGGGCGATAGGGCCGAACATTACGCCCGAGATGATGGCGAGGCAGACCTTCCTGATCCACAACGAATTGCCCGAAAGCTTCGCCGCGTGGAAAAAGGCCAACGATCTCGACAACATGAACCCTGCGGCCATCGATCATTACGATTCGGGCCAATTGATGCTGGAGGCCGCCGCACAGGGGCTTGGCATTGCGATTATGCACGATGATCACCTGCGCCGCGCCAATGATAGCCGGCTAATCAACCTGCCCGGCAAGCCCGTGGAAAGCCCCTATAGCTACTGGTTCGTGTGCCGACCAGTTGCGCTGGAAAGCCGCCCGGTGCGGATCTTCCACGATTGGCTGGTGCGCGCGGGGCTGTAGAATTGCTCTAATCGACGCGCTGGCTTTCCGGGCGAGGTTCATAACGCACGGGCGGGACAGTGTGCGCAAACGGCCGCAGCGGGCGACCGAGTATCGCCACCAGACCTTCTTCGATCCGGCGGCGCGATTCCATGCCGATTGCCTTTCTTCCGCGAAAATCTTCGGGGCTGAAAGGTTCGAGGAAATGCACTTTGAGCCGGAAAGTGCCCCTGCGTGACAATACCCGCTTGGCGTTGTTGACGCCGCTTTCCTCACCGATCCAGCCGATCCATTCCGCGACCGCGCCGTAATCGAGGATCACCGGCTGCACCAGCACACCGGGCGGCGGCGGTTCGAGCACCGATAGCATCGAGGTCTTGAACGGAAGCAGCGATTGCCCATCGGTGGTGGTGCCTTCGGGGAACACCGTAACTGACCAGTTGTCGAACAGCGCCTCTCTCAAGGCGTTTATCTGTTCGGCCACACCCATGCGGTGTTCACGCTTGACGAATACTGTCCGGTTGAGCCGGGCCAGCCAGCCGACCACCGGCGTTTCGGCAAGTTCGGCCTTGGCGACAAAGGCGGTGCCGCTTGCCCCAGCCATCGCAAGAATATCCACCCACGACAGGTGATTGGCGACATAGAACACATCGCGCCGCAGATGCGTGCCGATTACCTCAACCCGCGCGCCGCAAATCCGCGCAGCACCGCGCAGGAACAGCATCGGGAAGGGCGAGCCATAGGCGAGCGTCCGGTAGAGATAATGCAGCGGCAAAAGCATCAGCAACAGGCCAACCAACGCCGCTGCGCGCAGGCCAAGCCGCAGCCATCCGGCCCATGTAACCGGGGTGCTTTCCCCCCGGATTGCTGCCTGTCGGAGCTCGTGTTCGCGCTGATCGGAGGCTTTGTGGTTGCCGGGCGGAACAGCCGGGTCAGTCATTGCGCGACAGGCGAACGCCGTAAAGCTCCATGCGGTGATCGACCAGCCGATAACCCAGCCGTTCGGCAATCTGGCGCTGCAATGCCTCAACCTCGGGATCGACGAATTCGACAACCTTGCCGGTTTCGACATCGATCAGGTGATCGTGGTGCGCTTCGGGCACGGGTTCATAACGCGATCGGCCATCACCGAAATCATGGCGATCCAGAATGCCTGCCTCTTCGAACAGCCGAACCGTTCGGTAGACCGTGGCGATCGAAATCCCCGGATCGACCTCCGCAGCGCGGCTGTGAAGCAGTTCGACGTCGGGATGATCATCGCTTTCCGACAACACCTTGGCAATCACCCGGCGTTGTTCGGTGATGCGCAGACCTTTTTCGGCGCAGAGTTGTTCGAGATCGATTTTCTGGTTCAACGAAAGCTCCATCGCCGCACACGCCGCCCGAAACCGGATCGACCATTTGATAGCAAAGCAGCCCCATCCTTATAGGGATGAGGCTGCATGCTCAAGCTGGCACGGGCACCCTCTCAACAGAGGCGGCCTTGCCAGCCAAGGATAGGCGACCTTGGGGCCGGGATCAGGCCTTCTTTGCGCGGCGCGGGCGCACGACGGTTCCGGGTTTGCGACCAAGGCCGATCTTCTTGGCGAGTTCGCGGCGCTTTTCCGCGTAATTGGGCGCAACCATCGGGTAATCAGCGGCAAGGCCCCAGCGCGCGCGGTATTCTTCGGGGGTCATGTCGTAATTCGTGCGAAGGTAACGCTTGAGCATTTTCAGCTTCTTGCCGTCTTCAAGACAGACAATGTAATCCGGCTTCACCGAGTTACGGATCGCGACGGCGGGCTGCGGCTTGGGCTCTTCAACTTCAACCTTTTCGCCCAAATTGGCGAGCGCGGTATAGACGTTGGTAATCAGGCTTGGCAGATCAGCAACATCGACATCATTGTTGCTGACATGAGCGGCGACGATATCGCTGGTAAGTGTGATCAGCGCTTCTTTCATTTCCATTTCCAAATCTTGCATAAATTCCTCTTTGGCGTTGTTCCATCTGCCCCACCTATTAACTCATGACGCAGGCCCTTGGCTTTGGCAACCAGGATATTTGGCATGGCTATAATTATCCGGCAGGCAGGCCCGAATTAGATCGTCCGGCCAAAAGTAATGGCATCAATTCTATCACCATTTACCATTCGGTAATAGTTGCGACGCACACCAATGGGTTCAAAACCAAGTTTGATGTAGAGATGAATTGCCGGATTGCCGCGCCGCATTTCTAGAAAGATACGGCCAATTCCGCGTTTGCGGGCGGCGGCGAACAGGTATTCGATCAAACCCGCGCCGATGCCGCGTCGCCGTGCATCGGGAGCGACCGCGATTAGCAGCAACTCTTCTTCATCAAGCACATGGCGGGTGAGCACGAAACCCGCAGGCGTTGCGCGGGGTGCTGGCCCATCGGGGATCGCGGTGCCATCAGCATCAACCACCAATGCATGGGTGGAAGGCACGGTCAGCGCATCAACGACCTGCCGCCGGTTCCATGCTTCTCCAAAGGCCGGGTCAAATGCGGCATCCATCACCGCCATGATCCGGTCGACGAGGTGCGGGCAGGGGGTCATGGTCGCCCCTGGAGTGCCAATGGGGTGGCATCCGGCCCGCGACCATAGATCGGGGCTAGGTTGTGCGTCAGCAACCGGGGATTAAGGAATCGCACAGACGTGGCATCGGGCAGCAGGTCGATCGCCGTGATGGCCTGATCAGCGTATAATGCGGCCAGCGCCGCTGCACGGTTGCCCGCAACCAGCGGGTGAGATTTGCGCGCGCGCGCAGCATCGGGCGTCAGCGAGGAGGCATGGCCCTGCGGCAATCCGTCAGCGCCGAAATCCGCGACGAACCATTCGCCATGCCCGCCGTTCATGCAAATTGTCACGGCCTGCGCGGGGTGGATATGCTGAGCCTGTGCGGCGGCCAGCGCGAGCGTTGGGTAGCCCAGCACTTCAGCCCCCCACGCGAACCCCAGCGCCCGCGCGGCGGCGAGGCCGATACGCACGCCGGTGAAGCTGCCGGGGCCAAGCGAAACGAGAATGCGATTCGCGCGCCCCCTGTCCGGCAGGGCGGCGATCATCGGAACCAAGGCTTCGGCATGGCCGCGCCCGATCAGCCGGTGATTATGCGCGACGATTGCCTCGCCATCAAACAGGGCGATGGAACATGCTTCGGAAGCGGTTTCGATGGCAAGCACGCGCATTGCGGTGCGCGATGCCTCACGCTGCCGCGCTGTGCAAGCAGCAGATGCTGCCGGTCAGGCGATACGGTTGAAGCGCGCGAAGTCCGGACGCGGGCTGCGGTCAAAAATGCTGGCGGGATCGCCATAGCCAACCGCGCAGATGAAATTGACCCGGTGGCGCGGTTGATCGGCAAAGAACGCGGCGTTGACGGCATCGGCATCAAACCCCGACATCGGCCCGCAATCCAACCCCAGCGCCCGCGCTGCCAGCATCAGATAGGCACCCTGCAAGGATGAATTGCGGAACGCACCTTCCTCGCGCCCGGCCTCGTCGCCTTCGAACCAGCTTTTGGCGTCGGTATGCGGGAACAGCCATGGCAGGTGTTCGTGAAAGTCGATATCGTAACCGATCACGGCGGTGACGGGGGCGGTCAGCACCTTGGCCTTGTTGCCCTCCATCACGCAGTCGGCCAGCTTGGCCTTGGCGTCAGCCGATTTCACCCAGACAATCCGCGCCGGCTGCATATTGGCCGAGGTGGGGGCCATTTTCACCAGATCCCAGATCGCGTGAAGCTGCGCGTCCGAAACCGGCTTGTCGAGCCAGCCGTTGTAGCTGCGCGCTTCGTTGAACAGCTGTGCGAGCGCTGCGTCCGGCAGCACTTGGTCGTGAAATTGCACGGTCATGCTGCGCGAACCTCTGTGACTTCGGGCACGTAATGTTTCAGCAGGCCTTCGATCCCGTGCTTCAATGTCGCGGTGCTTGAAGGGCAGCCTGCGCAGGAACCTTGCAGCGTCAGATATACCACCCCGTCGCGAAAGCCGCGATAGGCGATATCGCCGCCGTCACCCGCCACCGCCGGGCGGACGCGGGTTTCGAGCAGTTCGTTGATCGCCGCGATCACCTCGGCATCCTCGGCGCGTTCTTCGACCGCCAGATCGTTGTCGGGCGGGACAGCAATGCCGTGCGCGCTGCCACCGGCAAACAGCGGCGCTTCGGACACGAAATGATCGAGCAGGATGGCAATGACCTGCGGTTTCAGCGCGCTCCAATTGGCCCCCGGCGCAGCGGTGACGCTGACGAAATCGGCACCGAAGAACACGTTGACGACTTCGCCCGTGTCAAAAATCGCCTGGGCAAGCGGGCTTGCCTCAGCGGCTTCGGGGGTGGAAAATTCGCGGCTGCCTGCGTCCATCACGGCCTGACCGGGCAGGAATTTCAGCGCAGCAGGGTTGGGCGTGGTTTCGGTTTCTATGAACATGACCGCAATTTAGGTGCCCCAGGCCGATGCGGCAAGGGCGCGCGGGCACACACATTCACTATCGCTTCACATTTGAGGCCTCTATAAGCCGGGCATGACGTTGTTATCCCGCGCCAGCCGCGCTTTCGTTCTTTTGCTTGCGCCTGCTGCGCTGCTCCACCCGGCATTTGCCCAGCAAACCGCTGCTCCTGCGCCTGCTCCGGCCGCGGTGCAGGCCCCGGCTGAACCAGCGATCCCGGCCCCGCGCGCGCTTCAGGTCAATGGTGAAGTGCCGTGGCTGTATCGTGGCAGCGATGTCCCGGTTGATGAACAATGGCTGTTTGGCGAAATGAAGAACGGCCTGCGCTATGCCGTGCGCGGCAACGGCGTGCCGCCCCAACAGGTTTCGATCCGGGTGCGCATTGATGCCGGGTCGCTGCACGAAAAAGACACCGAACAAGGCTATGCCCACCTGCTCGAACACCTGCTGTTCCGCGAAAGCAAATATCTGAAACAGGCCGAGGCGATTGCCGCATGGCAGCGGCTGGGCGCAACCTTTGGCAGCGATGCCAATGCCGAAACCAGCCCGACCCACACCGCCTACAAGCTGGATATTCCCAATATTAATCAGGCCAAGCTGTCTGAAAGTTTCAAGCTGTTGTCGGGCATGATCCGCGAACCGGTGCTGAATGATGCCAATGTTGCCGCCGAACGCCCGATCGTGCTGGCTGAAAAGCGTGAACGCGGCGGGGCGGGGCTGCGGATTGCCGATCTGACCCGGCAGACCTTCTTTGCCGGACAGCGGCTCGCCGCGCGCAATCCGATCGGCACTGATGAAACGCTGCGGGCCGCCAACGGCAAGGACGTAAAGGCGTTCTATGATCGCTGGTATCGTCCGGAAAACGCCGTGATCGTGGTTGTGGGCGATGCTGATCCGATGGTGCTGGCTGGTTTGGTTGAACAGTGGTTCGGCGACTGGGAAGGCAAGGGCAAACCCGGTGTTGCACCCGATTTCGGCGATCCGGTTGCGCCCGCAGCCGCGCCCGAAAACCCGGTTGAAGGCACCCCGATTGGTGAACTTGCGGTGGGGGTCGAACCCGATCTGCCGCGCAGCCTGACCTATGCGGTTATGCGGCCGTGGCGGCAGGTTGAAGATACCATCGCCTATAATGAAGGCCTGCTGATCGATGCGGTTGCGCAGTCGATCATCAATCGCCGGCTTGAAGCGCGCGCGCGCGGCGGGGGCAGTTTCCTCTATGCGCAGGTGCAGCAGGACGATGTTTCGCGTTCCACCGATGCGACGTTTGTCACCTTTGCGCCGCTGACAAGCGATTGGCAGGCGGCGCTTGCCGATGTGCGCAGCGTGATCGCCGACGCGCTGACCAATCCGCCCACGCAGGAGGAGATTGACCGCGAAGCGGCCGAATTCGACGTGGTGTTCGCCAATCAGGTCGAACAGGAAAGCGTGCAGTCAGGTTCTGACCTTGCCAACAACCTCGTCAACGCGGTCGATATCCGCGAAACCGTGGCTGCGCCGGACGTGGTGCTCAATGTGTTTCGCGGGATGACCGCGCGGCTCAATCCCGATGAAGTGCTGGCGCGCACCAAGGCGCTGTTTGATGGCACTGTCACGCGGTCGGTCTATGTAACGCCCACAAGCGGCGAAGCTGACGCCGATATGCTGCGGCTGGCCTTGGCGCGCGAAGCGGTGGTCGATGGCAGCGCCAGACTGGCCGCGCAGACGATTTCGTTCGACGAACTTCCCGCGGTCGGCGAACCGGGCATCATCGCTGAACAAAAGCCGCTTGGCCTGCTTGATGTCGAGCAGATCGATTTCGCCAACGGCGTAAAGGCGTTGGTGTGGGCCAATGATGCCGAACCCGGCCGGGTGACGGTGCGTGTGCGGTTTGGCGCGGGCTACCGGGCGTTTAACAAGGATAGCGCAGTCTATGCGGCGCTGGGTGAGGCGGCGCTGGTCGGATCAGGACTTGGCGAATTGGGTCAGAACGAGATTGACCGGCTGGCAACCGGGCGCAAGCTCGGGTTCGATTTCGGCATTGATGAAGCGGTGTTCACCTTCACCGCCCAGACCCGGTCGGAAGACGTTGTCGATCAGCTCTACCTGTTCGCGGCCAAGCTGGGGATGCCGCGCTGGGACAAGGATCCGGTGATCCGCGCCAAGGCTGCGGCAGAACTCGCCTACAACACCTATTCGACCAGCCCCGGCGGCATTCTCAACCGTGATCTGGAATACCTTGTCACCGGCGGCGATCAGCGGTTTGCGACGCCCAGTCCGGAGGCTTTGCGCGACGTCACCCCCGAAGGCTTTCGCGCGGTGTGGGAGCCATTGCTCAAACAAGGCCCGGTCGAGGTGCTGGTGTTTGGCGAATTTGATCAGCCTGCCGTGATCGAGCAGCTGCGCCTGACCTTTGGTGCCTTGCCGCCGCGCGAACCGATTGCGCCAGATGTGGCTGCGCGGGTGCCGTCGTTCGCGGTGGCGGGCGATCGCCCGGCCATCGTCACCCATCGCGGCGATGCCAATCAGGCCGCCGCTGTGGTCGCATGGCCCAGCGGGGGCGGGGTTGATGCCTTGCGCGAAGGCCGCCAGCTTGAAATCCTTACCCAGTTGTTCAACAACCGCCTGCTCGAAGCGTTGCGGGAACGTGCCGGGGCCAGCTATTCGCCGCAGGTGTTTTCGCGCTGGCCCGCGGATATTGCCAGCGGCGGACGGATCACTGCGCTGGCGCAGCTGGAGCCGGAATTCGTGCCCGTGTTCTTTGCCGAGGCTGACCGCATTGCCAAAGATTTGGCCGCCAATCCGCCCACGGCCGACGAATTGGAGCGAGTGACCGAACCGCTCGGTCAGCTGATCCGGCGTGCGTCGACGGGCAACCAGTTCTGGCTGTATAACCTCGAAGGCGCAGCGTTCGATCCGCGGCGCGTGGGGTTGTTGCGCACGCTGCTGGCCGATTATTCGCAGACCAGCCCGCAGGTGATGCAGTTTCTGGCCGACCGCTATTTCGCCAACGGAGCGCCGTATCGCTTGGCGATCATCCCCGAAGGCCAAGCCTTGGTCGAAGCGCCGGTTGGCGGGGCGAGTGCCGCTGGTGCCAGAGGGGGCATGACAGGCCGTTGATCGGCTCTGCCGCATAGTGTGGTCGGGAAATAAAGTTGTGCTACACGCCGTTGCGGCTTTACAATTCAATCGCGCCTCCTGTAGCGAGCGGCCCCGCGCGAACCTTGCGCGCCAAGCCATGAAAGAGTTTTGACTGTGCCGATGACCTGGACCCCGCAAAGCTGGAAGGCTCACGAAGCGCGCCACCTGCCGCATTACGAGGATGCAGCCGAACTGGCAGCGGCAGAGCAAACCCTTTCGAACTACCCCCCGCTGGTGTTCGCGGGCGAGGCACGCGCATTGAAGTCCGATCTGGCCGATGTCGCCAATGGCCACGGTTTTCTGCTGCAAGGCGGGGACTGCGCAGAAAGCTTCGCTGAATTTCACCCCAACAACATCCGCGACACCTTCCGTGCGATTTTGCAGATGGCGGTGGTGATGACCTTTGCCAGCAAACGTCCGGTGGTGAAGGTCGGGCGGATGGCAGGTCAGTTTGCCAAGCCGCGTTCCGCCCCGACGGAAACGATCGATGGTGTGACCCTGCCAAGCTACCTTGGCGACAATATCAACGGGATCGAATTTGATCCTGTGTCGCGCCGCAATGATCCCGAGCGGATGGTGCGCGCCTATTCGCAGGCCGCCGCGACATTGAACCTGCTGCGTGCCTTCGCCAATGGCGGCTATGCCAACCTGCGCCAGGTGCATCAGTGGACGCTCGATTTCATGGGCCGCACCCCGTGGACCGAAAAGTTCAGCGAAATGGCCGACCGCATCGGCGAAGCGCTCGATTTCATGGAGGCTTGCGGGATTGATCCCGCCACCGTCCCGCAATTGCAGGGCACCAGTTTCTACACCAGCCACGAAAGCCTGCTGCTGCCTTACGAACAGGCGATGACCCGGCAGGATTCGCTGACCGGTGATTGGTATGCGACCAGCGCGCATATGCTGTGGATCGGTGATCGCACCCGCTTCCCCGGCTCTGCGCATATCGAATATGCGCGCGGGATCGGTAATCCGCTGGGGATGAAATGCGGGCCCACGCTGGAACCTGACGCGTTGCTGGCGTTGCTTGATGAACTCAACCCCAAGCGTGAGGCCGGGCGGATCACGCTGATCAGCCGGTTCGGTCATGACAAGGTTGAAGACGGCCTGCCCCGGCTTGTTCGCGCGGTGGAGCGGGAAGGGCATCCGGTGGTGTGGAGCTGCGATCCGATGCACGGCAACGTGGTGAAATCCGACACCGGCTTCAAGACCCGCCCGTTCGACCGCATACTGCGCGAAGTGAAGGGCTTTTTCGCCGTGCATCGCGCCGAAGGCACGCACCCCGGCGGCATCCATATCGAAATGACCGGGCAGGACGTGACCGAATGCGTCGGCGGCGCGGTGGCGATTACCGAGGAACGCCTCGGCGATCGCTATCACACCCATTGCGACCCGCGCCTGAATGCGGAACAATCGCTCGAACTGGCGTTTCTGGTCGCAGAAATGCTCAATGAAGCGGCGGGTGAACGTGATGCCGGGATCAGCGCCAACGCGGCCTGAACGCGGCGCGCTGGCGCTTTAAATTGTCACAGCGTGCGGGCAGTGGCGGATATGCTGAAGCAAGGCGGTAACAGGAGACGCGCGTGCCTCGTGGCGAACGGCAAAATCCCATCAGCGGCGCAGATGCGGCAACATTCGGTGATAGTTTTCGCGCCACCCGCGCGCTGACCGAGGCGCTGGTTCGCCCGCTGAGCGATGCCGATGCCAGCCTGCAATCGATGGAGGATGCCTCTCCTGCCAAGTGGCACCTCGCGCATACGACGTGGTTCTGGGAAACGTTCCTGCTACGCGATTATTTGCCGGGTTATCGGCTGTGGCGCGAAGACTGGCCGTTCCTGTTCAATTCCTATTACGAAGCGGAAGGCGCGCGGATGGCGCGGGGGCAGCGTGGGATGCTGTCACGCCCGACGCTGGCCGAGGTGCAGGAATGGCGCGCAGCGGTGAATGACGCGATGACGCCGCTGCTGGATGATCCGGCGCTCAGCGGCCTGATCGCATTGGGCGTTGCGCATGAACAACAGCACATCGAATTGTTGCTGACCGATATCAAACACGCGCTGTTCCAGAATCCGCTTGGCCCGGCGATGTATGAAGCCGTTGTGAGTCCCCGCGAAGGCGGGGATCTCAGGCAGGCAAAGCACACTTCCGATTTGCGGGAAAACGCACAAGCATCACTTGGCTGGCACCAGCACCCCGGCGGGATCGCGCTTGTCGGCCACGAAGGTGGTGGCTTCGCCTTCGACAATGAAGGCCCGCGTCACCGCGTGTTGATCGAACCGTTTGCGCTGGCTGACCGCTTGGTGACCAATGGCGAATGGGATGGCTTCATCGCTGACGGCGGCTATCGCGATGCGCGGCTGTGGCTGTCTGATGGCTGGGGCTGGGTGCAGGTGCAAGACATAGGCGCACCGCTGTATTGGCGTGACGATCAGCATTTCACCCACCAAGGCTGGCAGCCGCGCGATACCAATGCGCCGGTTAGCCATGTCTCGTATTATGAAGCGGATGCCTTTGCCACTTGGGCGGGGCACCGCCTGCCGACCGAGTTCGAGTGGGAGGCGATAGCGACCAGCCATGATCCCGCCGCTGGCAATCAGCTTGATGGCGCCGCGCCGCCACTCCCGCAGGGTGGGCAGCACCTGTTCGGCGATTGCTGGCAGTTCACCCGCTCAGCTTATCTACCCTATCCCGGCTTTCGCATCGCCGAAGGAGCAGTTGGCGAATATAACGGCAAATTCATGAGCGGGCAGGTGGTGCTGCGCGGAGCAAGCTGCGCCACGGTGCGCGGTCATTCGCGCGCGTCCTACCGCAATTTCTTCTATCCCCAGCAGCGCTGGCAATTCACCGGCCTGCGGCTGGCCAAGGATGTTTGAGATGACGACGAATACAGGGCTGAAGCTGGTTGAGCGCGATTCCGCCGGGGTTGATCGCGCCTTCCGGGCAGACGTGTTGGCGGGGCTGGCCGAACCGCAAAAAGCAATCCCGGCGCGCTGGTTCTATGATGATGCGGGATCGCAACTGTTTGAAGATATCACCCAGCAGCCCGAATATTACCCGACCCGCGCCGAAACCGAAATCCTGACCGAGCGCGCGGGCGCGATGGCCGATCTGATCGGGCCGGGGCGGGCGGTGGTGGAGTTTGGCTCTGGCTCTTCGGTCAAGACTCCGCTGCTATTATCCGCGATTGCGCCATCGGCCTATGTTCCGCTCGATATTGCAGGCGATTTTCTGCGCGCGGCGGCGGCTGATCTGGCGGCTAAGTTTCCGGGCCTTCCGGTTTACCCGGTTGAGGCTGATTTCATGCGCCGGGTTGAATTGCCCGGCGCGGTTGCAGACCTGCCCAAGCTCGGCTTTTTCCCCGGATCGACCATCGGCAACATGATCGCGCGCACTGCCACTGATCTGCTGCGTTCGATGCGCGAAACGCTGGGTGAAGGCGCGCTGCTGTTGATCGGCATGGATCTGGTCAAGGACGAGGCGCTGTTGAAGGCCGCCTATGATGATGCGGCGGGTGTCACGGCAGCGTTCAACCGCAACCTGCTGACCCGGATCAACCGGGAGCTTGCGGGCGATATTCCGGTCGACCAATTCCGCCACGAAGCGCGTTGGAACGACACATTTGCGCGGATCGAAATGCACTTGATCGCCGCCGCTGACATGACGTTTACGATCAGCGGGCAGCGCTTTACGCTTCGCAGCGGGGAAAGCATCCACACTGAAAACAGCCACAAGTTCACCCGCCGTTCGGCCCAGATGCTGTTGGCGAGCGCCGGGTGGGAACCGCGCGCGCGGTGGGCCGATAGCGCAGGGCAATTCCTGCTACTGCTGGCCGAAGCGTGTCCGCCACGCTCGGCTCCTTGAAACCCTCGGCCCTTCCGACTGCTTGCCGATGCCGTGCGGCGCGTTACGTCGCCGCCGGGCAATACCGCGCCACATAATCGCCGTGCCCCGGCATGTGCTGCACCAGATAGCGGATCGATTTCTCCATCTCGTCGGCTTCCTCGCGGGTCTTGGCCGGATCAAGCGCGTCGGCCATCGCATTATGCCCGCCCATCGCGATTCCCTGGCCCATCATCACCGCTGCCCAGCTGGTTTCGGTGAATAATTCATCCTCTTCCCGAAAGATCTGGCCGTTGGCTTTGAATATCTCGATCTTCTCGGTCAGCGATTCGGGCACTTCCATCGTGCGCACATAATTCCAGAAGTCGGAATCGTCCCGCGATGTCGCGTTGTAATGCAGGATCAGGAAATCGCGGATGCGGGCATATTCGCGGCCCGTCAGGCGGTTGAAGGCATCTTCCTGCGCCTGTGTGATGCCATCCAGTGACAACAGCGAAATCAGCTTGTCGATCCCGGTATTGACGAGGTGGATCGAAGTGGATTCGAGCGGCTCCATGAACCCCGCCGCCAGCCCGAGCGCGACCACGTTCTTGTTCCAGAACTTCTTGCGCCGGCCGGTAACGAAGCGCAGAAAATTCGGCTCAGCCTGCGGTTTGCCCGCGATATTGCCGACAAGGATGTCGAGCGCGTCCTGATCCTCCATAAAGCTGGAACAATAGACGTGCCCATTGCCGTTGCGGTGTTGCAGCGGCACCTGCCATTGCCAGCCGGCGCGGTGTGCGGTGGCGCGGGTGAAGGGCGGGGGCGGGCTACCGTCATCGCGCTGGCAGGGCAGCGCAACCGCGCGGTTGCACGGCAGGTAATGGCTCCAGTCATCATAGCCGGTCTGCAAAGCCTGTTCGATCAGCAGCCCGCGAAAGCCCGAGCAATCGATGAACAGATCGCCTGCGAATTGCCGCCCATCATCCAGCGTGACGGTGGTAACAAACCCGGTTTCGCCATCCAGCGCGACATCGGCGATCCGGCCTTCCTGCCGCACCACGCCGCGCGCTTCGGCAAAGCGCCTGAGAAAAGCGGCATAGCGGGTCGCATCGAGGTGATAGGCGTAATTGACCGGCGGCAGATCGTCGCGCGCGAAATCCTGCGTGCGGGCAAACTTGCCGAAATAGGCGGCCATTGTTTCAAGGTTGAAAACCTGGATCGGGCGCTTGTCTCCCGCATTCGCCATGCGGTGCCAGACATGGTGAAACGAAATCCCGCCCATGGTGTATCCATAAGCGCCGAAGGGGTGAATGTAGCTGTCGCCGATGCGGTTCCAGTTTTCGAACTGAATGCCCAGCTTGAACGTGCCCCCGACCGCGGCGAGCATTTCGAAAAGCCGTCCGATCCTGACCGTTTCTCGGTCGAAGGCACCGGGGTGATCGTGCGCGGTCTGCCGTTCGTGCGTTCGGAACTGAACGGCCGCGACATATTCTCCGCCACGGGTGGCACCGTTCTCAGCTTTAACGATGTCTCGCCCGAATTGCTGGGCCGGGTCGAGGTGTTCAAGAACCTTACCGCCGACATGGTCGAAGGCGGGATTGCGGGCACCGTGAACCTCGTCACCCGCAAACCGCTTGATCGGCGCGGCACCCATATCGCGGGCACGATCGAAGCCAATTACGGCGATCTTGCCGAAGAATGGTCACCGGGTTTCTCGCTGATCGGTTCGACAACGTTTAAAAACGATGCCGGGTCGATCGGTGTGCAGCTTGGCTACGCCAATTCGGAACTGGTCAGCCGCACCGACGCATCGCAGATTACCGATCCTTGCTATCGCGCTGCGACGCTGGATGGCGGCTGCTTCCGCGTGCGCCCGGTGAGCAGCGACGGGTTCCTTGAAGGCACCAATTTTGACGAAACCAACTTCCCGCCTCCGGGCTCCGTGGTTGTTCCCAAGGGCGCAGGCGTGCGCACCACCGATCTGGAACGTGACCGCGAGGCATGGTCGGCGGTCGTTCAGTATGAAACCCCCAATCGCGATCTGCTCGTCACCTTTGAATGGCTGCGCGCCGAAACCAGCTTCTTCACCAAGGAGTTTGCCGCGCTCGCACTGGTGAATGATGACGCGCTGTTCCCGGTTCCTGCGGCGGGCAGCACCTGGGAATTCGACCAGAACGGCATCTTTCAGCGCGGTATCCTGAGTCAGCGGATTGGCGATTCCTTCGCCAACCCGGGCGGGCGCGGGGGCATTCCGTTTGAAACCCTGCGGTTTGAGCGGGCCACCGATGCCAAGACGCAGGATTTTTCCTTCGATGTCGACTGGAATATCTCTGACCGTTTGCGGGTCAACTTCGAAGCGCAGCGGATCGAATCCGATTTGCAGCAGGATTCGATCATTGGCGTGATGAACAGCTGGGCCAACATCGCCATCGATGCCACCGGCAGCACCCCGCAAGTCCAGTTCCTCGCACCTCCGGGATCGCCCAGCGATTTCTTCAGCAGCGGCGACAACACCTTTTTCTGGTTCCTGCTCGATAGCAAGGCCCGCAATGAGGGTGAACTCGACAGCCTGCGGTTTGATGCCGAATATGACATCAGCGACGAAGGCTTCTTCAAGACTGCCAAGTTCGGCGCACGCTGGTCAGATCGTGATCGGGTAACGCGTGACACCAATTTCAGCACTTGGGGCAACCTGTCCGCACCATGGGCAGGCCGCGCGGGTTGTCTGCCGTGGGGCGAGGGGGGTGGCTGCCAACCCGGTGCCCCGGGCACAACATCGCTGTTTGTCGATGGCGTCCCCGTGTTTGAGCCGGGCTTTACCCCTGGCCGGTTCTTCGGCGTGAACAACCGCACCTTCAACAATGCGGTGATGGGCGAGGTCACGCCATGCGACCCGCTCTGCACGCCCGAAATCTCGGCCGTGGCTGAAACCACCAAGGCCGCCTATGGCCGCATCGATTACGGCACCGATTTCAACAATGGCTGGAAGCTGATCGGCAATTTCGGCCTGCGTTATGTTGAAACCGAGGTGAAAGCTGCGGGGATCATCGGGCTGCCCGATGGGGCGTTGCCGTCAGACGATTTTCACGTCTATGCGGTCGAATGGGGCGAAGGTCTGATCCGGTTCCTGGTCGATGACCATGTCCATCTGACTGTCACAGCAGATCAATGGGATAGCGCATCGCCGCGTGCCAAGGGCAATGCCGCAGCCCCGTTCGATCAGCCGTTCTATGTCATGGCCAACCTGGCTGTGGGCGGACGCCTGGCAGAAGAAAGCAACGCCAAGGGGGTTGCGGCCAAGAGCTTTCCCGCGCAATTCGCAATCGATTGGATCAGGGTTTACCAATGCGCCGAGGATCCCGATCGGGGGCGCGCGTGCATGCGGTAGGCAAGATGGGAATGGGTGCGTAATGGCGCGGGTGCGCAAAGCAGTCACGATCAAGGACGTGGCCGGGGATGCGGGCGTCTCGCTTCAGACGGTAAGCCGGGTGGTCAACGGCGGGCCGAACGTGCGCCCGCAATTGCGCGACAAGGTGCGCGCTTCGATTGAACGGCTGGGCTACGTCCCCTCACTCGCCGCACAGCGGATGAGCGGGTCGCGTTCCTACATCATCCTTGCCATCAACGACCGCGAACGCACGCTGGCCGACTGGAGCGAGCGGCGCGGGACTGACTGGGTTGACCAGATGCTGCTGGGCGGGATTTTGACCTGTTCCAAACATGGCTACCGGATGATGGTCGAACTGGTCGATACCCATTCCGATCATGTCGAACGTGAATTGGGCGCGGCGATTTCCGCGCTTCAACCCGACGGCGTGATCCTAACCCCGCCACACTCGGAAAACCGGTTGATTACCGAATTGCTGGCGGCGCGCGCGATTCCGTTTGCGCGGATCGGATCGAATGCGCCGGGGCCGGGGATCCCGCTGACGATGGGCGATGAAGGCGCTGCGCATCTCGCCACCAGCCGCTTGATCGAGCTCGGCCACCGCCGCATCGCGATGATCGCGGGGCCATCGCAATATAGCCTTAGCGCCTGGCGCATCGATGGCTGGCGGCGCGCGCTGGGCGATAATGGCATCCCAAGCGAAGGGCTGCTGGAAGTGGGCGATTTCGGCTATGAATCGGGCACCCGCGCGGCGCGCGCTTTGCTGGTTCGCAACCCCGATCTTACCGCGATCATCGCCAGCAGCGACCAGATGGCGCTGGCCGCGCTCGAAGTGGCGCGTGATCGCGGGCTGAATGTACCGCGCGATCTTTCGCTGATTTCCTTCGACAACACCCCGATTGTGCGCTTCTCTCAACCGCCGCTGACAGCGATTGATCAGCCGATTGCTGAAACGGTATCACGCGCGGTCGAACAGTTGATTGCGCGCGGTGAAGACAGTGATAGCGACACGGTAATCGAAGTCGCCGCGGCGCTGGTTGAACGTTCCTCCACCGCACCTGCGCCGGGCGCGGCTTGATCGCGCCTTTCGTCGTTTTACCGGAACGCCAGCCGCGCTGGTTCCTTGTGCTGTTCGCGCTTGCTGCCGCAGGGGGCGCGGTGGCCTATGTCCCGTTGCTGACAGTGCTGTTGCCGCAGCAGATCGTCACATTGCAGGGCGGCGAAGATGTCGCCGCGTTGGCGCAGGTGTCCTTTCTGGGCGCGGTCATGGCCAGTCTTGCCAATATCGCCGTGGGTGCACTCAGCGACCGCAGCACGGTGCGCCGCCCATGGATTATCGCGGGCCTGATTGCCTCTAACATGGCGCTGATCGCTATCGGCAGGGCGGATTCGATTGCAGAATTGGTGCTGCTGATCATGGCGTGGCAGGTGGCGCTCAACCTGATGCTCGCCCCGCTGATGGCGTGGGCGGGCGATTGCTTCCCCGATAGCCAGAAAGGCGTGCTGGGCGGGGCATTGGCACTGGCCCCGGCGCTGGGGGCGATTGCCGGGTCGGTGGTGACGTTTGCGGGGCTGGTTCCGCCTGATGCGCGGCTGGGGCTGGTGGCGTTGCTGGTGACTGCGCTGGTGCTGCCTGCCGTGGTGCTGGGCGGCGGGCGGGTGCGCGGTGAGCTGATGCAGCCGGTTGTGCCGACAGGCGATCCGCTGCGGCTGCGTGACCGGGTGGTGGTAAGGATGTGGATCGCGCGGCTGCTGGTGCAGGTGGCAGAGGGCGGGATGTTTGCGTTTCTGCTCTATTGGCTGCGTTCGCTGGCGCCCGATTATCCTGAAAACGGCGCGGCCAATATCTTCAGCATGGTGCTGGTCTGCGCGGTGCCGCTGTCGCTGTTGCTGGGTCGCTGGTCGGATCGCCACGCGCGCCCGATACTGCCGCTGGTCGCCTGCGCGCTGTTGTGCACTGCCGGGATGCTGGTGATGGCGGCGGCAGGCACGCTGGAAACGGCGATTGCTGGCTATGTCTTGTTCGGACTTGCGGCGGCGATTTTCCTTGCGCTTCATTCCGGCCAGACATTGCGCGTGCTGCCCGCGCCGCAGCATCGCGGGCGCGATCTTGGGCTGTTCAACCTTACCAACACCGTGCCGGGCATGGTGATGCCGTGGCTGACAGTGCTGCTGGTGCCCAGCTTCGGCTATTCGGCGCTGTTTGTGCTGTTTGCGACCCTGTCGCTGATGAGCGCCGCATTGCTCACCGCCGTAATGCGCCGCGCGTGAAGCTTGCGCTTGATACTTGCCAAAGCGGGTGCGGCTCGGCATAAGTTGATAACGTTCTCAAAATGACACGGCCTAGGGAGGGGCTGGCTTGATGATACGACAATTGCTGGGGCGGTTGGCCTGCGGTGTGGGACTTGCTGCGTTGTTGGCGGGATGCGCAGGTGCGCCGCCGGTCGAAGTAAGCGGCACCAACGCTGCCGTTCAAGCTGGCGCCAACGCGCCCGAAGCGCTGCTTGCGCGCATGAGCGTTGAACGCAAGGTTGCGCAGCTGGTGATGCCCGATATCGGATCAATCACGCCGGACGACGTGCGGCAATATCGGTTCGGCACGATCCTTAATGGCGGCAATTCCGGCCCCGGCGGGGATGACAAGGCCCCTGCGCCCGAATGGCTCAAGCTGGTCGATGCATATTGGGAAGCGTCCACCGCGCCGCTGCCCGATGGTGAACCGGCTATCCCGGCGGTGTGGGCGACCGATGCTGTGCACGGCCATGCCAATATCATCGGCGCGACCATTTTTCCGCACAACATCGCGCTGGGCGCGACCGGCGATACTGACCTGATCCGCCGGATCGGCGCGGCGACGGCGGTTGAGATCGAAGTAACCGGGATCGACTGGACATTCGCCCCCACCATCGCGGTGGCGCGGGATGATCGCTGGGGCCGGACATACGAAAGCTATTCCGAAGACCCGGCGCTGGTCAGCCGCCTTGGCGCGGCGATGGTCGAAGGGCTGCAAGGCCGCCCGGGCGAACCGGGGTTCCTTGGCGCGGGCAAGGTCGCAGCGACGGCCAAGCATTTCTTTGGTGACGGCGGCACCGCGCAGGGTGTGGATCAGGGCGATGTCAACGGCGATCTGGCCGAATTGATGGCGATCCACGCCGCGCCCTATCCTGCCGCAATCGGCGCGGGCGTTGCCAGCGTGATGGCCAGCTTCAATTCGATCAATGGCACCAAGATGCACGGCAATGGCCCGCTGTTGACCGGCGAGTTGCGCGGCAATCTTGGGTTTGAGGGCCTGGTGGTTGGCGACTGGAACGGGCATGGGCAAGTCACCGGCTGCACCAATTCCGATTGCCCGCAGGCGCTGCTGGCGGGTCTCGATGTCTACATGGTGCCTGAAGACTGGAAGGCGCTCCATGCGTCGCTTACCGCGCAGGTCAAGGATGGCGCGATCCCGATGGCGCGGCTGGATGAAGCGGTGCTGCGGGTGCTGCGATTAAAGCAGCAAATCGGCATTTTTGATGGTGAGGTAAAACCATCGGCGCGCGCCTATGGTGGACGCTGGGAACTGTTGGGTTCACCCGAACACCGCGCCATTGCGCGCGAAGCGGTGGCCAAATCGCAGGTGTTGCTCAAGAACCACGGCGTGTTGCCGCTGAAGCCGGGCGCGCGGATCGAAGTGGCAGGCAGCGCGGCAGACAACATCGCGCAGCAGGCGGGCGGGTGGACAATCACCTGGCAGGGCGGGGGCGATCTGACCCCGGCTGATTTCCCCGGCGCAACTTCGATCTATGGCGGGATCGCAGCCGCCGTGAAGGCTGTCGGCGGTGAGGCGATGCTGGCGGTTGATGGCGTTTCGACCGGCAAACCCGATGTTGCGATCGTGGTGTTTGGCGAAGAACCCTATGCCGAATTTGTCGGTGACCGTAAGGATCTGGCGTTTCGCGATGAAGAAGGGCTTGCGCTGATCAAATCCTATCGTGAGCGCGGCGTGCCGACGGTGGCGGTGTTCCTTTCAGGCCGCCCGCTGTGGATGAACCGCGAATTGAACGCCGCCGACGCGTTTGTCGCCGCATGGCTTCCGGGTAGCGAAGGGGCAGGCGTGGCCGATGTGCTGTTCGGTCAGCACCCGGCCACGGGGCGGCTGTCATTCAGCTGGCCCGCAACTTGCGAAGGCACCCCGGTCAACGGGCCCCAAGGCGCGCTGTTTCCGCGCGGCTATGGGCTTGATCTGACCGCAAGCGCGCAGCTCGCGCCGCTGGATGAGACGTGCGATGCGCTCACCATCGATACCGGCGCGACGTGGTTTGCAAACGGGAAGCTCGGTATGCAGGTGCAGGCTGTGGCGGATAACGCGCTGCTGCCCGACCTGCGCGGTGTGGGCAGCGGCATCACCGCCACCGGCATCGATCGCAAGGCGCAGGAAGACGCGCGCCGCATCGCCTTTGCGCCCGGCGCGAAGCTGGCGCTGACCGGGCCGGACAGCGGCGCGGCGTGGCGGATCGCCTATCAGGTGACCGCGCGCCCGACCGCGTCGGTCACTGTCAGCGCAGGCGCCGCCGCGTTCGACATCACCCAGCCAATGGCGGTTGCCGAGGGCAAGGGCTGGCGCGAAATGGTGTTGACCAGCGTCTGTCTGGGCGCTGCGGGCGGCAACCTGAACTTCGCCTCGCAGGGCGCATTCACGCTCCAGATCAGCGAAATCACCCGTGATGACGCGGCATCTGGCGCGGAGTGTTCGTTCTAGAGCCTGACCCTAGGGCATTACGATGTCAAAGCCCTGCGGCACCGGATCAAGCGCATCGATCAGGTGTTGCAGCGCGGCGGCATCGCCTTCGACCTGAAGCCCGGCTTTTTGCATCGCGGCGACCGGCTGTTTCAGAAACAGCATCGCCAGCAACAGCGCACGCGGGCCGCGAACGGTAATGTCGGGTATGGCGGGGGGCGCGGCGGGCAATGCGCCGACCCGCCCGATCAGCACGCTTCCATTGGCTTCGAGCATCGCCTGTTCCTTGCGGTCTGTCAGGTCGAGCGCGACGGTCAGCTTGCGCGCGCCGAACCGCTCCGGCGCAAACCGGGTGGCAGCGGAATCGAGCAGTTCGGCGGTGGCAATCGCGGCGATCAGATCGGTGCTCTGCGCCGCTGATCTTGGTGTGCTGCCCTGTCGCAGATCGCGCGCGGCGGCGAGGAACTGGTTACGCCAAATCGCGCTTTCAGCCTGAAAGCCCTGCTGTTCATAACTTTCGGCCAGCAATGCCGTGGCCGCCGCATTGTCAGGCGCGGCAAAAACCAGATTTTGCAGGAGGTCGGATGCCCAGCGGTAATCCCCCGTCGCCATCGCGCCGCGCGCCAGCGCCAGCGTGCGATCCGCGCCGCCCAATGCCGCGATCAGCCGCGCGGCGCGCTCCACCGGCGGGTGAGCGTGGAGGTTGGCGGGCACCGCATCATACCAGCCGAGGTAGAACTGATAGATCGCCTTGGAATTGTGGCTGACCGTTCCGTAATAGCCATGCGTCGCCCATTCATCGCCCAACCCCGGCGGCGGCGCGGCGGACAATGCCTCGGCAATCTCGCCCATCGTCTCACCCCGGTTCATGCGCCGCACGGTCTGATCGTGCAGCCAGCGATAATTGTCGCGCTGCGCGGTGAGCCATGCGGTGCCTTCCGCCTGCCCGAAGATCGGCCAGCAATGGCTGGAAATCACCACTTCGCTTTGCGGGCCGTAACGGGTGGCCGCTTCGTCGAGGTAATGCGCCCATGCGCGCGTATCGCGCACCTTGGCGCCGCGCGGGGTGAGGATGTTGTGCAGCGTGCAGGTGGCGATTTCAGCGGCGAGGAAGATCTTTTCGGGTGCGACGAACACGTTGAATTCCGCCGGAGCCTCGCTGCCCGAAACGATCTGGAATTCCAGCGTCACACCGTCAACCTCGCGGGCCTCGCCAGTCGCGGCGATGGTGGCGGTCGGCGCGATCAGCGACAGCGTGCCGCCCGATACCGCCATGCCGATCCCGCTGCCCATCTGGCCAGTTGGGCCGGGCGGCATCCCGGTGGCAAACTGATAGGCCGCGCGCCGCAGCATCGCTCCGCCGGCCATGACATTTTCCGACGTGGCTTCTTCCATGAAGCCTTCGGGCGCGATCACCTGCGTGCGGCCTGCGGAAACGTCTGCTGGATCCACCACCCCGCGCACACCGCCGAAATGGTCGGCATGGCTGTGCGAATAGATCACCGCGCTGACGGTACGCTGGCCGAGGGTCGCGTTCACCAACTCCATCGCCGCGCGCGCGGTTTCGACGCTGGTGAGCGGGTCGATCACGATCCAGCCAGTCTGCCCGCGAATGATCGTCATGTTCGACAGGTCAAAGCCGCGCACCTGCCAGACATTGTCCGTCACCTGATACAGCCCGTGGTGTTTCAGGTGGCGCATATGCCGCCACAGGCTGGGGTGGACAGTGTCGGGCGCAGGGCCATCGACAAAGGCATAGGCGGCAAGGTTCCAGACCGGCTTGCCGCTGGCATCGGTGATGATCGGGTCGGTGCGGGTGGCGATAAAGCCGCGGGTGGAAAAATCGCCGTCGCGCGTGCCTTCGGCGGGCAGGGCGGCTGCTGCGACGGCCTGCGCGGCGCGGGTCGGATCGCTGGCGGCCGGAGGCCCGGCGGTTTCCTGCGCTGACAGCGCCGCCGCGCTGGCCACGGCGAGCATTGCGCCTGCCCAATATCGCACCACCATCATCATCGCTCGCTCTCCTGTTTCCGTATCGCGGTCATGCGCGTGTCGAAGCGCAGGATCAAGGAACGTGTAATGGGAAAGTGGCGCGATTCAGCAGTGGTGGCTTTCCATCGCCGCTGCAGCAAGTTCAGCGGCATAGTGATCTTCAACCGGTAACCAGCTTTCGGTCGCTTCGTCGTAGGCTGCCACCTGCCCGGTTGCGATATCATATACCCAGCCGTGCAGCCGGACTTCCTTTTGTGCCAAGGCAACCGCAACGGTCGGGTGGGTTTTGATGTGCTGCAATTGCAGGATCACGTTCTGCTCCAGCAGCATCCGCATCTTTGCCTCGGGATCAAGGCCAGCACCCATCGCCTCGACGATATCGATCGCACCCTGCACAAAGCCCAACCATTTGCTGACGTGGGGCAGGCCTGTCAGCCCCGCGCGGTTCATCGCGCCTGCCATCGCGCCGCATTCGGTATGCCCGCAGATGACAATGTGCGGAATATGAAGCGCGCCGATGGCAAATTCGATCGATGCGGTCATCCCGCCGGTTTCGTTGGTGTGCGGGGGCACGATGTTGCCCGCATTGCGGCAGATGAACAGGTCGCCCGGATCGGTCTGGGTGATCATCGCGGTTTCGATCCGGCTATCCGAGCAGGTGATGAACAGCGCTTCGGGGCTTTGGCCCGCGCTCAGCTGTTCAAACAGCTCCCGCTTTTCAGGGAAGACTTCGCGCTGGAACTTGACGACGCCAGTGGCAAAACGGGGCATTGGGATATTCCTTTGGCCGCCATGTATCGGGAGTTTGCGGGCCCGACAATGCAGGTGGAGTGACCGCCGGACATCGAGAATTTCAGGGAAGCGAACCAAGCAACTGAAAATATGGTGGGCGGTAACGGGCTCGAACCGCTGACCCTCTCGGTGTAAACGAGATGCTCTACCAACTGAGCTAACCGCCCCACTATGCGGATGCGCTCTCTAACGCAGGTTTGCGCAAATGCAATTGCCTTCTGGTGCTGGCGCTGGCGGGCGCGGATGAGTAGGGCAGGCGGATGACCAACCCGCGCATTCTTGTTCTGGGCACCGGCGGCACGATTGCCGGCGCGGCGGAAAGCGCCACCAGCGCGGCCTATCAACCCGGCGGATTGTCGCTTGATGCCATGCTGGGCAATCTGGCCGGGCTGGGCCTCGACGCGGAGTTGATCCCGCAGGACATCGCGCAGATCGGTTCGCAGGACATCGGCTGGCCGCAGTGGCAGGCGCTGCACGCGGCCTGCGCGGGCGCGCTCGCCGATCCCGCGATTACCGGCGTTATCATCACCCACGGCACGGATACGGCGGAGGAAACCGCGTTCCTGCTCGATCTCACCCTGCCTGCGGGCAAGCCGGTTGTGCTGGTCGGCGCGATGCGGCCTGCCGATGCGGTGGGGGCGGACGGGATGCGCAATTTCGCCAATGCGGTGCGGGTGGTGAGCGACCCTGCGGCGGCGGGGCGCGGCGTGTTGCTGGTGATGGGTGACGGCGTGCTGGCGGCGCGCGATGCTCGCAAGGCGGCGACGAGCAGCATCGATGCATTCAAAAGCTTTCCGCGCGGGAGCATTGCGCGCGTGACCCCGGCGCGTCTCGACTGGTTCGGCCCGCCGCACAGATTGGGCGAACGTGCGCGCTTTGCATGGCCCGCTACGCTGCCGCGCGTGGCGATCCTGACCGCGGGCGCCGGGATGGATGAACAACCGGTCAAGGCACTGCTCGGCATCGGATGCAAGGGGATTGTGCTCGCCGGAATGGGGCAGGGCAACGCGCCCGCCTGCGTGATCGCCGCGCTGGCCGAGGCAGCGGCGGCAGGCGTGCCGGTGGTGCGATCAAGCCGGGTGGACGAAGGCATCGTCGACCGCAATGTCGAAGTGGATGACGATGCGCTGGGGCTGGTGGCAGCCCGCGCGCTCGGCCCGGCCAAGGCGCGGGTGCTGCTGATGGTGCTGATCGCGGGCGGGATTAGCGATGCGGCAGCGGTGCAGGCGGCGTTTGACGGGGGGTGAGGGGGCGGCGGCTTTTTCGGAAATCTCGCTAAAAGCTGAGATTCGGCTAGCGACCACATTCACGACTTTCCAAGATTCGTCGCCCCGTGCTTGACACGGGGTCAGGCTTTTCTCCTTCGATGGTGTCGAAACAAGGAAGCCAAGCCCCGTGTCAAGCACGGGGCGACGATTGAGAGAATGGCGGGAATCCACCCATCAGCAATCATAAGCGGGGTCGATGCGCAATCCCGAAAGCGGTCTAGCATTCTCGCCGCTGAAAACCGCCGTTCAGCAATCGATCCCGAAGCGGACGTTCCCGTCACCCCGGCGAAGGCCGGGGCCCAGAGCCTCATCGGGCAGTGCGCACCGCCCTGCGTCCCATCCGTCGCCGGGATGACGAGGGATGGCCGCAAATCCACCCACTTCCAGCCCTCCGACAACTGCAACCGCATCCCTGAAAGCTGCCATCCCCTCCGGGCCAGCAGTGCCTCCTTTCCTACCTGGCTTGCTGCTGGCAGTCTGGCTCGATGATTGTGCGACCCTCTCCTAATCCGTTTCTGCGCGCAGCCGGGGTTGCAGGCCGCGCCGGATCGCGCGCGGCGCAGCATGGGGGGCGGGTTTTTGGTTTCAGGACAGTGTCACATGTGTCTCCTACATTCAGGAACCGTCACGGCTTCCTGAATGCCCGGCAGCGGCGGTGCGTTGAATCAGCCCCAGGGCGTAACCAGATATTTCTCGCCGGTTTTCATCTGGCGGTAATCGCTGATCACGTCCTTCTCCAGCATTCCTTCCAGCGTCACCTTCGCCTTGTAATGCGAAGCGAAGGTGGTGGTGAGGTTCTGCTGCACCCGCGTGCGCAGCCGCACCACGGTTTCCATGCCCGCACGTTGCAGGAACGGGGTCAGCAACCAGCCCGCAACACTCCATTGCAGGCCATAGGAAGGCGTCAGGATCGTCGGCGACAGGTCAAGCCGCCCGTACATATACATCTTCTTGTCCTGGTTCGATCCGTAGCGCGAAAACTCGGTCATCTGGCTGGATGCGACCTGCTCCATCGCTTTCAGCACATGGTCGGAGTTTTGCCCGCCGCCAATCGGATCAAAGCCGAGGAACGCGCCGGTTTCCTTAATCGCCGCGCGCAGATCGGCCATGTAGGTCGGGGCGGACGAGTTCACGACATATTGCGCGCCCTGCGATTTGAGCAGTTCGACGTGTTCATCGCGGCGCACGATGTTGACCAGCTTCATCCCGTCTTCGATGCAGATCCGATTGAGCATCTGGCCGAGGTTGGACGCGGCGGCGAGGTGGATGATCGCGGAATGGCCTTCCAGCTTCGCGGTTTCGACGAAGGCCAGAGCGGTCATCGGGTTGACGAAGCTCGACGCGCCTTCCTCGGAAGAATGATCGCCCAGCGGCAGGCACATCATCGCATCGGCAATGGCATATTGGCTGAACGCGCTGCCCGGAACGCAGGCGACGCGCGTGCCCATCAGCGCCTTTGCCATGTCGCTATCACCGCAGGCGACCACGGTGCCTGCGCCTTCGTTGCCCGCAGGCAGGCGCTGGCCGTGGCGGCCTTTCTGGCCCGACAGGAACGGTTCGGGCATGGTCGCCACCACCTTGCCGGGGGTGTATTGGGCATTGTCGAAATCGGCCGCGCTGGTGAGGATCGCCAGATCGGACGGGTTGATCGGCGCGGCCTCCATCTTGACCAGCACCTGATTGCCGGTGGGCGCGGGGAAGGTGGCCTCGGCCACTTCGAGCGTCAATTTGCCGTCGGCGGTGAGGGTGGTGAAAAGCTGTTTTCCGGTGGTCATAAGTTCGATCCTCGATTTCGTCATTGCGCGTGGCCGCAGGCTCCGTGGCAATCCAGCAGGCGCGGGACTGGCCAGCAAATGCGGGGCTGGATTGCTTCGCTACGCTCGCAATGACGTGGTGGCTAGGGTGACGTTGGGTAAACCGCCTCGACAAAATATAACCCATGCGGCGGTGCGTTCAGGCCCAATGCGCCGCGATCCCGCGCGGCCAGCGCGGCGGCGAGGCGGGCGGAGTCCCACGTTCCGGTGCCCACCAGTTTGAGGCACCCGACCATGCTGCGCACCTGATGATGCAGGAACGAACGCGCGGCGGCGTGGATGTGCACGTCCTCACCAACCCGCTCAACGTCGAGCCGGTCGAGCGTCTTGACCGGATCGGCTGCCTGACAATGGATGGATCGGAAGGTAGTGAAATCATGCCGCCCCACCAGCACCTGCGCAGCATGGTGCATCGCGTCGGCATCCAGCGGGGTCGCCACCTGCCACGCCCGATCGCGCTGCAAGGCGAGCGGTGCGCGGCGGTTGACGATGCGGTAGAGATAGCGCCTGCCTGTGCAGGAAAAGCGCGCGTGCCAATCGTCCGGCACAATCTCGCAAGCTGTGACCGCAATCGGATCAGGCCGCAGGTGGGCATTCAGCGCCCCCATCAATCGGAACGCGGTGATGTCTTTTTCAAGGTCGACATGGGATCGCATCCCCAGCGCGTGCACCCCCGCATCGGTGCGCCCGGCGCTGTGGAGCGTGGCGTGTTCACCGGTGATGCGGTGCAGCGCGGTTTCGACCGATTGCTGCACGCTCGGCCCGTTGGACTGGCGTTGCAGCCCGTGGAACGGCGTGCCGTCAAATTCGAGGGTGAGCGCGAAGCGGGTCATTCCGTCAGGCTCATACCAGCACCGTGCCCGCCGCCACCGGCCGCCCACGCAGGAAGTCTTCGCGCGACATGGCCGGCTTGCCCGCGCGCTGGAGCTTTAGCGGGCGTAGCGCGCCGTCCCCGCAGGCGATGGCGAAATTATCGTCCAGCACCGTGCCAATTTGCGAACTCCCGCGCAGGCGGGAGCCTCCCGCGTCTGGCACGAGGTCCCCGCCTGCGCGAGGACTCACCACCGTTTCAGCCAGCAGCAACTTCACCCGCTCGCCCTCCAACGCAAACCACGCGCCGGGAAACGGGGCCAGGGCGCGCACCTTGCGTTCGATCACTGCGGCAGGCTCGGCCCAGTCGATCTTCGCCTCGGCCTTGTCGATCTTGGGCGCGTAGATGGCGGCGCTGTCGTCCTGCACCTCTGGCGCGAAAGCCGTAAGATCGGCCAGCACGGCAACCATCGCCTTGGCCCCCAAGGCGGCGAGTTCTTCGGTCAGTCCGCCGGTGGTCTTGCGCCCCACGGGCACGCGCACCTTGTGCAGCATCGGCCCGGTATCCAGCCCGGCTTCCATCTGCATGATCGTAACGCCGGTCTCCGCATCGCCCGCCATCACCGCGCGGTGGATCGGCGCCGCCCCGCGCCAGCGCGGCAGCAGGCTGGCGTGGATGTTGAGGCAGCCATGCGCAGCGGCATCCAGCACCGCCTGCGGCAGGATCAAACCGTAAGCGGCCACCACCGCGACATCGGCGTTCAGCGCGGCAAACGCGGCCTGCTCCTCGGCGTTCTTCAGTGACACCGGCGATCGCACCATCAGCCCCAAGGCCTCAGCCGCAACCTGCACCGGCGATGCGCGCAGCTGCTTGCCCCGGCCCGCAGCGCGCGGCGGCTGGGTATAGACGCAGGCAATATCATGCCCCGCCGCGTTCAGGGCTTGCAGCGCTGGAACCGCGAAATCGGGTGTTCCCATGAAAATGATGCGCAACTCACAAACCCCGTTCAGGCTGAGCTTGTCGAAGCCCCGCACTTTCTTCTAGCCTGTCCCATAAAGAGCAGAACAGCCCTTCGACAAGCTCAGGGCGAGCGGGTAGGGGAAAATCATGGCCTCACAGGAAATCGAAGCTCTGAGTTCCGCGCTCGCCCGTCTGCCGGGTCTGGGGCCGCGTTCGGCGCGGCGGGCGGTGCTGTGGCTGGTCAAGCACCGCGAAACGGCGCTGCCCGCGCTGCTGGAGGCGTTGGCTGGGGTTGCGGAAACGCTGGTGGAATGCGCCACCTGCGGCAATGTCGATACCAGCGACCCGTGCGGCATCTGCACCGATCCGCGCCGCGATTCGCGCAGCCTGTGCGTGGTGGAAGAGGTCGCGGATGTCTGGGCGCTTGACCGTGCGCGGCTGTTTCCGGGGCGCTATCATGTGCTGGGCGGGCGGCTTTCGGCATTGGACGGGGTGGGGCCGGAGGACTTGGGCATAGCCAGCCTGCTCGCCCGCGTTGAAGGCGGCGCGGTGGACGAAGTGGTGCTCGCCATGAACGCCACCTTGGAAGGCCAGACCACCGCGCATTACATTGCCGAACGGCTCGAGGCCTTCCCGCTGCGGGTGACGCAGCTGGCCCACGGATTGCCGGTGGGGGGCGAGCTTGACTACCTTGATGAAGGTACGCTGGCGCAGGCATTGCGCGCGCGGCGGCCGATGGGGTGACAATTGTGAGCTCCCGCGCAGGCGGGAGCCTCCCGCAGTTCCGAACGAGATCCCCGTCTGCACGGGGACTCACTTGAGATTTCAAGCTGTGCGCACTAAATCGCCAATCATGGCCATACGCGAAATCCTTGAAGTGCCGGACCCCCGGCTCAAAATCATCTCGACCCCGGTTGAACCGCATGAGTTCAACGCCGATCTGCGCACGCTGGTCGAAGATATGTTCGAGACGATGTATGACGCCCCCGGCATTGGCCTCGCCGCGATTCAGGTCGGCGTGCCCAAGCGGGTGCTGGTGATCGATCTGCAACCCGATGATCCCGATGCGCCCCCGGTCGAATGCAGCCATGACGGGCATAGCCACACCCATCCCGCCACGAAAAAGGAACCGCGGGTGTTCATCAACCCGGTGATCCTTGATCCGGCGGACGATCTTTCGATCTATCAGGAAGGCTGCCTGTCGGTGCCGGAGATTTACGCCGACGTCGAACGTCCGGCGACCTGCGGTGTGCGCTATCAGGATCTCGACGGCGCGACCCACGAAGAACAACTGGAAGGCCTGATGGCGACGTGTTTGCAACACGAGATGGACCACTTGGAAGGCATCCTGTTCATCGACCACCTGTCGCGGTTGAAGAAGGCGATGGCGCTGAAGAAGCTGAAGAAATTGCGGCAAGCGGCGTAGTTTGTTTTGCGCTCGTCCCTCCGGGCGCCCAAGTGTTTTGGCGTCCTCGCTAGATGCGCAGCAAAGCTGCGCCCGCTGCGGGCGCGCAGTCGCGCTTGCGGCGCTGCGCGCCGATGTGGTCGTCACCTCCTCTTCGCCCCGGACTTGTCTGCCCCGCCGCAGGCCGGGGATACGGGGTTGGGCTTTCTTGAGTATATCATCCAACATTTACTAGCGTTCTCTATACGTTCCGTGTAGGGAAGGGCGATGGACTCGTCGATTCTCCCGCTTCTCGCTCTGATCCTTGGTGCCGCTGTGGGCGGCGTTGCGGCGTGGTTTTTCGCTTCGCGTCCCTTGGCAGACTTGCGCGCGCGGCTGGCGGCGGCGGAAGGCGCGGCGGCGGAGCGTGAGGGCGAATTCAAGCGCGCCGTGGCCGAATTGGGTGAAGCGCGGATCGAAGTTGCGACGCTGGGGGAGCGTGCCGGGCGGGCCGATGCGCTGGCCGAGCAGTTGGAGGCCGCGCGCGCCGAAAATGCGCAGTTCCGCGCCGAACGCGCCGGTTTTGCCGAACAGAAGCGGTTGCTCGAAGAATCGCGCACCAATCTGCTCAAGGAGTTTGAAAACACCGGGGCCGCTGTGCTGGGCAAGGCGCAGGAAGCCTTCCTCAAACGCGCCGAGGAACGGCTGGGCCATTCGGAAAAGGCCAGCGAGGAAAAATTGAAAGCCCTGCTGTCACCCGTAGGCGAACGGCTCGCGAGTTACGAAAAGCAGGTGGCCGAGTTGGAGGCCAAACGCACCGATGCTTTCGGTCAGCTCACCGGCGTGATCGAGGAAATGCGCAAGGGCCAGGAAGAGGTCAAGCGTGAGGCGCAGCGGCTCGGCAATTCGCTCACTAACGCCCCCAAGGCGCGCGGGCGCTGGGGGGAGCGGGCGTTGCAGAATGTGCTCGAACAATGCGGGCTGGCCGAGCACACAGATTTTCATCTCGAACAATCAATGGACACCGCCGATGGGCGCCTTCGCCCCGATGCGATCGTCAATGTGCCGGGGCAAAAGAAGCTGGTGATCGACGCCAAGGTGTCCCTGAACGCCTATCAGGCGGCGTTTGAGGCGGATGATGATGGGGAGCGCAAGCGGCACCTTGATCTCCACGCCAAATCGATGCGCAACCATGTGCAGACGCTGGGCGGCAAAAGCTATCAGAGCCAGTTCGACGACGCGCCCGATTATGTGGTGATGTTTGTGCCGGGCGAACATTTCGTCGCCGCCGCGTTGGAACATGATCCCGAATTGTGGGACTTCGCGTTCCGCAACAAGGTGCTGCTCGCCACCCCGACCAATCTTGTGGCGATTGCGCGCACGGTGGCGCAGGTCTGGCGGCAGGACAAGATGGCGAACGAGGCGGCGGAAATCGGGCGGATGGGCGCGGAATTGTATGATCGGCTCGCCACCGCGGCCGAACATCTCAAACGCGTCGGCGGCGGGCTGGAAAGCGCGGTCAACAACTACAACAAATTCGTCGGCAGCTTTGAACGCAATGTGCTGTCCTCCGGGCGGCGGCTCGCCGAAAAGGGCGTCGAAATCGGCAAGCGCGAGATTGAGCCAGTGCCGCTGGTGGAAAGCGCCCCGCGCTACAACGCGGCGGATGGCGATGCGGTTGAGGCGGAGTATCCGGCGTTGGAACCGCGCAAGGATGCAGCGGAGTAACTACGCCTCCACCCCCGCTAACACCTCGTAAGCCAGCACCGCACCGGCCACGGCGGCGTTGAGCGAATCTGCGCGGCCGCGCATCGGCATCGTCACGCGCAGATCGCAGGCAGCCTCGTATTCCTCAGGCAGGCCTTGCGATTCGTTGCCGACCAGGATGAAGCACGGTGCCGCATAGGCCGCGTCGCGATAAGGCACCGCATCGCGCAGGGACGCGGCGACCAACTGCCCTGAACCGCCCCGCAGCCATGGCAAAAACTCCTCCCACCGCGCCTGTGCCAGTGGCACGGTGAACACCGCACCCATGCTCGCGCGCACGGCTTCGGCGCTGAACGGGTCGGCGCAATCATCGATCAGGATCAATCCGCCTGCGCCCACCGCATCGCCGGTGCGCAGCATCGTGCCAAGGTTGCCGGGATCGCGCAAAGCCTGCGCGACCAGCCAGATCGGCGCGGCGCTGCGATCAAGCGCCGCGAGGCCCGTGTCCCATTCATCGAACACCCCCACCACGCTTTGCGCATTGTCCTTGCCGGTAATCTTGGACAGGATATCGGGCGAGGTGGCGATCACCTCTCCGCCCGCCGCCACGACGTCAGCTTCCAGCCGCGCCAGCAGCTCATGCGCGGCGCGTCCTTCAGCCATCACCAGTGTTGTTGGTAAGCGGCCCGTGCTGCGCGCGTCCTCGAGCAACCGCAACCCTTCGACCAGAAACTGGCCGCTACGCTTGCGGTGCTTCTTGTCGCGCAAAGACCGCAGATATTTGACGGTCGGATTGGAGAAGCCGGTGATGTGCTTGCGCATGGGCCTGAGCACTAATCCTCGCCGAAGCCGGAGGCGATCAACGCCGCGAGATCGGCCAGCACCGCATCGGCATTTTCGCCTTCAACCGCCACTTCGACGGTGTCACCCTTGGCTGCGCCCAACATCATCAACCCAAGGATTGATCCGCCCGCCGCGCTGTTGGGCGGTTTGGTCACGGTGACGGTCACATTTTCGGGCAGGACAGCCACCGCGCCGACGAACTTCGCACTCGCGCGCGCGTGCAGGCCGCGGCGGTTGACAATGGTGATGGTCGTGCGAGCCTCCCCCACGGCGGCGAACCTTCAGGCCTTGGCCCGCGCGGGGGCCGTGTCATGGCCGAGCAATTCGCTGGCGATGGTGATGTAATTGCGCCCGGCGGTTTGCGCAGCGTGGACGGCGGCGGTGACATCCATCGCCTTGCGCGCGCCCGCCAGCCGGATCAGCATCGGCAGGTTGATCCCGGCGATCACCTCGATCTGCCCAGCCACCAGCAGCGAAATCGCAAGGTTCGACGGTGTGCCGCCGAACAGGTCGGTGAGGATGATGACGCCGCTGCCGCTATCAACCGCGCTGATCGCGTCGGCGATTTCGGTGCGGCGCTGTTCCATATCGTCATTGGGGCCGATGCAGACGGTGACGATCCCGTCCTGCGGGCCGACGACGTGCTCCATTGCCTCGACAAATTGGTCCGCAAGGCGGCCGTGGGTTACCAGAATCAAACCGATCATGTGTGAAAAAGGGTCCGTTAACTGCCCGCCGGGGGCCAAGCCTTACGCGTTTCAACCGATCAGGACAATGCCAGCTTTTCCGAGCGCCGCGATCACTTTCGATCCCGTTCAATCTCGTCCGCTGCACGCGAGCCCAGGTTACGATGGCGGACAGTGGGCGAAAATCCCGCCCCGCGCAAGCTTTCTGCCATGCGTTCGGCGGTGTAGACCGAACGGTGTCTCCCCCCGGTACACCCGAACGCGACGTGGACATAGGGTTTGCCCTGCGCCTGATAGCGCGGCAGCAGCACCAGCAACAGATCGCGGATGCGGGCGAATGCGTCGGCAAAGGTCGGATCGGTTTCGATATGTGCGCCCACGGCGGCGTCCTGCCCGGTCAATTCGCGCAAACCCGGCACCCAGTGCGGATTATCGAGAAAGCGCATATCGAACACCAGATCAGCCAGCGGTGGCATCCCGCGGGCGAAACCGAAACTCGACAGAGTCAGCGTCATCGCCGCTTCGCCAGCAGTGTCCCCGAACAGCTTGCGCACCTGCCCTTGCAGATCGTTGCTGGTCATCGCGCTGGTATCAATTACCGCGTCGGCCCAGCGGCGCAGCGGTTCCAGCAGTTCGCGTTCTGCGGCGATCCCCTCCATCACCGGGCGGCCATCGGCCATCGGATGACGGCGGCGGGTTTCATTATAGCGGCGTTCAAGCTCGCCGCCCGAACAGTCGAGAAACAGGAAGGTCAGCGCGATATCGGCGCGCGCGGCGAGGTCTTTCACCAGCGCGATGATGTCACCCGGAACAAACCCGCGGGTGCGCGAATCGAACCCGATGGCGAGCGGCCCGCGCGATTCGTCGGGCATGGCGACCAGGCGCTTGAGCAGCCGCACCGGGAAATTATCGATCGTCTCCCAGCCCAGATCCTCCAGCACCGCGAGCGTGGTGGATTTGCCCGCGCCCGATAGTCCGGTGACCAGCAGCAATTGTTGTTGCGGCATGGCGCTTTGGTCAGCGGAGGGGGTGGGAGTGTTGGTCATGTCTGCGCATCTTGCCCGGAAGCGCGGCAAAGGGAAGCCGGTTTGAACACCAGCCCGTGCATCTGTAACGCCAATTCTGCGCGCGGGCCGGGGGCGATGGTGCCGGGGTCAAACGCAAGCACCGGCACCTGCACGCCGGCAATGTCGCGCTGGGGGAGCGTTTCGGGCAAGCGCGCAGGCTGCGCCGTGCCGCCGAGTTCCAGGATCAGCGCAACCGGCGCGGGGTCAGCCACCGGCAGGCGCACCAAGCCGACACCGCGCAGTTCCAGCAACCCGGCGATATTGGGCGGGGGGCTGGCGATCAGGCGATCATCGGCCAGAGTGAGCGTCACCGCGTCATCACCGATCAACCCCGCGCCGCGATCAATCAGCGCGAGCGCGAGGCTGGATTTGCCGCTGCCCGGTGGGCCTGCGATCAGCAGCGCGCGGCCGCCAATCACCACCGCGCTGGCGTGGTGGACGAAGTCCGCGTCCCGATCCATTCCCGCGTTCATGCCGCCGCCGGAAGCTGCAAGCGCAGACACGCACCGCTGGCGCCATCGGGCCGGGCATGGGCGGTCAGCGTGCCATCATGCGCCTCGGCAATCGCGCGGCCAATCGCGAGCCCAAGGCCCGAATGATTGCCGAAGTCCTCCGCGTCGGGGCGCACCGAATGGAACCGCAGGAACACTTTTTCGCGCGCATCGACAGGAATGCCGGGGCCGGAATCGCACACCTCCAGCGTGACGCAGCGGCGGTCATTGGAAATGGTGACGTCAATCGGTGCATCGGGCGGCGAAAACGAGACCGCGTTATCAAGCAGGTTTTCCACCAACCGTTCCAGCCGCGTGCCCACGCCGCACACCAGAGCCGCAGGCCCGGTTGTGATCAGTTCAATCCGGCGGCCTTCATTTTCGGCGCGGTGTTCGCGTCCGCCGATGATCGCCTGCACCAGATCGGCCAGATCAATCTGTTCGCGCGTGGCGCGGCTCATTTCCGCGTCGATCCGGCTGGCTTCGGAAATCTCGCTCACCAGCCGGTCAATCCGGCGCACATCATGGGTGGCGATCTGGATCAGTTCATTGCGCAGTGCCGGGTCTTCTACCCGTGGGAGCGATTCGATTGCGCTCCTCAGGCTGGCGAGCGGGTTCTTGATTTCATGCGCGACATCGGCGGCGAAGCTATCGACCGCGTCGATCCGGTGGCGCAGTGTGCCGGTCATATCTGAAACCGCGCGCGCCAGCAGGCCGATTTCATCGCGGCGCTGCGGCAGGCGCGGCACCTCAACTTCGCGTTCGCGCCCCTGCCTCACCCGCATGGCCGCGCGGGCGAGCTGGCGCAAAGGCGTGACGATGGTGCGCGCCAGGAACAGCGAAAGCAGCGCCGATGCCGCCATCACTATCAGCATCGCAATGCCGAGCGTTGATCGCGCCTCCCTTACCCGATCAGTAATGTCGACCGCGTTGCGCACGGTCAGCAAGGTCGCGCCCTGCAATCCGACCGGCGCAGCAGCGGTGATCACCGGGGTGCCATCACGCCAGTCATATAACCGCACCTGCGAAAGACCGAGTTCGCGTGCGCGCGCCAGTTCGGGCCAGGCATCGGCGTCCTGCGCTTCGGGTTCGATATAATCTTGCACGGATTCGGCGCTGACAATGGTATCCACCGTGCGATCAAGCCAGCGGGCAAAGCGCTGTTCCCAATCATCATCGCTGATGTCGTTGAACCGGAACGCGGGATTGGCGAGCGCGAAACTGTCGGCGGTCAATTTGCCATCGGCATCGAACATCCGCATCCGCAGCCGCTGTTCCTTGCCGATCTGCACCAGCAGCGCATTCTGCCGATCACGCGAAGCGCCCGCCAGCGCCTCGGCGGTGATTTGCGCTTCGATCCGGGCGAGTTTGAAGCGTTCGTTGATCAACTGCGTGCGGTAGCCATCGAGATAGAACAACCCACCGCCCATGATCAGCAGCGGCAGGATGTTGACGACCAGAATGCGCGCCGTCAGCGCAAACCGCCCGTTCGCCGTCAGCTGTTCGCCGCCCGCTGGCCGCCGCCCTATGTCAGTCATCGGTAAAACTGTAGCCCGCGCCATACAGCGTTTCGATCGCATCAAAGGACGGGTCGACCACCTTGAACTTGCGCCGCATCCGTTTGATGTGGCTATCGACTGTGCGATCATCGACGAACACATCGTCGGGATAGGCTGCGTCCATCAGCTGGTTGCGGCTCTTGATCACGCCGGGGCGGATCGCGAGTGCTTCAAGAATCAGGAATTCGGTGACGGTAAGGCTGACGCTTTTGCCGTCCCACGCGATGTGATGGCGCGCCGGATCCATGAACAAACGCCCGCGCGATATGCTTGCCAGCGCGGGTTCGGACGATGGGCCGATAGCATCGCCGCCCGCCGCCGGATCGGCGCGGCGCAGGATCGCGCGGATCCGGGCGACCAGCAGGCGCAGGCTGAACGGTTTGGCGATGTAATCATCCGCGCCCTGTTCCAGCCCGGCCTCTTCGTCGCTTTCATCATCCTTGCTGGTCAGGAAAATCACCGGCAGCGGCGAATGTTCGCGCAGGCGGCGCAGCAGCTCCATCCCGTCCATATTGGGCATTTTGATGTCGAACACTGCCAGATCGGGCGGATTGTCGAGCAGCGCCTTCAGCGCGGTTTCACCATCGGAATAGATTCGCGTGGCAAACCCTTCGGATTGCAGCGCGATGGATACGGTGGTGAGGATGTTGCGATCATCATCCACCAGCGCGATTTGCAGCTTGCGGCTGTCTGCATCACCGGGTTCGGACGCGGGGGTGATGGTCTCGGCGGTGCTATCGGACATCATGTTCATCCTTTTCAACCCCGACCTTCGATATTCGCTTGGGTAGCCCCATCGCCCGCGTGAGACAATCGTCTGCGCGCCAACCGTGCCAGCCAGAGGTTGCATACGTATGCGCGGCTGCTAGTGAGCGCGGCATGGATTCGCTGGCGGTTGCCAGTTCGCCCGAACCTGCCGTTTCGCTCAGGAGAATGACGTTGACCTCGCTTGCAACCCCGCTGTCTGCCCAGAACATTGCCACCCGTGCGACCATTCACGCCAACCTCGGCACCCCGGCGCTGGTCGAACACGCGTTGGCAAAGGGCGAAGGCAAGCTGACGAAACATGGCGCGCTGCTGGTGGAAACGGGCAAGTTCACCGGGCGCAGCGTCAAGGACAAGTTTATCGTACGCGACGCCGCGACCGAAGACACGGTGAACTGGGGCGCGATCAACCAGCCGATGAGCCCCGAACATTTCGCCGCGTTGAAGGCCGATTTCCTCAAGGCGCTGGAAGATCAGGACGAACTTTACGTCGCCGACCTGTTCGGCGGATCGCAGCCCGAATACCGCGTCAATGTGCGGGTGATTACCCAGATGGCGTGGCACAGCCTGTTCGTGCGCACGCTGCTGGTGCGCCCAACGGCGGACGAAGTGGCCGGCTTCACGCCCGAATACACCATCATCAACCTGCCCAGTTTCAAGGCCGATCCCGCCCGCCATGGTTGCCGCAGCGATACGGTGATCGCGGTCAGCTTTACCGAAAAGCTGATCCTGATCGGCAACACCGAATATTCGGGCGAGATGAAAAAGGGCGTGTTCGGCCTGCTCAATTACCTGCTGCCTGCGCAGGGCGTGATGCCGATGCATTGCAGCGCCAATATCGGTGCCGACGGCAAAAGCGCTATTTTCTTCGGCCTGTCGGGCACCGGCAAGACCACGCTGTCCGCCGATGCCAGCCGCACGCTGATCGGCGATGATGAACACGGCTGGTCGGACACCGCCGTGTTCAACTTCGAAGGCGGCTGTTATGCCAAGATGATCAACCTTTCGGCTGAGGGTGAGCCGGAAATCTACGCCACCACACAGATGTTTGGCACGATCCTTGAAAACGTGGCGATGGATGATAGCACGCGCGAACTGGATTTTACCGACGCCAGCAAAACCGAAAATACGCGCGGTGCCTATCCGATCGAATTCATCCCCAACAGCAGCGAAAAAAACCTCGGCCCGGCACCTTCGAATGTCATCATGCTGACGGCGGATGCGTTTGGCGTGCTGCCTCCGATTGCGCGGCTGACCGCGGATCAGGCGATGTATTATTTCCTCAGCGGCTACACCGCCAAGGTGGCGGGCACCGAAATCGGCGTGACCGAGCCTGAGGCGACCTTCTCCACCTGTTTCGGCGCAGCCTTCATGCCGCGCCATCCCAGCGTTTATGGCAACCTGCTGAAAGAACGCATCGCCAAGGGCGGCGCGCAATGCTGGCTGGTCAACACCGGCTGGACTGGCGGCAAGTATGGCACCGGCAGCCGGATGCCGATCAAGGCGACCCGCGCGCTGCTCAACGCGGTGCTCGATGGCAAGATGGACGCGGTCGAATTCCGCAAGGATGAAAATTTCGGCTTTGACGTGCCGGTGTTCGTGCCCGCGCTGGCCGATGCGGGGCTGGATCAGACCATCCTCGATCCGCGCAGCACATGGGCGGACGGGGCCGAATATGACGCCACCGCTCGCAAACTGGTGCAACTGTTCATCGATAACTTCGCCCAGTTTGCGGATCACGTTGACGAAGGCGTGCGGCAGGCTGCGCCGGGGCTGGTTGCCGCCTGATTTTCTGGCGTCCCGCGCCATGATGGCGTAACCTTGCCGGTGCAACAGCCTGATTCATCAGCAAGGGAGCACAGCAGCATGAGCATTCTCGACGGGATTCTGAAGAACATCGGCGGCGCGCCGGATGATGTCGCCAATCTGGCGGCCAAGGTCGGGGTTGACCCCAAGATGGTCGAAATGGCGATCGGCGCGCTGGGCAAGACCCATCAGATGGACGGCGACACGGTGACGCTGGCGGCGGAAAAGACCGGGATGAGCCCGGATATTCTCAACCAGATCGTCGGCGCGATTGGCGGCGAAGGCTCGCTGGCGAACTTCGCCTCGATCCTTGACCGCGATGGCGATGGCAACCCGATCAACGACATCATGGGCATGGCCAAGGGACTGTTCGGCAAAAGCTGAACCGGGCTTTCGCGCATTCCCGTCACCCCGGCGCAGGCCGGGGCCTAGCTTTCGTCGTCATTGCGAGCCGTAGGCGAAGCAATCCATGGGCTGACCTTGCGTTTGGGTGCAACGGCAGTTCATGGATTGCCGCGTCGCCTTACGGCTCCTCGCAATGACGAGAGCAAGAGCAAACCGTTGGGCAGCCGGGGGCACGCGCGTTACAGCAAACTGCCCTGCTTGCTCGTATCCTCACGCTTGGCCTGTTTGGCGACGCTGGCATCGACCCACGGAATATCGGGCTGTTTGCCCTGAAACAATTCGGCCAGTGTGATGATTTGCAGGCGCGGGTGGCGGCGGCCGGTGAGTTCGTTTTCCCACACGCCCACCGCCGCCGCATCGCGCTCCATCGCGCGGGTTGGGGGCTGCGCGGTCAGGAACACGCCAAACGGCGCGCGTTCGCGTTCGATGACTTGCGCAAGGCGGCCAATGTCCTTCACCCCCACACCGCCGCCTTTTACCTCAACAATAGCGCGCTCTGTGCGTTTGCCGTCGGGCTTGAAATAGATGATCCCGTCAATCCCGCCATCGGCCCCCTTGCGCCCGCCCTTCCACGGCTGGGCCTCGACCACCGACAGCGCCCAGAGTTCAAACTGATGCTTGTCGCGCGCGGCCTGATCGAGCGCGGAGTTCAGGTCTTGCGGACGGCCCACCACTTCAAAGCCGAGGCCGGGGAAGGCTTCCTTCATCCGCTTTTCGATCAGGCCGATGGCAAGGTGGGTGACATCGATCCCGATCCACTGCCGCCCGAGTTTTTGCGCGGCGTGAACGGCGGTGCCGCAGCCGTCTATCATTGACATTTGCAGCAAGAATGTTATCTCAGAAGCCGGATTGGGACCTACCCGGTCGGCATAGGGACTCTGGGACAACCTGGGGTCCCTTTGTTTTTATGCGTTGGCGTAAGCTATTAGGGGAAGCATTTCACGGCTCGCAACTTGGTTGAGATCGTATCATAGGCGCGATTGCTTTGATCGGGCCGCAGATAGTGTAGGGCAATCGGTCTCGCAGTCAGATCTGATAGCTGAAGCCCGGTTGCATTAGCGGCTTTCTTCACGAAAACAGGCTCAAACCGGATTTGGGTGAAGTCGGTCTGCTTCCAACCCCAGTTGCGCTGGTTCGCGCAAATCCGGCGAAATTCCAGTTCGAGGTCGGCATCCTCCTGTTTGCCGCGGCTCTCGAAAAGCACGTGAACAGTTCGGTCCGACTGCCCTTTTGCCAACAACTGTCCCAGCAGTCGCTCCATGCAGAAAAGAAGCGCGATTTCATAGGGGTTCGAAGGTTGGGCGTATTTGGCCTTGAGTTTAACCTTGTCGATCACTGACGCGACGATGGACATTGGTGTGTCGGCCATCAGCCCATTCAAGCGTTCATAAAAACTGGCACGCAAATCGGGATTGGTGAGCAGAAGTGTGAACGGCCCCTTCCTCTTGCGGATCTCATGTTCGTGAAGAACCACCCCGTCATGGCCCCAAAAATCGAATTTGAACTGCTGAAATGCGGGAACAACACTGCTTATGTATGCCGCCTTCTCGATCATGCAAAAGGACAGGGCGAACATCGGGAATTCGGGGTCAATCTTGTCCAGCCCATGATCACCGCTTTCGTCGGCGAAAACGATGTAATCGGAATAAGGAAGGGGTTCGCCCATGAAGTCTCTGCGAGCCTTTTTTAAATCAGATCAACGCTGGCATCCGCGATATGTTCGCGCAGGACGTGGAGATTATCCCCGAAATAGAGTTTGTTCGGCATCACCCCCGCGCGCCCGCGATGTAGCGGCTCACCGTGTTCGCCACCACGCTCAGCGGGGCGTTGCCGCCCAGCACCACGGCGGTGTTGAACGCCTTGAAATCATACGCGCCGCCCAGTTCCGCCTGCGCCCGCGCGCGTTGGCGCACGATTTCGCTGTGGCCGATCTTGTAACCGCAGGCCTGCCCCGGCCAACTGCAATAACGATCAACCTCGCTCGCCACTTCTTCGACCTTGGAGCCGTTGCGCTCGACAAAGAACTGCCGCCCCTGTTCGCGCGTCCAGCGTTTGGAGTGCAGCCCGGTATCCACCACCAACCGGCAGGCACGAAAGGCGAGCGATTGGAGGTAGCCCAGCCGCCCGACCTTGAATTCATCATAAGCGCCCAGCTCATCCGCCAATTGTTCGGCATAAAGCGCCCAGCCTTCGGAAAAAGCGTTGAAGGCGAGGATCGATCGGATCAGCGGCAGGCGGTTGGAAAACTCGCCTTCCCACACGTGGCCGGGGATCGATTCGTGGAAGGCAAGGTCGGCCAAGTCATATTTGCGGTGCAGATCGGTGGTTCTGAGGTTGATCCAGAACCGCCCCGGAATCGAGCCATCCTTGCTGCCCGCCCCGCCGTAAGCCCCCGGCGCGCCGGGTTCTTCAGCGAGCGGCAGGCGGCGGATTTCGAGCGGGGGGTCGACCAGTTGGTTGAACGCGCGCGGCATCTGCGATTTGATCCACGCCACCCGGTCATTGATGAAGGCGAAGATTTCCTCGCGCCCCGGATCGCCCTCGGCAAATTTGTAACGCGGATCGTCTGACAACGCGCGCATCCGGTCACCCACGGTGCCTTGGGTATAGCCGATTTCGCGCAGGATCGGGTCCATTTTCCCGTGGATTTCGTCAAGTTCGGCCAGCCCCTGACGGTGGATTTCATCGGGCGTCATCGCGGTCGTGGTCGATGCGCCGACCGCCCAGCTGTAATATTCCTCACCCATCGGCTGCGCCCACATCCCGGCGCTATCCTTCGCGACGGCGCGCTGGGCCTTGAGTTCGGCAATCTGGCGTTCGAGCGCGGGGACAATCCCGTTGGCGACGATCCGCCCGGCTTGCGGTGCGGCCCAGTCGCCAATGTTGAACGGTGCGGCGGTGAGCGGCCCGGCGTAGCTATCGCTGGCGCTGGCGATGCTCGCTTCCATCTGGGCGATCGCCTTGTCGATCAGGAAGGCCGGCGGCACCACGCCCATGGCGCGCGCGGCGCGGATGCGGTCAAGCTCTCCGTCGAGGATCGCGGGAACTTCGGCGAGGCGGTCCATGTAAGGGCCGACATCTTCGGATGCATTCAACGGCTGGGTCGAACCGAAGAACCGCGGCAGATCAATATAGCCGCCCACATTCTGGATCACCACATAGGGCGCATTGCGCCAGCTGCCGACCGCGACATCGCCGTAGGGCATCGCCATGCCTTCAAGCGCTTTGGAAAACGCGGTTTCGACGACCTCAAACCCGATCTGCTGATCGCTGGTCAGGCCATCCTTGGGGTAGGCGCGGGCTTCGGCGACCAGTTCCTTGAGCGTGGCCGCATATTCGCTGCGCCCTTGTTCGCCCGCCGTGCCGAAGGTTGATCGCCACGCGGCATATTCGCCGGTGTCCACACCCAGCCCGGTAGCGCGGCCCGGTTCGTGGGCGAGCATCCGGTAGGCGATCCTGTCGAGCGCGGCATCGGGATCAAGCCCAGCGACCGGCGCTCCGCTATTGGGCGCGGTGCTGGTTGCGGCGCAGGCGGGCAGCAGCGCAAGCGCGGAAACGCCGCCAAACCCGGCAAGGGTTTGGCGGCGGGTGAAATCAGCGTGGTTCTCTCTCATGGGCGCAAGGTTTGACGAGGCGGCCAAGCGGAGTCAATCGCGCAGGATCAATCCTTGAGGATGCCGCCTACCTTGCCGCCCTCGGCTGCCAGCAGGTTGAGCACGGCGTGGTGCAGATTGATGTTTTCTTCGGCGGTGCCGCTATATCCTTCCATGCCCAGTTCCCCGGCCAATTCCTTGCGATTGGCAAAGCTGGGGTCGAGCCCGACCATCTTCATCAGATCGACGATTGATGTGCGCCAATTGAATTTGTCGGCATTGGGCATGGCGGCGATGCGCGCTTCCATTTCGGCCTGGCTGATCGGGTCAGGCGCAGCGGGGGCGGCTGGTGCAGCGGGTGCAGCAACAGGCTTGGGCGCAGGCGCTTCGGCCTTTTTATCATCGCCTGAACCCCAGACCGCATTCTTGATTGAACTGAAAATACCCATCATAACCCTCCCATTGTGGCATTAAGCTTTGCCAATTCAATATGCTGGATATGTTGAAGTATGGCGACTCCTAATTTCGTGCTGCGGGCTTCACAGGAAGGCTCTTCCGTATGACCGATATCGTATTATCCATCGTCATGCTCGCCGCGCTGGCACTGCTGGCCGGGGCCTACGCGCTGTGGCGGCGCACGGGGCAGATCAAACAGCCCGCGCTGATGATGGTGCTGGCGGTGATCGCGGTGCTCAACGTGCTGATCTGGACGCTGCCCACCAGCACCGGCGAAGCGCCGATCACCCAGATCAAGGCCGCCGGGGAAGGGTAGGGGCGGCGTCCACCGCCCGCATCAACGCATCACTTGATCGGGCAATCGGGCGAGAGCCGGAAATCCAGATAATTGTTCACCGAACCCATCAATTCCTCGATCTCGTTTTCGAAGAAGTGGTTGGCGCGCGGGATTTCTTCGTGGTGGATAGTGATGTGCTTTTGCGTGCGCAGCTTGTCGACCAGCTTCTGCACCGCAATCGGCTGCACCACGGTATCCGCCGCGCCCTGCACGAAGATGCCGCTCGCAGGACAAGGGGCGAGGAAGCTGAAATCATACATATTGGCGGGCGGCGCGACCGAGATAAACCCGCGCACTTCGGGGCGGCGCATCAGCAATTGCATCCCGATCAGCGCGCCGAAAGAATAGCCCGCGATCCAGGTGCTTTGTGCCTCAGGGTGGATCGACTGCACCCAATCCAATGCGCTCGCCGCGTCGGAAAGCTCGCCGATGCCGGAATCGAAGCTGCCTTGCGAACGGCCCACGCCGCGAAAGTTGAACCGCAGGGTGGCAAAGCCGCGATCGGCAAAGGTTTTGTAAAGCCGCTGCACGATCCGGTCGTTCATGGTGCCGCCGCCTTCGGGGTGCGGGTGCAGGATCATCGCCACGGGCGCACGCGGGCGCGGCGGGGGGGAGAAACGGCCTTCAAGACGGCCTTCGGGGCCGGGGAAGATGACGGATGGCATGAGCAGACCTTGTTGATCGAGGGGCCGCGCTACGCCGGGTGGCGTCCGCGAAAGCGCGCTCTATATAGGGACGCGCGCGCAATTCGCAATTTTTTGTAGGGGCTGAGCCATTCCGGAGCGGATCTATCTCGACCACGCGGCCACATCGCCGCTGCGGCCCGAGGCAAAGGCGGCGATGGAGGAGGGGTTTGCGCTGTGGGCCAACCCGTCCTCGCCCCACGCGGAAGGGCGCAAGGCGCGGCACCTGCTGGAGGATGCGCGTGAGCGGATCAAGGCTTCGCTACAATGGAGCGGGGAGCTGATCTTCACCTCCGGCGCGAGCGAGGCGTTGTGGATTGCGCTGAACCGCGCGAAGGTGAACCGCCGGATTGTCAGCGCGGTCGAGCATGACGCGGTATTTCGCGCCGCGCCCGATGCGGAGGTTGTGCCGGTTACTGACGGCGAAGTTGATCCCGATACGCTCACAAACAGCGCTGGCGCTCTGGTGGCAGTGCAGCAAATCAATTCGGAAACTGGCACGAATTTAATGCCATATCTGCAAGGCAAGCTGGCGGAATCGGTCCGTGAGAGTGGAGGGCAACTGCTCGTCGATTGCTCGCAAAGTGCCAGAAAGATGACGCTTCCTGATGCCGACATGATCGTCGTCAGCGCACATAAGTTCGGCGGACCGATCGGGATCGGCGCATTGCTGGTGCGCGATTTCAATCTGCTGGAGCCGAGCGGCGGGCATGAACGCGGTTATCGTCAGGGCACCGAGAATCTGCCCGGCGCGCTTGGCATGGCAGCGGCGCTGGAAGCGGGCGGGCTGGATAGTTGGGCAACCACGGTTGAACAGCATTTCGACTTGAAGAACGCGCTTTTCCGTCATGGTGAGGTGATCGCACCGGGCTTTCAATGCTCCCATATTATCTCGGTCGCCCACCCCACGATCAGCTCGCAGGCATTGCTGATCCGGCTCGACGCCATGGGCTTTGCCGTGTCGGCGGGGAGCGCGTGTTCTTCGGGCACGCTCAAGAAAAGCCGGGTGCTTGATGCCTTTGGCGTGGCGGATGATGTGGCCGCGCGCACCATCCGGGTGAGTTTGGGGTGGAACACCACGCCCGAGGACTTGGAGCGGTTTGCCGATGCTTGGGCTTCGCTATGCTAGTTCGTCATTGCGAGCGCAGCGAAGCAATCCAGAGTGTCTCGCGATACGCTCTGGATTGCCGCGTTGCTTCGCTCCTCGCAATGACGAGGGTGGGGGCGTGAACCGATGATCTACCTCGATTACCAAGCCACCACGCCGCTCGCCCCCGAGGCGCGTGAGGCGATGCTGCGCTGGCTCGGCGGGCCGGACAGCGACACCTTCGGCAACCCGCATTCCGCCCACCGCATGGGCCGCATGGCGGCGGCGGCGGTGGAGGCGGCGCGGGGTCGGGTCGCGGCTTTGCTGCCCGATGATGGGAAAGTGATCTTTACCTCCGGCGCAACCGAAGCGCTCAATATGGTGCTGCAAGGCACGCCGGGCGATGTCATCACCTTCGCCGCCGAGCATGCAGCAGTGCTCGATTGCGCGCGGGTGGTGGAGGCGCAGGGGCGGCGCTTCACCGTGCTCCCCGTCCTGCCCGATGGCCGCGCCGATCTTGACGCGCTGAAGGCCGCGATCACGCCTGCAACCGGGCTTGTCGCGGTGATGGCGGTCAATAATGAAATCGGCGTGATCCATCCGCTGGCCGAGGCCATCACTATCGCTCACGCTGCCGGAGCGCGGGTTCTGGTTGATGCCGTCCAGGCTATCGGTAGGCTCGCCTTGACCCCCTTTAGGCCCGACTACATCGCGGTATCGGCGCACAAGATTCACGGGCCAAAGGGGATTGGTGCCTTGTGGATCGCCGCAGATGCGCCGCGCCCCGCACCCCTGCTGTGGGGCGGCGGACAGGAGGCTAGCCTTCGTTCAGGCACCCTCTCGCCCGCGCTTTGCGCCGGGTTCGGCGCGGCGGCGCAGGTGGCGGCAGAGGGGATCGAAGCGCAAATGTTTCACGTGAAACATTTGGCGAACATTGCCCGCGATGCCTTTGCGGGATGGGAGGTCAACGGCAGCGTCGACCACCGCTGGCCCGGCAATCTCAATGTGCGATTAGACGGCCTCGACGTCGCCCGCTTGATCTCAGATTGCCGCAATGTGATGTTCTCGGCAGGCAGCGCCTGCGCCAGCGGATCGGGCCGGCCGAGCCATGTGTTGAAGGCGATCGGGCTGACTGACGGGCAGGCAAAGTCCTCTATTCGGCTGGGATTTGGCCGCTATACCGCGGCGCAGGACATCGAGGTCGCCGCCAGCGCGATCCTCTCTGCCGCCAAGGAGCAAGGCCTGTGAGCATCACCATCACCTTTGTCGACCCCCATGGCAAGCGGGTGGAAACGGCGTGCGAAGCGGGCGACAATCTGCTGCGCGTCGGCCAGGCGGCGGGGCTGCCGCTGGAGGGTACCTGCGAAGGGCAGATGGCCTGTTCAACGTGCCACGTGATCGTCGCTGCCGAATGGTTCGACCGCCTGCCCCCCGCCGCCGATGAGGAGGAAGACATGCTCGATTTCGCCGCCGGAGCGCGGCGCACGTCGCGCCTGTCATGCCAGATCGAACTGACGGCCGAGATGGACGGACTGACCGTCAGCGTGCCGTCCGAAAGCAATGATCTGCGGCGGATGTAATACCAAAGTTCGATGGGCTTTGCCTCATCGAACTTTGGTTAAGCCCGTGCGGCGCTTGAGCATTTCCAGCGCGTGATGCGACAGCATCTTAGCGCGCTGGCAGCATAAGAGCTCAAGCCTGTGGAAACCCCTCTCCCTCGCGGTGCGGCGGATTGCTAGAGGGGGGCCATGTCCGACACTGTTACCACCCCGCCAGAAGACCCGTTTGATGCGATCGTCGATGCGCCGTTCGATGCTGCGCTGTCCGAACGCTACCTCGTTTATGCACTGTCCACCATCACCGCGCGCTCGCTCCCCGATCTGCGCGACGGGTTGAAGCCGGTGCACCGCCGATTGCTGTGGGCGATGCGGCAGTTGAAGCTTGATCCATCCTCAGCGTTCAAGAAATCGGCGCGCGTGGTCGGCGATGTGATCGGCAAGTATCACCCGCATGGCGATGCCTCGGTTTATGACGCGATGGTGCGGCTGGCGCAGGATTTTGCGCTGCGTTATCCGCTGGTTGAAGGCCAGGGCAACTTCGGCAATGTCGATGGCGATAACGCCGCCGCCTATCGCTATACCGAAGCGCGGCTGACCAAGACCGCGCTGGCGCTGATGGCGGGGCTGGATGAAGGCACGGTCGATTTTCTGCCGACTTACAACGGTGAAGAGGTCGAGCCGGAAATTTTCCCCGGCCTGTTCCCCAACCTGCTCGCCAATGGGTCAAGCGGGATCGCGGTCGGCATGGCGACCAGCATTCCCAGCCACAATGTTGCAGAAGTGATCGACGCGACGCTGGAACTGATCGACAATCCCCACGTGGAACATGCGCGGCTGATGGAACTGTTCCATGGCCCCGATTTTGCTACCGGCGGGCAGGTGGTCGACAGCGCGGCCAGCATTGCCGAGGCCTATCGCACCGGACGCGGCAGTTTCCGCCTGCGCGGCAAGTTCCACGCGCCAGAGGCCAAGGACGCCGATGATATCGCCGCCGGGATCGAACGGCTGGGCGGCGGGCAGTGGCAGCTTGTTATCTCGGAAATCCCCTATCAGGTGCCCAAGGGCAAGCTGATCGAACAGATCGCCGCGCTGATCGGTGATCGCAAACTGCCGATTCTGGAAGACGTGCGCGATGAAAGCGATACCGCGATCCGCATCGTGCTCACCCCCAAAAGCCGCAATGTCGATCCTGAACTGCTGAAAGAAAGCCTGTTCAAGCTGACCGATCTGGAAACCCGGTTCAGCCTCAATCTGAACGTGCTCGATGCGCAGCCCGGTTTGGGGCGCACCCCGATGGTGATGGGGCTGAAGGAACTGCTGGGCAGCTGGACGGCGGCGCAGATAGACATCCTGCAACGCCGCGCGCAGCATCGGCTGGACAAGATCGCATCGCGGCTGGAACTGGTGCGCGGTTACATCATCGCCTTCCTCAACCTTGACCGGGTGATCGAAATCATCCGCACCGAGGATGAGCCCAAGCCGCTGATGATGGCCGAATTCGACCTTACCGACCGGCAGGCCGAAGCGATCCTCAATATGCGGCTGCGGTCTTTGCGCAAGCTGGAGGAAATGGAGCTGCGCAAGGAACAGGACACGCTGCTGGCCGAAGAGGCGGAATTGCAGGCGCTGCTGGAAAGCCCCGCGAAACAGCGCACCCGGCTGAAACGCGATCTCAAGGCGCTGCGCAAGGAATACGCCGAGGATACCGCGCTCGGCGCGCGCCGCACGCTGATTGCCGAAGCCGCGCCTGCGGTCGAATTCAGCATGGATGCGATGATTGAAAAGGCCCCGGTCACGGTGATCCTCAGCCAGAAAGGCTGGATCCGCGCGGCGAGCGGCCACGTGCCGCTGGATCAGGAATTCAAATACAAGGAGGGCGACAGCCTCGCCTTCATCCTCCATGCGCAGACGACTGATAAGCTGTTGTTGGCTGCATCCGACGGGCGGTTCTATACGCTGGGGTGCGACAAGCTTCCCGGCGCGCGCGGGTTCGGCGAACCGGTGCGCACCATGGTCGACCTTGAAAGCGAAGCCGCGATCACTGCGATGATGGTGCACCGCCCGGGCGGGCGGTTGCTGCTCGCCTCAAGCCACGGCAAGGGCTTTGTGGCGGCGATGGATGATCTGCTGGCCGAAACACGCAAAGGGCGGCAGGTGGTGAACCTGAAAGATGGCGCTGCGCTGCGGGTGATCCGCGAGATTGCGCCCACCCACGATCATGTCGCCTGCGTCGGGGACAACCGCAAGCTGGTGGTGTTCAACCTTGAAGAACTGCCGGTGATGGCGCGCGGGCAGGGGGTGCAATTGCAGCGCTACCGCGACGGCGGGTTGTCCGACGCGATCACCTTTGTGCTGGGCGATGGCCTCAGCTGGCAGATGGGCGGATCGGGCGAACGCACCCGCACCGAAACCGAAATCCGCATGTGGAAGGTGGCGCGCGGGGCCGCCGGGCGAATGCCGCCGCAGGGCTTCCCCAAGTCGGGCCGGTTTGACTGACGCTGAAAGGGCTGCGGATGCGATTGCAGCACCCGCAGCCCGATTACGACCCTTGTGAGGGAGCGGTCGGTAAGGTTATCCGCCCGCCTTGCGGCTAGCGGCAGCGTTGGCGATCTGATCACGCGTAACCAGCGCCTTGAGCTGGCCATCGTTATCGACGATAAAATATTCTTTCTTGAGCAAGATCGGCCCGTCGGGGCTTTCCAGCGTGATTTCATCGGCGGCCAGATCAACCTCGCCCAGCTTGCCTGCCGGATTGCCGTTGACCGATACCACTGCTGCGCCAGTGACCAGCGCCGCATCACGCTTGGCCGCAGCAGCAGCGAGCTGTTGATCCATCATCGCATCAATCTGTGCTGTGGTAGCGTTGACGGCGTGACCCTTATCGTTTTCGAACAACAGATTGGCGGGAATCGGGGCCTTGTGCTTGCCGGTGTTGATCACGACCACCTGTTCGGTCTTCTGTTCGACCGTGCCGATCGGGTTTCCATCATTCCCGTAGATTGTCGCGCCCACGTCCTGTGCGAAAGCCACTGTGGGGGTCGCAGCAAACACGGCGGCAATCAGCGCCAGTTTAACAGATTTCATTGATATACTCCATTGTTACACGTTGCCGGAGGATTGCCGAACGGGACGACAAGCTCTGCGGGATACGGAGGATCCCAGCGACCGGGTTGGCCGCAGCGAGAGGCCAGAGAGTGTGGCCGAGGTCAATTAAAATGCTGCTGCCGTCGCGGTTGCGAATGCGGTGCATTGACCCGTGACCCATTCCTAGCCCGGGCCCGACGTGGGTGACAACCGCAAGGCGCCGCCCTTGAATGCAGCCCGCCGTTCTTTAGTCTCGGTTCATCCCGTCGGGCAGGTCACGTCGCGGTCTTTGCCAATTCCTCGTTGAGCAGGGTTTCGATCCGTGCAGGATCGGGAAAACCTTCAGCGACCCAGCGTTGCTCCACCGCTTGCAGCACACGCGCAACCGCCGGGCCAGCGGTAACTCCGCGTGCGACAATCGTGCCGCCTTTCAGCGGGAAGACCGGCGGCGTCCAGCCAATCAGCGCGCGCGCATCGCCGCCCAGCAGCAGCAACCGGTCAACCGCCGACGGCACTGTGACACGATAGGCAAGCGCGCGGGGGTTGGCGGCGTCGTCTGCCACGCGTTCAGCCGCGCCAATCAACCGCGCGCGCTGCGTTTTGGACAGCCGCAGCCGCGCGGCGACCGTCTCGGCGACATCGGGCGAAGGGGGGAGCAGGGCTGCCAACCGCCGCACCGGATCGGGGGCGACCCCTTGCGCGCTCTCCTGCGCGATCAACCGGGCAAGCGCGGCAAGCTGCGCGGCGCAAGCTTCGGGCAGGATCACGCCGAGCACGCCGTGCGCGCGCATCCGTTCCAGCGTGGCGTGCGGATCGGGTAGGGCCAGCAATGTCAGCAATTCCGCCGCCACCCGTTCCCGGCTCAACCCTTTCAGAGTGTGAGCGAGGTCTGCGCAGGCAGCCTCCGCCTCGGTGTCCAATGCTGCGCCAAAGCGCGCCTGAAAGCGGTAATAGCGTAGAATCCGCAAGTGATCCTCGGCTATCCGTTCGCGCGCATCGCCGATGAACCGGACGCGGTGCGCCGCCAGATCATCCAGCCCGCCGAAATAATCGGCAATTTCCAGCGTTTCAGGATGGGCATAGAGCGCGTTGATGGTGAAATCGCGCCGCGCGGCATCCTCTGCCCAATCGCGGGCAAAGGCGATGGTGGCGCGCCTGCCATCGGTGGCAACATCGCGGCGCAAGGTGGTGATTTCGACCGGGCCATCGGCAAGGATCGCGGTGACCGTGCCATGTTCGATCCCGGTGGGAACGGTGCGAATGCCCGCGCGGGCGCAGCGGTCGATCACCTCGGCGGGCATCAGCACGGTGGCGCAATCGACATCATGCACCTCTACGCCCAGCAAGCCATCGCGCACCGCGCCGCCGACCCAGCGGATATTCGCCGCGCCCAGCGCCGCTGTCAGCGCGGCAAGGCCAGCGCGGTGCGGCCATTCGGCTTGGGTGAGATCACGCCGCATCGCGCAGCGCCTTTATCGCGATCCGGCGCGAAAGGTTGGCGATGATCGCCGCGGTCACGCCCCAGATGCGGAAACCTTGCCATTCCAGTTCGAGGTAACGCCGGGTTGCGCCGCGCCAGAACACCTCGTTCGTCGTCCAGCTTTCCGGATCGAGCAGCAGGCCGAGCGGGGCTTCGAACCATGCTTCCACCTCCGAAGGGTTGGGGGTGAGGCACAGCCCCGGTGGCACCACGCCGACCACCGGCGTCACCAGAAAGCCGGTGCCAGTATGATAGACATCGCTGGTTCCGATCACTCGAACCGCATCGCGCGGCATAGCGAGTTCCTCCTCGGCCTCGCGCAAGGCGGCGGTGATGGCGTCCTCACCCGGATCGATCTTACCGCCCGGAAAGGCGACCTGCCCCGGATGTTCGCGCATCGCGCGCGGGCGCTGGGTCAGGATAACCTGCGGATCATGCGCCGCATCGGTCACCGCAATCAGCACGGCGGCAGGCGTGGTGCGGCCACCCTGTGCGAAATGCGCGTCGCTGAGCAGATCGGGGATGGGCGTGCGGTGGCCTTCGGTAAATGCCTGAGCAAGCGGGTCGTAAATGCTGGCGGCGGGGGATGGCATCATGGCAGCAGCGAAAACGCCTGACCTTTGCTGGTGACTTGCCAGCTATTGTCCTCGGCCCCTTCGGCCAGCGCAATTTCGGCCAGTTGCGCGTAAGTTGAGCGGTTCAATCGCGCCTCGCACCCACGCCTGACATCGAGGTAGAGCGCCGGGGCATCGGCATCGCCTGCTGCGCGCAAGGGGTGATCCGGCCCGGCAATCACGATGTCATCGGTGTTGAGCCGGAACACCAGCGCATCATCGGCGCGCACGCAATCGACCGCGATGAAGGCGGCGTCATCAACTGCGATGCTAAGTCTCTCGAACGGGGTGATCAGCCAGTGCTGGCCGCTGTCGTCGCGTTTGAGCAGCCCGGCAAAGGCGCGCACCATCGCTTCACGCCGGATCGGGCTGCCTTCGTGATACCAGGTGCCGTCGGCCGCGATCCGCATCGCGCTGTCGCCCGATTGCTGCGGTGCCCAGCCTTCGAGCGGCGGCAATTTGCGCTGCGCCACCAGATCGGCGATTTCGGCCAGCGTCAGTTCGGCGAGATAGGGGGGCGGTTCATAGGGCATGGTTCGATTAGAGCGATGCCAGAAGCTTTGCGCAAGGTGAAGGGGCTAAGCTGCTCCTTCTTATTATTCCCACGGGCCCAGCATTCCTTCGGCCGGCATTGCCGCCAAACCCGCACCGCGTGCCAGCAGCCGATGCGGTTCATAGGGGCCGGGGCAGCGCCAGCCGCCTGTCATTGCCGCGGAAAAGCCCCAGCGCCCATAGTATTCGGCATCGCCGATCAACACCTGCGCCAGCGCCTGCCCGCCTGCCGCCAGCCGCGCATCTTCAGCGATCATCGCGCTCATCAAGCCGACGCCAAAGCCTTCGCCCTGCCGTTCGGGCACCACCGCCACCGGCCCGACCATCACCAACGGCACCGGCCCCTGCCGCGTCTGGAGCGCGATGGGCCAGCATTGAATCGTGGCGACCAGCAGATCGTCTTCATCCAGCGCCGCCAGGCTCAGACCCGGCAGCCAATCCATGCCTTCGCGGATGCGGTAGGCCGTGCGCGCGTGACGATCCGCGCCGAACGCGCGGTCAAGCACCGCCTCGATCATGGCGGGATCAACCGCCTCCAGCGGGATCAGCGTTGCGGTGGTGGGGGCAGTGGCAGCCGTTGTCATTGCGGGGAAAGCTTCAACACCCGCGCGCCCTTGCCATCCTCGGCGATCCACAGCGCGCCGTCTGGCCCTTGCGCAAGCGAGCGTAGCCGACGGTCGAATTCATGGCGGCTGACCTCGCTCGCACTGTCACCTTCGATAGCGACCTCGACCAAAGCCTGCGAACCAAGCCCCACAATCAGCGCGCGTCCCTGCCAGTTGTCGAACATTGTGCCGTCATAAATCAGCATATCGCCCGGCGCGATCACCGGATTCCAGAACATCGCGGGCTTGGCGAAGCCATCATCGGCGCTGTGATCAGGAATTGCGCCGCCGTTGTAATGTTCGCCATAGGAACGCACCGGCCAGCCATAATTGGCACCGCGCTGGACGAGGTTGAGTTCATCCCCGCCCGCCGGGCCGTGTTCGACTTCCCACAGGCGCCCTTGCGCGTCCCAATCCATCCCCAGAATGTTGCGGTGCCCGTAAGACCAGATTTCCGCTGTCACGCCGCCCTGATCCGCCATCGGATTGCCCGCCGCCGGTGTGCCATCCAGATTGAGCCGGACGATCGTGCCGAGCGTGTTCGATGTGTCCTGCGCAGGCTCCATCTTCTGACGTTCGCCGCTGGCGATATAAAGGTGCTGACCATCGGGCGACACGCTGATGCGGTGCGAATAATGCCCGCGCCCGGTCACCTTGGGGGCTTGCCGCCAGATGACGCTGAGGCCTTCGATGGTGCAAGTCTCGGTGCTGGCGCACACCAGTGTCCCCTTGCCAACCGCCGCCCCGCGCGTGTCATCCGCGCCCGCCTCGGCCCAGCTGAGATAGATTGTGCGCTGCCCCAGAACGTCTGAGGCTTCGGCGGGCAGGAAGGCGATGTCGCCCAATCCGCCTTGCCCTCCATAGGCCACTTCGGGAACGCCGCTGACCGTGCCGATGGTTCCCGTTGCCGTGTCGATAAACTTCACCGTGCCCGCCTTTTCAGTGACGAACAGAACCGTGGTGCCCGGCGCAAATTCAATCGCCCAGGGTTCCTCAAACGTCGCCACTTCGCTGATGACAAACGGAGCGCCATCGGCTGCCGATCCGGCGGTTTCCCCGGTTTCGGCCCCAAGTTTTTCAGCGCCACAGCTTGCCAGCATCAACGCGGGTAGGGAAAGTGCGGCGGTCAGAGGGAAAGAACGGGCCATGTTTGGGGTCACTCCGGGTTTCACGGTTACAAACGGCGGCCTTGTCATCGGGGTTGACGAGGCCGGGCGCGGGCCGTTGGCCGGGCCGGTGGTGGCCGCGGCGGTTGTGCTTGGGGTTGAGATACCCACTGGGCTCGATGATTCCAAGCAGCTTTCGCCCGCCCGCCGTGCGCGGCTGGAAACGGCTATTCGCGCAAGCTGCGGCTGGGCAGTGGCGGTGGTGGAGCCTGACGAGATCGACCGGCTCAATATCTTCATCGCGACGATGGAGGCGATGACCCGCGCGGTGGCTCGCCTGACTGCCGCGATTCCCGCGCCGGTGCGCGAAGTGCTGATCGATGGCAATATGACCCCTTCCGGTCGCTGCGCCGAATGGGGCTGGCCCGCGCGCGCCATCGTTGGCGGAGACGGGATCGAACCGGCGATCTCTGCCGCGTCGATCATCGCCAAGGAATGGCGCGACCGGTTGATGGTGGAGGCCGCAGCTGCGCACCCGCAATACGGGTGGGAGCGCAACAAGGGTTACGGCACGGCCGAACACATGGAGGCGCTGCGCCGCCACGGCCCGACCTCGCTACACCGCCGCAGCTTTGCCCCGGTTGCGCAGCTGACGTTGATCTGATCGGAATTTTGCACGGTTGATGGCGTAGCAGGTGAGTCCTGCGGGCCACACCGCTGCATATCGAGTCCCTTGCGCGGCGCGGGACTCAACATCTTGTGCCGGTCTTGCTTCGTTCCGCTGCGTTGATGCAGCGTTAACCATAATGCGCGCATAATTAGGCGCTTGACGCGGACTCCTCAAAGACTCATGCCTGTGGATAAGTTGCAAGCAAATCAAGCGGGGCTGATCTGGTGGGTGTTATAGAAAAGACGAAGTTGCAGGAAAAACACGCTGTAAAAGCGCCAAAAATCACGCCTGCGCTCGATCTGCCGCTGGGCCGTATCCTGCCCGGGGACTGCATCGAAGCGATGCGCTCGCTCCCCACCAACAGCGTTGATCTGGTGTTCGCCGATCCGCCATACAACTTGCAGCTTGGCGGCGATCTCAACCGTCCGGACGGCAGCCATGTCGATGCCGTGACCGATCACTGGGATCAGTTCGACAGCTTCCGCGCTTACGACACCTTCACCCGCGAATGGCTGACCGAAGCGCGCCGGGTGCTGAAACCCGATGGCGCATTGTGGGTGATCGGTTCTTATCACAACATCTTCCGCGTCGGGGCGATTTTGCAGGATCTCGGGTTCTGGATTCTCAACGACATCGTCTGGCGCAAGGCCAATCCGATGCCCAATTTCCGCGGCACCCGCTTCACCAACGCGCATGAAACGCTGATCTGGGCGAGCATGGGGGAAAAGGCGCGCTATCAGTTCAATTACCGCACGATGAAGACGCTCAATGATGAATTGCAGATGCGATCGGACTGGGTGATGCCGATCTGCGGCGGGGGCGAACGGCTTAAGGAAGGCGGCAAGAAAGCGCACCCGACGCAAAAGCCCGAGGCGCTGCTCTATCGCGTGCTGTTGGCGACGACGGAAAAGGGCGACGTGGTGCTCGATCCGTTTTTCGGCACCGGCACCACTGGAGCGGTGGCCAAGCGACTTGGGCGTGAATGGATCGGCTGCGAGCGTGAGGATTTTTACCGCGATGTCGCTGAAAAACGGATAGCCAAGGAACTGCCGCTCGATGAAAGCGCGCTCACCACCATGCAAAGCGCACGCACCGCGCCCAAGGTGGCGTTCGGCGCGGTGGTCGAAACCGGCCTGATCCCGCCGGGCACGCAGGTGTTCGACAAAAAACGCCGCTGGATCGCCACCGTGCGCGCCGATGGCTCGTTGGAATGTGATGGCAAAACCGGCTCGATCCACGGGCTGGGCAAGGAATTGCAAGCCGCGCCAAGCTGCAACGGCTGGTCGTTCTGGCATTATGATGCCGGCGCGGATGTGCAGCCGATCGACGCCGCGCGGCAGCTTTATCTGCTGGCGAACGAGGATTGATCTACGCCTGATTGCAGTGGATGTTCGCGTTTGTTGAAGTGAAGAGATAGAAATCAATTGCAAATACAGAAAAATCGAGTATTTCGAACGGGATAATATCGGAGGGTTCCTTGCGGGTCACTGTGTCGTTATTCGTCGCTGGCGTTTTCCTTAACCTAGTGGCCTGTTCGAACAATGCGGAAGAGGCGGAAACCAAAGTTCTGGCCGATGTGACCGGACAGTCTTCCAAACAAGTTTCGCTGGCTGAGGTCGAGCCGCAAAAGGCCCCGCGCAGCGAGCGCCTGTCTGCGGTAGAGAGACAGTTCGTCTCGGCCATGCGGCAGGGCAATCTCGAAGATGCGATGTTCTACCTCAACGAAGGCCTCGTCGATGCCAAAGACCTCTCGACCGGACACAGCCTCGTTTTCTACCTATATGGAAGTGGTAACTGCGATTTCGACAGAGGTGACTGCACGCCCGGCCAAGACGTTGTTCAGACGTTGATCAGCGCTGGTTTCGACCTCGACGAGCAATTCGACAATGCTCGGCGCCCGATCTCTTATGTCTGCTGGGGGCGCTCTATGGGGGAGAACAACGCCCGCTTGCTGACCCAACAGGGCGTCAAGGTGAATTTCACCGATAAAGATGGTGCGAGCGCGCTTCACTATTGTGCGAGACGCAGAACCGACACGAGTCATGAAAACTTGGCCGAATACGCGCAGTCTGTGACGAACACGATGAACTACCTGCTGGCTGCAGGAGCGGATATCGATGTGAGGGACACGCGCACCCGCCCGGCTCAGCATCACACATTCGGCGAGCCCTTCTATCAGGGTTCGACGCCCCTGATGCAGGCGGTGGACTATGTCGGCGAAGTGAGCATGCGGCGTTTCAACACGGTCGAGTTCCTGCTCGAAAAAGGCGCGAATGCGAGCCTGATCGACGCCAACGGATTCGGTGTCGCGAATTATCTCCAATATCCCGACCGCGATCGCAAATACGAGCCGACCCTAGACCTGCTGCGTATGTTGCACAATGCAGGTGCTAATATCCTGCATAAGACGCCAAAGGGGCAAAGCCTCGAAACGCTCGCGCTAGATAGGGGCGACATTGAGTTTGTCCAGAAGATGCGCGCCATCGCTCGCGAGCCAAGAGGGCGCTGAGCGAATTTATCGACAACCGGGTTGCCAACGCTGTGCAACGCGAGACGACAGCGATGGCCTCCTAGTCAGTACTATAGTGATCGTTGACCGGTTCACGCAGGCGCAAATGTTAGTGGAATAACGACGGCTAAAATCGCCAATATTATGGGCTTCTTGGTTCTGTCGTTGAATCGGTAGTGGGTCACTTTGAAAACTGATCCGCTACCAACGCGAGAATGGCGGAATATGATGACGAAGCAGAGCACGGATGGCGATAATCGACTCGCAATCCTATCGTTCACGGCTCCTACCCGCTAAGCCGCTGGGCATGACCAAGCCGCTCCAAACGCCCTGCGATTCCCGCCACTGGACCGTGTTCCATGTGTTCATTCCTGCAGGATTTGCCGAGGGGGAGGCAGCATGACCGCCACCGCCTATCTCCACCCGCTCACGCTCGTCCCCGGCCCGCAGGCGGTGGAGGGGGACGCCGTGCGGCTGGGCGGCAGCATGGCCTATGCCCGCGAATTTGCGCTGGTGCTGCGCCGCGATGGGGTGGTGGCTGACCGGATCATCTGCACCGCAGCCACGGTGGAGCGGGCGCTGGCCAGACTGCCTGATGCGGTGGCCGCTGATGCAGCATTGCAGTGGGCGAACCTCAGGAAGGCACACCCTCCGCTGCAATTGGGTGCGCGCACGATCCGGCTCGATCAGCCGCAGATCATGGGCATCCTCAACGTCACGCCCGACAGTTTCTCCGATGGCGGAGCGCATGATGATGCGCAGGCCGGCCGCACCCATGCCGCCGCGATGCTGGAGGCTGGGGCTGCGATCATCGACATTGGCGGCGAAAGCACCCGCCCCGGCGCTGCGGCGACGTTTGAGGATGAGGAAATCCGCCGGGTGATCCCTGCTGTCGAATATTGCGCGGCAATGGGAGCCGCAATCAGCGTCGACACCCGGCGCGCAGGCGTGCTCGAAGCGGCGCTGACGGCGGGCGCGCATATGGTCAATGATGTCTCGGCTCTGCGATATGATCCGCGCAGCATCGATCTGGTTGCGGCGCGCGGTTGCCCGGTGGTTTTGATGCACGCGCCGGGTGCGGGCGAGGATCTGCACGCGGGCGGGCAATATGCTGACGTGGTTAGCGAGGTGTTCGACTTCCTCAAAGCAGCGCGCGCGCGCGCCATCGCGGCGGGCATTGCCGAAGACCGTATCATCGTCGATCCGGGCATCGGTTTCGGCAAGTCGCTGGCGGATAACCTTGCGCTGATCAACGCCTTGCCGTTGTTCCACGCGTTGGGCAGCCCGGTTATGCTGGGGGCGAGCCGCAAGCGGATGATTGGCGCGCTGTCGGCTGAGGAGCCTGCCGATCAGCGGCTCGCCGGGTCGCTCGCAATGGCGGTGAGGGGGATGGAGGCCGGCGTGCACATCCTGCGTGTCCACGATGTGTCCGAAACGGTGCAGGCGCGCAATGTGTGGCGCGGTTTGCGCGATGTCGGGCTGACGGATTTTAGCCAGCTCCCGCTGCACTGAGACGGCCTTTCCAACCCCTGGCACATCCTCATGCGGGGCGACTGTAACACTCCGGTCGACACGGGCGTTACATTGTGATGTTCTACTAATGTTTCACGTGAAACATTTTCCTCCCTGTTGGGATGATAAGAAAAACTGCATAAAAATCAGAGAGTAAAGCCGCCGTCCGACACCATCACGTGGCCGGTAATGTTGGAAGCAGCATCGCTGAGCAGGTAAAGGATGCTGTCGGCCATTTCTTCTGAGGTGGCAAACCGGCCCAGCGGCGTGGTCTTGGCCATTGCCTTGATCGTCGCCTCGCGGCCAATTGCTGCGACCAAAGCTGTAAAATCTGCGCCGCTTTCCCAGATCGCAGTGTCCACCCCGCCGGGGGCTATCGCATTGACACGGATGCCTTGTTTGGCATTTTCGGCAGCGGCAATACGGGCCATGTGAGCAACTGCTGCCTTGGATACGCCGTAAGGGCCGATGCCCGGCACCGGCTTGATCCCGGTGACTGAGGCGACCACCACCACGCTGCCGCCGCGTTGTTCCATTGCCCGCAGCGAACTCGCCAAAGTCATGAACGCACCGTCCAGATTGACCGCCATCACCCGGCGCCATTCGGCCAGCGAAATTGACGCAATCGGCCCGCCAGACCCGATCCCAGCATTGACCAAGGCATGGTCTAGCCCGGCCAAGCGGGGGTCTAACGCCTGCCAAAGCGCCTCATCCGCGACGCTGCCGACAATGCGGTGAACTTCGCCCGGTAAATCGAGCGCATCCAGCCCCGCGCCATCAATATCGACCAGAAACAGCCGCGCCGCACCGCGCGCCGCAAGCGCCTTTGCCGCAGCCGCACCGATCCCCGAAGCTGCCCCGGTGACGAGCGCGCTGCGCCCGGTGAAGCAGTAGGCACTCGTCATGTCCGCCTCTATATAAGCCACTTTGATCCCGACTAATTTGACTGGTATGCTAAGAAATAAATTCCCTGCTCATTGAGAATTTCTTCTAGTTCGGTCGGCACCTTATCCCGTGGAGCTACTACCAGAAACTTATTGCCTCTACTTGGCGTATGAGCCCGATAGAGGTTCATTTGTCGCAGTAACTCTCCCGCGCTTCTCACCTCTGTTTTTGCTTCGACGTACACATCATGGGTCTCAGCCAAAGAGTCGTACTGCCCCCAGCTAAAATCCTTTATGCCGATTGTTCCGTAACGGTGCCTTATGATCGCCAGCAAGTCAGAGATTTCATACGGGCACTGGCTCCATTCCTTGTAGTCCTCGACCGCGATCCTGTGATCAGCCCAAATTCCAGATGAATATTTGCCGAATAATTTGTCGAGACGATCCGTGAGCGAATCCTTGGTTATTGGAAGTTCATTAACCGTCTTGATATCTAGGCACGGCTGGAAGATTTTGACCGAGAACGCGAGATCGAAAAAACCTATGACGCCTCCACGCGGCCCACGAACCGGGAGTTCCCATTTCGGTGGGTTTACGATAACTTTTGGCGCTCGGGGATACTTCGGTTTGGTATCCCTCAAAAGAAGCCGGATCATACGGCAGGCGGACCGATCATCCGAATACTGAAAATCGTCGAGATCTATGTAATCACTTCCCCAAGCCCGACAGGCTCCATCTTCGTCCTCGACATGCGGAACCTGAAGCGCTCGCAAAAGCGTTCCAATCCCAAACTTAGTCCGCTGATCTACCCAGCGAACTATCTCGTCATGAGAGCGCAATCCGAGCTGCTCATCCGAAAATAGCCTTTGCTGATAGGTTGGTGTGGCCTTGCTCATACGGCAAGATAACACCGACATTCGCTATCTCAATCTGGGTCAACGGGTTATTCACCCGAAAATTAGGCCGCGTTATCAATCCCGAGATCGGAAAGCTTGCGATAGAGCGTCGAGCGCCCGATCCCCAGCCGCCGCGCCACTTCGGTCATGCGGCCGCGATAATGGCCGATGGCGAGGCGGATGACGTCAGCCTCGATATCCTCCAGCGGGCGCAGGTTGCCGTCGGGGGTGTAGAGCATGATGCCCACCCCTTCATGCGCGCTCGCCACCGTGACGCTGCCTTGTTCGCCCAGCATTTCGGACAATTGCGGGAAACTGTCCGCGGTGAGCGAGTTGTCTTCGCAATAGACCGCGGCGCGGAACAACACCGATTGCAGCTGGCGGACATTGCCCGGCCAGTCATAGGCGGCGAGCAACGCCAAGGCGCTATCGGATACGGACAGATGGTTCAGCCCGGGTTGTTCGCCAATCCGGGCGAGGAAATGGCGGGTCAGCGCGGGAATATCGCCCACGCGTTCGCGCAGGGGCGGCAGCACGATCCGGGTGCTCCCCAACTTCGCCGCGAGTCCGGCATCGAACTGGCTGGCACCTACAATCCGGTCGAGCCCGACATTGCTGGTCACCAGCAGCCGCACATCGACCCGGAAGCCATAGCTCGCGCCAACCGGACGGATGATCCCGCTGTCCAGCGCATCGCCCAGCCGCTGTTGCAGCGCCGGGGTCAGGCGGTCGATTTCGTCGAGCACCAGCGTGCCGCCGTCGCAATGCTGGAATGCGCCGATCTGGCGATCAAACGCGCCGGGAAACGATCCGGGTTCATGCCCGAACAATACCGATTCGATCGATCCGGGCGGAATGCTGGCGAGGTTGATGATCCGCAGCGGCTCCTTGGAACGCGGGCTGGCGGCGTGCATCGCGCGCATCAGCATTTCCTTGCCGGTGCCGGTTTCGCCTTCGATCAACACATGGCCGTGGCCGCGCGCGGCCTTGGCCGCCTGTGCCAGCGCAGTGCGGAATTGCGGGGCGGTGCCGATCATCGCATCGAAATCGAGGCTGGCGGACATTTTCTCCGTCAGCGGGGCGAGTTCATCGCGCGCCGTTTCGCGGGTGGTAACGCTGCGCAGCGCCTCCATCAACCGATCGGGAGCGACCGGCTTGACCAGATAATCGCTGGCCCCGGCGCGCATCGCCTCAACCGCGAGCAGCGGTGATGCGCTGGTTGTGAGCATCAGGATCGGCAGCGCGGGGCGGCGCGATTTCAATTCGGCGATCAGTTTGCAGGCATCATCGCCCGGCACCCATTGATCGAGCAGGATTGCCGACAGCTGCATCCCTTCGCGCGTGCCGAGCATCGCAATCGCGGTTTCGGCATCGGCGGCGACAATGGTGCGCCAGCCATCGCGAGCGGCAATCGCGGTGATCAGGCGCGACTGCGCCGGCTCATCATCGATCAGCATCACGATTCGCGCATCGCTGTGCGCGTCTGGGTGGCAATCCATCTCAGCCATCAACCTTGCCGCTCACTTTCCCTCAGCCCGGGCACGAGTCCCCGGATGACACAATCCACAATGAATAGGGCAAGGAGGTAAAAACGGGATTAAGGCTGTTTGCAGCGATGTCCCCGCCTGTCATGAATGGTGACTTGAGATAGCGCTCCCGCTTCGATACGAGGAAAACAGGTGCCGATTGCAGGCATGTTTTTTCGGCAACCAGACGCGCGCTTGCGGTTTGGAACGCCCAAGGGGAAACAAGGATAATGACAGTTCACGATATGGAAAAAGCCCAGGCAACTTTTGGCGGTTTCATGGCCACGCTGAAATGGGCGGTGCCGATTGTTGCGGTGATTGTGTTCATCATTCTCGCGCTGATCGCCGATTAAGGCGCGCCGCGGGTGAAAATCGCGATCCTGAAAGAACGCGCGCCCGGTGAGACGCGCGTTGCCGCCTCGCCGGAAACGGTCAAGAAATTCGCCGCGCTGGGCCTCGATGTCGCGGTTGAAAAGGGGGCGGGTGTGACGGCTTCTGTCACCGATGCGGCCTATGGTGAAGCGGGCGCGAGCCTTGGCACCGCTGCCGCAACGGTGAAGGACGCCGACATTGTGCTAGGCATTCAGGCGCCTGACGTGGCGCTGCTGAAAGGCGCGCGGCCCGGCGCGTGGGTGGCTGCGCTGTTCGATCCTTTCACGCGGCGCGATGTGGTGGATGCCTATGCTGCGGCCGGGTTTGAGGCATTGAGCATGGAGTTCATGCCGCGCATCACCCGCGCGCAGTCGATGGACGTGCTGTCGTCACAATCGAACCTCGCCGGATACAAGGCGGTGCTGGCGGCGGCGGATACCTATGGCCGCGCCTTCCCGATGATGATGACGGCGGCGGGCACTGTGCAGGCCGCGCGCGCCTTCATCATGGGCGTGGGCGTGGCGGGGCTTCAGGCGATTGCCACCGCACGGCGGCTGGGCGCGCAGGTTTCAGCTACCGACGTGCGTTCCGCGACCAAAGAACAGATCCAGTCGCTCGGCGCGAAACCGATTTTCGTTGAAAATGTCGCCGGGATCGAAGGCGAAGGTTCGGGCGGCTATGCTACCGAAATGAGCGAGGAATACCAGAAGGCGCAGGCCGAGCTGGTGAGTTCGCATATTGCCAAGCAGGACATCGTCATCACCACCGCGCTGATCCCGGGCCGTGCTGCGCCGCGCCTCATCACCGATGCGCAGATCGCGACGATGAAGCCCGGCAGCGTGATCTTCGATCTTGCGGTGGCGCAGGGCGGCAATGTCGAAGGGTCGAAGCCGGATGAGGTCGTGGTCAAGCACGGGGTCAAAATCATCGGCTATTCCAACACCCCCGCGCACCTGCCCGCCGACGCATCGGCACTGTTCGCGCGCAACCACTACAACTTCCTTTCGGCTTTCTGGGACAAGGAGGCGGGCAAGCCCGTGCTCGACGAGGAAATCGGCAATGCGATCCGGCTGACGCAGGGCGGCAAGGTTGTGAATGAAAGGCTGTTGGGGTGAGCCTTGCGGCATCAAATCCTCCCCGGAACGGGGAGGGGGACCGCGCGCAGCGCGGTGGTGGGGACTCGCGGTTCGTCGCAAGGCCCGAGGTGATCCTCGCACGTCAACTGCGCAAGGACATGAGCCTGCCGGAACGGACATTGTGGCAATTGCTGCGGCAGCGCCCGGGCGGTTACAAGTTCCGCAGACAGCACCCGATCGGCCCCTATGTGGTCGATTTCTGCTGCGTTTCGGAACGCTTCGTCGTGGAAGTCGATGGGAGCGCGCATGACAACATCGACCGTGCCAAGTTTGACGAGCGTCGCGTTTCATTTCTGAAAGAAAACGGGTTCAGGGTTTTGAGGGTCTCGGCACAGCGTGTGCTGCGTGATGCGAGCGACGCGGCGCAAGCCATCGTTGCGCGTGTGGCGAGTCCCCTCCACCAGCCTGCGGCTGGTCCCCCTCCCCGTGCCGGGGAGGCTGCGTAACCAATGGACTTCATCTCAATCCTCTCGATCTTCGTGCTGGCCTGTTTCGTGGGCTATTACGTTGTCTGGTCGGTCACACCGGCGCTGCACACGCCGCTGATGGCGGTGACCAATGCGATCTCCTCGGTGATTATCGTCGGCGCGCTGATTGCGGCGGCTGAGGCGCAGAGCCCGGTGGCGAAGTATTTCGGCCTGTTCGGGGTGGTTCTGGCCAGCATCAACATTTTCGGCGGGTTCGCGGTCACGCAGCGCATGCTCGCGATGTACAAGAAGAAGGAGAAGTGAGGATGGGGCGCTTCTCTCAGACTTCGTCATTGCGAGGCGACGTAGTCGCTGCGGCAATCCATGGACCGGCGCTCGCCACGCGCGGTTCGGCCATGGATCGCTTCGTCGCTTCGCTTCTCGCGATGACGATGTTTTTGTTTGCGACCCCCGCCTATGCGGCAGGTGGCGGCGAAGGCGGCACGCCTGCCTGGGCGATGCTCGCTTACCTGATCGCGGGCGTGTTCTTCATCCTCGCGCTGCGCGGGCTTTCCAGCCCGGCGACCAGCCAGGCGGGCAACCGCAATGGCATGATCGGCATGGGAATCGCGGTGGTGACGACGCTTGTCACCCACGACATTGCCAACATTGCCGAGATCGGCATCGCGATTTTCCTTGGCGGGATCATTGGCGTCACCGTCGCTCGCCGCATTGCGATGACCCAGATGCCCGAACTGGTTGCAGGCTTCCACAGTCTCGTCGGCCTTGCCGCGGTGGTGGTGGGCTTTGCCGCGTGGCTGAACCCGGCGGCGTTCGGGATTACCGATGCGGCGGATCAGATTCTAGCGGTCAGCCGCGTGGAACTCGGCCTTGGCATAGCCATCGGGGCGATCACTTTCTCGGGGAGCGTCATCGCGTTCCTGAAATTGTCGGGCCGGATGAGCGGTTCACCGATCATGCTGCCGGGGCGGCACGTCATCAACCTCGGCACGCTGATCGCGATTCTGGCGCTGATCGGGATTTACACCATCTCGCCCGAAGGCGGCGCGGGTGAAGGCTATCTGGTGATCGCCATTGCGGTGCTGGCCTTCATCATCGGTTTCCTGCTGATCATCCCGATCGGCGGGGCGGATATGCCCGTGGTGGTGTCGATGCTCAACTCCTATTCGGGCTGGGCCGCAGCGGCGATGGGCTTTACGCTCGGCAACAGCGCGATGATTATCACCGGCGCGCTGGTCGGCAGTTCTGGCGCGATCCTCAGTTACATCATGTGTCGCGCGATGAACCGCAGCTTCATTTCGGTGATCGCAGGCGGGTTCGGCGCAGCGCCCGATGCAGGCGGCGCAGGCGGCGCGCGCGAACAGAGGCCCTATAAACAGGGCAGCGCCGAAGACGCGGCCTATATGCTCGAACAGGCCGAAAGCGTCATCATCATCCCCGGTTACGGCATGGCGGTGGCGCAGGCCCAGCACGCGCTGCGCGAAATGGGCGACAAGCTCAAGGAAAAGGGTGTGGACGTGAAATACGCCATCCACCCCGTCGCAGGGCGGATGCCGGGGCACATGAACGTGCTGCTCGCCGAAGCATCCGTGCCTTATGACGAGGTGTTTGAACTCGAAGACATCAACTCCGAATTCGCGCAGGCCGATGTTGCCTTCATCATCGGCGCGAACGACGTGGTGAACCCTGCGGCCAAGACCGACAAATCCTCACCGATCTACGGAATGCCGGTGTTTGATGTCGACAAGGCCAAGCAGGTGTTCTTCATCAAGCGGTCGATGGGCGGTGTCGGCTATGCCGGGGTCGATAACGACGTGTTCTACATGAACCAGACCGTGATGCTGCTGGCCGACGCCAAGAAGATGGTCGAGGAAATCGTCAAATCGCTCGATTAAGCATCGCGCCGAAAAGTGGGAACCGGTTTTCGGCTTCTCGGCGATGCGACAATAACTGAGCATCGCGCCGAAAAGTGGGAACCGGTTTTCGGCTTCTCGGCGATGCGACAACAAATGAAGGCAAGCCGCTGATGCGCAAGCTGATCATCCTTTTTCTGCTGCTCGCCGTGCTCGTGGGCGGGGCGGTGTATAGCGGCCTCGCCAACCCGCTGATCGAACGGCAGGTTGCGGGCGCATTGGTGCAGGCAGGCGTCAATGAACAGCGCGCCGATTGCATGGCGGGCCGCATGGTTGACCGGCTGAATGTGGTGCAATTGTGGAAGCTGCGCCAAGGCATGGCCCCGCAGGAGGGCGAACCAACATCGGGCTATGGCCTTGGTGAATTGATCAAGCGCCTTCGCCGAGTGGACGATAGTGAGGTGGTTGCTGTGCTGACCACCAGTGCGGGGCTGTGCACGCTGGGGATCGGCTGACGCAGCAACCCGATTACGCGGCCCTTGCAATTTCCCTTCCGCTTGCGCCACACTGCCGGGCGAAGAGGGAGAGCATAATGAAACGTTTGATCATGGCCGCCGCGCTGCTGGCTTCCGCCGCGCCGCTGGCCGCCGAAATCCACACCATCGCGCCGGGCGAAGGCTCTGCCGAACGCTTGCAGGAGGCGCTGATCCTTGCCGCGCCGGGGGACGAAGTCGTGCTCGAAGCGGGCCGGTTCGTGCTGACCGATGGGCTGAGCCTGGATGTTGAAGGGGTGACGGTGCGCGGGGCCGGGCCGGCGCTCTCCATCCTCGATTTCACCGCGCAGGCCGGCGCGGGTGAGGGGCTTTTGGTGACGTCCGACAATGTCACCTTGCGCGATTTCGCGGTCGAGAATCCCAAGGGTGACGGGATCAAGTCGAAAGGTGCCGATAATATCGTCTATCACCGCATCCGCGTGACGTGGACCGGCGGGCCGAAGGCGGAAAACGGCGCATACGGCATCTACCCGGTCGAAAGCACCGGGGTGCTGGTGAGCCATTCGGAAGTCTCCGGCGCTTCGGATGCCGGGATTTACGTTGGCCAATCGTCAAAAATCACCGTGCGCAATTCGATTGCGACCGACAATGTCGCCGGGATCGAGATTGAAAACAGCCGCGATGCAATCGTCACCCAGAACTATGTCACGCGCAATACCGGGGGCATTCTGGTGTTCGATCTGCCCGGCCTGCCGGTGATGGGCGGGGGCAATGTGCTGATCACCAACAACTTGGTCGCAGGCAACAACACCCCCAATTTCGCGCCGCCCGGCAATATTGTTGCAGGCGTGCCGCGCGGCACGGGGATCATGGTGATGGCGAATGAACAGGTGTGGATCGAAGACAACGTCGTGCAGGACAACCCGACCGCGCCGTTCATGGTGGTCGCCTATACGCAACAGTTTGATGATGCGCGTTACAATCCCTTCGCGCGCGAAGTGGTGATTGCGGATAATGTCGTTGATGCTGGCGCGACCGATCCTGATCTCCCCGGTGGCGCGATGCTGCTCGCCGCGTTTGGCGGCACGCTGCCGCCGATCATGTGGGATGGGTTGCAACAGGATGCCGATACGCCGGCATTGCTGACCATACCGGGCAACCCCGGCTGGTCGCTCAATCTCAGCCGTCAGGGGCAATCTTTGGCTGAGGCGCAGCCCGGCCCGCTTGATGTTCCAGCTTACGGCCAGCCGTGGATGATGGACGGGATCGGCGCCCCTGCTGAACTGGAGGCGCGGCTGAAGTGAGGCGGGGGCTGGGCTTGCTGGCAGTCGCGTGCGCCACGCTGGGCGCGGCTTTGTCCCATGCCGGGGTGACGCAAGCGCCAGCGGTCAATGATGCGGTCATTCTGGAGGAGGGCTTCGCGCGCGCACTGTCCGAATACGGCTTCTTCGCCAATGGCGCGCAGCAGCTGCCGGGTGCGGGGGTAACGCCCTATGCGCTCAACACCCCGCTATGGTCGGATGGGGCGGAGAAGCTGCGGTTTATCTACCTGCCGCAGGGCACGCAGCTGGTGGCGGACGCAGATGGCCTGCTGCAATTTCCGGTGGGCGCGGCGATTATCAAGACCTTTGCCTTTGGCGAAGGCAAGGCGCGCCGCTTGATCGAAACCCGCCTGCTGCTCCACCGCAAGGATGGCTGGACGGCGCTGCCCTATCGCTGGAATGCGGAGCAGACCGAGGCGACGTTGGCGCTGGCAGGGGGCAGGATCGACCTTACCACGCCTGCGGGGGAGGCGATTTCCTACGCCATTCCCAACAAGAACCAGTGCAAGGCCTGCCATTCGAAGGACGGCGTGGTGATCCCGATTGGGCCGAAGGCGCGCAATCTGTCGGCTGAATGGCTGGGGCAGATGGCGAAGCGCGGCGTGCTCGACACGGTGCCTGCGGGTGCTGACAGCCTGCCCGATTGGCGCAATCATGCTACTGGCCCCGCCGCGCCGCTGGCGCGCGCCTATCTTGATGTGAACTGCGCGCATTGCCACCAACCGGGCGGCGGCGCGTCCAATTCGGGGCTTGATCTGCGCTGGGAACAGGATGATCCCCACGCTATCGGCATCATGAAACGCCCGGTCGCCGCCGGGCGCGGGGCAGGGGGGCATGAGTTTTCGATCCTGCCCGGCGCGCCCGACCAATCAATCCTGCTGTATCGTATGGACTCAGCCGAGCCGGGCATCGCCATGCCCGAAATCGGAAAGTCCAGCGTTGACCGCGAAGGCGGGGCTGTGGTGCGGCGCTGGATTTTGGAGATGCAGCAATAATGAAATGGTTCGTTCGCGGGGGTCTGGCGCTCATTGCGCTGCTGGTGATCGCCTTCCTGATTTTCCGCACGCCGGATACCGATGCGGCGGAAATGCGCGCCAAATATGGTGGGGCGCCTTCACAATTCGTCGATATTGGCGATGGCGTCACCGTGCACCTGCGCGATGAAGGGCCCAAAGGTGCGCCTGCGATCATGCTGCTCCACGGATCGAACGCCGATCTGCATACGTGGGAACCGTGGGTCACTGCACTGAAATCGCAATACCGGGTGATCCGTTTCGATCAGGTCGGCCACGGGCTGACCGGGCCCGATCCGAAGCATGATTACAGCCGCGCGAATTATGTCGCGGATGTGCTTGCGGTGGCGGACAATTTGGGGCTGGAACGCTTCATCATCGGCGGCAATTCGATGGGGGGAAAGCACGCGCTGGCCTTTGCGATTGCGCACCCGGATCGCGTTTCCGGGCTGGTGCTGGTCGATGCCAGCGGCGGGCCGATGCCGCAGGACAAGGCCGCCAAAAAGAACAGCGGCGGCGGCAATGTCGGCTTCACAATTGCGCGGATGCCGGGAGTCAATCGGCTGGTCGAACAGATCACTCCGCGCAGTCTGATCGCGCAGAGCCTGGAACAATCCGTCTCGGTCAAATCGATCATTACCGAGCCGATGATCGATCGCTATTGGGAACTGCTGCGCTATCCCGGCAATCGCCGCGCTACCTTGAAGCGGTTTGGCTATCCTTACGAATCACTGACCGAGGCCGAGATTGCAGGAGTGACCGCGCCGACGCTGATCCTGTGGGGCGAAGAAGACCGGCTGATCCCGGTCGCCGCCGGGCAATGGCTTGCCAAGGTGATGCCGACCGCGCAGATCACCATCTATCCGAACATCGGCCACCTGCCGCAGGAAGAGGCACCCGCCGCAACGCTTGGCGATCTTCTGCCGTGGCTTGCTGAGCACGTTCCGACGCCAAACCTGCGATAATCGCGCGCTGGCTTTGTTGCGCACTGGACGCGCGCAACGCTTGCGCTTTACACCGTCTCGCACGTGCACACAGAATCGAAGGAAAAGCCGGCTTTGCGCAAACTCGGGATCATTGGCGGCATGAGCTGGGTGTCGACTGCGACATACTACGAACACATCAATCGCATCGTGCAACGGCGTGCGGCCCCGATGGCGAGTGCCCCGCTGCTGATCGAAAGCCTTGATTTCTGCCAGCTTTACGCCCTGCACGAAGAGCGCGATTGGCAGCGCGCGGCGAGCGTGCTGATCGACAGTGCGCGGCGGCTGGAAGGCGCGGGGGCGCAGGCGCTGATCATCGGCGCCAATTCGATGCACCGCCTGTATGATGATGTTGCCGCTTCGGTGGACATCCCGATTCTGCACATTGCCGATTATGTCGGGCTGGCGATGAAACGGGCGGGAAAAACCAACGCGGCGCTGCTGGGCACGCGCAACGTGATGACCGAAAGCTTTTATCGCAAACGGCTGGTCGCGCATGGCATCAACCTTCTGCCGCCCAATATGAAATATGTCGAAGCGCTCGACCGGATCATCTATGATGAATTGATGGTCGGCAAGGTCACGCGTGAAGCGCAGCGCACATTGAAAACCATCATCACCAACAAGGCGCAGGAAGGCGCAGAGGCAATCGTGCTGGCCTGCACCGAGCTTGATCTGGTGGTCGATGTTGACGCGAATGTGCTGCCGGTGTTCGATAGCACCCGCATCCACTGCGAAGCGGCGGCGGACTGGATTCTCGAACAGGAAGTGGCATAGCCTACCGCTCGTCGGGCATAGCGGGCGGTCTGTCGAATTGCCGGGTTGCGTGGGGTGCAACAATTTAACCTGTCGGCTACGCGCTCGCTCGGATTTTGTCGCGGAAACGCAACAGGCATTATCCGGGTCTTCGGGTCGCACCGACAGGCCCTTGGGGCCGCTCTCCTTCCCCCCAACCACCGGAGGGTGGCCCCATAACCCGCCGTGTCAAATCCGGCGATTTGCGCCTTTTGTGACAGGTTCCCGTCCTGTTCCGGTTGAGAAGCCGGGCTGGCTAGCCTAATCGCCAAAGCCGTGATGTCCCGCGCCCCCTATGCCGCTGACCCTGATGCCCATGGCGGGCGCGAATGGTGCGGCGGCGCGGCAGGCGAACAGCGCGGCCCGCGCAGCGCGTTTCAGCGCGACCGTGATCGCATCATCCATTCGATGAGCTTTCGCCGCCTCAAATCCAAGACGCAGGTGTTCATCGCGCCCGATGGCGACCATTACCGCACCCGCCTGACCCACAGTCTTGAAGTCGCGCAGATTGGCCGGGTGATTGCCCGCGCGCTGGGGCTGGACGAGGATCTGACCGAGGCCCTGTGCCTGGCGCATGATGTGGGGCACCCGCCGTTTGGCCACGCAGGCGAAGCCGCCTTGTCCGAGGCGATGGAGCGGCACGGAGGGTTCTGCCACAATGCGCAGACGCTGCGCACGGTGATGCGGATCGAATCTCCCTATCCCCAGCACGATGGGCTGAACCTGACGTGGGATCTGCTTGAAGGGCTGGCCAAGCATAATGGCCCGGTCACAGCCCCGAACTGGGCGCTGGCTGAACTGGATGCAGCCTTTCCGTTGATGCTCGGCACCTGGCCATCGCTGGAAGCGCAGGTCGCAGCGGTGGCGGACGATATCGCCTATGATAATCACGATATCGACGATGGGCTGCGCGCGGGATTTTTGGCGCTGGATGATCTTCTGACGCTCGATTTCCTCGCAGACCAGTGGCGGGTGGTCGAAAAACGCTTTCCCCACGCGCCGAAAGACCGTCTGCTGCGCGAGATGATCCGCGATCAGATTGGCGTGATGGTAAAGGACGTGATCGAGCACACCCGCGCGCAGGCACATGGCATCGGATCGGTTGCCGAAGTGCGCAATGCCGGGCGGCAGCTGGCCGGGTTCTCTCCCCAAATGACGTCACGCGAACGGCGGCTCAAGACGTTCATGTATGACCGGCTGTATTTTCACCCCGAACAGATTGCTGCGGCGACGCGCGCGCGCGATGCTGTTGCCCGGCTGTTCGCCGCCTATTCGCAGGATGCCAAGCTGATGCCATCTGACTGGCATGAACGCCTGCCCGCACACGAACCCCAACGCAGCCGGATGATCGCTGATTTCATCGCGGGGATGAGCGACCGGTTCGCGATGCAGGCGTGCGCGGCGATTTACGGGACGCATCCGGCAGGGCTGATCAATGTCTGAAACGCGCGGCGCGGTTCGGATTGCGCTGGTCGGCGCGACAGGGCTGATCGGCCGCCATGTGATCGACGTTGCCAGCGCTGGGGATGAAGCTCGGATTGTCGGCATTGCCCGGCGAGAGGCTCCGCTACCGCCGGGGGCGCGGATGGAAATGTTCGTCGCGCAGCCAGCCAAGTGGGGCGAGGTATTAGAGGCGGTGCGCCCGCGCGCGTTGATCTGCGCGCTGGGAACCACCTGGAAAAAAGCCGGGCGCGACGAAGCGGCGTTTCGGAGCGTGGATCACGATCTGGTGCTGGCGACGGCTGAGGCCGCCAAACGTGCGGGCGTGCCCAACATGGTGCTGGTGAGCGCGGCGGGGGCCAATGCGCACGGCAAGAGCGTCTACTTCCGGGTCAAGGGCGAAACCGAGAATGCGTTATCGCGGATCGGCTTCAAACGGCTTGATATTCTGCGCCCGGGGCTGCTGCGCGGTGAGCGTAGCAACGACCGGCGGATCGGCGAACGGCTCGGCATTCTTGTCGCGCCGCTGATCGATCCGCTGCTGTCAGGATCGTGGGAACGGTTCCGGTCGATTGACGCCGCATTGGTGGCAGAGGCCGCGTTGGGCCTTGCCATGCGCCGGGCAGGCGGGCGCTTTACCCATGATAATGACGCGATGCGCCGCGCCGCACGCGAATGGCGGCGGATGCGCGATCTGGGAGAGGTCGCGTGATCGATTGGGGCTTTGTGTTTGCATCGGTCAACACCTTGGCGCTGCTCGGGTGGATCGCATTGATCCTGCTGCCGCGCTGGCCAGCGTTGCTTTCGGGCGTGCTGTATCTGGGCGTCGGCCTCTTGTGCCTGATCTACGCCACCGGACTGATCGGGGTGCTGACCGGGGTGATCCCCAAGCCCGATGGCGGCGGCGCGGATTTCACCACCATTGCCGGGGTGCGCGCGATTTTTGCGAGCGATGCCGGGGTTGTGATCGGCTGGACGCATTACCTTGCGTTTGATCTGTTCGTTGGGCTTTGGATCGTGCGCGATGCCGATGCCAAGGGCCTGTCGCGCTGGGTGCAGGCCCCGATCCTGCTGGCGACCTTTATCGCCGGGCCGCTGGGTCTGATCGTCTGGTTGCTGCTGAGAGAACCGGCGGCGCGCCGTCAGGGGCGGTTTCGTTAGGGCCAAACCCAATCGCTGCTGGACCGCTTCGCCCAACTTCGCCTAACCTTTGCCCAAACAGCTTTTGGGAGAGAGCACGATTATGGCGAACAACGCCTATCACGATCATTCGACCTTTGATGCGATCCTGAACTTCTGGGCGAAGGAGCGTCTCGATGGGCCTGCTTTCGATCAGGACGGGCGGATAACTTCATATGCCGAGGCTGACCGGTTGACACGGCAGTTGATCGCGTTGTTGCAATCGCGCGATATCGCCAAGGGTGACCGGATCGCGTGGCTGGGCAAGAACCGCGATACCTATTTCCTGCTCTATATCGCGGCGGCCCGCATGGGCGTGGTGATGGTGCCGATCGGCTGGCGGCTGGCCCCGCGTGAAATCGCCTATATCTTGTCGGACACCGAGGCCAAGCTGCTGTTTGCCGATGCCGAATTCGTGGATGCGGCCCATGCCGCCGCCGCCGATGTTCCGGCCAATCCCGAAGTGATCGAGGGCGAAGCGGCGCGTCTGGCGGCGAGCGGGTTTGAACCGGCGGATTACACCCCGCCAGCACTGCATGATCCGGTGTTGCAGCTTTATACTTCGGGAACGACCGGCAATCCCAAGGGGGCAATGCTGTCAAACGCCAACCTGCTGGGCCTTCGCAATCCAGCGCTGGCTGCCGGGTTGGAATGGCAATTCTACGAGCCGACCGACTGTATGCTCGTCGCCATGCCATGCGCCCATATTGGCGGGACGGGTCTCATCAATGTCGCCGTCGCCAACGGGGTGCGCAGCCTTGTGCAGGCGGAATTCACCCCGGTTGGTGTGCTCGATGCGATCGAGGCGGGGGCGACGCATATGTTTATCGTGCCCGCCGCCTTGCAGATGGTGGTGCAGCACCCGCACGCCGCCACCACCGATTTCAGCGGCTTCAAATATCTGATGTATGGCGCTGCGCCGATGCCGCTGGAATTGCTGAAGGAATCGGTGCGGACAATGCCGAGCACCCGGCTCCTGCAAGCTTACGGCATGACCGAAACCAGCGGCACGATTTCGATCCTGCCGCCCGATGATCACAGCCTTGAAGGCAACCAGCGGATGCGTTCCGCGGGCAAGGCCTGTCCGGGAGTGGAGATCGAAGTGCGCGGGCCTGACAATGCCGAAGTCCCGCGGGGCGAAATTGGCGAGGTCTGCGTCCGCTCACCTTCAAACACCGCCGGATACTGGAACCTGCCCGAAGCCACCGCCAAAACCATCGACCCCGATGGTTGGCTCCATACCGGCGATGCGGCGGTGATGGACGATGATGGCTATGTCTATATTCAAGACCGCATCAAGGACATGATCATCTCCGGCGGCGAAAACGTCTATCCTGCCGAGGTCGAAAGCGCGATCTACGGCCACCCCGCCATTGCCGAGGTCGCGGTGATCGGCGTGCCAAGCGCGCGCTGGGGTGAGGAGGTCAAGGCCTGCGTCGTCGCCAAACCGGGCCATGAAATTGACGCAGCCGACGTGATCACCTGGGCGCGTGAACGCATCGCGGCGTTCAAGGCACCCAAAAGCGTCGACGTGATCCCGCTGATGCCGCGCAACGCCAGCGGCAAGATCCTGCGGCGCGAACTGCGCGCACCCTATTGGGAAGGGCAGGAGCGGCAGGTTTCATGAGTGTTAAACAGCACGCCCCCGCAGCCCTGCGCAACCGCGAACCGATTGCCGAGATGCTGGCGCAGGAACTGCCTGCGTCGGGCACGGTGCTGGAAATCGCCAGCGGCACGGGCGAACACGCGGTGTTCTTTGCCAGCCGCTTCCCCGCCCTGCGCTGGCAGCCGACTGACCCATCGGCAGAGGCGCTGGCGTCGATTGCGGCCTATCGTGCAGACTACGCGGGCGATAATCTCGCCACGCCGGTCATGCTGGATGCGGCGGCTCCCGCAACCTGGCCGGTTAGCGCCGCAGACGCCCTTGTGTGCATCAACATGGTCCACATCAGCGTGTGGGACGCGACAATCGGATTGTTCAGCGGCGGCGCGCAAGTGCTTGGGACTGAGGCCCCCGTAATCCTCTATGGGCCGTATTGGGAGGATGGGGTGGAGGCAGCGGAATCCAATCTGGCCTTCGATCAATCGCTGAAAGCGCGAAACCCGGCATGGGGGCTGCGCAACATATCGGATGTTGATCGGGTGGCGGCGGAACACGGCTTTGCCAGATCCAACCGTTATGCCATGCCTGCCAATAATCTCACACTGGTTTACCGGAAAAGATTGGCATAGCGCCTGTGTGGCTTCGCCTGCTGGGCAGGGCAGTTTTTGACGGAAGCGGCAAAAAACGGCTCTTCGGGAAGCGACCCCTTGCTCGTCATTGGCCGTAATATGCGATGTTTGATCGCTGGATGACTTGACCTTATTGCCTACTTGGCAGATAGACAAAGGCCATGCTGTCGCAAAAAACCCGATATGCCATTCGCGCAATGCAACATCTTGCCGACCACTACGGCGAGGGCCCGATTCAGCTCGCCGCCATCGCCGAAAAGCAGAACATCCCGGCCAAATTCCTGACCGTTATCCTGTCCGAACTTACCCGTTATGGCCTCGTTGCTTCGCGCCGTGGACGTGATGGGGGATATTGGTTGGCGATTGCTCCAGTGGACATCACCTATGGCGATTTGATCCGCCATATGCGCGGATCGCTCGCGCTGGTGCCCTGCGCGAGTCGTTATGCCCATGAAAAGTGCAAGAATTGCCTAGAGGAAGGCGAATGCCGGACGCGCGCCTTGCTGCTCGATGTGCGCGACCGGACCGCCCAGATCCTTGACGCCATTCGGTTGTCTGATCCGATTGTGCCGGTGGCGCCCTTTTCCCAGGACGACACCTGAGCCGAGCTTTCAATCGCTCCGGCCGCGCAAACCCAACCTTTCACCGCCGGACAGAAAATCTTTTGCCTTGCCCTATTGTCAATTAATTCACTTGGGTTTAATTCCTGCGCTGCAAACGCAATTCGCGCAAGGAAAGGCCCGATGATGGACCATGACAAGAAACACGGTGATCGCGAGGGGGTTTTGCCCGAGGCGCTGGCCTTGGTCAGCGATGCGTTGTCGCGCCTGCGCTATGGCGCAATCCAGCTTACCGTCCATGACGGCCGGGTGATGCAGATCGACGTGACCGAAAGAAAGCGTCTGAACGACTGACGGCTCCAGCCGCAGCCGATCATCACCAACACCATGAACTTAACACAAACAGGGACCCGCAGACCGGACCACCGGATGCATGCCCGCTTGCAAAGGCGAAACCATGTATCCGAATTCTCTCCGCAGCACGCTGCTGCTTGGCGCGGCGTTGGCCGCGATTACTCCTGCTGCGGCCTTCGCGCAGGACGAGGTGGCGTCCGATGATGCCGGCACAGAAGCACAGGCCTCATCAGGAAACGACATCATCGTTACCGCGCGGCGCCGTTCCGAAACCGCGCAGGAAATCCCGCTCGCCATATCGGTCATCGGCGGCCCGCAGATCGAATCGACCGGGGCGTTCAATATCGACCGCGTTCAGCAGCTCGCCCCGACGCTTCAGCTGTTTTCATCCAACCCGCGCAACACCGCCGTCAATATCCGCGGGCTTGGTGTGCCGTTCGGGCTTACCAGTGACGGGTTCGAACAGGGCGTCGGCATCTATATCGACGATGTCTATTACGCCCGCGTCGCCTCAGCCACGTTCGATTTTGTCGATATTGATCAGGTTGAGGTGCTGCGCGGCCCGCAAGGCACGCTTTATGGCAAAAACACCACAGCGGGCGCGATCAACATCAAGACCAAACAGCCAACCTTCAATCTGGAAGGCAGCGCCGAAGTGAGCGTCGGCAATTTCAGCTTCAAGCAGGCGCGTGCCGCTATTTCCGGTCCGCTGTCGGATACACTGGCCGCGCGCGTTGCGGTGTCCACGACCGACCGAACCGGGACGATATTCAATGTGACGACCGGTCAGGATATCCAGAGCCTCGATAATGTCGGTCTGCGCGCCCAGTTGCTGTGGCAGGCCAATGATAATCTGCGGGTGACGCTGGCGGGGGATTATAACAAGCAGGATGCCAATTGCTGCGGGTCGGTATTCGTGCGCACCGTATCTACCCAGCGCCCGCTCAATCGGCAGTTTGCTTCGCTTGCCGCCGCGCAAAATTATGCGCCGCCCAGCACAAACCCATTTGACCGGCTGAGCGATCTCGATGCCAGCCTCAACGCGGGCAACACGATCGGCGGGCTTGCTTTGCGCATCAACTGGGACGTGGGGCCGGGCACCTTCACATCAATCACCGCATGGCGGACGTGGGACTGGCAGCCGGAGAACGACCGTGACTTTACGGGCCTGCCGATCGTGACTCTGTCGCAGAACCCGTCGCAGCAGGATCAATACACGCAGGAATTCCGCTACGCTTATGATGGCGACAAAATCGATTTCGTTCTTGGCGCTTTCGCGTTCGACCAGCGGATCGACACGCAGGGCCTGGAAGGACACGGCCCCGCATCGAGCCGTTGGACGATAAACCCGACCAACCCGCTATCGAACGATCCCACCGTGCTTGACTTGCTCACTGCGCGCAACACGCAATTTCTGGAAAGCACCAGCCTTGCACTGTTCGGGCAGTTGAGCTGGCAGGTGACCGACGCTCTCACGATCCAGCCCGGTGCGCGGCTCAATTATGATGAGAAGGAAGGCTTCTTCCAGCGGTGCGTGTTCACCGGGGATGGCACCGAACTGCTCGGAACCGAAACCGACGCTCGCAGCCGGGCGCAGTTGGCGGTGTTTACCCCGCAACTCAGCGGGCCCAAAGATACCGACTGGAACCTGACATATGATCTGACGCTGAGCTATGAACTTGCGCCCGATGTGCGGGCCTACGGCACCTATGCGCGCAGCTTCAAGACCATCGGGATCAACCAAAATGGCCTGCCCACCGATGCCAATGGTGTGCCGATCGAAGAAGCGGGATCGATCCTGCCGGAAAAAGTCGATCACTTCGAACTGGGGCTGAAAACGCAGTTCTGGGATCGTCGGGCCACGCTCAATCTCGCGGCATTCCGCACCGACATTAGCGATTTTCAGGCGACCGTGACCAACGGCCAGTTCGGCGTGCTGCGCGGCTTCCTGGCCAATGCCGACAAAGTCCGTTCGCAGGGGCTTGAGGCAGATTTCACCATCAGGCCCAGCGAACGGTTCAACGCTTACATCAGCGGTGCTTACACCGATGCGAAATATATCCGCTTCGTCGATGCGCCATGCCCGGTCGAATTGCGCGGCGGCACCACTGCCGCGCCGGGCCAGACCCCATCCGCCCCCGGCACGCCGGGCGGGATCAGCCCGGCCAATTGCGACATTTCCGGCCAGCGCCTGCCGGGCGTGTCCAAGGTGGCTTTCTCATTCGGAGCCGAGGGCAATGTCCCGGTGCGCCTGCTTGACCGCGATGGTGAGGTCTACCTTGGCTATGATGGCAGCACCCGGTCAGACTTTTTCTCCAATGCCTCACCGTCCGAGGCAACGCGGATCGAAGGGTACCACCTATCCAATTTCCGCTTTGGCTTCCGCACCGATTCCGGGCTCAACATCTTTGGTTGGGTCAGAAATGCATTCGACAAGAACTTCTTCCAGCAATTGTTTGTCGGGCCTGGCCAGACCGGTCTGATCGCAGGGCTGCCGGGCGATCCGCGCACTTGGGGCGGAACGATCAGCACGCGTTTCTGATCGTTCCGTTCGCTTCACAGAGAGGACCACCTCATGCCTGATTTCACCGAGCTGCTCATCACCATCGCGCCGTTCATAGCCATCGGCATGGCCGCGCAGATGATCGATGGGGCGCTGGGCATGGCGTTCGGCGTGATTACCCAGACCCTGTTGGTGAGCGCGCTCGGCGTGCCGCCCGCCGCCGCTTCGGCTAGCGTGCATCTGGTCGAACTGTTCACCACGGGGGCATCGGGGGCGAGCCATATCTGGCATCGCAATGTCGATTGGGGGCTGTTCTGGCGGCTGGTGCCGTTTGGCGTGCTGGGCGGGGTCGCCGGGGCTTATCTGCTGTCGAGCATTGATGCCGCGGCTGCGCGGCCATTCGTGATGCTCTACCTCACCGGCACCGGGTTCTACTTGCTGTGGCGGGCCATACGCCTGTCGAAGCCCCGGTTCGAAGACCCGCGTTATACCCGCCCGCTGGCGGCGGCAGGCGGATTTCTCGACGCAGCAGGCGGCGGAGGGTGGGGGCCGGTGGTCACCTCCAACCTGCTGATTCAGGGCGGTGATCCACGCAAGGTGATTGGCACGGTTAATTCGGCCGAATTCCTGCTCACGCTGGCGATCTCGATCGCATTTATCGCGTCACTCGGCTTTGCTGCCTTCACGCTGATAACCGTCGGGCTGATCATCGGCGGGGTGATCGCCGCGCCGTTCGGAGCGATCCTTGCCAGCCGCGTGCAGCCGCGCGCCTTGCTGATTGCGGTCGCCGTGGTGCTGATCGTGACCAGCGGTTACAGCATCTACAGGGCATGGCTGCTCGGCTAGATCGCTTTCCGACCGTTCCGGCAAGTGCTTTAGAATTGCACGCTCAGGGCGAGGCCGCCTGCGGCACACACGGCGAGAATGCGCAGCACTGACCACCCGAACCGGAATGCCAGCAGGCAGGCGACCAAAGCCAGCACGCCTGCGCGCCAATCGAAACTGGCAAGGTGGGGCCAGTAGAGCCGCAGCGCGCCGAACCGCTGCTCACCCACTGCGGCGAACAGCACGTGAAGCGCGAACCATGCGGTGAGATTGGCGATCACGCCCACCACAGCCGCCGTCACCGCCGCCAGCCCGCCTTTCAGCCGCACAGCATTGCCCAGCCGGTCAATCCACGGCGCGAAGGCGAAAATCCACAGGAAGCACGGCGCAAAGGTTACCCACGTCGTCAATGCCGCACCGATCAGTCCGGCGACCATCGGTGAAAACGGCTCAGGCGCGCGGAAGGCCGCGAGGTAGCCGACAAATTGGGTAACCAGGATCAGCGGGCCGGGGGTCGTTTCGGCAAGGCCCAGTCCATCGGCCATTTCGCCCGGACGCAGCCAGCCGAACCCCTGCACGGCTTCCTGCGCCATATAGGCGAGCACCGCGTAGGCCCCGCCAAAGGTGACAATCGCCAGCTGCGAGAAGAACGCGCCGATTTCCCACAGCACATGATCGCGCCCCAATGTCAGCGCAATCGCCACCATCGGCGCGACCCATACCGTGCCCCACAGGGCAATCGACAAGAACGTGCTGCGCCACGGCCGCGCCGTCACTGCGGCATCGCTGTTCGAAGGCTTGAGCGCCAGCAGGTCGGGCCGAACCGCTGCCACCGCAATGCCGATCACGCCTGCGCCCAGCACGATCAGCGGGAATGGCAGATCGAGCAGAAACAGCCCCACAAATGCCGCAACCGCCAGCGCGCGTTTCAGCCCGGTGTCGAGCGCCCGGCCGGCGATGCGCAACAAGGCCTGCACCACAATCGCCAGCACGGCCGCCTTGACGCCGAGAAACAGCGCCTCGACCCAAGCCAGATTGGCGGCGACTGCATAAAGCATCGACAAAGCCAGAATGATCACCGCGCCGGGGATGACGAACAGCAATCCCCCCGCAAGGCCCCCGCGCCAGCCATGCAGCCGCCAGCCAGTCCAAGTCGCCAGTTGCTGCGCTTCAGGGCCGGGGAGCAGGTGGCAGAAATTGAGCGCGTGGAGGAAATCTTCTTCAGCGATCCATTTGCGTTCGTCCACCAATTCGCGGTGCATCAGCGCGATCTGCCCGGCAGGCCCGCCAAAGCTGAGGAAGCCGATGCGGGCGAACACCCGCACAAGATCGGAAAACGCAACGGGTGGGATCATGCCAGTCACAGCCATACTTACCTCGCAAAAAAGCCCTGCTGCCAGAGCAAGGGGACGAGGCAACACTTGGGCTGGTTGTAGCCTGGACGGGGGGTTGCTTGGCCCCGTGACGATTGGATAGTCAAAAGGAATGCGCCGTTCAAGCGGCGTTGATGAACAGGCGGATCAAACGCATTGGCCGGGGCAGGATGGCGCTCCTGCCCCGGCGGCGCTGGCGTTGTTGGTGATCGTCAACTCGCCGCGGCCATTACGCTGTCGACCCAGCGTTGCTGGTGAAAGGTGATGGGGTCATGCGATGCAGCCTCGATATCCGGAGCGGCGGTCCGCAGCAGCTGGCGGAGCAGGAATTTGCCATAAGGCCAGCTGCCGATATCTGAATCGGCGTTGATATGTCCCAATGGCCCAGCGTTGATGAGCTGGCTGCCCCATTTGCGTGCCATACGTTTGGATTGGCCCCACGCGGCATAGGGGTCATCCTCACTGGCCACGAGAAGGCTGTTGAACGGGAGCCGCGCCTGAATCACCGGGCCAAACCGCCGCAAGCGGTGATCGATCTCTGCCGCTTCGACGTCCGGCGGAGCGACCAACAGCGCTCCGACAACCGGAAAACTGCGGACGGTTTGTTCAAACTCAGCCCACCAGGCAACAGCGTGGCAACCCAGACTATGGGCGACCAATATGACTGGCCTGCCCACCTTGTGGATCGCAAGGTTGAGCTGATTGACCCAGTGGTTGCGGGCCGGATCGTCCCATTGACCAAGCTGAACCCGCTTGGCATCGGGCAGTTCTCCCTCCCAGCGCGACTGCCAGTGATCGGGGCCGCTGTTGTTGAGGCCGGGCACCAGCAGAACTTGGGGTAATTGGGATTGTTCAAAAGGGGGGATGCGTTCGTATTTGGCCATCGTCTCGCTCCAAGCTGAGGATAAGCCGGTCGACTCGGTATACGTCCCGACATCCAGAACATAACTCAATTGAAACGATTGACAATAGGCTTTCTGTCAAGGCTATTGCACTCAATCCCGCCCATAAGCGCAGGCTTACAAGGCTCTTTATAAGCGCCGCGCCAATGGCCGCCATGCGTCCGCTTCGCCATGTCCTGCGGGGCGATGATCAGTGCAAATTCCCCTTTGTGCTGACGCTGGCATCCCAAACCAAAGGAACGCACCATGACCGAAGCTGCTGCACAACAACGCCGCTGGGATCCGGTGGTCAGGATCACGCACTGGACCATCGCGCTAGCCGTGCTGGCCAATGCGATCGTCACCGAAGAAGGTTCCGCCCCGCATATCTGGGTCGGCTACGGCTTGGCTGCGATCCTCGCTCTTCGGCTGCTGTGGGGGCTGGTTGGCCCCGCCGAGGTGCGCTTTGCGGCTTTCTGGCCGAGTCCGCGCAAGGCAATCGCGCATGTGCGGGAAATCCGCAGTGGCACGGTGACCCAACATTCTTCCCATAATCCGCTTGGCGCACTGATGGTCTTTACCATTTGGAGCTGCCTGTTGATGATCATCGCCACCGGCATCGCGATGGCCGGAGTGCCGCCGCTCACCGACGCCGCCAGCGGGGGCGAACAGCGGGTCGCCTACCAAGATGAGGAACGAACCGACCACGAAGCAGAGCACGCGGGCGAAGAAGCATCAGGTGAGGCGGATGAAATCCTTGAGGAGACCCACGAAGTGGCTGCCAATCTGCTTTACCTGTTGATCCTGCTGCACATTGCCGGCGTATTGTTCGAAACCCGCCGCAGTGGTCGACAGGTTCTGGTGGCGATGTCGCCGCTGCGCCGGTAAGCACATGCTATGGAAAGACGTGCATGCAGGCTCGAACGCAAAGCCATGGGGATGACCATCCTTGTTTCCTTGCAGGCGCTGGCTGCGACGTTCTTCCTCGTCGACCTCGCTGGCGACGTGTCTTCGGAAGGCGGCGGCACCCATCTGCTGATCGAAGGGTTGGCGGCTATTGCCCTGCTCATCGCAGTCGTGCTGGGTGCTATTCAGGTCCGCGATCTCATTGCAGCAGCGCGCCGCGATGAAACTGCGGTGGCCGCGGCCAGCGGGGCCTTGGGCGATCTGATCAGGCTGCGATTTAAAGAGTGGCGACTCACGCCTGCTGAGGCCGATGTCGCCCTGTTTGCGCTTAAAGGATGCGATGTGGGCGAAATTGCGGGCTTGCGTGGATCGGCCTCTGGCACAGTCCGCGCCCAGCTGGCCCGGATCTACGCGAAGGCCGGAGTCGAATCCCAATCGGGGCTTATAGCGCTGTTCCTAGATGAATTGGTCGCGCTCCCGGATTAGAGCACTTTCAGACCATTCCGGACCGCCCTGATTGCGAAGCGAGGCCACTTGCAGCCCTAGGCCTCAGCTTCCGCTGGTGTGCCTATGAACGCGGATGGGCAGGCAATCCACCCACGTCCCGCCACGCGAACCCTTGCCTCGGGGGCCTGAAAGCCGACCTTCGCGACAATATCGCGTTTAATCGATCGCGCGTTCGCCCGCGCGGCCGACCGACTGGATATCTTCACCCACGCCCTTCACCGTGTTGCAGGCGCTGGCCGTCAGCGTGATGGCGGCGAGTGCGGCGGCGATGATGGTCTTGCGAATCATGTTCCGGTTTCCTTCTTGTCTGGTTCTATAACGCACAAAGATGATTACTTATTCCTGACTCGCCGCAGATGCGACACGCCTTGCCTTGGCAAGCTGACGTTCGCGCCATGCGATCAGCAGCCCCGCCCCGATAATCAACGGCGCGCCCAGCCACAGGCTGGCGGGCGCGGCGCGGTCAAACACGGTATAGCCGTAAAAACTCGCCCATAGTAGCGCGGTATAATCCATCAGCAGAATAACCGCCGCTGATCCAAACCGGAGCGATGTGGTCAGCAGGATCTGCGCCAACACCCCCATCAACGCCATCGCCAGAATTATCCCCCAGGTTGCCGCATCGTGCGGGCCGATCACGAACGGAAGGCCAATTGCCGCGACCGGGATGCTGAGTGTGGCGAACCAGAATACGATGCTCCACGGGTTTTCGGTTTTGTTGAGATCCTGAATCTGGAAACTGATGAGCGACACCATCAATGGTGCCATCAGGCCAACGGCAATTCCGGCAAGCGTTACCCCCTCAGCCAATCCGCCGCCGCCCGGCTGCATCACCACGATGACCCCGGCAAACCCCATCGCCACCGCTGCCCAGCGGTAGCGGCCGATCTTTTCGCGGAACAACACCATCGCAATCAGCACGGCAAACACCGGCGCGGTAAAGCTGAGCGTGGTCGCTTCGGCCAGCGGCAGCAGCAGCACCGCGCCATAGGTAAAGATCATTCCGAACAATCCGGTGGCCGATCGTGCTGTGTGGGCGCGCAAACGGTTCGTCTTCAGCAGCGCCAGCCGGCCCGCCAGCGTCAGCCCCGCGCCCAGCAGCACTGCGGCGAGCACCTGCCGCCAGAATATCAGTTCGATCAGATGCACGCCGCGCTCCCCGGCGAGTTTCACCAGCATCGCCATCGTCGCCAGCGCAGCCGCTGCGAGCAGCCGGATTCCAAGCGCCAGCAGTGGGCGGGGGCGAGCGATTGAGCCATCCATCGCTGGCCCGCTTGGCCGAGCCGCAGGGATTGCGCAAGCGCGCCCGCGCCCCATATGCGTGAGCCATGAATATAATCGCCCAATTCGAGCTGCTGAGCGATGCTGGACAGCTGGCCATTATTGGCGGGTTGTTCTGGGTGTTTGCAGGCTTTGCTGCGGTGATGGAGCGGCGGCGGAGCAAGCGTCGTGATGTGGGGCGGCTGGAACAGGTTGGCTGGATGCCGTGGACGGGATTGTTCGTGGGCGCGGCGATGATCGGCGGCGGGTGCCTTGCGATGAGCCTGCCGGTGGTGATCGGGAGTTTGTAACGCCGTCGCGCGCTCGCCGGGCAGGCGTGAGGCAGATGCCGCAGGTTGGCGTCGCCGCCTGAGGTCCCCGCCTGCGCGGGGACGCACTCAGTTTACAGGCACGCCTCCAAAATCGAACCCGCAGGGTTCGCAAGGCCGACCGGCCGCCGGCCGGTTAGGCCGCACCGCCTGCCTTACAGGCAGGCCTCCAAATAAGCCTGATCGAACCCGAATTGCCGCGCCTTTTCTAACGTGTAAGGGCGCAGGCCGGACGCACGGAATTCGCCGAGGATCTTCCCGTCGTCGGTTTCGTCGAGATATTCGAACTTGAACAGTTCCTGCGTCACGATCACGTCGCCTTCCATCCCGATTACCTCGGTGATGTTGGTGGTGCGGCGCGAACCATCGCGCAGACGTTTGACCTGCACGATCAGATCGACGCTTTCCGCGATCTGGCGGCTGATCGCTTCCTTGGGGATCTTGATGTCGCCCATCAGGATCATGTTTTCCATACGGCCAAGGCATTCGCGCGGGGAGTTGGCGTGGAGCGTGCACATCGACCCATCGTGACCGGTGTTCATCGCCGCGAGCAAATCGAAACACTCCGCGCCGCGAATTTCGCCGAGGATGATGCGGTCAGGACGCATACGCAGGGCGTTCTTCACAAGATCGCCAATGGTGATCGCACCCTGGCCTTCGAGGTTGGGCGGGCGGGTTTCCAGCGGCAGCCAGTGCGGTTGTTGCAGGCGAAGCTCCGCCGCATCTTCGATCGTCAGCACGCGCTCGCCCGGATCGATCATCTTTGACAGGGCGTTGAGCATGGTGGTTTTACCCGAACCCGTGCCGCCCGAGATGACCACATTCATCCGGCAGGCACCGGCAATTTTCAGCGCGGTGCACATCTTGTCCGACATCGAACCGAAATCGCGCAGCATATCCAGCGTAATCGGCTTTTCGGAAAACTTACGAATCGAAATCGCGGTTCCGCGCAGCGAAAGCGGCGGCACGATCACGTTGACGCGGCTGCCGTCTTTCAGGCGGGCGTCGGCCAACGGGGTGGTCTGGTCAACGCGGCGGCCGACCTGGTTCACGATCCGCTGGGCGATCTGGAACAGGTGCTGTTCATCGCGGAACCGGATCGGGGCGAGCACCAGCTTGCCCTTCTTTTCGATGTAGGTCTGATCGGGGCCGTTGACCATGATATCGGAAATATCCGGATCATTGAGCAATTCTTCGAGCGGGCCGAAACCGAGCAATTCGTCGATCAGCACCTTTTCCAGCGCGAATTGTTCGCGCCGGTTCAGCGTGACCTTCAGTTCGGCCAGCACCTCCATGATGATCGGACGGAATTCTTCGGAGAGTTCCTCCTTCGAAAGCGTCGCCGCTGCTTCCGGGTCGACGCGTTCGAGCAGGCGCGGCAGCACCTGTTCCTTGATCTTGTGGACGCTTGCTTCAAACCCGCCGACTTCGGAATTGCCGTCGTTGACCGACGTCATGCGCTCGTTCAGGCGGTCCATCGCTTCGGCGGTAGTGGCCGGACGGCTTGGGTTGGGCGACTGGGCGGGAGCGGGGCTGGCACCGCCGCCTTCGCCCGGAATCGGGGGGAATTGTTCGCCGCCGCGCGCGGCTGCACTGGGGCCGCCAGCGCCCTTCATCGGGCGCGCCACACCAAAGGCAGGCCGTCCGCCGGGTGTTACCCCGCCCACATTGCCCTTTTTGCCGAATGCGCTCATTCTCAGCCCCCAAGGCTCGCTAATACTACAGGTCTCTCGCCTCGATCGTGCGAAAGCGGCGTCTCGAAGCATGGTGAATAAATGGGAAAGGTTGTTTTTTTCCTAAAGATGGGCGCTTGAATGTGAACGGTTGGGGTCAGCGCTTGCCATTGCGCCGCCGCCGCCGCAAAGGCGCAGCCCATGAATGATAACCAACGCAGCGGGCTGATTTATGCCGTGGCCGGATTCGCGACCCTTTCGGTCGGTGATGCGGTGGTCAAATCGATGGCCGGAGCGTGGCCTGCCTTTGCAGTGGCGGCGCTGCGGTTTACCTTTGGCGCGGTGGGGCTATCGCTGTTGCTGCTCCGCAGTGAAGGGCCGCGCGCCTTCATCCCGACCCACCCGTGGTTGCAGGCGGCACGGGGACTTTGCCTTTCGGTCGCCACGGTCAGCTTCTTTTCCGCAATCTATCTGATGCCGCTGGCCGAGGCGATGGCGATCAGCTTTCTCTCGCCTGTTCTGACCCAGCTTTTGGCGGGGGTGTTGCTGCGTGAAGCAGTGCATCGCCGCGTGTGGTTTGCGTCACTGGCGGCGTTTGCGGGCGTGGTGATCGTGCTGCGCCCGAATCTGGCCGAACTGGGCGTGGCGGCGTTATTGCCATTGAATTCGGCGCTGTTTTTCGCGCTTTTGATGATCGCCAACCGGGCCAGCGCAGGGCAGGGCAGTGCATTGTCGATGCAGGTGTTTGTGGCAGGCGTATGCGCGCCGATCCTGATAATCGGGGCGGCGGCGGCCAAGTTTTCGGGCGTTCCGGCGGTCGATTTCGGCTGGCCGACATGGGATATCGTGCTGCGCTGCGCGTTTGTGGCTGTCACGGCCAGCACTGCGCATTGGCTCGCCTATATCGGCGCATCGAGGGCGGGTGCAGCGGCGATTGCACCGGCGATCTATGTCCAGATTCTGGTGGCAATTACGCTTGGATGGTGGTGGTTTGGCGACCAGCCCGACCTTGTGACACTGAGCGGGGCCGCACTGATCGTCGGTTCGGGGTTATACTTGTGGCAAGCCGGAAAATCGCCTCGGGGCGCATGATCAGCGGACTTGCTGTTAAAGCACGAGCGGTTAGAGCGTAACGCGGCAAATATCAGGGACTTTCAGGCAATGTGCGGCATTATCGGGATCGTGGGCAAGGCAGCCGTTGCTGACCGGCTGGTTGATGGCCTCAAGCGGATGGAATATCGCGGCTATGACAGCGCGGGTATCTGCACGCTGCACGATGGCGCGCTGGTGCGCCGTCGTGCAGAAGGGCGGCTGGCCAATCTGGTCACGGTGCTGGCGGGCGATCCTGCACCGGGCAATGTCGGCATTGCCCACACCCGCTGGGCCACGCACGGCGCGCCCAATGCCACCAACGCTCACCCGCACGCCACCGGCGAAGTTGCGATCGTCCACAATGGCATCATCGAAAATTTCAAGGAACTGCGCGTCGAACTCGTGGCCAATGGTCGGGTGTTCGAAAGCGAGACCGATAGCGAGGTGGTCGCTCACCTGATTTCTGCCGAGATTGAACGCGGGGCCGATCCGGAAGAGGCGGTGCGCGAGGTATTGCCGCGCCTGCGCGGTGCGTTCGCACTGGCGATTGCGTTCCGTTCGCATCCCGATCTGCTGATCGGCGCGCGGCTCGGTTCGCCGCTGGTGCTGGGCTATGGCCCCGAAGGCGCGGAGGCGGAGATGTATCTGGGATCGGACGCGCTGGCGCTCGCACCGCTGACCCAGCGCATCACCTATCTTGAAGAAGGCGATTGGGTGGTGCTGCGGCGTGACGCCGCGCAAATCTACGATCTGGAGAACAACCCCGTCACCCGCGAAATCCGCGCATCGGGCGCATCGGCAGCGGCGGTGGAGAAGGGCAATTATCGCCACTTCATGCAGAAAGAGATTTACGAACAGCCCACCGTGGTGGCGCAAACGCTGGCTTCCTATCTGCGCCGCTCGGATAATTCGGTGGCATTGCCGCAGATCGATTTCGACCTGTCGAGCATCCGCCGCCTCACCATTGTTGCTTGCGGCACATCGTTTTACGCCGGGATGGTGGCGAAATACTGGTTCGAACAATTCGCCCGCGTGCCGGTCGATATCGATGTCGCGTCAGAGTTCCGCTACCGCCAGCCGGTGTTGGAGGAAGGCGGCCTCGCGCTGTTTATCTCGCAGAGCGGGGAAACCGCCGACACGCTCGCCGCGCTGCGTCATTGCAAGGCCGCCGGGCAGACCATCGCGGTGGTGGTCAACGTGCCGACCAGCACCATGGCGCGCGAGGCTGATCTGCTGCTGCCAACCCATGCCGGGCCGGAAATCGGGGTGGCTTCGACCAAGGCGTTCACCTGTCAGCTTGCCGTGCTGGCCGCGCTGGCAGCGCATATGGCGGTAAGGAAGGGGCGCTTGTCCCGCGACGAAGAGGCCGAGATCGTTCGCCACCTGCTTGAAGCCCCCGCTGCGCTCAACGCTGCGCTCGACCATGATGATGACATCGCATCAATGGCACACTTGATCGCGCCGGCGCGTGATGTGCTGTATCTGGGGCGCGGGCAGGATTATCCGCTGGCGCTGGAAGGCGCGCTGAAATTGAAGGAAATCAGCTATATCCACGCCGAAGGCTATGCCGCAGGCGAGATGAAGCATGGGCCGATCGCGCTGATCGACGATGCCGTGCCAGTGGTGGTGATCGCGCCATCGGGCCCGCTGTTCGAAAAGACCGTGTCGAACATGGAAGAAGTGCGCGCGCGCGGCGGGCAGGTGGTGCTGATTTCCGACGCGCAAGGCCTTGAAGCGGCGGGCGAGGGCTGTATCGCGACCATCGAAATGCCGGTGGTCCACCCGCTGATTGCGCCGTTGGTTTATGCCATTCCGGTGCAATTGCTGGCCTATCACGTCGCCGTGGTCAAAGGCACCGATGTCGATCAGCCGCGCAACCTCGCCAAATCGGTGACGGTCGAGTAAACGTCGCCCTCACCTTAATCATTAAGTTCCATCAGGCTTTACCGCACTCTAACCTTTGATGGTTATGGGCGGGGCTGTGATCGAACCTTCCCCATCTTCTGCCCCGGTGCATCCGGCCCAAATGTCGATTTCGACTGTGCTCGGCCTGTCGGACAAGGGCGATGTGGATTGGGCGCGTTTGCGCGGTCTGCAATATTCGGCGCTGGCAAAGCTGGCCTTTTACCGGATCATTGCCCAAGGGGTGCTCGCCCTGTTCGTGTTCCAGATTTATGCGCAATCGGTTGGCGCGCTGGGTCTGTGTATCTGGATGATGATGCTCGCGGTGGTCCATATCCGTGGATACAGGATCGATCGGACACTGGTCGATACTCAAAAGCGGCGGATTACCCGCTCCGAATTGTCGCGTCAGGCGACCACGCCGATCATGTCGGGTTTGCTCTGGGCGGTCGCTATGGTGGTCTTTCCGTTCTTCGGTTCCGATGGTGACCGGATGGCGATGCTGATGGTGATCGCATTGATGATGGCGGTATCGGTGTTTTTCTACACCGCCGCGCCGATTGGTATCGTTGGCTTTATCGCGATTGTCGGCTTGGGGGCGGTGCTCCACCTTGGGATGGCCGGATACTGGCTGGCGATGGTGGCGGTGCTGTTGTTCACGGTGGCGGCAATCCTTGGCACCGTTGAGGTGGGCCGAACCTACCTTGCCGCGCGCTTGGCCGAGGCGATGGTGGCCGAAAAGGAAGAAGTCGTTTCGCTGCTGCTGCGCGAGTTCGAAGAGAACGAGGCTGATTGGCTGTGGGAAGTCGACCCCGCCAGGCGTCTGCGCTCGGTCAGTCCGCGGTTTGCCTTTGCCTTGGGGCGGCCACAGGCTGATATCGAAGGCCGACCGTTGCTGGAAATGATCGCTGGCAACAAGTGGCAAAGCGGCCAGTTTCCTGCAAGCCTGCATGATCTTGCCGAACACCTGAAGAATCGCGAATATTTTTCGAACCTCATCGTTCAGGTCTCGATTATGGGCGAAGAGCGGTGGTGGGAACTTTCCGGCACGCCGATGCGTGACGAACATGGTCACTTCACCGGCTTTCGCGGCGTCGGCTCTGACGTGACCGAGCAGCGCAAGTCGTCCGAGAAGATCGCCTATCTTGCGCGCTATGACACGCTGACGCAGCTGCCCAACCGCTTGCAATTGACCGAGGCGTTGGACGAGGCACTGCGTTATTCCGACCAGTGGCGTTCGCGCTGCGCGCTACTGATGATCGACCTTGACCGGTTCAAGGCGGTCAATGATTCGCTTGGCCACCTCATCGGTGACAAACTGCTGGCTCAGGTGTCCGCGCGGCTGCAATCGCTGATGAACGAAAACGAAATGTGCGGGCGGCTGGGCGGCGATGAATTCGCAGTGGTGGTGCGCGATATCGCGGCTTCAGGCGCTGCGCGCGATCTTGCCCGCCGCGTGATCGACAGGCTTAGCGAACCCTACCAGGTTGACCATCACACGCTTTATATCGGCGCCAGCATCGGTTCGGCTGAAGGGCCGCGCGATGGTCGCAGCGTCGAAGACCTGATGCGTAATGCTGACCTTGCGCTCTATCGTGCAAAGGACGTGGGCGGCGGTGAGCATTGCGGCTTCGAACCGATATTCCATGCGTCTGCGGAAGAGCGCCGCCAATTGGAAGCCTCGCTGCGCGGCGCACTGGGCGGCAACGAACTGGAGTTGCATTATCAACCCGTCGTCGATGCCCGCAGCGAAGGCATTGTGAGTTTCGAGGCGTTGGTGCGTTGGAACAGCGCCGATCACGGATTTGTCAGCCCAGGAAAATTTATCCCGCTGGCCGAAGACACCCGCCTGATCCTGCCGATCGGCAAATGGGTGATGCGCAAGGCCTGCGAGGAGGCGCGCAGCTGGCCCGATCATATCAAGGTCAATGTCAACGTTTCGCCTGAGCAGCTGCTGGAGCCCGGTTTCCACGCCGAGGTGGTCGAGGCGCTGGCGGCGAGCGGTCTCAGGCCCGAGCGGCTGGAGGTAGAAGTGACCGAGAGCATTTTCCTGCGCGATGCCAGCGTTGCGCGTAATGCGCTTGAACAGGTGATGGCGCTGGGCTGTTCGGTGGCGCTCGACGATTTCGGGACGGGCTATTCCTCGCTCGGCTATCTGCGCAAGTTGCGGTTTTCGACGATCAAGGTTGATCGGACATTTGTTCAAGGTGCAGCGCAGGGAAGCGCCGAAAGCCTGGCGATCATCAACGCCGTGGTGGCCATGGCCAGAAGCCTTGACATGACGACCACCGCCGAAGGGGTGGAGACTGCCGAAGAAGCGGAATTGATCCGCAACCTTGGTTGCGACAAGATTCAGGGATATTATTTTGGACGCCCCATGGCAGCCAATGACGCGCGCAAGTTGTTCGACCTCGCCCGCGCCGAACGCGCCTGAAACCGGCCCGCTATCAGGCGCTGGCTAGCGCTGCAAAAACACTTTCGAACAGCCGCCGACCATCTGATCCACCCAGCGCCGAAACCGCCGCTGGCTCAATCGCGCGTTCGGGATGCGGCATCATGCCCAGCACCCGGCCATTGGCGCTCAGCACCCCGGCGATGTTGCGCGCTGATCCGTTGCAAGGTTCGGCATAGCGGAACGCGACGCGGCCTTCGCCTTCCAGCCGGTCAAGCGTTTCGGCATCGGCGAAGTAATTGCCATCGTGATGGGCAACCGGGATGCGGATTTGCTCGCCCCGAACATAGGCTGAGGTGAACAGCGAATCGGTGTTCTCGACCGTCAACGCCACGCTGCGGCAGATGAACCGCTGACCGGCATTGCGCAGCAGCGCACCGGGCAGCAGCCGCGCCTCGGTCAAGACCTGAAAGCCGTTGCACACGCCCAGCACCGGCACCCCGCGTGACGCAGCGGCGATGACTGCGCGCATGATCGGGCTGGTCGCGGCCATCGCGCCCGATCGCAGGTAATCGCCATAGGAAAAGCCGCCGGGCAGGGCGATCAGATCAAGCCGTTCGGGCAGTTCGGCGTCGCCATGCCAGACGCGAATGGCCGGCGCGCCCGATATCTGTTCCAGCGCCACTGCCATGTCACGATCGCAGTTGGAGCCGGGGAAGGTGATTACGGCAGCCCGGAACGTCATCAGCGCGTCCCTTCGGGCTCGCCCAGGCCCTCAATCGTGAAGTCTTCGATCACCGTGTTGGCGAGCAGTTTTTCGCACATCGCGGTCAGCGCCGCGTGGTCGGTGCCGTCTGCCACATCGAGTTCGATCAACCGGCCGATCCGCACATCCTCGACCCCGGCAAAGCCCAGTCCTTCAAGGGCATGATTCACCGCGCGGCCCTGCGGATCGAGGACGCCGGGCTTCAATCGGACAAGAACGCGCACTTGCATGGATGCTTACTCCATCTTCACGGGCGATGAGCCGGGGGAACGAGATGCCGCCGCTATAGCGCGCCCGCCTGCGCGTGCAATCGCGCTGATCGGACTTCTGCACCACAGGAATTGTGGTCGCGTTTGTCATAAAGCGGTCGAGAAAGCTGCATAATTGTAACTTTGATGCAACAACTGGTGATAGATTGCTTTCAGATTGGTAGTTCTGCGCGGCGTTCTTCTTGCCCGGCCTCGCGCGAATCGCCCGAAACTGCCACCTCGTCCGGCGCACCCAATATCCATCCAATCAAACATAGGGGTTGTTTGATGTCTCACCGTTTCTCCGCTTTCCGTGCCGCGTGGGCCGGTTCGACCGTGCTTGCTGTCGCAGCTTTCGGCCTTGCAGCACCTGCTGCCGCGCAGGATGGTGAGGCCGCATCGGACACTGATGGTCAACTCGCCACCATTATCGTGACCGCCAACCGCCGTGAAGAAAACCTGCAGGACGTGCCCGTTTCGGCCGCGATCCTTGATCAGGGGCGCATTGCTGCGATTTTCAGCGGGACGGGAGACATTACCGCGCTGGCTGGCACTGCGCCGGGCCTCAACGTCGAAAGCTCGAATGGCCGGGTGGCCCCGCGGTTCTATATTCGCGGGCTTGGCAACACTGATTTCGATCTTGCCGCGTCGCAGCCGGTTTCGGTGCTGCTTGATGACGTCGTTCTCGAAAACGTGACGCTCAAAAGCTTCCCGGTGTTCGATGTTGAACGGGTCGAAGTGCTGCGCGGGCCGCAAGGCACGCTGTTTGGTCGCAATACCCCGGCGGGGATCGTGAAGATCGATTCGATCAAGCCTTCATTCGATCGCGATATTCGGGGTTCGATCAGCTACGGTTCGTTTGACACGCTCTCAGTCAATGCCGCGCTTGGCGGGGCATTGGTGGATGATGTGCTGGCTTTCCGCGTCTCGCTGCAATCGCAAAGCCGCAACGATTGGATCGACAATGGCTTTACGGGTGAAGACAACGCGCTCGGCGGCTACCACGATTTCGCGGTGCGCGGGCAGCTGCTGTTCACGCCGACTGAGCGCCTGCGTGTGCTGGCGGCGATCAACTTCCGCGATATGGATGGTTCGTCGACCATCTTCCGCGCCAATGTGGTTGGCCCGGGCAATAACAAACTCAACGAGAATTTCGATCGTGACACCGTGTATTTCGACGCGGGCGGCGGCAATATTGCCAAATACGAACAATTCGGTGCGACGCTGACTGCGTCCTATGAATTTGACGGCGCAACGCTGACCTCGATTACCAGCCATTGGACCAGCGAAGGTTCAAGCCGGGGCGATGTTGACGGCGGGTTCGGTGCTTCGTTCCTGCCGGTTATGGGGCCGGGCTTCATCCCGTTCCCTTCAGACACGCAGGATTCGCTCGATCTTGAACAGACCACGCAGGAAATTCGTCTGGCGTCGAATGGCGGCGGGCCGCTTAGCTGGCAGTTCGGCGGGTTTTATTTCGACAGTGATTTCGATGTTACCACCATCGGGTTTGATTTCCCGCCGCCGGTCACCGTCAACCACACCAACGAAGCCTGGGCGCTGTTCGGCCAACTGTCTTATCAACTGACCGAAACCCTGCGCGTTACTGGCGGTGTGCGCTATACCGACGATGAAAAGGATTTCTTCGTCCGTGCAGGCGCTCCGCCGCAGCCGGTCAGCGTGGGGGATAGCCAGTTTGACTGGGATATCAGCCTGTTCGCTGATGTGTCTGACGATGCGAGCATCTATGCCAAGGTCGCCAATTCGTTTCGCGGCCCGACCATTCAGGGCCGCGACGTCGCGTTCTTCGCTGCGCCTTCGGTGGCGCAGTCGGAAAATATCACATCGTACGAAGTCGGCTTCAAAAGCGAATTGGCTGACCGCCGGGTGCGCCTTAACGGGGCGGTATTCTACTATACCGTTGATGATCCGCAATTCACCGCCGTTGGCGGGGCGGGGAACCTTGTCCAACTGGTCAACGCCAACAAGGGCGAAGCCTGGGGCTTGGAACTTGAAAGTGCGTTTCAAATCACCCCCGAATTTCTGGTGACGCTGGGCGTGGCCTATAACAATACCGAGATTAAGGACGAAAATCTGGCGGTCGGAATCTGTGCGCAATGCACGGTGACTAACCCGACCGTGGTAATCGGAGCGGACACTCGCGCGCTGGTTGATGGCAACCCGTTTCCCAATGCGCCCGAATGGAGCGGAGACCTGACCGCGCGTTACAGCCTGCCGGTGGGCAACAGCGGAGAGTTCTTCGTCTTCACCGATTGGGTCTATCTGGGTGATACCAACTTCCTGCTTTACCAAAGCCTTGAATTCAATGCCAAGAGCCGGATCGAGGGCGGCCTGAAGGTCGGCTATTCGGGCGGCAATGGGCAGTGGGAAGTCGCCGCGTTTGCGCGCAACATTACTGGCGAGGCAAATGTTCAGGGCGTGATCGACTTCAACAACAACACCGCCTTCGTCAACGAACCGCGCGTCATCGGCGTGTCGTTGGGGGTGAAGTACTGATCGCGCAGGCCTGAACGGCGCAAGCAACGAAAGAACCGGCAGGGGCGACCTGCCGGTTTTTTCGTATCTGCCGTCTATTCAGCAGCAGGAACCACCAGCAATTCAACCGCACCATCGGGGGTAAGCCATTGGCGCGCCGCCTGATGCAGGTCTTCCGGCGTGATCGCCGCGACCACCTGCGGCACCGCAAGATAGCGATCCAGCCGATCCGGCTCACTCTGCGCGCGCGCGGCAAGGCTGAGCCATCCGTTTAAGTCTTTTAGAACGTTGTTATAATCTTCAAGGAATGGCTTGCGGGCGCGTTCCAATATGTCCGCATCGAGGGGGCGATCCCTGAGGTCGGCGATGAGCTGCCGGAGCGCCGCGCGGCTCGGTTCGACCTGATCAACGGCGACAGAGGCGCTGATCGTAAAGGTGCCATAACCGGGATAAAAATGGCTGGGATTGGACCCGGCTGAGGGCGAATAGGCCTGCCCCAGCTCCTCACGCAGTCGGTCGGTCAGTTCGAGCCCTACTACTCGCGACAGCAGATCAAGCCGCAGGGTTTCGGCAAGGTCGCTGTCGTCCGTCGTGGGCCAGATCCATTGCAGCACCGCCTGATCGGCCTCACCCCTGTGGGTCAGGATGCGTTGGCCGCGCTGCTCGGTAAAGCCGCGGGTGCGGGCTTCGCTACGCGGGTTGAACGCAGGCTCGCGCACGGGCAACGCGCCAAGCGTGGTGGCAACCGCTGCGATTGCCTGTTCCTCGTCAAAATCGCCGACCAGCGCCAACTCGATCGCGCCGTTGGCCAGCCGGTCGCCGATTGCGGCCTTCAACTGCGCGTAATCGAGCGCGAAAAATGCGTCTTTCGATTGGAGAGTGAAGCGCGGGTCATTATCCGACAATATCCCGCCGATCGCCGTGGAAAGCGCGCGGCCGGCAGTGGAATCGATTGTCGCAAAATAATTTTCGATGCTTTTGCGAAAGCGCTCCTCGCCTTCGCGGCGATAGCCGGGGTCGGTCAACCCGGCCGCCAGCAACTGCAGTTGCAGCAGCAAATCGCGCGGAGTGGTGCCGCCGGATGCGGCGAAGGCATCGGTTTCGCTCGACAGGTTGAAAGACACGCTGCGCCCGGCCAGCACGCTGTTCATTTCGTCCTGACTAAGCTTGCCAAGTCCCCCCGATGCCAGCGAACCGGTGAGATAGGTGCGCAGCGGCGCATCCCTGGTATTCATCAGATCGCCGCCATCGACCGCCAGCGCAAAGCCGATCCGGTCTTTGCGCACATCGGTGTGTTTCAGCGTCAGCCGCACGCCATTGGCAAAGCGGATGAAACGCATGCCAAGCCGGGGTTCCAGCATATCGGCCTCCACCGTTCCCGGCGTCCCGAAATCGCTGTAATCAAACGCCAGCGGGCCGTTATCCGCCGGGGGCGAAATCGGCAGCGCCATGGCGTCATCAAACGCGGCGCGCAGCGCCTGTTCACCGCCATCGGGCGCGGTGCGGCCTTCAAACCGGATCAGCGGCTGTTCCAGCGCTGCTGCATCGTCGAGCACGGCCTGCCACACGGCCTGCGGCGTGATGTCGGGCAGCAATCGCTCAAACTCAGCCAATTGCCAGGTTGGCGTGGTCGGCACCTGCTCGTCACTCACCAGCGCGAGAGCAGCGCCCGCAAACGCATTGTGCCCGCGTGTCGAAGCGGCCTTCACCGCATTTTCCAGCGCGGCGCGGTAATTGGCGGTCTGTTCGTCAACCTCGGCCTGGGTAAAGCCATAGGCCAGCGCCTGATTGACCTCACGCACCGCTGCCAGCACGCCTTTGCGCCATTCGCCGTCGACGCTGGACACCCTGAGGTTGGTGACCCGCGCGGCTTCGAAAATGTCGCCCGTGCCAAAGCTGGCGCCGCGAAAAGGTGCATCCTCGCCCCGCGCCAGCCGGGCGAGGCGGCGGTTGATGATCGCGTAACCGACCGAGCGCAGGCTCCGTTCGCGGCGGTTGGCAATCGTATCGGGCTGGTCGCGCCACGGGCCAAGACGGCTGATGGTGACGCTTTCGGACAGGGCAGGGTCAAGGTGAATATCGGTGAGGCCCGCGCGGGCAGGGTCAACCGGGCCTGCGGCTGGGGCGGTGGGAGAAGGCGCTGGCCGCCAATCGGCAAAGCGCGCGCGGATCGCAGCTTCGACATCGGCGACCGCATAATCGCCAACCACCACCACGACGGTATTCGCAGGCGTGTAGGTGCGTTGATACAGCGCGCGGAGCTGGTCAGCGGCGGCGTTTTCCAGCACTGCACCTGTGCCAATCGGCAAGCGTTCGGCATAGCGCGCGCCGGGGGCGATGAAGGCGGTGTAGTCTTCGTAATTGCGTTCCTGAAACCCGGCCCGGTCGCGGCGCTCGGCGAGGATCACCCCGCGCTCGCGCTCGACCGCGTCGGGTGCGATGGTAAGTTCGCTCGCGGTTTCACGCATCAGCATCAACGCAGTGTCCAGCAGCACCGCATCATTGCGCGGCAGGTTGAGCATATAGGTGATGTTCTCGAACCCGGTCGATGCATTGGTATCCGCGCCGAACGCCAGACCTTCGCGTTCCAGCAGCTTGACCATCTCGCCTTCGGCAATGTTGGTTGATCCGTTGAAGGCCATGTGTTCGAGAAAATGCGAAAGCCCGCGCTCGCTTTCGGTTTCTTCCAGCGATCCTGACGCAATCCGCATCCGCACCAGTGCGGTGCCTTCGGGCGTGGCATTGCGCCTGATGACGTAGCGCATCCCGTTATCCAGCCGCCCGAATGTATAGTCGGGATCGACCGGCACATCGCTTTGCTCGAATGCCCAGGTGGAGGTGGGTTTTTGAGCCGTTGCTTCTGCTGTGGGCGCATCCCGCGCGGCGAGCGGGGTGGTGAAGGCAAACGGCGACAGCGCCAGCATCGCGCTGGCAGCAAGGGTGCGAATTCGCATCAATTTCAGGTGTCTCTCACGTCGATCATAAGGGGTATCGAGAGACTAGGGCCTGAAACGCTTCTGTCAGCTTATTTCTGCGACCTATTTCTTCAGGGGCGGCGTACCGCGCAACCGGCTGCGGGCGTGTGACAGGTCGAACACCTCGCCCGGCCCGGTATCTTCACCGTTCAGCAAGCCGAGCCGCCGCGCGACTTCGCGGTAAGCCTCTTCCTCGCCGCCCAGATCGCGGCGGAAGCGATCCTTGTCGAGCTTTTCGCCGGTTGCCATGTCCCACAAGCGGCAACCATCGGGGCTGATTTCATCCGCCAGAATGACGCGGCTGTAATCGCCATCATAAAGCCGCCCGAATTCGAGCTTGAAATCGACCAGACGAATGTCGATCGCGGCAAACATCCCGCACATGAAATCATTCACGCGAATTGCCATCGACGAAATGTCGTGCATCTCTTCAATGCTGGCCCAGTTGAAGCAGGCAATGTGTTCTTCGGCGATCAACGGATCGCCAAGCGCATCGTCCTTGTAATAATATTCGATCAGCGTGTGCGGCAGCGGTTCGCCTTCTTCAATCCCGAGCCGTTTGCAGATCGACCCTGCGGCGACATTGCGCACCACCACTTCGATCGGGATGATGTCGACCTGCCGGATCAACTGTTCGCGCATGTTGAGGCGGCGGATGAAGTGGGTGGGAATGCCGATATGCGCCAGCCGCGTGAACACGTGTTCGCTGATGCGGTTGTTGATCACGCCCTTGCCGTTGATCGTGCCTTTTTTCTCGGCATTGAAGGCGGTCGCATCATCCTTGAAATACTGGATCAGCGTGCCCGGCTCTGGCCCTTCGTAAAGGATTTTGGCTTTGCCTTCGTATATTTTGGTGCGGCGGGACATGATAATGAAACTCCCAGCTCGGCTCTTGCAGCCAGCGAATGGTGCCCGGGGGCGGATTTGAACCACCGACACGCGGATTTTCAATCCGCTGCTCTACCCCTGAGCTACCCGGGCATTCGCTGCAGCGACGGGTTTTGCAAGCATTGCTTACCCGGCGAGCAAATGAGAGCGGCCCTATGACGAAGGCTGGCTGGCTTGGCAAGAGGGATTTCTCCCCAGCCTGCGGGATTATCTCCCCGCATCAATCCTGTTCGCGCCAGTCGTTGGAGGCAACTGCTTCCGGGTCGGCTGGCGGGCCAGCGACGGTATAGGAATCGGAGAACCAGCGCGCCAGATCACGATCCTTGCAGCGCTGCGAGCAGAAGGGGTGGAATGGGTTTTCTTGTGCGCTACCGCTTCGCTGCGTGAGCGCGTGGTTGCGCGGTTTGCGGCAGATCGGGCAGGGTTTGGATGCGGACGTGCTCATGCGTTAAGTAATTGGGCATGGGCGGCCTCGATGGCAAGCCCGGGATCGGTCGCGATCCGCACTTCGCGCCCGGTGCGCCGGGCCAGCTCGTCGATCCAGTCGCCCTTCAGCTTGACCTCAAGCGCCGGGTGAACCGTCAACAGCACGGCGCGCCCTGTGCCGCCCTCCGCCGCCAATTCTGCGTGGCGCAGCGCCATGCGCGCCGATGCGCCCAGCCGCGCCGTGGCGAATCGGTGCAGCAGCGATGGCACTTCGAGCCGCGCGACCAGTTGGACAAACCCGAACCCGTTCATCGCCGTGCGTTCATGCGGCCAATCGGCCAGCGCTGTATCCAGCGCTTCGTCCACCAAGCGGCGTTCCGCCTTGGCTGCCAGCGTGGGAAAATCGATCCCGATATTGCCGCCAAGATCGAACCAGCGAAGCGCGCGGGCAATCGCTGGCACCGCCGCCAGCGCCACATCGCGCGCAGATCCGATGCCGTCAACGTCGATCACGGTCATCGCCGGGGTCACGCTGACGAGGATTTCGCCGCCTGGAAAATCGAGGCTGGCCGATGATGCAGCGTGCCACACATCCTCCCACAACCCGGCGGGAAAGCGGTGCACCACGCGGCCTTCGCTATGCGACGCAGGCGGGGCGGGCATGTCTGCGGCCACCACGCGTGCCTGCGCGCGTTTCAACCGTCCACGTTCGGCCAAGGCGGCGCGGGTGATGATGACCTCCAGCATTTGCCCTTCGGTCACGCGCGGGGGCAGGTGATCGACCAATGCCTCACCGCCATTGGTCAGCAACGCCACCCCGCGCCGTGTTCCGGCAAGTTTGGTGATCAGTTTGGCACTGGAGCGGTCGCCCGCGCGCAGTTCACCCGGCCATTCCACCCGCGCCGCCAGCACGTGCTCGCCTGCAATCAGCAGCGCGCGCCGTTCACCAATGCCGTCTTCGATCAGCCATTCTGGTGCTGTTCGTTCAGCCAATGGAAAAACCTGCCGCCTTCAGCAGTGCGCGGGTTTCATACAGCGGCAGGCCCATCACGCCCGAATGGCTGCCCCTGATCCATTCGATCAGCCCCTCGGCTGCGCCCTGAATGGCGTATCCGCCCGCCTTGCCGCGCCATTCGTCGCTGGCGAGGTAGGCGGCGATTTCCTCGTGCGAGAGCCGCTTGAAATGCACCACGGTTTCCGAAAGCCGTGTCCGCAAGTCACCATCAGGCGCGCGCAGCACCACGCTGGAGAGCACCTGATGCCGCCGCCCGCTCATCAGCGCAAGACAGACGCGCGCTTGCGTCTGGGTTTCGGTCTTGGGCAGGATCCGCCGCCCGACTGCGACCACGGTATCGCCCGCCAGCACATGGCCGGGCGCGTCAACGGCCAACGCCTTTTCGCGCCCCATGCGCAAGGCATAGGCGCGCGGGAGTTCGCCGGGAAGCGGCGTTTCGTCGATATCGGCAGGCGACACTGCGTCCGGCATAAGGCCAAGCCGCCCGAGCAGCTCGCGCCGTCGGGGTGATGCGGACGCCAGGGTGAGATGAGGCGAGCCCATCCGGGCTGCCAGCCCTTACTGCGGGCCGGGGCCGCCGCGACCCGGCATGAAACGATAGGTGATGCGCGCCTTGGTCAGGTCATACGGCGTCAGCTCGCACAGTACTTCGTCACCCACCAGCACACGGATGCGGTTTTTGCGCATCTTGCCCGCCGTGTGGCCGAGCACCTCATGGCCGTTTTCAAGCTCCACCCGGAACATCGCATTGGGCAGCAATTCAACCACGCGCCCGCGCATTTCGAGGAGTTCTTCCTTGGCCATGTAATTCCTTCTTTGGTGTTGCGGCGCACAATACGCCCGTCGATGCGGTAGCGCGCTTTAGCGATGCAGAAGCCAAAAGGGAAGGCTCCTGCGTTAAGCGATCGCACAGGTTTGTTCAGGCAGGGCAACGCATCCACAAACCGGCGGGAATCGTAACAAAGCAGCATACCGAAGCCCGCCGTTGGGCAAATCGCCAAAACCATTGACGTAAAGGGACATAATGAACCTCTCCCCGCTTTCTCGTGCTTTGCTTCGCGCTGGCACGTGTGCTGCCAGTCTTGCCGTGGCGATGCCGCTGCTGGCGAACAGCACTACTGCTGCCCAGCCGCAGCCTGCCGCCGTTCCGCAGGCCGATGATGATGAGATCGAAAGCGCCAGCGGTAATGCTGTTTCAAGCGGGGAGATTATCGTCAGCGGGCAACGGTTAAAGGGGCAGCTGGTGGTCGATCAGGCGCCGCTGCTGCAATTGGATGAGCAGGCGATTGCAGCCGAAGGCGTAACGTCGATCACCGATCTTGTCGCGCAGATCAGCGCACAGACCGGGTCGGCGCGCGGTCGCGGAGGCGGCGGGCAGCCCGTGTTGCTGGTCAACGGCATCCGCATCGGGTCGTTCCGCGAATTCGCCAATTACCCACCCGAAGCGCTCGCCCGGGTTGAGGTGTTTCCCGAAGAGGTTGCTCAGCGGTTCGGCTTTCCGCCTGATCGCCGGGTGATCAACCTGATCCTCAAAGACGATTTCTCCAATCGCCGGGCCGATTTTGAATTGGAAACGCCGTCGCGCGGGGGATTCACCCGCAACGAACAGCAGTTCGGGCTGCTCAAGATAGCCGATGGCGGGCGGATCAACGCCAATATCGAGGTGCAGGATACCTCGCTTCTCACAGAGGCGGCGCGCGACATCATCCAGACCCCCGGTTCGGTTTCGGCAGTCGACGGCGATCCGGATCAGGCGCCTTTCCGCAGCCTTGTTGCCGATTCCTTCAGTCTTGAAGCCAACTTGTCGTGGGCCAAGGCGATCATCGACAGTGGCACGTCATTGAGCGCGAACATCAATTACGAACGCAACGAAAGCCGCAGCCTCGACGGACTCAATACCGTCGTGCTGACCGATGACGACCAGGTTCCGGGGATTGTGCGCACCTTCGGGGCAGATACTCCGCTGGCACGGCGGTCAACCACAGACACCTTCTCGACCGCGGGTTCTGTGACCAAGCCCCTCAACTCCTTTCGCCTGACCAGCACCTTTGACGGCTCGCTGGCAGAGACCGAGACCGAGATTGACAAGCGGTTTGACACCCAACCGTTACGCGATGCGGCGCTGGCGGGGACATTAGCGCTTGATGGGCCGTTGCCGACCAATGCCAGCGCCGGGTTCGATATTGCCCGCAACCGCGTGATCAACGGCCAATCGCTGACCACGCTCGAAGGCCCGTTGGGAGAGCTTCCCGCTGGCGAAGTGCTGGCAACCTTTGATGTCGGGCTGGACTGGCAACGGATTGAAAGCGCTGACACGCGCAGCTTGCAGGATGTAACGCTCACCCGGCGTCAACTGTCGACCGGGGCCAATCTGGTGGTGCCAATCACCAGCCGCCGCGCTGGTGTAGCCGATGCGCTGGGCACCTTTACGCTCAACCTGCAGGTCGGGGCTGAGGATCTCAGCGATTTCGGCACGCTGGGCGATTGGAACGCGGGGCTCAATTGGGAACCGTTCAACGGGCTGGCGCTGTCAGCGACCTATATCTGGCGTGAGGTTGCGCCCAGCCTTGGCGCGCTGGGCAACCCCAGCATCGTTAATTTCAATGTGCCGGTGTTCGATTTCACCCGAGGCGAGACAGTGCTGGCGGATGTCACCACGGGCGGCAATCCTGATCTCCCGGCTGAAACCCAGCGTGACTGGAAATTCGCGGCCAACTGGCAATTGCCGTTCTGGGATAATACGCGCGTAACGGTTGAATATGTCCGCAACCGTTCGGACAATGTCGTCAGCGCGTTTCCGCAGATCACGCCCGAGATCGAGGCTGCCTTCCCCGGCCGGGTAACGCGCGATGTTGATGGGCGTCTGATCGCGGTTGACCGGCGTTCGGTCAGCTTTGCCGAAACCCGCGCCAACCGGTTGCAGTTCACCCTGTCGACCAATGGCAGCATCGGAGCGCCTGCTGGCGGCGGTGGGCGGGGCGGCTTTGGCGGCGGCGGTGCATCTGCGGGCGCCGCACAACCAGCGCCGCCGCAACCGGGTGTTGGCACGCCGCCTGCGGGTGCTGCCCGATTTGGCGGCGGGGCTGCGCCTTCGGCCGATCAGCGCGAACAGTTCATGGCATTCCGCACACGACTGTGCGCCGATGACGGGCTTGAATTCCTGCAAAGGTTGGCTGCTGCGATTGACAGCGGCGCGGATATTTCAGCGGAGTTTCCGGGGATTGATCCGGCACGACTTCAACCGATGCTGGCGCAGCTGCGCGGCACGGACGGAACCGTCGACCCGGCGCGGCTCGCGGAACTCCGCACCCGTATTTGCAGTTTTGACCCTGCGACGATGCGTGGTGGCGCTCCGGGAGGCGCTCCGGGTGGGGCACCGGGCGGGGCGGGGCAGCAAGCGGCAGCGGGCGGTAGTGGCGCGCCAGCGGGCGGCGGGGCACCGGCGTTCAATCCCTTGGCGCAGCGCAATTCTTCGGGCTTCCGCTATTTCTTCAACCTGACCCACGCGATCGAGCTCGACAACGAAATCCTGATCGCTCCCGGTCTTGATCCGCTCAATCAGTTGGACGGGCAGGCGACCGGAGCGTTCGGGTTGCCGCGCCAGTCGAGCCGCTTGGAAGCCGGATTGTTCGGCAAGGGCATGGGGTTCCGCCTTTCGGGGATTTACACCGGTAAGACCCGGCTTGATGGATCGGGCCTGCCGGGCAGCAGGGACTTGTTCTTTGACGACATCGCCACCTTCAACCTGCGGGTGTTCGCCAATATGGGCGAAATCACAGGCAAGAATGATGGTGTCTTCAAGGATTTCCGGGTGTCACTGATCGCCAACAATGTTTTCGATGCACAGCGCAAGGTGCGCGATGCCAATGGTGATACGCCGATCAATTATCAGCCATTCGTGATCGATCCACTGGGCCTGTATCTGGGGATTGATCTGCGGAAGCTTTTTTAATTGCGAGCGCCCGCCCGTCCGGGCGGGCGCTATCCTCGCTCACGCTGGCTGCGCCAGCATCGCTGCGGGCGGCCAGTCGGCCTTGCGGGACTGCGTCCCGATGGTGAGTTATGTTGACGGGGTGTTCGCCGCAGCCAAGGCCTCGGCGCAGGCATAGGCGCTCGCCCAGGCCCATTGGAAGTTATACCCGCCGAGCCAGCCGGTGACGTCCACCGCTTCGCCAATGGCGTAAAGGCCGGGGACTTTGGCGGCCTCCATTGTGCGGCTGGAAAGTTCGGCGGTGGCGATGCCGCCTGCGGTGACTTCGGCTTTGGCGAGGCCTTCGGTGCCATTAGGGGCAAAGCGCCAGTCGGCCAGCCGCCCCTGCGCGCTGCGCAAGGCCTTGTCGGTGATGTTGCCCAATTCACCATCCAGCGCCAGCCGGTCAGCCAGCGCATCGGCCAGTCGCGCAGGCAGGGCTTCGCGCAGGGCGGTGCGCAGATGCGTGCGCGGGCGATCACGTTTGGCCGCGATCAGCCAGTCGGCCTCGGCATCGGGCAGGAAGGTGATCGCCACCTGCTCGCCACGCCGCCAATAGCTGGAGACTTGCAGGATCGCCGGGCCGGACAGGCCCTTGTGAGTGAACAGCGCGGCCTCGGCAAATTCGGCTTTTCCGGCGCGCGCCCGCACCGGGGCGGCGACGCCTGACAATTCGCGAAACAAGGCGTTCTCTCCCCCCAGCGTCAGCGGGACTAGGGCAGGGCGGGGTTCCACCACCTTCAGCCCGAATTGCCGCGCCAATCGATAGGCAAAATCACTCGCGCCCATTTTTGGGATCGAAGGCCCGCCCGTGGCGATCACCAACGCGGGTGCGTGCCACAAGCGGCCATCGGCGGCGGTGACGGTGAAGGTGCCGTCATCCCCGCGCGCGACGCTCGCCACATCGACGCCGCAGGTCAGCGTCACGCGGTCAGCCGGGCATTCGTCCAGCAGCATCGCCACGATCTGTTTGGCCGAACCATCGCAGAACAATTGCCCCAGTGTCTTTTCATGCCATGCGATTCCGTGCCGATCGACCAACGAGATGAAATCGGCGGGGGTGTAGCGGGCGAGGGCGCTCTTGGCGAAATGCGGGTTGGCCGAGAGGTAATTGGCTGGCCCCGCGCCCAGATTGGTGAAATTGCAGCGCCCGCCGCCCGAGATCAGGATCTTCTTGCCAGGAGCGTCGGCCTTTTCGAGCAGCGCGACGCGCAAGCCCCGCTGCCCGGCCTGCCCGGCTGCGAACAGTCCGGCAGCGCCCGCGCCAAGGATGATGACATCATGTTGATCCATTGAGGCGCGGATAGGCGCGCTTGCGGGAATTGCCAATCGCCCCCCGCAGTCCCTATCTGCACAACATGGCCCATACTCCCGCAGGCACGCCTCACGACCCACGCGGAGCGGAGCGTTTCAACGAGGAACGCGCCGCCTATACTGTCGCCAGCGCCCAGCCCGATCTGGAAGGCGGGGTGCAGGCGATCCGCGATATGGTGAAGGTGTTGAAGCCCGTTCCCGGCGTGTACCGGATGCTCGATACGCGCGGCGAGGTGCTGTATGTGGGCAAGGCGCGCAGTCTGAAGGCGCGGGTGGCGAATTATACCCAGATCGCGGGGTTATCCGGGCGGCTTCAGCGCATGGTCAGCCAGACCCGCGCCATGGAGATCATCACCACCAATTCCGAGGCTGAGGCGCTGCTTTTGGAAGCGCAGTTGATCAAGCGGTTCCGCCCGCCGTTCAACGTGCTGCTGCGCGATGACAAGAGCTTCCCCTTCATCCTGCTGCGCGCCGATCACCCCTTTCCGCGCATCCAGAAACATCGCGGCGCGCGGCGGGCAAAGGGCAATTACTACGGCCCGTTCGCCAGCGCGGGCAGCGTCAACGCCACGCTCAACGCGCTGCAAAAGCTGTTTCTGCTGCGCAGTTGCACCGACAGTTTCTTTAACAACCGCGACCGGCCCTGCCTGCTCTATCAGATCAAGCGGTGTTCTGCGCCCTGTGTGGGGCGGATCAATGAAACTGATTACGACGCGCTGGTGCGGCAGGCGAAGGACTTCCTGTCGGGCAAATCGGGCGCGGTGCAGGCTGATCTGGAACGGCAGATGGCCGAGGCAGCCGAGAACCTGCAATTCGAAACTGCGGCGATGCTGCGCGACCGGCTGCGCGCGGCGACCTTTATCCAAGGGTCGCAGGCGATCAACGCGGCGGGGCTGGGCGATGCCGACGTGTTTGCGCTCGCGGCCAAGGGCGGGGTGATGGGGGTGCAGGCCTTCTTCATTCGCGGCGGGCAGAACTGGGGCCACCGCGCCTTCTTCCCGCGCCACACCAATGATGTCGATGAAGCGCAGGTGCTCGCCAGCGTGATGCTGCAATTCTACGAAGAAGTGCCGCCGCCGCCGACCATCCTTGTCGATCGCGATCTGCCCGAACGCGAATTGATCGAGGCGGCTTTGTCCGAAGTCGCAGACCGCAAAGTGCGCATCACCATTCCCGAACGCGGCGACCGGCGCAAGTTGATGGCGCAGGCGCAGCGCAATGCGGTCGAAGCGCTCGAACGGCGGTTGGCAGAGACGGGCACCAAGGCGAAGATCAACCGCGAGCTGGCCGAGTTTCTGGAACTCGACACCCCGCCGCAGCGGATCGAGGTCTATGACAACAGCCATATTCAGGGCGCAAAGGCCGTCGGCGCGATGGTGGTGGCCGGGCCGGAAGGCTTCGAAAAAGGCCAATACCGCAAGTTCAACATCCGCGAGGCGCAGACTAATGATGACTTTGCGATGATGCGCGAAGTGATGGCGCGGCGGTTCCGCAGCTTTGGTGAGGGCGAGGCAGAGGCTGGGCAAAAGCCGGGGGGGCACGAGGCGACTCTCCCCGACCTGATCCTGATCGACGGCGGCAAGGGGCAGCTGTCCAGCGTCATGCGGGTGCTGGAGGAGATTGGTATCGCTGATGACATCGCTGTGATCGGCGTCGCCAAGGGGCCGCACCACGGACGCGACGGGCGCGAGGTGTTCCACTTCCCCGACGGGCGCGAGAAAATGCTTCCCGTGAATTCGCTGCTGCTATTCCATTTGCACAACCTGCGCGACGAAGTGCACCGCTATGTCATCGGCGCGCACCGCGCCAAAAGGTCGAAGGCGATCACGGCGTCGCCGCTCGATGAAATTCCCGGCATCGGCCCGGCGCGCAAACGCGCGTTGCTGCTGCATTTCGGCACGGCGAGCAAGGTGCGCGCCGCCGCATTGGAAGACCTGCAACGCGCCCCCGGCGTCAGCGCGGCGGTGGCGCGCAAGGTCTATGATTTTTATCACGCGGGCGGGTAGGGCAGGCCCCGGAAGGCCCGCCCCAGCCCTGTTTGTGCTTACTGCTCGTCGAGCGCCTTGCTCACCAGCACATTGACCGAAACACGGCGGTTCTGCGCACGTCCGGCGGCGGTGGTGTTGTCCGCAGCCGGGTCTGCGGTCGCCATCCCGGTCGGGGTCAGCATCCGGTACGGCTTCCACTTGCACACCTGTTGCAGGTGATTGACCACGGCGGAAGCGCGCTTTTCGCTGAGCGTCTGGTTGACCTCCTGCGAGCCGGTGGAATCGGTGTAGCCCAACACCAGCATCAGCGAATTTTCGTTAGCGTTGGCCTCTTGCGCTGCTGCGCAAAGCTCAGCCCGCGCGCCGGGGGTCAGCGCTGATTTGCCAGTGTCGAAATAGACATTGGTGGTGCTTTTGAGGTTGTATTTGTCGATATCGCCGAGCCGCCCGCGCAGGGCCTCGGTCGCGGCGGCGTTTTGTGTGATCCCGACGGTGTTCTGCTCGATCGCGGCACCGTGCTCAGCGAAACGTTGCGATGTGCCGCCACGGATCATCGCTGCGATCTGGCGATCATCGCTGTTGAAGCGCACTTCGCTGGCGACCAGACCATCGCCATATTGCGCGGTCTTCACGATCACGGGCAGCCCGTTGATCAGCGCGCTTTGATCGAAGGTCTTGTTGCCGATCCCCAGGAACCCGCCACGAGTGCGGATTTCGGTTTCAGGATGAAGTGTCACGATGGTGTTGCTGCCGTCATCGGAGGTGACCTGCAGGCGCTGACCTTGGCGCGCGGAAATGATCCCGGTGATCCGGGGGCCTTCGTTCATTGCGGCCATCGGCGGCAGATTGCCGTAAACCGTGGTCAGCACTTCGCTGCCGTCAGCCGGGCGCGTGGTTTGAGCGGAAAGACTGGTTGCGGCGGTGGCGCCAAGCAGGGCGATGATCGCAAATGTGCGCGGGGCACGGAATTTGGTTGTCACGGCGGGGTTGCTCCTGTGGTTTGGGCTGGCGATCCCTATGGGTCAGCCCTTATGGTGAATATGCGCCCGCGCTCCGTGTTCAGCAATACCTTGCTGCCAGATGAACAACTTCACCCCGGTTGCCACAGGAGCGGGCAACAGGGGCAAGTTACGCGATGAGTTGAGCGTCAGAGCCGCAACGGCTTGGGTGAATTACTGGCTCGCTTCGCCTTCGATCCACCGGTCAATCTTGGTTTCGAGCACCGCCAGCGGCAGGCCGCCGGTGTTCAGAACCTGTTCGTGAAACGCCTTGATATCGAACCGCGCGCCCAGCCGGGTTTCGGCCTGCTTGCGCAGTTCCTGGATCTTGAGCGCGCCGATCTTGTAGGCCAGAGCCTGACTGGGGATGGCGATATAGCGTTCGACTTCGGCCACCACTTCGGTGTTGGTCATGCCCGAATTCTGCATCATGAAATCAATCGCCTGTTCGCGGCTCCAGCCCTTGGCGTGGATGCCGGTATCGACCACCAGCCGCATTGCGCGCAGTTGTTCGTCCTGCAGCGTGCCATAGCGGTTCCACGGATCTTCGTAAAAACCCATCTCGTAACCGAGCGTTTCGGCGTAAAGCGCCCAGCCTTCGACATAGGCGGTCGTGCCGCCGAACCGCATGAAGGCGGGCAGGTCTTCATTTTCCTGCGCCAGGCTGATCTGGAAGTGATGCCCCGGTGCGCCTTCGTGCAGATACAGCGTGACATTGCCGGTCGTCAGGCGGCTCGGCAGGTCATAGGCGTTGAAATAGAACACCCCAGCGCGTTCCCCATCGGGCGAACCCGATTGGTAGGAACCGCCTGCCTGAAACTGTTCGATCGAAGGGTCGTAGGGTTCGATCTTCAATGCCGACTTGGGCAGCAGCGAGAAATAATCGCCGATCTTTTCGTCTACCGCGCGCCCGATGTCATAATAGGATTCGGTCAGCGCCTCACGGCTTTCTGGGTGGAAACGCGTGTCGTTGCGGACGTGATCGAAAAATTCGTTGAGCGTGCCGGTAAAGCCGACCTCGGCCTTGACCTTTTCGAGGTCAGACTTGACCCGCGCAACTTCAGACAGGCCCAGTTGGTGGATGGTTTCGGGATCAAGCGGCAGCGTGGTCGAATTTTCCACCAGCAACGCGTAAAGCTGCGCCCCGTCCTTCATCTGTGACAGGCCCACGCTGTCGCGCGCGGCGGGCAGGTATTCATCGCGCAGGAAATCACGCAAACGGATGTTGGCGGCGTAGATTTCGCGGGTTTTGGCTTCGTATGCGGCAACAAGGCGCGCCTTGTCAGCGTCTGTGAACCCTTCGGGGAATGTCTTGGTCGGTGCCATGAAAGGCGAATCTGCCAGCGGGGTGTTGATCTGCGTATCAAGCTGGGTGACGGTGATGCCGATGGTCAATTTCGTCTCGAGCACGCCGCTTTTCATGCCTTCGCGGGACCGCTCGATCGCACGGTCGATGAAGGCGATGTAGTCATTGTGGCGAGACAGGTTGTCTTCGTAATTCGCCAGCGTCTTGAACGGGGCGACTCCCTTGCCGCTGGCGAAGGTGGGGTAGAAAGTGTGCAGCCCGTAGAAGTGGTTGACCGGACGCACTTCGGTAAGGCTGCGCATTTCATCACTCACACCGGCCAACGCCCGTTCCTGCGTGTATTGGAACACGTCATAGGCAAGCGCATCGGTTTCAGACAGTTGCGCACGGTCAATCTGCGCCAGCAGCGCGAGGTTCAGTTTGATATCGGTGCGGCTGGCCAGAAAGCTGGAATCGGTCAGCAAGTCGCCGAGCCGGTCAACGCCTTCATCCTCGCCGCGAAACAGGCGATTGAGAGGATTGAGCGCCAGTTCGCGTGCGTCTGCATCCTCGAACAATGCGAACAGCTTGTCATGCTCGCTCTGCGCGGTCGCGGTCGCTGCGGCAGGATCGGCAGCGGTTTGCGCGAGTGCCGGAGTGGTGGCCAGCAGCACTGCGGTAGAAGCGGCAAGAGCAAGGCGGAATTTCATGGAAGAAGCCCCCAAAGGTCAAAGTTCAGTTGGGGCCCCGCTAGAATGCGGGATCAATCGCGGCAAGCGCGCCTGCGACCAGCGACGCAGGCGCTTCGACCGGTGTCATGACGCGATGGCAAGACGCTCCGCATGAAACGCCACATCGGCTCGCAATTGGTCATGTTCAACCCACACCGAATGCGTTCCCGAACAAATCTTGTGCGGCAACGCGAGGCGGCAGATCGGACCCTTCGTCACATCCGATGCATCGAGGATCGCGCATTCGGAGGTGCCGGTATTCTCGTCGATCAGGAAGGTGACCAGATAGCCATCCTCCTCACGTTCTTGTTGGCCTACCGCTTCGCTACTTGAGGGAGTCTTTTTTCGGCCTACCGCTTCGCTACTTGAGGCCGGGGTCGCCCCCTTTTTGGGGATCATCGGGCTTTCGCTGGCGTAGGCGCCTTCAGGCAGGCGATAGACCTGTTCTTGACCCATTTCGGTGTCGTGGCGGACATAGCCGTTGAACAGGAACCATCCCGGCCGCGTGGTGGTTGACCAGACATAGCGGCTTTTGTGCATGGCATAGCGCGGATTGATCATCCCGAATTCGACGATCCGGTCGGTCAGACGTTCTTCGCGTGTCTCGCCAGTTTTCAGGTTGAACCGCCAGCGGTGCAAGCGGCTTTGGAACGAATGTTCGTCGACATAGGCCATCATGTGGCTGTAACGGCCCATTTCCTCCAGCGGATCGGGCATGGGTTTGGCTTGATGATACCCTTCGAGGATGACTTCATCGCCATCTTCATAGGCGTTGGTCCAGTGCAGCACATAGGTCGGCGCGGCTTCGAACCAGCGGATATCTTGCGGTTGGCCATGACGCGGGATCAGCGCGAAGCGGGTGGGGATGCCTTCGTGCAGGCGCGCGGCATGGATATCGCGGCGCAGCAGGTCTTCGTCCCAGAACAGCGGCATATCGTTGAGGATCGACCAGTTCGGGGTGATCGCCATGTCATGCGGCAGGCGCGGGCCGGGCAGCGGGATCGGCACATAATGCGCCAGCTGCCCAGTGCGGTCGACCACGCCGTAATGCATGAAGGGTGCGTATTTCGAATAGTTGAAGAACATCATCTCGCCGGTCGCCTCGTCCACCTTGGGATGGGCTGAAATCCCGTCGAGCGGCACCCACGGTGCCTTGCCCCGGTTGGCCAGCGTCACCGGGTCAAGCATCCATGCCTCCCCGCATTGATAGAGCGTGGCATAGGCGATCCCGGCGTGGACGATAATATCGGTGCTGCCAGTATCCTTCAGCCCGCCATGCGCGCCAAAGCCGGGGCGTTTGGATGTGCCCGCCGGGTCCATCAACCCGCCCCACAGCGATTGGCCCGCGATCTGCTCTGCCTCAAAACAATGGGTGCGCACGAAGCGGTTGCGGTAACTTGCCTTTCCGCCGGAGATATTGACCTGATGGATCATCGAATCGCCATCAAACGGATGGTGGCGGCCCAGCGGTTGATGCACCTGATTTTCGGTGTTGCGCAGGTAAATCCCGTCAATATCCGGCGGAATCGTGCCTTCGATTACCGGCAGCTGCGCCACGTCGACCTCTTCGTGCAAGGGCGTCCACGGCCCTGTCAGATAGGGGTGGTTCGACGGTTCCAGCGACGTTTTTACCGGCGGGTGGCGCGTGATCTGCATGGCAATTCTCCCTGTGCCAAGACTAACGATGGGCGGTGCGCTGGCAAGCTGGTATGATACATTTTCATGCAGCCCCAAATTTGATTCCGATCAATGTCAGGAACGCGCATCGGGGCGATAGTGAACGCATCAGTGGGAGACACGCCATGAAATCGATTTTGCTGCACATCGATCACGACAGCGCGATGCAAGCGCGGTTGCAGGTGGCGCTCGATATCGCGCGGGCGACCGATGCCCACATCACCTGTTTGCAAGCGGTCAGCTATGAAGTGTTCGCGCCCGGCGACTTCTACGGGTCGGCAATCGCGGCGGCGATGCCGGTAATCAAGGAAAACGCCGAAAAGCTGAGAAAGCAAATCGAGGCGGAGCTCGAAAATGAAGGCGTGGCGTGGGATTGGCGGTTCCTTTACGGCATTGCCCAGCACCGCTTGCTTGAACATTCGCCGCTGGCCGATCTGGTGATTGTCGGCCCGTCCGATGGCGGTGATCATGGCCCTTCGGCATTGATCGGAGACTTGGTGCTCAAGGCATCGTTACCGGTGCTGGTGGTTCCCGAAGGCACCAAAAGCTTCGATGTGACCGCGCCTATGCTGGTCGCGTGGAACGGGTCATCCGAAGCCTGCCACGCGCTGCGTGCGGCGGTGCCGCTGCTTGCCTGTTCGTCCAAAGTAACGCTCGTCAGCGTTGCCGAACCTTCGGAAAAGACGCGGTTTGATTTCCCATCCACGGAAGGCGCGAAATATCTCAGCCGCCACGGGATTGATTGCGAGATCGTGGAAATCCCGCGCGGGGATGCGAAGATTTCCGACACGCTGTTTTCGGCGGCGCAACTGCGCGAATGCGGGCTGATGGTAATGGGTGCCTATGGCCATTCGCGGCTGGCGGAAATGCTGCTGGGCGGGGTGACGCGGCGGATGATCAGCGAACCGCAAATGCCGATTTTGTTGGCGCATTAAGTTTTCCGCACGCCGTCCGGCGTGCGAAATCCTCGCTCATGCTGGCTGCGCCAGCATCGCTGCGGGCGGGCGGTCGCCCTTGCGGTGGCTTCGCCGCCGAGGGTGTCCCACGCTTCGTCATTGCGAGGAGCCGGAGGCGACGTGGCAATCCATGGATAAACCTTGCGCCAAGCGGAAAGGGCAGGCCATGGATTGCTTCGCCTTTGGCTCGCAATGACGAGAAGTCTTAGTCCTTCACTCTCCGCCGCATCATGCCTTCCTGCGCGACGCTGGCCACCAATTCGCCCGCGAGGTTGAATATCCGCCCACGGTTGAACCCGCGCCCGCTGCCTGACCACGGCGCGTCGGTGGCGTAGAGCAGCCATTCGTCCGCGCGCGCATCCCGGTGAAACCAGATCGCATGGTCAAGGCTCGCGCCGACCAGTTCGCCCCGCATCCAGCTTAACCCATGCGGCAGCGCGCTGGTGCCGAGCAGGGTGTAATCGCTGGCATAGGTGATGATCGCACGGTGCAGTTCGGGCGTGTCAACGGCCCCGGTAATCGGCGCGGCGACCCGGAACCAGCTGTGCGCGCGCGGCGCGCGCGGTTCGCTGCTCATCCAGTGCAGCCGATCAATCGTGCGCATTTCGATGGCACGCGGGCGCAGCATCAGGCGGCGCTGAACCTCGTTCAGCTTGTCACCCCAACTTTCCGCGATTTCGCGGCGCATTTCGATATCGGGGCGCAGATCATCGGGCCGGGCGACATCGGGCATGGGCGAATCGATGTGCTCCAACCCATCTTCGGGCAGTTGGAAACTGGCGGTGAGGTTGAGGATCGGGGACGAGGTGCCGTCATCGTTCCGCTGCGATGCCACCACCCGGCGATTGGCAAAGCTGCGCCCGTCGAAGTCGCGTTCGATCCGGTATTCGATCGGCGCACCCTCGCGCCCGCCGCGCAGGAAATAGGCGTGCAACGAATGCGCAGCCTTGCCATCGGTGATGCTCGCCTGCGCCGCCTGCAACGCCTGTGCGAGCACTTGCCCGCCGAACACCCGGCCAATCCCGTCGGTCTGCGGCGGCCCGGTGTAGATATCGGCAGCGCGCTGTTCGACGGTAAGCAGGCGGATCAGGTCTGCAACAAGTTCGGCGTTGGTTGGCGTGTCGGTCATGGCAAGGGGCCATGCGTGGCGCTTACGTGCCGGTCAACCCCAGCTTGCGCATGATCCGGAACGCATAGGCGCGCGCATAGTTTTGCTGCGGCCAGCGGCCCGGCGCTTGCGGGGCAAACCCGCGCGCGCGCAACATCGCGTTGAGGATGCGCGCGTCGCTTTCACGGTAACTCCATTCGCTGCGCCAGGTGATTGATAGCGAGACCGACGGGGCGGGGCCGTTCTTGACGAAATGCGGGGCCATCACCGGCACGAACAGCGCATCGCCGGGGCTGAGCGGGAATTCGCGCCCGTGGCCAAGAAAGCTGTCATCCCATTTCAATTCGCGCGGGCCGCCTGCGTGATAGGTTTCGTGCGCTTCATCGGGCACGAACCGCGTGTCACCCGCAGGGAACTGCGTCATTACCTTGCTGCCCCGGATTTGCAGCAGGATGTTGTGTTCGGGATCAAAGTGATAGGGCGTGACCGAATTGGGGCTGGAAACAAAGATGAACCCCTGCGGGGTCAACATCGCGCCGGTCGCAGCCTCGATCTCGGGACGGATTTCGTCGAGCAGGCCGATCAGCAGGTCGCGGTAAGTGGGAACCTGTTCGATATTCTTGAGCACCGCCCAGCTTTCCGCCTCGGCCACGCGGCGGATGGTTTCGGCGATGGTGAGGCCGTTGGAACCCGGCTTGCCATCCACCCCGATCGGCAGGTCGCCGCGATTATATTCGACCGATGCGATCGGCAGGCGCTCGGCCAGCTGCGCCAGTGCCTCGATTTCCAGCAGCGGGTGGGCGGTGAGCGCGTGGCGCAGGATATGCGGCGTTTCGGGATAATGCGCAGCGAACCGCTGGCGCGCGGCATCGTCAAACACAGGGGCAGTGGCCGCGTCGGTGAAGTGGGCAGGGGCGTTCATCGGGTGCTCGTCTGGTTGGCGGTTCGGGTGCGGGTTTCGTAGGCCATCAGCAGGCGGAACAGCGCGCGGCATAGCGGCCCGCCGATGGCGACATTGCGGCTGACCATGCGACGTTTATCGCGCCACAGGCGTTCGATCATCGGGTGGCCTTCCACCGCGCAGCTATCGGCCCAGTGAATATCGGGACGTTCCAGCAGCGCGAGGTTTTCGAGCTGCACCAGCATTCCGGGCGAGAAGCGCGCGTAATCTTCATCGAACGCGGTCTTGAAGCTGTAGGCTCCCGGCGGCGTGACCAGGTTCACCAGCATCGCAATCGCGCGCCCATCTAGCCTGAGCGCCAGTCGTTCAAGCCGGCCCGCCGCAGCCGCGCCTTCGAGCGCCTGCGTGAAGAAGTCGCGGGTTTCGGGTGCGCTGGCGAGGGCTGATCCGGCTGCGCCCTTCCATCCGGCGGCTTCGAGCGTCAGGAATTCTGCAATCCATTCGGCAAGGCCGTCGTCGCCCGCGATCCGCTCAAACGTCAGCGCGCCTTCTTCGGCCAGCCGATTGTGCTGGCGGCGCAATTCCTTGCGCTTCTTTGTGCTCATGGCCTGCGCGAGATAGACCTCGGCATTGGCGTCACCGCTCAGCAAGGCGCGGCTTTCCTCGGCGACGATGTAATGCGCGCGGCCGCTTGTCTTAAGCACCCGGTCGAGCGCGGCGTGGGCGGGGCCATCGGCAGGCAATTTGGGCAGATGCAGAAACAGCGTTCGGCGCGGCGAGCGGTCAAAATGCGCTAGCAATACGCGCCAGAATGCGTCTTCGTGGCCTGCTGCGATCAGCGGCGCTCCGCAGAACGCATTGGCGTGCAGCCAGCCAGCCGCATGAGGAATTCGGTGGCTGTAATAATTCGCGCTACGCATGATCGGCAGCAACCCGCGCAGCTCTCCATCGCGATACCACGCCTTGACCACGACCTGCCCCGCCGTTGCCCATTGCCGCAGCGAAGGCAGCAGGAACCACGGTTCAAAAAACGGGTTTGGCTCGCGCGCCTGCGCGACCAAATCTTCCCACTCGGCGAGAAAGGCGGGCTGTTCGATGTCGGTGAGGGTCAGCAGGCGCAATTCGCCATCGCGCGGGGGCGCGGAGATGCCGCTTGGCGGAGGGATACGAAAATCGCTCGCCCGTGCCATGTCCATTGCCGTTAACCCCGTTTGCGCGCGCCAATCCGTGCTTTGGGCAGGGTCATGCCACAAGGCGATTAACAAAGCCTCAGCGGCGCAGGGGGCTGTCCGATGCGGGGACATAGGGCAGGGCAAAAATAAACCCCGCCGGGATCGCTCCCGGCGGGGTTTGTATTCTTTCGCGATTCCCCGCGAAGGCGGGGATCTCATTCGGCGCGAGTGCCACGCCGAACGAGGCTCCCGCTTTCGCGGGAGCGCACAGCCTGGGACATGATCAGCCCGCCGCCAGCGCCGCGAGCAGCAGCAGCGCGACGATGTTGGTGATCTTGATCATCGGGTTGACCGCCGGGCCAGCCGTGTCCTTGTAAGGATCACCGACCGTATCGCCGGTCACGGCAGCCTTGTGGGCTTCGGAACCCTTGCCGCCGTGGTTGCCGTCTTCGATGTATTTCTTGGCATTGTCCCACGCGCCGCCGCCCGAGGTCATCGAGATGGCAACAAACAGGCCGCCCACGATCACGCCGAGGAGCAGTGCGCCCAACGCCGCAAAGCCGTTGGCCTGTCCGGCCACCGCAGTGATCACGAAATAGACCACAATCGGTGCCGCCACAGGCAGCAGAGACGGGATGATCATTTCCTTGATCGCCGCCTTGGTGACGAGATCGACCGTGCGAGCATAGTCGGGTTTGGTTTCGAAGGTCATGATGCCGGGGTTCTTGGCGAACTGATCGCGCACATCCTTCACCACTTCGCCCGCCGCGCGGCCCACCGCCGTCATGCCCATTGCGCCGAACAGATATGGCAGCAACGCGCCGAGCAGCAGCCCGACGATGACGTAGGGGTTTTCGAGGCTGAAATCGACCGTTACCCCTTCGAACAGCTCTCGCAGGTCGGCGGTGTAGGTGGCGAACAATACCAGTGCGGCAAGCCCGGCCGAACCGATGGCATAGCCCTTGGTCACGGCCTTGGTGGTGTTGCCCACCGCATCCAGCGCATCGGTCTTTTCGCGCACGCTATCGTCAAGCCCCGCCATTTCAGCGATGCCGCCGGCATTGTCGGTCACGGGGCCATAGGCGTCGAGCGCTACGACCATGCCCGCCAGCGCCAGCATCGATGTGGCCGCATAGGCGATCCCCATCAGGCCAGCCAACTGATAGGCGATGACGATCCCTGCGCAGATCACCAGTGTCGGCAGCGCGGTCGATTCCATGCTGATCGCCAGACCTTGGATCACGTTGGTGCCGTGGCCCGTTTCCGAAGCCTTGGCGATGGATCGGACCGGGCGGTAATTGGTGCCGGTGTAATACTCGGTGATCCAGATAATCAGGCCAGTAATGACGAGGCCCAGCAGACCGCAATAGAACAGCGTGCGGCCGGTATATTCCTGTCCGGCAATCACGGCCTTCATATCGCCCAGCGCATAGCTGATTGCCCACCAGATGGCGGGAACGGACAAGACGGCAGTAACGAGGAAACCCTTATACATGGCCCCCATGATGTTCTTGCCGCCGCCGAGACGGACAAAGTAAGTGCCGATGATCGAGGTGACGATGCAGACACCGCCGATCAGCAGCGGCAACGCCATCAAGGGGGCGAGATTTTCAGCGCCGCTCATCAGCAGCGCCGTCAGCACCATGGTGGCGCCCACAGTCACCACGTAGGTTTCGAACAGATCAGCCGCCATCCCGGCGCAATCACCCACATTGTCGCCCACATTATCGGCGATCACGGCAGGGTTGCGTGGGTCATCTTCGGGGATGCCCGCTTCGACCTTGCCGACCAGATCGGCGCCGACGTCAGCCGCCTTGGTGAAGATGCCCCCGCCAAGCCGTGCGAAGATCGACACCAGCGATGCGCCCAGCGCCAATGCGGTCAGGCCGATCACGACCGGACGGCTATCCGCCGCCAGACCCGCCGGGCCGGTGAGATACCAGAAGAACACCGCAATCGCGAGCAGCGCCAGACCCGCCACCAGCATCCCGGTGATAGCGCCCGCGCGGAACGCCAGCGTCAGGCCTTGTTGCAGCCCGGTCATCGCCGCCGCAGCGGTGCGCACGTTGGAGCGCACAGACACGTTCATGCCGATGAAGCCCGCCACGCCCGACAATACCGCGCCGATGACAAAGCCGACTGCCGGGATCGTCCCCAGCGTGACAGCGACGATTACCGCCACGATTACGCCAACCACCGCAATCGCGGTATATTGGCGTTTCAGGTAAGCTTGCGCGCCTTCCTGAATGGCGGCGGCAATTTCCTGCATTTTGGCGTTGCCGGCATCTGCGCCGAGCACCTGACGGCTGGTGATGAAGCCATAGACAATGGCAAGCAGCCCCAGCCCAATTGAAATGAGCAATAAATTCACGAGTAATCCCCTCTCGTTTTATTATTTCCGCGCGGGAAACGTGCGCCGCGATTGATCCCGTAGGCGCAGCGCCGGTATTCATAGGCACTCGGCGATGGCTGGCAAGCCTTCAGGCCGCTGGACGCACGGTTTTGCGCCGCTTTCAGCATCGTTGCGCGGGGAAACGCGCGCTAACCGTGGGAGTAACCGAGGTTATCGGCGGTGGGGAACGCGTTCTTTCCCAGCACCAAAGGCGCAAAACCAGCGGCAACCACTTTTCCGATCCGGCTCGCCGCGACCGGAATTGCGGCGCCGGGCGCGGCGGTGAACAGCAGTTCGTAATCATCGCCCCAGCGCATACATTCATCGCGCCGTGCATTATCGGCCACCGGCACCGCGTCAGGATCAATCGCGAAGGTCTGATTGTTGAGTTTCGCCATCCGCCAGCAATCGAGCAGCAGCCCGTCGGATACATCCATTATCGCACTGACCAGCGGGGCGAGCGCCAGACCTTCGGCAAGTCGCGGTTCTGGCCGGTCAAACGCGGCGCGGTGATGCGCTGCGCCTTCGAAACCCAACATCGCACGCCCGATGGTGCCGGTGACGTAGACGGCATCGCCCAGCTTTGCGCCGCGGCGCGCAGGCACAGGATGGTGGGTCGCGCGGCCAATCGCGGTCATGGCAAAGGTGCTGGCCCCGGTCGCTGTCACCGTATCGCCGCCCAGCAGCGGCACGTTAAATGCGAGCAATGCTTCCTTGAGGCCTTGCAGAAACCGCGCGTCATCGCGCCCCAGCGAATGGCCAAGCAGCACGCCCACAGGCTCTGCGCCCTTCGCCGCGAGATCAGAGATGTTGGAGGCGACCAATTTCCACGCGACATCGGCCATATCGGCATCGGGCCGGAAATGGGTGCCCTCGGCCATCATCTCGTGATTGATGACCAGCGTTTCGTTGCCGATGGTGATGAGCGCGCAATCATCCTCCAGATTGCGCGCCCCGGGGTGCAGCGGCAGGCTGCGCAAGGCGGCGATGAATTCGGGTTCGTCCATGGCCATAAACGGCGGATTAGCCTGCGCGCGCATCCTTGGCCACGGCATCGAGCACACCGTTCACAAATTTCGCCTGCCCGTCATCGAAGAACGCCTTGGCGACATCGACATATTCGCTGATCGCCACAGCGGTCGGCACATCAGCGCGGGCGAGCAGTTCATAGGTGCCTGCGCGCAGCACTTGCAGCATGGCCTTGTCGAGCCGCGTAAGGCTCCACCCGGCGGCGAGTTTGCCGCTCAGCACGGTGTCGATTTCGTCGCGCCTTGCGTCCACGCCGCGCACCACATCGTCGAAGAACGGCACCTCGGCATCGGCATATTCGGCATCGTCGAAGGCGTCATCGTCAATCGTGCGGCCCAGCCGGTGCTGGTGAAATTCATCGAGCAGCTTGGCGAGCGCGGTGCCTTCCATATGCTGTTGATACAGCGCCTGCACGGCGGCGAGCCGTGCGGCGGAGCGGGCTTTGGATCGGGCGGGACTGTTCATTTGATCCTCAATTCCACCGACTTTGCATGGGCGGGCAGCCCTTCGGCATGGGCAAGCGTGGCGGCGGCGGGGGCGATGGCGGCAAAGGAGGCATCATCCAGCCCGAGAAAGCTGGTGCGCTTCATGAAATCGAGCACCGAAAGCCCGCTCGAAAAGCGCGCGCGCCGCCCGGTGGGGAGCACGTGGTTCGGCCCGGCGACATAATCGCCGACCGCTTCGGGGGTCATGCGGCCAAGGAAGATGCTGCCTGCATGGCGGATCTGGCGCATCAATGCCTCTGGATTATCGACGGCGAGTTCAACGTGTTCGGCGGCCAGCCGGTTGGCGAGCGCCGGGGCTTCGACCAGCAGATCATTGACGACAATGATAACTCCATGCGCGTCCCAGCTGGCGCGCGCGGTTTTGCCGGTGGCGAGGCCAGCAATCTGCACGTCAATGCGGTCTTCGACCTGGCGCGCATATCCGGCATCATCGGTGATCAGGATCGATTGCGAGGTCGGATCATGCTCGGCCTGACTCAACAGGTCGGCGGCGATCCAGTCGGGATCGTTTTTGGCATCGGCAATGACGAGGATTTCCGACGGGCCAGCGACCATATCGATCCCGACCACGCCGAACAGTTGACGCTTGGCTTCAGCCACCCAGGCATTGCCGGGGCCGGTGATGACATCGACCGGGCGAATCCGGTCGGTGCCATAGGCCAGCGCGCCCACGGCTTGCGCCCCGCCGATACGCCAGATTTCGTCCACGCCTGCAATATGCGCCGCGGCAAGCACCAGCGGGTTGGCATTGCCTTTGGGCGTGGGCGTGACCACCACCAGCCGTTCCACCCCGGCAACGCGGGCAGGAATGGCATTCATCAACAGCGACGATGGATAGGCAGCGCGCCCACCCGGCACATATAGGCCAGCCGCATCCACCGGCCGCCAGATCGCCCCCAGCCGGACACCCGCTGCGTCCACATAGTCGCGGTTTTCAGGCAACTGAGCCTCGTGATAGCTGCGGATGCGCGCCGCCGCGAGTTCGAGCGCATCACGCAGATCAGGGGCCAGATCGTTATAGGCTTGCTCGCACTGATCACGCGAAATCGACCAATCGGCATCATCGGTCAGCGCATAGCCATCGAACCGTTGGGTCAATTCAGCCAAGGCCGCATCGCCGCGCTGCTTCACGGTGCGCAGGATGTCGGTGACTTGCCCTGCAACCGCACTGTCGGATTCCCGCCGGGCATCGACGATACGGTCGAACCTCGCGGTGAAATCAGGCTGGAGCGTGGAAAGAAGCGCGGTCATGCGGCAGCCTTCGCACTGCGCTGTTCCGCGTCACGGCGAAACGCGGCAACCAGTTCGGCAACGCGCGGATCGGTTTTCAAGGCGGTGCGGTTGACGATCAGGCGGGCCGAAATTTCGATGATCACGTCGGTTTCCACCAACCCGTTTTCCTTCAGCGTCTTGCCTGTGGACACCAGATCAACAATCTGCCGCGTCAGCCCGAGCGAAGGGGCCAGTTCCATCGCTCCGTTCAGCTTGACGCATTCAGCCTGCACGCCCGCAGCCTCAAAATGGCGGCGGGTAAGGTTGGGGTATTTGGTGGCGACGCGCAGGTGGCTGATGCTGCCCGGTTCATCCATGTCGCTGGCCAGCCGCGCCACCGACAGGCGGCACAGACCGATGCCGAGATCGACCGGCGCATAAAGATCGGCATAGTCGAATTCTTCGATCACGTCCGATCCGACAATCCCGACCTGCGCCGCACCGTGCGCCACAAAGGTCGCGACATCGAATGCGCGCACCCGGATCAGCCGCATATCCGCGCGGTTGGTGGCAAACGCCAGCGCACGGTTTTTGGGATCGTGGAAGTCCGGCGCAGGCTCCACCCCGGCGCGTGCCATCACGGGCAGCGCTTCGTCAAGGATGCGGCCCTTGGGGACAGCGAAGGTGAGCTGTCCGGGATTGTCGTGGATGTCATTCGTGTTCATGATCGTGGGCGCACTTAAGGGCGAGGCGGCGAAAGGGCAATGGAAATGGGCAATTCGGCGGAACGTCCTACGTATGAATTCGTCGATATGAACACCGTCGGGCCGGGGGCGGTGGCGACCGCGTTTTCCAATCAGGTCGCCTATTGCCAGCACGCGGGCGCGCCGATCACTGCGCGGGTGGTGGCGGGGATCGCAGCCGTTCTGGAAACTGACGCGGCAAGCGGGCTGTTGACCCGCATCCGGGGTTGGCAGGGTGCGCCGCTGGCTGATGCGCTGTCATTGCGGGTTGCAGGGGGCCTCCACGCGCTGCACCTGTCCGGCGCTGCGTCCGAACTGGCCCCGATCTATCGCGGCGAAGCGATGGATGACGCGGCGATTATCGACGCGGTGATGCGCGCGCACGAAGCCGCGTTGCTGCCGTGGCTCGATGGCCCGCCGCAGACCAATGAGGCCGGGCGATCAGCCAATTTCATCGCCGCGATGCTGTGGCTCGCCGATCAAGGCCTGCCGCCGCGCTTCCAATGCCTTGAAATCGGATCGAGCGCCGGGATCAACCTGATGCTGGATCGCTATTCCTATGATCTGGGCGGGGTGATGGCGGGGCCGGATGATGCGGTGATGCACTTTGCCCCGCAGTGGCATGGTTCGCCGCCGCCGCAACGCGACATCGCCATTGTCTCCACCAAAGGCTGCGACGTCGCTCCGGTCGATCTGACCGATCCCGCGCAGGCGCTGCGATTAAAGGCCTATATCTGGCCGGAACACACCATCCGGTTTGAACGCATGGATGCCGCGATCCGGGCCGCCCACCAGCGCAAGCCCGATCTGGTGCCAATGAACGCCGCCGATTTCGTCGAGGCCGAACTGGCCAAGCCGCAAGCCAGCGGCGAAACGCGGGTGTTGATGCACTCGATCGTGTGGCAATATGTGCCTGCCGATCAACAGGCGCGGGTAACGGCGGCGATGGCTGTAGCGGGTGCGCGCGCGACCATGGAGCGCCCGCTGGCGTGGATCATGGTTGAGGCTGATCGCAGCGTTCACCGCCACAAGCTGACGGTGCAGTTCTGGCCCGGCAGGGGTGAGGAAACGCAACTGACATGGTCACATCCCCACGGCGCGGATGTGGAGTGGTTGGCGGGCGCTTAACCCGCCAGAAACGCCTCCATCGCCGCGTTCACCGCAGCGGGGGCTTCCCAAGGAACAAAATGCCCGCAATCAGGAACCTGCACGATGGTAAGCGGGTCGATGATATCCTCCAGCCCCTCAAGGTTTTCCGGCGGCAGGGCGAGGTCGTCCAAGGCCCAGATCACCAGAGTCGGAATTGTGAGTTTGGGCAAGGCGGGCGGGGTGTAGCCTGCGGGAACTTCAAACGGCGCATCCATCAGTGGCACGTCAATCGGGCTGGCGCGGTAATAATTGAGCATCCCGAACGCGGCGTCGCGGTTCTGCCAATCGCGCAACAAAGCCTCGCGTTCCTCCGGCTCCATCGCGGATGGGCGATCCCATTTGACCTCTTTCAGCAGCAACCCGGTGAGGCCGTGTTCCTTGACCAGCGCATCATTGGCCGGATCGCGAAACCCGCGGATATACTGGCTCGCCGCGCGCTGACCGGGATGGGTGTAAAGCAGTTTCTGGAAGGTCACGGGATGAGGGGCGTTGGCGATCACCGCCTTGTTCACCCGTGCGTGCTGGCCGCCCAGCGCCACGCCCCACGCAATCGCGCCGCCCCAATCATGCCCGACAATCGTGAAGCTGCCGATCCCCAGCGCGTCCGCCAGCAGGAACACATCACCGATCAGCTTGTCCGGCGTGTAGGCGGCCACATCCTGCGGCTTTGACGATCCGCGATAGCCGCGTTGATCGGGGGCGATGCAGCGGAACCGATCCTTGAAATGCGCGATCTGATGCCGCCAGGTGCGGTGGCTTTCGGGAAAGCCGTGGAGGAAGATCAGCACCGGTGCGTGCGTGGGGCCTTCGTCCACCACGTTAAGGTGAATGCCGTTGGGCAGGGCCACGCGCTTGAGATCAAAATGCATCAGCCTTGCTCCATCTTGTCCATGTAGCCAGCCGCGACCATCCCTGCGATAGAATCGAACAGCGTATCGGGCGTGCGGCGCAATTCGCCCATCGCCTGTTCCGCGCCCTCAGCGATGATGATTTCGCGCTGCCCAGCCGCGATCCCGTCGAGCATTTGGCGCGCGGCGACCTCAGCAGGGATGCCTTCGTCGATCGCCTTGTCGCTGCGCCCGCGCGCCTCGCCCGCGCCAGTCAGCGCATTGCGCGAGACATTGGTGGCGACCGATCCGGGGTAGATCGTGTGAACGGAGACGCCCGACTGCGACAGTTCGGCCCGCAGCGCATCGGCATAGCCCGCAAGCCCGAACTTCGCCGCGCAATAGGCGGTGCGCATCGGCACACCGACCTTGCCCGCGATGGATGAGATGAACCCCAGCGCGCCGGAGCCGCGTTCTGCCATGTGGCCGATCAACCCTTGGGAAAAGGCAATCTGCGCGGTCAGATCGATCGCGATGATATCGCGGTAAACCTGCATATCGGTGTTCAATGCGCGGCTGCGTTGGGAAACGCCGGCATTGGCAAAGGCGATATCCACGCCGCCTTTCCACGCGATGGCTTTTGCGGTGGCATCGGCCAGCGCCGCATCGTCGCGCACATCGAAGGGCAGCAGCAGGCTTTCACCGCAATCCGCTGCAACCTCGGCCAGCCGTGCTTCATCGCGGCCTGACAGCACCACGTGCGCGCCGCGCGCCGCCAATTCGCGCGCCAATGCTGCGCCGATCCCCGATGATGCCCCGGTGATCCACGCCACCTTGCCCGAATAATCCATGCCAGCTCTCTCCCGAATATGCGTTCAGGGATAGCTGACGGTGTTGGGCTTTTCGGGCAAGGGGATAAATTCGTCTTCGTCGCCCGGCACCTTTGGAAAACGGCCTGCGCGCCAATCGTCCTTGGCCTGATTGATCCGTTCGCGATCAGAGCTGACGAAGTTCCAGAAGACGTGACGCTTGGTGGCGAAAGCCTCACCGCCGAGCAGCATCACCCGCCCACCGTTATCGCTGGCCAACCGCATCGCCGCGCCCGGTGCGAGCACGGCCAGCTGGTATCGTTCAAGCGCGACGCCATCGACACTGGCATCGCCGCTCACCAACATCACCGCGCGTTCGTCGGCATCGGAATCGAGCGGCATCGATCCGCCGGGCTCCAGCACAATCTCGGCATAGATCGTCGCGGCGTGGGTGGTGGTGGGGGCACGCGCGCCCCACAATTCGCCCATGATAACCCATGCCTTTGCGCCGTTATCGGCAACCACGGGGAGATCGGTCACGGCCTCGAACGCCGGGTCGATTTCCTCGCGCCCGTCCGGCAGGGCGAGCCATGTCTGCATTCCGAACATCCCCGGATTGGTCGCCAATTCCGCCTTGGGGCTGCGTTCGGAATGCACGATTCCGCGCCCTGCGGTCATCAGGTTGACCTGTCCGGGGCGGATCGTTGCAAAGCTGCCAAGGCTGTCACGGTGGTCAATCGCGCCGTCGAACAGCCATGTCACTGTGGCAAGGTTGATATGCGGATGCGGGCGCACATTCATGCCGTCGCCGGTCAGATTGGCCGGGCCGAACTGATCGACAAAGATGAACGGCCCCACCATCGATCGCGCGCGCGAAGGCAGCACGCGCCGCACCTCAAACGCGCCCAGATCATGGGTGACGGGGGTGATGGTCTGCGTGAATATCGGCGTGATCATGGGTGTTGCTCCTGCTCGATCATGGCGATGATATTGGCAGGAAACACCGCTTCGGGCCAGTGGGCAAGCTCTTCGCGGGTGAACCAGCGGTGCTGGGTCATCATCGCCTGTTCGGTCGCGGTGTGGCGGCTGGTGTCGATCCGCGCTGCAGCCACGCGGACGAGGAAAAAGCGTTCATCTGCTTGCACAGGCTCGCCCTGAACCGTGATGAATTGCGGTGTCATCTGTGCGATTTGCGGCCCCGGATCGGCAATGATGCCGGTTTCCTCGAACAATTCGCGCCGCGCTGCATCCTCGAACGTTTCATCCGCTTCGCATTCGCCGCCCGCTGTCACCCAGAACGGCGGCCTGCCCGGCACGTCGTAACGGAACATCAGCGCGCGGCCTTGTGCGTCGAGCACGATCAGCCGCGCCGCGCGGCGCAGGCGCAATACCGGGCCCGCGCTCATTCGGCAGGCACGCCCGCCTTGATCGCCACCGCATGAACCCGCCCACCGACGATATCGCCCAACGCCGCAATTACCGCGCGCTGGCGGGCGAGGCGGTTCATCGGGGCAAATGCCGCCGCTTCGATTTCGATGGTGAAATGCGATTCGCCCGATCCGTCATCGCCGCTATGGCCGTGATGCTTGGCGCTATCATTGATGATGGCGAGCCGCGTCGGGGCAAACGCCTCGGTCAGCAGGGCGTGCATTTCGTCGGCAACGGTTCCGGTCATCAAGGCTTTCCTTTTTCGCAAGCATGGCGGCGCGATTATGGCTTGGAACTTGGGGGCAGGATCGCCATTCTCAAGTCCTATGTCGTCACGCCCCAAACCTTCATCGCGGTTTCATGGCCGGGTCGAGCGCGCGCAGGAACAATGCGAAGCGCCGGGTTGCCGCGACGCGGGCGAATTTCGCGCACCCGGTCGCCGCCCCAATGGATTTGATGGGCCGGGCGAATGGCGCTGGTTCTGCCTTGATCACGTGCGCGAATTCAACGCCGGATATGACTGGTTTGACGGCATGAGCGCGGAAGAAATCATCGCCGCCCAATCACCGATTGCCGGGTGGCGCACCGAATCGCGCACCTTTCGCCCCGATGCGGGGGTGGACGGCGTCCCGCGCTGGGCCGATTATGCCGATCCGCTCGATGCCATCGCGGCGCGCGCACGCGGCATCCGCAGCCGCGCTGAACGTGAAGGGCAGATGGCCGCGTCAGGCCGGTTTTCGCGTGAGGAAGCGCAGGCGCTGGAAACCATGGGGCTGGGTTCAGATACTGACCGCACCCGGCTCAGGCGGCGCTATTCCGAACTGGTGCGGCGATATCACCCCGACCGCAACGGCGGCGACCGGCGGCACGAAGCGCGGCTGAGCGCGGTGGTTGACGCCTATCAACTGCTCAGGAAAAGCGCGGCGTTGGCTTAGGGCGGCGACGGCGCGTTTTGCCGGAATGCCCAGCGCAAGGTGCGTCCCATGCCCCATGTTGCGGCCCGTGCCGGAATTGCGGTCAGCAGCGGGCGTTGCAGCCGCAACATGGTGCGCGCCCAATCGGGCAGCATCGCCACGGCATCGGCGGTCACCACCGTTTGCACGGCGAGCGGCGTGCCTTTGGGGCGCTGGGTCAGGACAAGCTGCGCCACCTCGCGCGCGGCGGGAGACGCGCTGAGATCATGGCGCAATTCGCGGAAAATCGCCTCGGCCTCGGCACGGGTTTCGGGCACCGGATCGGCCCCCAGTGCGCGTGCGATTATTGCGAACTGGCGGTAATATTCGTTCTGCTCTGCGCCGGGCATATCGGGGCGGACGTGCCTCAGGTATCCGGCGAGGAAGCTCTGCGCTTCGGTCACGTGCACCCACGCCAGCGTGCGCGGATTGGTCGCTTCATAAGGCGAGCCATCGGGAAGGGTGCCGCCGACCTTCGCATGAATGCGGTTCACCCGGTCAATCGCCGCCATCGCGTCGTCACGGTGGCCAAAGGTTGTCACCGCAATAAACCGCGCGGTGCGCTGCAATCGCCCGTGCATATCATCGCGGAAATTGGAATGATCCAGCACCCCTTGCAGCGCGTGCGGGTGGAGCATTTGCAACAGCAGCGCGCGCACCCCGCCGGTCATCATGCCAACAATGTCGGCGTGCACCAGCCGGATCGGGGTATCGCGCGCGAACAGCGCATCGTCCGAAGGCGGGGTCGGCGTCTGCCCCTTGCTCACATCGTGAAGCACCCCGCGCACTTGCGACACCAGTTTCAAACGCAGCGATTCGACCGGATCGGGCATGGCGTCCGCTATAGGCGTGAAGCGTTGCGGAGGGAAACGCGCTTGCCCGAATTGCCAGTCCTTATTGGCAAACCACCGCTTGCAGGCCGCGCCCATGCGTTCTAACCGGACGGCACGATGACTGCACATTCCAAGAACAATGTCACCGGCGATACCGCCCTTCCGGCTCAGCCCGATACCACCGTCAACGTCCGTGAGACGTTCGGTATCGATGTCGATTGGCAGGTGCCCGCCTTCTCGCATCTGAGCGAGCACGTCCCCGAAATTGATGATTCCTACGTGTTCGATCCCGATACCACGCTGGCGATTCTTGCGGGCTTTGCGCATAATCGCCGGGTGATGGTGCAGGGCTATCACGGCACCGGCAAATCGACCCATATCGAACAGGTCGCAGCCCGGCTCGGCTGGCCGAGCATCCGGGTGAACCTTGATGCGCATATCAGCCGGATCGACCTGATCGGGCGCGATGCGATCGTGTTGAAGGACGGGTTGCAAGTCACTGAATTCAAGGAAGGCATCCTGCCGTGGGCGTTACAGCACCCGGTGGCGCTGACCTTTGACGAATATGACGCGGGCCGCCCGGACGTGATGTTCGTGATCCAGCGCATACTCGAATTTGATGGCCGGTTGACGCTGCTCGATCAGAACCGCGTGATCACGCCCAACCCGTGGTTCCGGCTGTTCGCCACCACCAATACCGTGGGCCTTGGCGATACCAGCGGGCTGTATCACGGCACGCAGGCGATCAATCAGGCGCAGATGGACCGCTGGAACATCGTGGTGGCGCTGAATTACCTCGCGCCCGAGGTGGAACAGCAGATCGTCAAATCCAAGACGCCTGAGGCCGATGACAAGCTGATCGCCGACATGGTCAAGGTGGCCGAACTGACCCGCCAGGGCTTCGTCAACGGCGATATTTCCACCGTGATGAGCCCGCGCACAGTCATCACCTGGGCGCAGAACGCGGCGATTTTCGGGTCGGTGGGTTTCTCGTTCCGGCTCAGCTTCCTCAACAAATGCGACGAGGCGGAACGCACGCTGGTGGCCGAATATTACCAGCGCGTGTTCGGCGAAGACCTGCCCGAAGGCGCGGCGAAGAAGCGGTAAGCAAGCCGCTTGCCCCGCAGTGTCATAGGCTGATAATACAGCGACGACATGGCGCTGTTCGACCGATTCTGGAAAGGCCCGCGGGCCAGGGCTGATCGCGGTCGGGACGATGCGCCTGCCGGGTTCTACCCGCTGTACGAATCGATGCGCCCGATTGATGACGATGACGACGATGCCCCGCGCCCGCGCGTCTCGGCCAAGCCTGATTTCGATGCGTGGGATGCGCGGCTGGATCACATCGACGCGGCGGTTGAGGTTGAGGAGCGCCGCCGTCGGCGCTGGTGGCAGCGCGATTACTGGCGTGCGCGCTCTAAACTGTGGTGGACGGGGCGCGGCATTCTGGCCAGCCTCGCGCTTTTCGTGCTGCTGATCGGCTGGCTTGCCACCACCGCGCCTCTATCCAAAAGCCTTGAACCCATCGCCCCGCCGCAGGTCACGCTGCTCGCCAGTGATGGCACGCCGATTGCGCGCAGCGGCGCAGTGGTTGAAGCCCCGGTCAAGGTTGCTGACCTGCCGCCGCACGTCAGCCAAGCCTTCATCGCCATCGAAGATCGTCGGTTCTATTCGCATTGGGGTATCGACCCGCGCAGCATCGCGCGCGCAGTGTGGACGGGTTATGGCGGCGGATCGACGATCACCCAGCAGCTTGCCAAGTTCACCTTCCTCACGCCTGAACAAAGCCTCAGCCGCAAGGCGCGCGAGGCGCTGATCGCGTTCTGGCTGGAGGGGTGGCTGACCAAGGACGAAATCCTCGAACGTTACCTTTCCAACGCCTATTTCGGTGACAATCAATATGGCCTGCGCGCCGCGTCCTTGCACTATTTCTACCGCCAGCCCGAAAAGCTGCGCCCCGAACAGGCGGCGATGCTGGCGGGATTGTTGCAGGCACCATCGCGCTATGCCCCGACGCGGCATTACGACAAGGCACGCGCGCGGATGGATCTGGTGGTCGGCGCGATGGTTGAGGAAGGCTATCTGACGGCGGCTGAGGCCAAGGCGCTGCCCGATCCCCGCATCGATGTGCGCACCCGTGACGATAACCTGCCGACCGGCACCTATTTTGCCGATTGGGCGCTGCCGCTAGCGCGTGAGGGGATGGAGGCGAGCTATTCGAGGCAGGTGCTGACCACCACGCTCGATGCGCGGCTTCAGGCGCTTGCCAACCGCGTGGTGGCGCGCGCGCCGCTTGGCGGAGCGCAGGTTGCGCTGGTGGCGATGCGCCGCAATGGCGAAGTCGTGGCGATGGTGGGGGGGCGCGACTACGGCAAATCATCGTTCAACCGGGTCACGCAGGCGCGACGCCAGCCGGGATCGACCTTCAAGACCTTCGTCTATCTCGCCGCGCTCGAAGCCGGGTGGGAGCCTGATGACACCATCCCCAACACCGAAATCACGCAAGGCAGCTACCGCCCCAAAAACGCCGCCGGGCGCTATTCCGATCAGATCACGCTTGAAGATGCCTTTGCACGGTCGAGCAACGTCGCCGCGTTCCGGCTGTTTCAGGCGGTGGGCAGCGACAAGGTGATCGCCCAGGCCCGCGCGTTGGGCATTACCGCGCCGATGGCAGAGGGCGATCCCAGCCTCGCGCTCGGCACCTCGGTGATGACGCTGATGGAGCTGACCGCCGCCTATGCCGGGATCGCCGCGAATGAATTTCCAGTCGAACCCCACGCCTTCCCGCGTGGCGAACGAACGTGGTGGGAATGGCTGACCACGCGCAAGGACAGCCTGTCATCGCGCACCCACAAAGACCTTGAAACCATGCTGCGCGCGGCGATCAATCGCGGGACGGGGCGCAATGCCGTGCTGCCGATAGCCAATTACGGCAAGACCGGCACCTCGCAGGATTATCGCGATGCGTTGTTCGTGGGCTATGCGGGCGATCTGGTGGTTGGTGTGTGGATCGGCAATGATGACAACACCCCGATGAAGGGCGTGACCGGCGGCAGCACGCCCGCGCGGATCTGGCGCGATTTCATGCGCGGCGCCTTGAAAATCGAAGCCGCGCCGCAGCCTGAACCATCCGAATCGCCCGATCCCGAAGGCCCGATCCAGCAGTTTGATATTGAGGGCGGCGAAATTCCATTGGGCGAGAACGGCACCACATTGCGGATTGATGGCGGAGGGGTGGTGATCGCGAAGGACGGCGTGCCGGTCGAAGTGCGCGTGGGCGAGGGCGGGGTGGTGGTGCAACCCGCGCCAACACCTGCCGCGCCGCCGCCGTCCTAGAGCAGCAATGCGCATCCCTTTTCCGTTCGCCCTGAGCCTGTCGAAGGGTCGCACTTCTCTTTTGGCCGCATGATCCAGAAGAAAGGCAGGGCTTCGACAAGCTCAGCCCGAACGGGTTACACCATCAATATATTCATCACCGCTGTCGCAATCGGGCGGGCGCGATCATCCTGCCATGCCTCCACCGTGACATTGGCATTGCGCCGCCCCAGCCGGGTGATGCGGCCGATTGCAAAGCTCGGCTTGCTCTTGCCCGCGGCGAGATATTGCACGGTGATGTTGATCGGCTTCAACTGCGGATCGCGCCCGGTTGCCAGCAAGGCGGCGCGTAGCGCGGCATAGCCCGCCGTTTCCAGCAACCCTGCGGTCGCGCCGCCGTGGAAATGGGCTGGGCGGCCTTCGACCATCGGGCCGAAATCGACTGTCAGCACCGGCATTCCGGCATCCTCGCTGTGCACCGTGATGCCGAGCGAGCGGGCATAGGCGGGAAGCTCCCCCAAACCTTCTTGCCCCTCAGGCATCAGTCTCACCCCCGTTAATTGCCGGGTCAAGCGCCCGATTCGCCTCACGCGGATTAGCCCCGATGGTCATGAACACGCCTGCAACATGGGCGACCGGATCATCAGGGTCGCCATCATGGGCAATCCCGCGCACGAAGGCAGCCGAACGCGTGCGGCGATAGCATTCCACCCGCCCGCGCACGCTGGCCCGCTCGCGCGCCGGGCGCTGGTAATCGACGCGCAAATCGAGCGTCGCGACCGGTTTGAACGCACCGCTCGCCTGCCAGATCGCCATGCCGCTGGCCATGTCCATCAGGCTTATGATCGGGCCGGAGGCGAGCACCGGACGGCTGCGATCCCCCAGCAAATCTTCGCGCCACGGTAGTTCCAGTTCGACCCAGTTGTCGCCCTGATCGGTAAACCGCAATCCCAGCCAGCCGGTATGGCCGTGCTGGAAAAACCATTTGGATGCTTCGCGCGCATCGAACCGGGCGGGGGGCGTCGTCATGGCAGGCGCAATAGGGGCGCGGATGCACCGGGCGCAAGTCTGGTTGCTGCTTGCAGTCGCGGGTTCACAAAACGCCCCCCGCCAGCCGATCAATCGCGCCTTGCAGGATGACAGCGGCGGCGTGGCTATCAATCGCGGCGGCGCGTTTGGCGCGGCTCATGTCCTGCCCGATCATCGCGGCTTCGGCGGCTTGGGTTGACCAGCGTTCGTCCCACAGCAGGATCGGGAGCGCGAAGGCTTCGGCGCAGTTGCGGGCATAGGCGCGGCTGGCCTGCGCGCGCGGGCCTTCACTGCCGTCCATGTTGCGCGGCAGGCCGAGCACGATGCCGCGCACGCCGCGCGTCTGGATCAGTGCCGCCAAGGTTTCGCGGTCGCGCCCCCACTTGCCGCGCGCGATGGTGGCGTTGTTGGTGGCGAAACGCCAGCCCGCATCGCAGGTCGCGGTGCCAATCGTTTTGGTGCCAAGGTCGAGGCCCAGCAAAACGCCGACTTCTCCCAGCGCGTCGGCAAAGCCGTGCGCGTCTTCGAAGATCAAGCCGCCGTCAGCCATGCCTCAGCCCGCCGGATCACGTCCGCCTTGGTGTTCGCCCAGAACAGCGGCAGATCATAGACGTGGTAATTGTTCCCCGGCAGCACGTAAGATCCCATTGCGGGCGGCGGGCCGATCAGCAACAATCCGCGCGCATCGCACCGCGCCGGGACAAGGCCGGGGACAATTTCGCCCTTTTCCATGCTGTCTTCGGGCACCAGCGTGCCGAAGTTGGCGCTGGCTGGGGCGTTGCCGCCATATACGCCGGTCAGCGGATTGGTGCACAGGATCGGGCTGTTGCCTGCCAGTTCACCATCCATCGCCTTGGAGGTGGAATAGATCTTGAGGACACTCGCCGGGTCAGCCGGTTCGGCAAAGCTCGACCAGCTCATGATGCAGCCTGACTGATCAGGCGCGGCGCAGGCGGGAAAGCCCATTGCGGGCAGATCATGCTCCACCGACACTGGCCAGCCGATGATATAGGCCGCGACCAGCCGCGTGGCTGTGGGCGATCCGCGCACTTCCTCGGCCAGCAGGCGCTTCAGATGCAGCGCGCCTTGGCTGTGCCCGGCCAGCACAATCGGGGTGTCGGGCGCGACCGAGGACAGGAAATAGCGGTAAGCCTCCAGCACATCGGCGTAGGCGGCATCGATCGCCTGCCCGGCCTCGGGTGCGTCGGTCAGGAAAGCGCCCATCGTCGCCTGCCGGTAACGCGGCGCCCAGATTTCGGACGCGGCGTTGAACGGGCTGGCCATGCCGCGCAGGTAAATGCGGGCGATGCGTTCGGCGTCGGCGTCGCCGCCATTGTCGAGCGGGGCGTTCCAGCTTGAACGGTTGAGGTAGCTGGTGGGATGGACGAAGAAGACGGCGAACGGCGTCGCTTTGGGTTCGGCGGGGGATGGTAACAGGCCGCGGTCGCTGGCGTAGGCGGGCTGCCAGCGTGCCGGATCGTTCACCCCGATGCCGGGGCGCGAATACCACAGGGCGGGGTCTTCGTAAGCGTTCGCTTCCAGCGGAGCGACGGGGGCAAACTCTGCCGATGGAACCAGCGCAATGGCCGTCAACTTGTCCGCAAATAGCGAAAGCACAATTCCCGCGCTGATTACCAGAACAATGCAGAATGCGATGAAATAGAGAAACTTGCGGGCCATGTTTCAGTGCGCCTCGAACTACTCGCCGGCGGGCGCTTGGGCAACGCCCTCGGCCAGCGGCGGGCGCAGTGTTGTCCATGCGCGGTCGCCGCGCAGGCTGGTGAACCAGCTCATCGGGTTCCAGGTGGTCGATCCGTCGAGGCTGAAGGTGATAAACTCCGCCCGTCCGCCGATATTCGCCAGCGGCACCCCGCCGCCAAGGCCGTTTTCTTCCGCGGCTGCGCGGCTATCAGCGGATTGATCGCGGTTGTCGCCCATCACGAACACGTGGTCGGCAGGCACGGTATAAGGGCCGTAATCATCGAGCGGCTGATCGCGGTAATCGATGGTGAGATAGGTCGCGCCGTTGGGCAGAGTTTCGCGCCATGTCGGCGGAGCGTAATATTCGCGCCCGTCTGCGCCGGTTTCACGATAAGCCTCAAAACTCGCTAGGCACGGCCCGTCCTTGCACATCAGATCAGGTTCAAACGGGATGCGCACCGCGGGCACCACTTCGCGCTTGATGGCGCGGCCGTTGAGGATGATCTGCCCGCCGCGCACCTCGATCGTGTCACCGGGCAGGGCGACCACGCGTTTGATGTAATCCTCATCGCGCAGCGGCTGCACCGGGATCACGATATCGCCATATTCGGGCGTTGCAGGCCAAATCCGCCAATTACTGCGCGGCAGCAGGTGGAAGCTGGCCGAGGCCCACGACCAGCCATAGGGATATTTGCTCACTACCAGCCGATCACCCACCCACAAGGTTGGCATCATCGAGGTTGATGGGATGTAGAACGGTTTCGCCACCAGACTGTGGAACGCCAGCACCGCCAGCAGCATCAGCGCAAGGCCGCGGAATTCCGCCAGCCAGTTGACCTTTTCAGAGGCTTCATGCGCGGTTTTGTCAGTCACTTGCGGGCTTTCAGTGGTTGCCATGGGCGATGGGCCGATCACAAAGGGATAGCTTCGATGATCACAAAGGCCTGCGCCCAGGGATGATCATCGGTGAGGGTCAGATGAATGCGCGCCTCATGGCCTGCCGGGATCATTTCTTCAAGCCGCAATGCCGCGCCGCCGGTCAGCGCCAGGGTCGGCGCGCCAGACGGTGCGTTGACCACGCCGATGTCCTTCATGAACACCCCGCGCTTGAACCCGGTGCCGACCGCCTTGGAAAACGCCTCCTTCGCGGCGAAGCGTTTGGCGTAGGTGCCCGCGATGGTGAAGGGACGGCAGCGGGCCTTGGCGATTTCGATGTCGGTGAACACGCGGTTTTCGAACCGCTCACCAAAACGGGCAAGCGAATTGCCGATCCGCTCGATATTGCAGAGGTCTGATCCGAGGCCGATGATCACTTGAACGCTCGCAGAAATACCGCAACCAGCAACGCCAAGGCGATCACGTGGAGCATGACCTGCGATTTGAACAATGGGTGCGCGAAATCGCCCTTGGCCACCCGCAGCGCGCCGACATAGCCGAAAATCTGCAAGGCCACCCAACCGGCCGCGAACACCACCATCACCCGCGCGTTGAGCGCAAAGCCGAGGAAGCCGATGGCGATCAGGAACAGCGCAGCAGCGGCAAAGGCCCAGCGTTTCTGCGCAGCGGCAAGGGGGGGGAGATCGGCGTCCGACACCTTATCGCGCCTCATCCATCAATTCACGCATCCGCCGGATCGCGTTTTCGAGGCCGACAAACACCGCCTCTCCAATCAGGTAATGGCCGATGTTGAGTTCGGCGATCTGCGGGATCGCGGCGATCGGCTGAACATTCTCAAACGTCAGCCCGTGGCCCGCGTGGGGTTCAATCCCGTTCTTGGCGGCGAGCGCGGCCATATCGGTGATGCGGCGCAATTCGCGTTCCACCTGCGCGCGATCGCCATCGGCACAGGCGTGGGCATATTGGCCGGTGTGAAATTCCACCACCGGCGCGCCCAGCCGCAGTGCGGTGTCAAGCTGGCGTTCTTCGGCCTCGATAAACAGCGAAACGCGGATGCCCGCAGCGCTCAGTTCCTCAACAATCGGCACCAGCGTGTTGTGCAGCCCCGCCGCGTCCAACCCGCCTTCGGTGGTGCGTTCTTCGCGCTTTTCGGGGACGATGCAGGCGGCGTGGGGCTTGTGACGCAGCGCGATGGCAAGCATCTCGCGAGTCGCCGCCATTTCGAGGTTGAGCGGCAGATTGGTCGCCTGCTGAATCCGCGCCAAGTCTTCATCACGGATATGGCGACGGTCTTCGCGCAGGTGCGCAGTGATCCCGTCGCCGCCGACCGCAGAAACAATCTCCGCCGCGCGCACCGGATCGGGATGATCCCCGCCGCGCACATTGCGGATCGTCGCGACGTGATCGATATTCACGCCCAGTCTGAGAGGGGGGTGGAGGGCCGCGTTCATGCTTTTCTGCTTCCGGGCTTGGTCACGTCGATGCGCGCCAGGCTTTCGGGGATGTCGCCTTCATCATAGGTCGGAAAATCAATGGCGAGCAGCGGGTAGAACGGCACGCCGAGTTGGGCCGAACCGCAAGACCGGTCGATGATCGCGCATTCGGCGATCACCTCACCCCCTTCGCGCGCGACAGCGGCGATAGCTTCGCGGCTGGAAAGTCCGGTGGTGACGACATCTTCGACCATCAGCACCTTGGCACCCTTCTCCAGCGCAAAGCCGCGCCGCAGGTTGAATACCCCGTCGGGCCGTTCGAGGAACAGCGCATCCTTGCCCAGCGCGCGGCCCACTTCGTGGCCGATGATGATGCCGCCCATCGCCGGGGAGACGACCACGTCCACCGCGTCAAGCACATCTGCCGGGATGCCGGCCACCACCGCTGCGGCCAGCCGCGCGGCGCGGGCGGGGTTCATCAGCACGCGGGCGCATTGCAGGTAATGCCCGCTATGCCTGCCCGAAGACAGCTTGAAATGCCCTTCGAGCAAAGCGCCCGATGCGCGGAACTCTGCCAATACGTCGTCTTCGGTCATGATTGTGCTCTGAAAAACTGTTGGGAAGCGCCGACTTGCGCGGCAATCATGGAGGCTTGCATAATTTTCTCCCTAGAAGCGCTTGAGGCCCTCGGCAAGCGCGGCTAAGGGCGAGGATGAGGCTGGCATATCTGCTGGCGGAACGCTGTTTTTCAACGCTTGCTGACGCAATGCGCCGATTTGCAGTATGGGGTCATAACTTAGATATTGTTTGGGCACATGATGATGGGTCAGATGCATACCCGTATGAAGTTGGCTACTCTCGCGGCGCTGGCCGCTGGCATGGCGCTGTTCGCGCCGGTTGGTGCAGGCGCGCAAGATGCGGCGATTGGTGCTCCGGCATTGCAGGCGACTGCGCCGGATGCTGGCCTGATCGAATCGGTCACGGAGGCTTCGACCGTGACGGCGGGCGATTACACCCGGATGGCCCCGACCAAGGGCAAGGGCATGCCAACGGCCTATCAGGACGACCCGATCAAGAGCCTGACGTTTCAGGATCAGTATTCCAACAATGGCGATTACGCGCTGTGGATGCACGATGCGATTCTGATGCCGGTGATCACGATCATCTGTCTGCTGGTGCTCGGCCTGTTGCTGTTTGTGGTGGTGCGGTTCAACCGCAGGGCGAACCCGGTGGCGTCCAAGACGACGCACAACACCATGATCGAAGTGGTGTGGACGATTGTTCCGGTGATCATTCTGGTGGTGATCGCGGTGCCTTCGATTACGCTGCTGGCACGCCAATATGAAACACCGCCCGCTGATGCGGTGACGATCAAGGCGACCGGCTATCAGTGGTATTGGGGCTACACCTATCCCGATCACGGTGAGTTCGAGGTGATTTCCAATATGCTGCCCGATGACGAAGCGTTGAAGCGCGGCGAACCGGCGAAGCTGGCGGTGGATAACCGCATGGTGGTGCCCGCAGGTGTGCCGCTGCGCATCCAGACCACTGGCAGCGATGTGATCCACGCCTTTGCCGTGCCGTCGCTGTGGTTCAAGATGGACGCGGTGCCGGGGCGGCTCAATGAAAAGCTGCTGACCATCAAGGAGCCGGGCGTCTATTACGGCCAGTGTTCCGAACTGTGCGGTTCACGCCACGCCTATATGCCGATCGCGGTAGAGGCGCTGCCGCCGGAACAGTTTGCCGCATGGGTGAAGGCGCAAGGCGGCACAATGCCGGGTGATGAAGCGGACGGAGACGCCGCCGCCGCGCCCGAAAAGGTTGCCGCGCTGACCGCGCGCTAAGACATAAACGAACATCATCGGAAGAGTATCTGACAATGGCTACCACCGCAGAAGGTTTTGACATCCACGGCGATGATCACGCGCATGATCACGCGGACCACAAGCCGGGCTTTTTCGCCCGCTGGTTCATGTCGACCAATCACAAGGACATCGGCACGATGTACCTCATCTTTGCGATCATCGCAGGGATCGTGGGCGGGGCGATATCGGGGATCATGCGGGTAGAGCTGGCCGAACCCGGCATCCAATATCTGGCCTGGTGGGCGCAGTTCATGGGCGGCGCCAATGATATGAACACCGCGTTGCATATGTGGAACGTGTTCATCACCGCGCATGGCCTCATCATGATTTTCTTCATGGTGATGCCGGCGATGATCGGGGGTTTTGGCAACTGGTTCGTGCCGCTGATGATCGGCGCGCCGGATATGGCCTTCCCGCGCATGAACAACATTTCGTTCTGGCTGACGGTGGCGGGCTTCCTCAGTCTGATGTTCTCGCTGTTCGTTCCCGGCGGTTCCGGCCCCGGCGCTGGCACGGGCTGGACGGTCTATGCGCCGCTATCGACCAGCGGTTCGGTTGGCCCGGCGGTCGATTTCGCGATCTTCTCGCTCCACCTTGCGGGTGCGGGTTCGATCCTCGGCGCGACGAACTTCATCACCACCATTTTCAATATGCGTGCGCCGGGGATGACCCTGCACAAAATGCCGCTGTTCGTGTGGTCGGTGCTGGTCACGGCCTTCCTGCTGTTGCTGGCGCTGCCGGTTCTCGCCGCGGGGATCACCATGCTGCTGACCGACCGCAATTTCGGAACGACCTTCTTCGATCCGGCGGGCGGCGGTGATCCGGTGCTGTATCAGCACCTGTTCTGGTTCTTTGGCCACCCGGAAGTCTACATCATGATCCTGCCGGGCTTCGGCATGATTTCGCAAATCGTCGCCACCTTCTCGAAGAAGCCGGTGTTCGGTTATCTGGGCATGGCCTACGCGATGGTTGCCATCGGCGTGGTCGGCTTTATCGTCTGGGCGCACCACATGTATACCGTGGGCCTCGACGTGAACACCAAGATGTATTTCACTGCTGCCACCATGGTGATCGCGGTGCCAACCGGCGTGAAGATCTTCAGCTGGATCGCCACCATGTGGGGCGGCAGCATCAGCTTCAAATCGCCAATGGTGTGGGCGATGGGCTTCATCTTCCTGTTCACCATTGGCGGCGTCACCGGCGTGGTGCTGGCCAATGGCGGGGTCGATGATAACCTGCACGATACCTATTATGTGGTCGCCCACTTCCACTATGTGCTGTCGATGGGCGCAGTGTTCTCGCTGTTCGCGGGTTTCTATTACTGGTTCCCGAAGATGAGCGGGCGGATGCATTCTGAATTTCTTGCGCATCTGCATTTCTGGGTGTTCTTTATCGCGGTGAACATGATCTTCTTCCCGCAGCATTTCCTGGGAATGGACGGGATGCCCCGTCGGATCCCCGATTACCCAGAGGCGTTTACATTCTGGAACCAGTTCAGTTCTTACGGTTATTACGTCATGGCCGGGTCGATGATCTTCTTCTTCGTCAACATCGGCTATGCGCTGGTGGCGGGGCGCAAGGCGGGGGCCAATCCGTGGGGCGAAGGCGCGACGACGCTTGAATGGACGCTGCCGAGCCCGCCACCCTATCACCAGTTCGAAACGCTGCCGGTGATCGAGGATCACCACGACTACCACGATCACCGCCCGGCAACGGTCTGATCGCCATGCGGTGTCGGGGGGGGCATAGGCTCCCCACACCGAACGGCACAACAATCGGCAGGGGCGCGGCGGCAATGTCGCGCTCTTCGCCAATGAGACACTAGAAGATTATGGACACCGCCTCGCCCCCGATCAGCCCGACCAGCGCCGCCGCAACCGCGGCTGCGCTCCCGGCGGAATGGCGCGATTTTTTTGCGCTGACCAAGCCGCGGGTGATGACGCTGGTGATCTTCACCGCGATCTGCGGCGTTCTGGCGGCGCCGGGCAGCATTCATCCGGTGCTGGGCTTCACCGCCATTCTCGCGATTTCGATGGGCGCGGGCGGTTCCGCTGCGCTCAATCAATGGTGGGAAGCTGATATCGACAAAGGGATGAAGCGCACCATGAACCGCCCGCTACCCGCCGGGCGGATGCGGCGTGAAGATGCGCGCGATTTCGGGATTTTCCTGTCTGCTGTGTCGGTGTGCCTGATGGGTGTCGCCATCGGCTGGCTGGCAGCGGCGCTGCTGCTGGGCGCGATCATCTATTACGCGGTGATCTACACCATGTGGCTGAAACCGCGCACCCCGCAGAACATCGTCATCGGCGGCGGCGCGGGCGCGTTTCCGCCGCTGATCGGCTGGATCGCGGTGACGGGTGAGATTACCGCGATGCCGGTGCTGTTGTTCGCCATCATCTTCTTCTGGACACCGCCGCATTTCTGGGCGCTGGCGCTGTTCGTGCAGTCTGATTACGCCAAGGTCGGCATCCCGATGCTGCCGGTGGTCGCGGGCGAGAAAGTCACGCGCCGCCAGATCATGTTTTACACCCTGCTGCTGACCCCGGTTGCGATCGCGCCGTGGGCGATTGGCGGGACGGGCTGGATCTATGGCTCGGTCGCTGTGGTCTTGTCGGCCCTGTTCATCGCGCTGGCGGTTCCGGTGGCGACGCGGATGAAGGCGGCGGACGATAAAATGCTGCCCGAAAAGCGCTTGTTCAAATACTCGATCGTCTATCTGTTCGTGCTGTTTGCCGCATTGGTGGCAGACCGCGTGGCGGCCTATCAGGGATGGATCGCATGACCCCCGAAGAAGAAACCGAATACCGCCGCCGCCAGAAAAGCCGCAACCTTGTGGTCGCGGGCACGCTGTTGTTCTTCGTGGTGTTGTTCTACGCAATCACCATCGTGCGGATCGGAGACGGTTGATGGCATCGCACCCGCCCGTAATGCAGACAAATGAAACCACGCGGAGCAATGTGCGCGTCGGCGTGCTGGCGTTCATGGGTGCGGTATTCATGCTCGGTCTCGGCTATGCATCGGTGCCGCTCTATCGGCTGTTTTGCCAGGTAACCGGGTTCGGCGGCACCACGCAGGTGGCGAGCGAGGTTGAGGCCGCCCGCGCCGCTGTGAATGCGACCGGGCAGAAAATCTCGATCCGCTTCGATGCCTCCACTTCGAGCGATATGCCGTGGACGTTCCGCCCGAGCCAGGCGACCGACACGATCACCATTGGTGAACGCGACATCGCCACCTATGTCGCCCGCAATGAAAGTTCGCGCTCCATCACCGGGATGGCGACCTTCAATGTGACACCGGTGCAGGCAGGCCAGTATTTCAACAAGATCCAGTGCTTCTGCTTCACCGAACAAACCCTCGCTCCGGGGCAGGAAGTGATTATGCCGGTTTTGTATTACGTCGATCCGGCAATGCTGGACGATCCGAACATGCAGGGCGTTGAGCAGATCACGCTGAGCTATACTTTTCACCGCGTTGAGGACCCGGTAAGCCCGGCGTCCGCGCGCACCAACTGAACCTTTACGCAACCCAGGGACGGGACCGACCAATGGCTGGCAAGGCAAACCACGATTATCACATCCTTGAACCCGATATCTGGCCGTTGATCGGCTCGATCTCGGCGCTGACTTTCACCAGCGGCATGGTGCTGAGCTTTCACCCCGACCTGTTCGGGATGGCATCCAAAGTCGTGGTGTGGGCCGGGTTGGCAGGATTGCTCGCGACCTTCTTCATGTGGTTCCGCAATGTTGTGATCGAAGCCCAGCGCGGCGATCATACGCCGGTGGTGCAGCTGCATATGCGGTATGGCATGATCCTGTTCATCGCGTCCGAAGTGATGTTCTTCGTCGGCTGGTTCTGGAGCTTCTTTGATTTCGCGCTGTTCCCGACTCCGTTGGAATTTGATCACGCCACTGGCGCGACGACGAGCCTGTTCGGGCAAACGGGCGCGGTTGCCGCGTTTATCCCAGCCGGCATGCAAGTGCTCGATCCCTTCGCGCTGCCGTTGCTCAACACGCTGATCCTGCTGTGTTCGGGCACCACGGTTACGTGGGCGCATCATTCGCTGATCCACGGTGATCGTGAAGGGCTCAAGCAGGGCCTGTGGGCGACGATTGCGCTGGGGGTGCTGTTCAGCTCGATCCAGGCCTATGAATATGCGGTCGCGCCGTTCGGCTTTGGCGGGAACACCTATTCATCCGCGTTCTATATGGCGACCGGCTTCCACGGGTTCCACGTGTTGATCGGCACGATCTTCCTCAGCGTGTGCCTGTATCGCGCCTATCTCGGCCACTTCACCCCGCGCCAGCATTTCGGTTTCGAAGCCGCCGCTTGGTATTGGCACTTTGTCGATGTGGTGTGGCTGTTCCTGTTCGTCGCCGTCTATGTGTGGGGCGGCTGGGGCGCTGAATTCCATTGATGGATGCGGATGAGAGTCCGACGGAAAAGAAAGGGCAGCCGGGATTATTCTCGGCTGCCCTTTCCGGTTTGTGTCCCCGTTGCGGGGCAAGGACGCTGTTTGCTGCGCCTGCGCGATTGGCCGCGGAATGCGCGGAGTGCGGGCTGAATTTCCTCAGCCTTGAACGCGGCGGGCGGTTTGTCGGCGTGGTGACGATGCTACTGGCGCTGGCGCTGATCCTCGCCGCGCTGGGCGTGGATGAATGGCTGCGGCCGCCGCTGTGGGCCTCGCTGCTGTTCTGGGGGCCGGTGACGGCGGGCGCGGTGATTTTTGGCTTGCGGTTTTACAAGACCATGTGGGTCTATCACCAATACGAGGAACGCGCAGAATGACCGCCCGCCGTGTGCCGATATTCTCGACCATCGTGGTGCTGGCAGCGGTCGCAACGATGATCGCGCTCGGCGTGTGGCAATTGGGGCGCAAGGCCGAGAAGGAAGCGCTGATCGCGCAGTATCAGGCGGCTGTCAGCAATGATGATCCTGTCACCTTCCCCGTCGCCGGGGCCGAGGCCGAGATCGATGCCGTGCTGTATCGGCGCAGTGCCATCAACTGCCTGTTCACGGTGGGCGATTGGCGTTCAATTTCCGGACGCAGCCTGACCGGACGCAGCGGTTTCGTGCATATCATTGGATGCGGAACGACCACGGCCACGACCGAAGCTGACGAGATTGCCTATGTGCAGGCGGGATGGTCTGCCGACAAGATGCCGCCCAACTGGGAAGGCGGCGAAGTCAGTGGGTGGATCACTCCCAACCGGCAAGGTGCGGTGCGCCTTGTCGCCGACCCGCCAGTAGGCGGGCTCGCAGCGAATGCCGCTCCCGACCCCGCCGACCTGCCCAACAACCATCTCGCTTATGCCGGGCAGTGGTTCTTCTTCGCGCTGACCGCGCTGGTCATCTACGTGCTGGCATTGCGCCGCCGTCGCCGCTAGGCGCTGTTCGCATATGCAATACGTATCGACACGCGGCAGCGCACCGGCGCTCGATTTCGAAGGGGTGACGCTGGCGGGACTCGCCAGCGATGGGGGGCTGTATCTGCCAGCCGAATGGCCGCGGTTCAGCGCAGCCGAGATCCGCGATATGCGCGGGCTCGCCTATCCTGATCTGGCCGCGCGGATCATGGCGCCGTTTGTCACCCCCAGCCTTTCCGAGGATGAACTGCTGGCGCTGTGCCACACGGTCTATGGCGATTTCGGCCACGCTGCTGTCACTCCGCTGGTGCAGCTGGATCAGCAACACTGGCTGCTTGAACTGTTTCACGGCCCGACGCTGGCGTTCAAGGATGTGGCGCTGCAATTGCTCGGCCGCCTGTTCGAAACCTTCCTTGAACGGCGCGGCGAACGCATCACCATTGTCGGCGCGACCAGCGGGGATACCGGCTCTGCCGCGATTCAGGCGGTGGCGGGGCTGGACCGTGTGGAAATCTTCATGCTCCACCCCAAGGGCCGGGTCAGCGATGTGCAGCGCCGCCAGATGACCACGGTGCGCGCGCCCAATGTCCACAATCTTGCGATCGAAGGCAATTTTGACGACGCGCAGGCCCATGTGAAGCGGATGTTCAACGATGGTGACGTGACCCATGCGTTGAACCTCGGCGCGGTCAATTCGATCAACTGGGCGCGGCTGATGGCGCAGGTGGTGTATTACTTTGCGTCCGCGCTGCAACTCGGCGCGCCGGATCGGACTGTTGCTTACTCTGTGCCGACCGGCAATTTCGGGGACGTGTTTGCAGGCTATGTCGCGGCGAAGATGGGCCTGCCGATTGAACGGCTGATCGTCGCCACCAACATCAACGATATTCTGCACCGCGCGCTTTCCAGCGGCGATTATTCGGCGGGCGGGGTCACGCCTACGATCACACCGTCGATGGATATTCAGGTGAGTTCCAATTTCGAACGGCTGCTGTTCGATGGGGCAGGGCGCGACGGGGCGGCGCTGGCGGAGCAGATGCGCGGGTTTGAAGCGTCCAAGGCGATGCAGCTCACCAACGCGCAAGCGCAAAGCGCGGCGGCGCTGTTCACCAGTGCACGCGCCAATCAGGCCGAAACCGCGCGGGCGCTGCAATGGGCGTTCCGCCACGCCGGGCAGGTGATCGATCCGCATACCGGGGTCGGGTTGCACTGCGCGCGGGCGGTGGTCGATGCAGGGGTAGTGGCTGCGGATGTCCCGCTGGTGACGCTGGCGACGGCGCATCCGGCCAAGTTCCCCGACGCGGTGGAACGTGCCATCGGCGTGCGCCCGTCGCTGCCCGCGCGCGTGGGCGATCTGTTCGGGCGGGCGGAAAGCTTCACCGAACTGGCGGGCGATTATGCCACCACCCGTGATTACGTGTTGGAGAACGCTGCGGGATCGCAGGCGTAATGGCACACCTCGTCCAGCAGCCGCTGGTGATGGAATGCACCGGGTGGCCAAATGCAGAAGGCGCGTACCGCCTGCTCGACAGCGGGGCCGGGCGCAAGTGGGAGGCGTTTGGCCCCCGCGCCTTCATCCGTCCCGAACCCCAGGCCCTGTGGCAGCCCCGCGCGGCTGAATGGCCCGCAGCGGGCGAATTCATCCCCGGATCGGACGAGGATGGCGGCGGGCGCTGGCAATTCAGCGAACATCTGCCCGAAGACGGTTGGCCGCTGGCGTGGGATGATGTGCGCTTCACCGCCAAGCCCACCCCGTTCCGCCACCTGCAATTCTTCCCCGATATGGCCCCGGTGTGGGAATGGATGCGCCAATGCGCGAGTCCCCGCGACGGCGGGGACCTCAAGCAACCAGCGCCCACGCCGCCGGAGGCTCCCGCCTTCGCGGGAGCGCACGAGTTTTTGAATCTGTTCGGCTACACCGGCCTTGGTAGCCTCGCGCTGTCGCGGCACGGCAAGGTCGCCCATGTCGATGCCTCGAAGAAATCCGTGGCGCAGGCGCGGGAAAACGCCGTGCTTTCGGGCATGGAGGATCGCCCGGTCCGCTGGCTAGTGGACGACGCGGCGAAGTTCACCGCGCGCGAAGTGCGGCGCGGGCGGCGTTATGACGGGATCATCCTTGATCCGCCCAAGTTCGGGCGCGGGCCGGATGGTGAGGTGTGGCGGCTGGAAGAACACCTGCCCGGCCTGATCGCCGATTGCGCCAAGCTGCTCGACGCCGACAGCCGCTTCCTTTTCCTCACCGTCTATGCCGTGCGGATGAGCAGCCTTGCGATTGCGGGCCTGCTGGCCGAGGCATTGGCCCACCTGCCCGGCCAGATCGAACACGGCGACCTTGCCGTGCGCGAGGAAGGTGAGGGTGGCAGGCTGCTCCCCACCGCAATCTTCGCGCGCTGGAGCAATCCCGGCTAAAGGCGGCGCACCATGACCGATTCGCTCACCCTCGAAGTTGCCGACCTTGAAACCGATGTCCTCACCGGCATCTATTCCGAGGAGACGGGCAAGCCGCAGCCGCTGCGCATTACCATCACCGCGCGTTATGCGGTGGCCGATCGCTACGATCCCGACACCCCGCTTGATGCGTCCAAGAATTACATGGACCTGAAATTCGCCGCCACTGACGGCTTGCCGCAGGGGGTGCATTTCAAACTGATCGAGGCGGTGGCCGATCATATCTGCGAAACGCTGTTCGTGCAGGATGCGCGGGTTGAGGCGGTGACGGTCAAAATCGTCAAGCTCGCGATTGCTGAGGCGAACGAGAAAATCGGCATCACCCTCCACCGCGAACGCCCCACCGGCCCGGCGGTGTAAGGCGATGATGCGGCAGATCGTGGTTGGCCTGCTGCCCGATGCTGCGCTGGATGCGGCAGGCGCGTTCATGGCGTTCCACCTCGAACCCGCGCGTGCTTTGCTGAACCAACCCGATTGCACCGCGCTGGCGATCATCCTGCCGCCCGCCGCGCACGATCACCGTGATTGGCGGCTGGCACTGGCGCGCGATCTGGCGCGGGAGGCCGCGCCCCGGCGGGTTAATGTGGTGGCCGGGTCGCCCGGAGAGGCTCTCGATCAGACGCTGCGCTTTTTGGCAGATGCGCCCGGCGTGACGGGGCAGTATATGGTGTGCCATGATTGACAGCCTGCAATCCGCAATGCTGCGCGACCACGACGGGGCAAAGCCGCTGGTCGACCGCTTTCAGCGCCGGATCACCTATCTGCGGCTGTCGGTGACTGACCGCTGCGATCTGCGCTGTTCCTATTGCATGCCCGAACGCATGACCTTCCTGCCCAAAGCCGATGTGCTGACGCTGGAGGAACTTTACGATCTCGCCATCGGCTTCATCGCGCGCGGGGTGACGAAGATCCGCATCACTGGCGGCGAACCGCTGGTGCGGCGTGACATTATTGATCTGTTCACCGCATTGGGCCGCCGCTTGGGGCATGGTCTGGACGAATTGACGCTGACCACCAACGGCACGCAATTGGCACAACACGCCGATGCGCTGGCCAAGGCCGGGGTGCGGCGGGTGAATGTGTCGCTCGATACGCTCGACCGCGCGCGGTTTGCGGCGCTGACCCGGCGCGATGCGCTGCCCCAAGTGCTCGAAGGGATCGCCGCGGCCAAGGCGGCGGGGCTGAAAGTCAAGCTGAACGCCGTGGCGCTGAAAGGCGTCAACGAGCACGAACTGCCCGATCTGATCGGCTGGGCGCATGGGCAAGGCCACGATGTTACCCTGATCGAAGTGATGCCGCTGGGCGATGTCGAGGAGGAACGGCTCGACCAATATCTGCCGCTCGATCAGGTGCGCGCGCGGTTGGAGCAGCGCTGGACGCTGACCGAAAGCCAATATGCCACCGGCGGCCCGGCGCGTTATGTCGATGTGGCGGAAACCGGCGGCAGGCTCGGCTTCATCACCCCGCACACCAGCAATTTCTGCGCAGGGTGCAATCGGCTGCGGGTGACGGCGACCGGGCAGCTTTACCCCTGCCTTGGCGGGGGCGAGCAGGTTGATTTGCGCGCGGCATTGCGGTCCGGCGATCCGCAGGCGAACCTCACCGCCGCGCTCGATGAAGCGCTCAGGATCAAGCCTGAGAGGCACCATTTCCGCATGTATCAACGCGTGGCCGATCCGGCGCTGCCGCGCCATATGTCTATGACGGGGGGGTGAGCGTGATTACAGTGGTTCTGCTCGGCAAGCTGGCCGATCTGGCGGGCACGCCAACCTTGACGCTGGCCCCACCATCTTCTGCGCCGCTTGACTGGGACGGGGTGATCGCCGCCTTGCCGCCTGCGCTGGCCGCAGCGGCGGGCGATCCGCGCAACCGGGTGGCGGTGAACGGCGCGCTGCTGGCTGACAAGGCGGACTTGCAGGCGGATGCGGGCGATGAAATCGCGTTGCTGCCGCCGGTATCGGGCGGCTGATCCGATGCGCGACATTCGCTTGCTCACGCAAACTTTCTTCCCCGGCGCGCTGATCGGGCCGTTCACGCAGGCCAATCCGGGGCTGGGCGGGGTGTGCACCTTCGTGGGCGAGGTGCGGCCCGACAGCGAAGTCGAGGCGCTCGAACTCAGCCATTACGAACCGCTGACTCTGCCGGGGATGCACGCGCTGGCAGACCGCGCGTTTGACCGCTTCACCTTGATGGGCCTGTTGATTGTGCACCGCGTCGGCGTGCTTCATCCGGGCGAGCCGATTGTCTGCGTCTCGGCCGCCGCGCGCCACCGCCGCGATGCGATCGACGCGGTCGATTTCTGTATGGATCACCTCAAAAGCGCCGCGTGGTTCTGGAAGCGTGAGAAGCGCGCTGATGGCTGGCACTGGATCGAACCGCGCTCGGATGACACCCGCGATCTGGCGCGCTGGTGATGGCGGTTTGATTCGGGTCAAAGCAGGCGCGCTTGCCGCCGGGTAATTCTCCTGCTGGTGGTCTGGGGGCTGGCCGTGGCGGTGGTCGCCGCGATCGTCACCTGAGGCGCCGGGCCAACAATTTCTCCCCGACTGGGGCGGTGAGTTTCGGCTTACCGCCCCGATATTTCGTGCAGCAGTTCCGGGTTTTGCAGCGCGATGCCGCGTTTGCCCTCACGCCGGATCGCACCCATGTCTTCCAATTCCCCCAGCTTGCGGCTGACCGTTTCGATGGTCAGGCCCAGCATATTGCCGATCTCGCCTCTGGTGAGCGGCAGTTCGAATTGCTTGGCAAGGTGGCACGAGCTTTCACTCGCTGCCGCCGCAAAATCGTGCAGCAGCGCCGCCAGCCGGGCTTCTGCGCTGGCATGGCCGGTCAGTTCCAGCAGGCTGCGGGTCGCCAGCAAATCGGCCTGACTGCGGCGTAGCAGCGCGCGGGCGAGCGCGGGGTATTCCTCAATCGCACGCTCGATGTCGCGCCGGGCAAAGGTGCACAAACGGCTTTCGGTCAACGCCACCACATCATGATGCGCAAACGGCGCAAACAGCTCGCCGATGAAGCCCGCCGGATGGACCAGCGCAAGGATCTGTTCGTTGCCATCCTGATCAACCGCTGACACTTTCAATGCGCCGGTTTGCAGCGTGGCGCAGGCGGCGTCTTCGTCACCGGCGGCGAACAGCATCTCACCGCGTTTCAGCACACGGGTGCGTCCGGCGGCGGCCATCGCGTCGCGCTCTTCAGGCGTCAGCACCGCGCAAGCGGCTGTTTCCCTTACCGGACAGGTGTTGCACGCAAGGTTCATGATCCGATAATTTCCCACAATTGCGCGATGCTGGCGTCTTGCCGGGCGATGAGCGCCGCCACGTCTGTCTGCGTTGCCACCAGCGCCGGATCGGGGGAGAGCGCAGTGGCCGCATCGGCGGCGAGCAGATCAAGTTCGGCCAGCACCGCCGATGTCGCGCCGCGCTGCGATGTCAGATCGGCCATCGCCACCAACGCGGCGGCGCGGGCATTGCTTTCGACCGATTGTCCAGCGGCTGCGGGCGCGATTTTGGCGATATTCGCCTCCCGGTGCAAAAACCCGGCGTGCGCCGTTGTCGCTCTGTCGCGAAGGGCAGCAAGCGTGGCCGGACTGGTCGCCGGGCGAATCGGGGTGGGTGCGTCAGGCGCGGCCATGACCGGCAACGCCCCCGTTTCAAACGGGCGCAACGCCAGCGAGGGATAGCGCGTCTTATCAGCGGCACAGCCAGACAGGACTGCAATCAGCCCGAACAGCATGGAAATGTTGACAAGAGCGCGCATCATGATCCCATGTCGCGTTACCACACCGCCTGCAAGTGGCAAAGGCGACGGTCGGAATCTGTCATCATGCGTTTTGGGGAGGTTTGAAGCGCTGGGGCGTTGACTTGCTGGTGCCATTCCCCTAACGGCACCCATCTTTCCGGGGCTGCATTGTCGCACGCCTCGCACTGCTGTTCGGTTGGCGCGGCGTTTGTCTGCCCACCCGGTCACTGCACCAGATTGAGAGTATATAGCATGTTCGCGATAGTGCGCACGGGCGGCAAGCAATACCGGGTTGCCGCCGGAGACAAGATTGCCGTTGAAAAGCTTGCTGGCGAAGCCGGTGAGACCATCACCCTGAGCGATATCCTGCTCGCCGGTGAAGGCGAAGAACTGGCCGATGCTGCCAAGGTGACCGTTTCGGCGGAAATCATCGCGCAGGCCAAGAGCGAAAAGGTGATCGTCTTCAAAAAGCGTCGCCGCCACAATTATCGCCGCAAGAACGGCCACCGCCAGCAGATGACTCTGCTGCGGATCACTGCCGTGGGTGCGGGCGAAGCCAAGGCCCCGGCCAAGAAGGCCGCCGCCAAGAAGACCAAGAGCGAAGCACCGGCAGACGCCGCTGCCTCGGCTGAATAAGGAGCACCCGAACCATGGCACATAAAAAAGCAGGCGGTTCGTCGCGCAACGGTCGTGATTCGGCCGGTCGTCGTCTTGGCGTGAAGAAGTTCGGCGGTCAGGAAGTGATCGGCGGCAACATTATCATCCGTCAACGCGGCACCCGCGTGTATCCGGGCGTGAATGTCGGCATCGGCAAGGATCACACCCTCTATGCGCTCGATGCTGGCGTGGTGCGATTCCATGCAGGCAAGCTGGGCCGCAAATACGTCTCTGTCGACGTGATGGCCGAAGCCGCCGAATAAGCGGACGATTCGAAAAAGGGATCGTCCGGCAAGGATGGTCCCGGTTGGTCTCCTGCCCTCAAGCAGCAAAGCGGTAGGGCGCACAAGGAACACCAGCCACGCAGAGGGAGATGGGACCGTCCTCAGTTTTGAGGGGGTTCGTCTCCTTTTTTGCATTCTCCCTCGCAATTGCCGTGGAATTGCCAAATTTCATGGCCATAGCCTGACTTGCGCAGCTTTTGGTGGCGGCGCGGGGGGCGAGGAAGGAATTGCTCGTGTTCTACCGTAGTCACAGGTTGCTGCTCCGGCCGATCTGGCCCGAAGATACGCAGGCGCTGTTCGCCGGCATCGCCGATGAAGGCGTGGTGCGTAATCTTGCGCGCGCGCCCTGGCCCTATGAAGAACGCCATGCGCGCGACCTTGTGGCGCGGCCCGTCGATCCGTTCCACCCGCGTTTCCTGATCACCCGCGCCCGCGATGCGGCGGTGGTGGGCGGCGTTGGCATTGATGCGGTCGCCGGCGCGCCGGGTGTGGTTGAGATGGGTTACTGGATCGCACGCCCGCATTGGAGGCAGGGTTACGCCACCGAAGCGGGGGCAGCCGTGCTCGCCATCGCCCGCACGCTCGGCCACCGCGAAGTGCGCGCGGGCCATTTCCTCGATAATCCGGCGTCGGGCCGGGTGCTGCGCAAGCTTGGGTTTGAGCCGACCGGGCGGGTGGAGGAACGCTTTTCCTGCGGGCGCGGGGAAAGCGCGCCGACGCTGGAATATGCGATCACGCTGGCGGATGGCGCAGGGGTGCATCAGCGCGCGGCGTAATACCAAAGCGCGATGAGCGCGACTCATCGGGCTTTGGTTAAGCCCGTGCGGCGCTTGAGCATCCCAGCGCGTGATGCGCCAGCATCTTAGCGCGCTGGCATAAGTGCGGCGGGGACACGGCGTGACAGCACCTTGTTCGCAGGCGCAAAAGTGACTACGCGCTCGCACCAATGCAACCCCGCAAGCGCCTCACCCCCGAAGAATCGCGCAGTTCCGCGCTGTCAGCGGCGCGCGCGCTGTTGATCGAAAGCGGGCCGCAATCGGTGACGCTCAAGGCCGTGTCCGCGCGGATTGGCCGCACGCACGCCAATCTGCTGCACCATTTTGGTTCGGCAGCAGGCCTGCAACAGGCGCTGGCCGAACATCTCACGCGATCAGTATGCACGACGATTATCGATGCCGTCCATGCCAGCCGCTCCGGGCAGGGAAGCCCGCGCGAGGTGGTGGATCTGGCGTTTGACGCGTTCGACCGCGAAGGCGCAGGCGCGCTCACCAGCTGGATGCTGCTGACCGGCAATGAAGACGCGCTCGACCCGATTATCAGCACGATCCACGATCTGGTCGATGAACTGGCCGCGAGCGAAGACGATCAGTCGGGCGACCAGAAAATCCACCGCGACACGTTGACCCTGGTGCTGATGGCGCTGGGCGATGCGTTGATCGGTGGGCCACTGGCGAAATCGCTCGGCCTGCCGCGCGATGCTGCGCGTGAACGGGCAACGGCGATGCTCGAAGCCAGTCTCGCCGATTTTCAGCAGGCTTAGCCCTCCGGCGCAAGCAACCCGGCTCGCTGCCACGTGGGCAGGGTGGCCGGATCAAGGCTTTCCACCCGCAGGTGATCGACCGCCAGCCCAAGATCGGGATAGGCCGCCCGTTGGCGCGCTTCGTCCGATGCCGACAGCGGCACCACCACCAGCCGCCGGTTGACCTTTTGCCGCCAATTCATCCGCGCGGTGTTTTCCTGGCCGACATAGCAGCCCTTGGTGAAGCTGACGCCGTTGAGTTCCACCGCGTTGGTTTCCAGCCACAAGATATCGCCCAACTCGCCGCGCCCCTCTGGAACGCCGAGCGTCAGGCGGTGGGCGAGCCACGCCGCGTCCGCACTTGCGCCGCCATTGGCCGGGGCGATCCAGCGGTATCCCAATTCCGGCAGGCGCGGATCGGGGGCAGCGCCGGACTGCGCCTGCGCGCTCCAATGCACCGCCAGCGAATCGTCGCGCGCAATCGCGATCTTGCGCCGCAGTCGATACAGCGTGAGGCGTTTGGCGAGATCATCCGCGCCTGCCGCCTCGCAATCGAGCAGCAGATCGGCCCCGTCGCCCCACACCAGAAAATCGAACAGATGCTTGCCCTGCGCGCTCAGCAGCGCGGCATAGCAGGGCAGCGGACCGGTCACGTCATTGGTGACGAGGCCTTGGACGAAGGCGGCGACGTCTTCGCCTTCGCCTTGCGGGGACAGGCGGATTACGGCGCGGTTGGTGAGGAGGGTTGATGTCATGCGTGACAGATAGGATCGCGCGTGGCTAAGGGGAAGGGATGACCGACCGCCTAACGATCCGCCGCCCCGATGACTGGCACCTGCATTTCCGCGATGGCGCGGTGATGCGCGACGTGGTGCCTTTTACCGCGCGGCAGTTCGGGCGGGCGATCGTAATGCCCAACCTCACCCCGCCGGTGACGAGTGCTGCGCTGGCGGCGGCCTATCGGGATCGGATCATGGCGGCGGTGCCAGCGGGCCTGCACTTCACTCCGCTGATGACCTGTTACCTCACCGATTCGACCGATCCCGATGATCTGGCGCGCGGGGCGGCAGAGGGCGTGTTCACCGCGGCGAAGCTCTATCCCGCCAACGCCACCACCAATTCCGCCGCCGGGGTCAGCAATATCGAGAACCTCTTCCCGGTGCTCGCGCGGATGGAGGCGGAGGACATCGTGCTGTGCATCCACGGCGAAGTGACCGATCACGATATCGACGTGTTCGACCGCGAAAAAGAATTTATCGAAAGGCACTTGCGGTCGATTGTTGCGACTTTTCCGAAGTTGCGGGTGGTGTTTGAACACATCACCACCGGCGACGCGGTCGATTTCGTGACGGCCGCCGGCCCGCAGGTTGCCGCCACCATCACCCCGCAGCATCTCCACATCAATCGCAACGCGATGCTGGTGGGGGGGATGCAGCCGCACAATTACTGCCTGCCGGTGGCCAAGCGTGAAACGCACCGGCTGGCGCTGCGGGCGGCAGCGACAAGCGGTTCGCCGCAATTCTTCCTCGGCACCGACAGCGCCCCGCACCTCAAACGCGACAAGGAAAGCGCCTGCGGCTGCGCGGGGATTTTCGGCGCGCCGTTTGCGCTGGAAAGCTACCTCACCGTGTTTGACGAGGAAGGCGCGCTGGAGCGGTTCGAAGGCTTTGCGTCATTGCACGGCCCGGCGTTTTACCGCCTGCCGGTGAATGAGGACAGCGTCACGCTGGAACGCGCCGAAGTGGCGGTGCCGCCGGTGCTGCAAGTGACGGGTGAGGACATCGTGCCGTTTCATGCTGGCACCACGCTCGGCTGGCGGCTGGTGGGTTAGACCGCGGGCACAACCTTCGCTTTGCGGTGTTTGGCCAACAGGTCGACCACAAAGATCGCCACCGCAATCCAGATCAGCACAAAGCTGATCAACTGAACCGGTTCAAGCGGTTGCCGGAACACGGTTAGACCCAGAAAGAACACGATTGTCGGCGCCAGATACTGGATAAAGCCGAGCGTCGAATAATCCATCCGCCGCGCAGCCAGCGCGAACAACAGCAGCGGGATGGCGGTGACAACGCCCGAGAAGATGATCAGCCCGCTCATCACCGGTTCGTGGCCGAAAGATGATCCCGCAGGGCTGGCCGCATACCATGCCGCGATGCCGATTGCGGGCAGCAGCAGGATCGCGCTTTCAATCGTCAGACCCGGCAGCGATCCCACCGAAACCTGTTTGCGCACAAGGCCATAAAAGCCAAAGCTTAGCCCGAGTGTCAGGCTGATCCACAGGCTCGTAAGCGCGCCCGCCGCGAGCAGCGCCACCGCTGCGAGCGCGATGGCCACCGCCAGCCACTGCCAGCGCGACAGCCGCTCACCCAGAAACAGCGTGCCGAGCAACACGTTGATCAGCGGGTTGAGGTAATAACCGATGCTGGCGGCATAAACCTCCCCCGCCATGATCGCCCAGATATAGACGAACCAGTTGACCCCGATCAGCACCGCGCTGGCCATCAGCGCGAGCATGGTGCGCGGGCTTTTCAGCGCGGTCAGAAGATCAGGAAACTGCCGCCGGAACGCGACGATGATCAGGCACAGCGGCAGCGTCCAGATGATCCGCCAGCCGACGAATTCGAACGGTGGCACGGTTTTCACCAGCAGCAGATAGAGCGGCAGAAAGCCCCAGATGATGTAAGCCCCCAGCGCCGGGAGCAGGCCCGAAGCGGGCGAGGCCGCTGATGCGGGCGAGGAAGCGGGGGCTGTCATCGGAAGCCTGCCGTTAGGGGCTGCGCCCACCATGCGCAAGCCAAGATAGCTGTTAGATGACACGAGGTTTTAGAGTGGCGGCGAGCGGGGTTTTGCGGGTTTTCCGGGGATTGGACGAACCAAAAGTCTAGGAATTCTGCGGGTTTCGTTGTTGGGGCCCTGAAAATTGGCGTTCGGGGTCTGTGTCAAGAGTAACGGTTAATTTAGACGCTCAAATGCCAAGATCGGCTGGAGAGGGGGGTTTTAACGAGGTAGGCCTCTTAAAGCTTCTCAGGCGCGGAAATCCGCCATTTATGGGCATGTGAAGGGTGTTTAAAGATGCTCTTAGAGGCATCTGAGAGGGCCTTGAACTAGGGCAGAAGTGGGCGCGGCTGGCGCTGGGGCGCGGCGACTTATAACGCATTGGAACTAAAGATTAAATCGGCGTAATGGCGGCTTGCTGACATTGATATAAGTGGGCACGGATTTTCGCGCTCTGATTGACTGGTGATCAGGTGCCCCAAAGGATGTCTTCTGACTTGCGCGAAGCCTGCTTTCCTGCCTGAGAACCGCAGCGATCATAAATCCCGGAAAGCTGCCTCTCCATGATATTGAACTGAAGATCGCGCGCATCCTTGAGAGTATCGCCCGGAAGATTGATGCCGAGGGTCGAGATGGTCATGTCGGTCCTGACGCTGCTGCGGATCGAATAGATCGTGTCGAGGTAGTCTTCTTCGAGGCCGGAGCAGACGCGCCATTCGTTGGCGAAATATCCTCCTGTGCCGAGCGCGAGCAAGCCCGCGATGCTGATTGCGGCGACACCTGACGTTCTGGCGTTCACGTTATAGCTACCTCTAGACTGCGACGACGCGGACGATGATTTCGAGCTCGCCGTCATTGGCTGTGAAGGGAGAGATTTCCTTCTTTTCGGACCATACCTCAACTCCGGCGTCCTTGCCATCTTTCGGGGGAACAGGGCGGAGGCGTTTGATCATGCCGCAATCTGCGTAGGCCACGAGCCAAATCATGTCGGCCATGTTCAACGGCTTCCGAATGAATGGTGGCTGTCAGCAGCATTGCACAGCCGTTCATATTTTCCGCCATATAAATGAACAATACCAGCTCGCGGCCATTCCCACCAAATGGTCGCCAGCGCGGGGCGGGGGGCTTCGCGGGAAACGCCTTCGGTTACTTTCTGGTATCCGGAGGCGTTTTTATGTCCGGCGCAGGTTGCCATGCACGGGGGAAAATTAACCATCCTGTGTCATGGCGAACCGATGCGCCCTGCCATTCTGCCCCTGCTGTGCCTGATGATTGCCCCGATGATTGCCACGTGCTCGGGGGCGAAGACCGATCACGCGCTTGATACCACGGCAATCGCGCCGGACCCGGTGATCGCGCGCGCGCTCAACGATCCGCTGATGAGCGATCCCGATCTTGCCAGCCGCAACGAAGCCAATGCCGTGATCGGTTTTGTTGACAGCAGTGCCTTACCGGTGCTGCCCGCCACATCGCAGCAGGCCCGCGCCGCGCGTGAGGCAGCGCGGCTTGAACTGCTCGAAAGCGGTAGCATTGCTGATCTGCCCCGCGCCCCCGATGATCCGGGCGATGATCCGCGCGGAAGGGCGCTTGGCCCGATGGCCGGTGCAGCGGACTTCATCGCCGCGCTCGGCGCTCCGGCACGCTGCGCCGCGCGCCTGAATGACGATTTCGCCTTCGCGGCCAATTTGCCGCAAGTTGCCGCGATTATGCCGCGCGGGATGGTGGTGCAGGCAGCCGGAGCGGACAGCGCGCCCTGCCGCATCCGTATCATCCGCTATCAGACCGCCGCCGCGACCGAAGACTTATTGCAATATCACTATGCCCGCGCGGTGCAGGCCGGTCTTGATGCCGCGCGCCATGCGGTGTCCGACGATATTATCGCCGCCGCTGGCAAGGACGGAGAGACGCTGATCGTCCATGTCCGACCGGGCGTTCACGGATTGAGTAGCGTTGATCTGCTCTATCGTGCGCCCTAATTCGCGTGGCGCATCAGGGCCGCAACCCTACCCCGATATTGGCGCGCGGCTGGTCGCGTTCGGTGCTGGCGACCGGATAGGCGCAGTAATCCGCCGCGTAATAGGCCGCCGGTCGGTGATTGCCCGATAACCCGATCCCCCCAAACGGAGCCTTGGACGAAGCACCATTGGTCGGCCCGTTCCAGTTGATAATCCCGGCGCGGATATTGGCCCAGAACCGCCCGTAATCATCGGGCGTGCCGCCGATCAATGATGCCGAGAGGCCAAAGCGGGTATTGTTCGCCTCGGCAATGGCGGTGTCGAGATCGGGCACGCGGATGACCTGCAATAGCGGGCCGAACAGTTCGATATCGGGCCGGTCTGGCACATCGGTAACATCGATGATGCCGGGGGTGAGGAATGGCAGATCAGGCACGCTGCGGCGCATATGCAGCAGCGGGCGGCCACCAGCGGTCATCAACGCGACAAAGCTTTCCGACAAGCGGTCTGCTGTATCATTATCAATCACCGGCCCCATGAACGGCTGCGGTTCGCCCAGCGGATCGCCCACCATCAGCTTGCGTGTCAGCGGCAACAGATGTTCCATCAGATCATCATAGATGCTGTCTTTGACGATCAACCGGCGGGCGGCGGTGCAGCGCTGGCCCGCGCTGGTAAAGGCGCTTTGCACGATCAGCGCGGCCGCATCGGCCAGATGGGGCGTTTCGATCACCACGATCGGGTTGTTGCCACCCATTTCCAACGCGATGATCTTGCCCGGATTGGCGGATAGTTTGCGGTTGATCGCAAGCCCGACATTGGCCGATCCGGTAAATAACACCCCGTCAATTCCGGGATGCGAGACCAATGCCTTGCCTTCGTCCGGCCCGCCGATCACGAGTTGGATCACGTCTTCGGGCACGCCGGCGGTATGGAAACAGGCAACCAGCGCCTCTCCCACCGCCGGGGTTTTTTCCGATGGTTTGAACAACACCGCGTTGCCCGCGATCAACGCGGGTACGATATGGCCATTGGGCAGGTGCGCGGGGAAGTTATAGGGGCCAAGCACCGCCATTACCCCATGCGGTTTGTGCCGCACTGCGGCGCTGGCATTCAGCCCGGCGTCGAATTTTTTCTTGCCGGTGCGTTCGGCATAGGCCTGAACCGAGGTATCGACCTTGTTCACCACCGCATCCACTTCGGCGCGCGATTCCCACAATGGCTTGCCTGCTTCGCGCGCGATCAGTTCGGCCAGCGGTTCGGCCTGGCGGCGGACTTCGTTGGCGAAAGTGCGCAGCACTTCGATCCGGTTGGTGAGCGGCTGTGCTGCCCAGGCGGGCCAGGCACGGCGGGCAGCGCTGACCGCGGCATCGACATCGCCAAGCGTCCCGCGCCACAATTCCTCACCGCTGGCCGGTTCATAGGAAATGAGGGTGTTGTCGCTCACTCTGCCGGTTCCCGCCTGCCTGCTGCTGCTGCAAATTCGTGGGTGCGCGTTATCGCGGATAGGCTTGAAAAGAAAGGGGGCAGGCGGATAGGGGGAATAACCGAGGTCACTAGATCACCCTGCGTGTCCGGAGGGCACAGGCGGCGGGCCGTGCGCTGCGCCCATGCGGCGCAGGGCGGCGACCTTGGCATGAAGCGGTGCCCAATCATCGCTTTTGTCGATGGCGGCCCAGATCGCTTCGACATCATCGATCATCAAGGTTTGCGGGGCGGGATCGGCCCAGTATTCGTGCTGCGTCGCTGCTGGCTGGTAGCTGGCGAGCAGTTCGGCCAAGGCACCATCAACCGCGCCGCGCCCGCCGCGCCCGCCGCGCCCGCTTCTGTGCGCGAAGAAAAACGCATCGGGCTGCGCCTTGGTTTCGCGCAGGTGCGCTTCGCAGGCGGCGATCAGCCGGGTGTCGTGTTCAATCCCCAGCGGCTCCAACCCCATCCGCCAGCACCACCGCCGCGCCACCGCCGCCATATAGAGCGGCCCGAACCGTTCGAGCGCGGCAATCAGCGGGGCGCTGTCGGCCAGCATTCGCAGCGCGACGGCGAACTGTCCGCAATTCCAGTGCAGCGATTCGGGCTGGCGGCCAAAGGCATACAGCCCTGCATGGTCGAAATAGGCGGCGGTAAACCCCGGATCCCATTCGGGCAGCCAGCGCCACGGGCCGTAATCGAAACTTTCGCCGGTCACGTTCATGTTATCGGTGTTGAGCACCCCGTGGACAAAGCCTGCGACCATGTAACTGGCGGCGAAATCGGCCATGCGTTCGACGACGTGGTGCATCAGTTGCACCGCCGGTTCTTCGCGCGCGGGCGCATCGTCTGGCGGGGGCGGGCCGGGGAACTGGGTGAGGCAGTAATCGACCAGCTGCGCCATTTCGCCCGGCAGTTCGAGCGCGAGCAACCGCTGGAACGTGCCGATGCGGATGTGCGAATGCGACAGCCGCACCATCACCGCTGATCGCGTGGGCGATGGCTCGTCACTCCGCCACAGGTTTTCGCCGGTTTCGATCACCGACAGGGTTTTTGACGTGTTGACCCCCAGCGCTTCGAGCATTTCGGTGGCCAGAATCTCCCGCACCGCGCCTTTCAGTGTCAACCGCCCGTCACCGCTGCGGCTGTGCGGGGTGGTGCCCGATCCCTTGGTGCCCAGATCCATCAGCCGTCCCGCGCCATCGCGCAGCTGTGCAAACAGAAACCCGCGCCCGTCGCCGATTTCGGGGTTGTACACGCGGAACTGATGCCCGTGGTATCTGAGCGCAAGCGGTTGCGGCAGATTGCCGGGCAGGGCTGCGAACTGCCCGAAATGCACCGCCCATGCCGCATCATCCAACCCGGAGAGGCCGACGCTGGCCGCTGCCCGATCGTTGCGGAACCTGATTCGGGTATAGGGAAAGTCCGCCGGGGCAACCGGATCGCCCAGCCAGCCTGCCAATTCGAGGATGGCTGGGTCAGGGCAATAGTCTTTGGCCCAATCGGGGTGTTGCACAGGCTCGCTCATCCCGCGATAGTGGGGGCAAGCACAGCGGGGCGCAAGCTGCGCCCGCCAGCTTGGCAAACAACGACCAAAGGGATTAATGCCGTTCATGGCTGCACAATACGAAGATCGCTTCTGGGACAGCAGCGACGGGCTCACCCTGCATTACCGCAATTATCCGGGGCCAGAGGGGGGAACGGCGCTGCCGGTGCTGTGTATGCATGGCCTGACCCGCAATGCTCGCGATTTTGCCGGGCTGGCAGACGAACTTGCCGCCACCCGCCGCGTGATCGTGCCCGAAATGCGCGGGCGCGGGCAAAGCGATTATGCGCCCGATTCCGATACCTACACCCCCGCCACCTATGTCGCGGATGTGGAAAAGCTGTTGGCCGAACAGGGCATCACCCGTTTCATCGCAATCGGCACGTCGATGGGCGGGTTGATGACGATGCTGATGGCGCACACCCAGCCGGGGCGCATGGCGGCGGTGGTGATGAACGATATCGGGCCAGAGGTTGACGCGAGCGGCCTTGCGCGGATTTCGGGCTATGTCGGGCAAGGGCGCAGCTACCCCACCTGGGTGCACGCCGCGCGCGGGCTGGCCGATGCCCATTCGGCGGCAGCTCCCGATTACACGCTCGACCAATGGCTCGAAATGGCCAAGCGCACGATGGTCGTCACCCAGAACGGGCGCATCGGCTTTGATTACGACATGGCGATTGCCGAACCCTTCGCCAAACCCGGCAACGCCGCTCCGCCCAACCTGTGGCTGGCGTTTGAGGCGTTGCGCGGCGTGCCGATGCTGTTGGTGCGCGGCGGATTGTCCGATCTGTTGAGCGCGGAAACGGTCAAGCAGATGGCGGCGCGCAACCCGGCGATGACTTCGATCACGGTGCCGCGCGTCGGCCATGCCCCGACGCTCGACGAACCCGAAGTGCGCGCGGCGATCACTGCGCTGCTGGACGGGGTTGAATGACCACTGCGCCCGGGGCCGTTCCCGGAATCCGGCCCCGCATCCTGCACTGCCATTCGACGTTCTCAGCCGGGGGCAAGGAAGTGCGCTGCGCCCGGTTGATGAATGCGTTTGGCACGGCGCTGGAACACGTGGTGGTATCGGCCCAACCCGAAGCGATGGGCGCACGCGCGCTGATTGATACCCGAATCAAGGCCAGCTTTCCCGATGATTTCCCCGCGCTGACCGGCTGGCCCACGCCGGGGCGGTTGGCGGGGATTGCCAGAGCGTTGACAGGCTACGACCTGATCTGCACCTATAACTGGGGCGCGATGGATGTGGTGATGGCGCACCGCGCCTTCGCCCACGCAATGGGTCTGCCTCCGCTGGTGCATCACGAGGATGGGTTTAACGAGGATGAGGCGCACGGGTTAAAGCGTTCCCGCAACTTTTATCGCCGTGCGGCATTATCGGGCGCGGCCTGTGTGATCGTGCCCAGCACCGGGCTGGAGCGCATCGCTCTGGAAGTGTGGCACCAGCCGCGCGCCAGGGTGGAGCGGATCGCCAACGGGATCGACACCGCCGCTTTTGCCAAACCGCCCCAGCCGCGCGCTTTGCCGCTGGAAAAAGGCGCAGGACAGCGCTGGGTCGGCACGCTGGCGGGGCTGCGCGCGGTCAAGCAATTGCCGCTGCTGGTTGAGGCAGTGGCGGGCCTGCCGGACGAATGGCATCTGGTCATCTGCGGCGAAGGGCCGGAGCGTGAGGCTATCCTTGCCGCTGCCAAAGCCCACGCCATCAGCCACCGGGTGCACCTGCCCGGCGCGGTGACTGATCCGGCACGCATCATCGGGCTGTTCGATATTTTTGCGCTGTCGTCAGCCTCCGAACAATTCCCGCTTTCCGTGGTCGAAGCCATGGCCGCCGCACTGCCTGTCGCCGCGCCCGATGTCGGGGATATCCGGGTGATGGTGGGCGAGCCCAATCAGGCATTTATCACCGCCCCCGGCTCCGCGCAGTCGTTGCGCGCGGCGCTCACCCAACTTGCCGCGGATGCGGATTTGCGCGCCCGGATTGGCGCGGCCAATCAGGCCAAGGCGCGCGAGCAATATGATTTTGCCGCCATGTTCGCCCGTTACCGCACGGTCTATGGCGATGCGATGGGGCGCGGGCTGTGACACGGCGCGCTTCATCCCCGGTTCAAATCGCCTGCGCCACATCAGCACAGCACTGGCACATGACACTGGGCATCGCCGCACCGCCGCCATTGCGCGCAGCGCGGCACCTGCCTAAAGAGCCGCACTGATCTGCTTGCCAAAGCGCAAGGCAATTCTTGAACGAGGAACACAGGCCCGGTGGCGCGCATCCCGACCAACACCCCTTCTGTCCCGGCGGCTTCAGCCGAGGATGAAGTCCTGATCCGTGAGATTGACGAGGCTGTGCGCGAAGATGCCGTGCTCGATTTCTTCAAGAACCACGGGGCCAAACTGCTGGGCGGGATCATCCTGCTAATCGCTGGGTTGGGCGCCTATCTGGTGTGGGACAACTACCGTGAAGGTGGACTGGAATCGCAATCCGAAACGCTGATTTCGGCGCTTGATTCTGCGGATCAAGGCGATTTCAAGGCGGCCGGTGACAAGGTTGCACCGTTGCTGGCCGATGGATCGTCAGCGGGTGCACGCACCGCTGCGCGGTTTGTGCAGGCGGGCGCGGCGCTGGAACAAGGCGATACGGCCAAGGCAACCACGCTGTTCAAGGCAATCGCCGCAGACGCCGATGCGCCGCCTGCGCTGCGCGATCTGGCGCGGGTGCGCGATGTCATCACCAATTTCGACACGATGAAGCCCGCTGATGTCATCGCGCAGCTTGGCGATCTCGCCAAGCCCGGCAATCCGTGGTTCGGCAGCGCCGGGGAACTGGTGGCGATGGCGCATCTGGAAAGCGGCAACCGCGCTGAAGCCGGGAAGCTGTTTGCCGAAATTGCCAAGGATGAAGAACAGCCCGAAACCCTGCGATCGCGCGCGCGCCAGATGGCGGGCCTGCTGGGCGTGGATGCGATTGTGGATGTCGACAAATTGCTCAAGGATGAAGGCGTGATCGTATCCGAGGGGAATGGCGCAGTTGTCGCCAATTAACGGGTTAGGGTTGAAACGGACGGTTATGACAAAGACGAAAATTGCACGCGCCGCTTTGTTGGCGGGCATTCTGGCGATGGGGCTGACTGGCTGCAAAGGCGGATTGTTCGGCGGCGGGGGTGACAAGACCACGCCAACGGTGGGCAACCGCACACCGATCCTTTCACGCATTGAAAGCGGGGCAGAGGTTGATCCGGCGCTGGCCGGGATCACCGTGGTGCTGCCGCCCGCACGCGCCAATGCCGAATGGGCGCAGGTCGGCGGCGCGGCGAGCAAGTCTTACGGCCACCTTGCCCTTGCGGAAAACCCGGCGAAGGCATGGACCGCAAGGGTTGCCGGGTCGAGCACCCGTATGCGCCTTGCCGCAGCCCCTGTGGTGGGCGGTAACAAGCTGTTCGCGGTGGGCACCGATGGCGTGATTACCGCCTTTGACAAGAATACCGGCGCGCGATTGTGGAGCCGCGGCGATGAAGACCTGACCAAGGATCAGGCGCCCTCTGCTTTCGGGGGCGGGGTCAGCTTTGAAGCGGGTAAGCTTTATGCCACCAATGGCGTTGGCGATGTGCTGGCGATCAACGCCGATACTGGCGAAGTGCTGTGGAAGGTCAAGCCCGCAGGCCCGCTACGCGGATCGCCGACGATCGCCTTTGGCCAATTGTTCGTGATGACGCAGGATAATCTGGTCATCTCGTTGAACATCAATGATGGCTCGTTGATGTGGGACGAATCCGGATCGTCCACGCAGTCGGGCGTGTTCGGGGTGGCTGCCCCTGCCGCCGGGCAGGGGACGGTGATCGCTGGATATTCCAGCGGGGAACTGTCGGCCTATCGCTATGAAAATGGCCGCGTGCTGTGGTCGGATGCGCTGGCGCGCACCAATATCTCGACCACGGTGGGCACCATTACCGATATCGACGCTGATCCGATCATCGATTCGGGCCGGGTCTATGCGCTGGGGCAGGGCGGCCGGATGGCGGCCTATGAACTGGTGACGGGTCAACGCATCTGGGAACTGAATCTGGCGGGCATTTCCACCCCGGCAATTGCGGGCGAGTGGATCTTTACCCTCACCGATGATGCGCGCCTGCTGGCGATTTCGCGTTCGAATGGCCGGGTGCGGTGGATCACGCAGTTGCAGCGCTGGAAGAACGAGAAGAAAAAGGAAAATCCGATTTTCTGGACAGGCCCGGTGTTGGCGGGCGGCCAATTGTGGGTCGCCAGTTCGCGCGGTGAAGTGTGGAAGATCAGCGCAGGCGAAGGTTCGGCCGCGCTGTTCGATGACATTGGTCAGCCTGTCAGCCTGCCGCCGTTGGTGGCCGATGGCTATCTGTATCTGTTGGACGATAGCGGCACGATCCACGCCTGGCGCTGATTTCCAACAGCGGTTTTTGCGGATTCTGGCTAGACCCGGGTTAGACCCCTGCTAGACCCCGGTTAGGGTGGGGTCAGGTCGTCCTTGACCCGCCTTTGGCCGGGTTCAGGGCGGTATATACCAAGGCGTTAACCCTTATGCTGTAGGGCCGCAGCACTATGACAGCGCTGCGTCCGCCCCGTCCAACTGCGCCCGGCGCACCGCCGCCAAATCTCCCGCCGAGCGATGTTTCGGCAGGGGTCGGATTGGCGGGCCTTGCGGGGCTGTTTGTATGGATTGCGCTGTGCCGATCCTACCCTGATATTGCCGATGCGCTGGGGTTGCAGGGCAGTGTGGCGGGCGCGCGCGGCGTGTTGTCCGGCCCCTACGCCGCGCTCGCCGCGATTGTGTTTACCGCGCTGCCGATGGTGGCTTGGTCGGTGCTGGTCGATAAGGTGCACCGACGCGCCAGCACCGGAATCGACTGGGATCAGGCCCGACAGCTGGCAGAAATTCTGCCGATTTCAGTGGTCAAATTGTGCGGGTTATGGGCAACATGGGCGCTGCTCGCGGCATTTTACGGCCTCGCCCGGTGGTATTGGAACGGGTCATACCTGTTCGCGATGGAGGTGCTGACCTTCGCTGTGTTGCCGTTGGTAATGCTTTCGATTCCTTACGTTATCTGGCTCGATCGCCATCTGGTAAACCCGCGCGACGGCACCTGGAATTTCGGCGTATTTCTGCTCGGCGGCGGGGTGATCGGGCGCGATGCATGGGACGGCGCGCAAATCGTCAAGCACTGGCGGGCATGGGCGATCAAAGGCTTTTTCGGCGCCTTCATGATTTCAATCCTGCCCCCCGGTTTTGCCCAGGTGGTGGAAACTGATGCAGCGCAAGTCATTGGCAATCCTGTGCAATTTGCAATGGCGCTGGTGACGTTGCTGTTCGTGATCGACGTGCAGATTGGCACGGTCGGCTACCTGCTGACACTGCGCCCGCTGGATGCGCATATCCGGTCGGGCAACCCGCTGCTGGCGGGCTGGCTGGCGGCCCTGATCTGTTATCCGCCGTTTGTGTGGGGCATAATCGGACCTGATAATCAAGTGCTTAGTTATGAAACGGGCACGCCCGGCTGGGCGCACTGGTTTGGCGGGAGCGAGGCCTTGCTGTGGGCGTGGGGCGGGCTGCTGATCGTGCTGACGGGTGCCTATGCCTGGGCAACCGTGGCGTTTGGCATCCGCTTTTCCAACCTCACCTATCGCGGGGTGCTGACCAACGGGCCATACCGGTTCACCCGCCACCCGGCTTATCTGGCGAAAAACCTGTTCTGGTGGGCTTCGGTGTTGCCGTTTCTGGTGACCACCGGATCGGTTGCCGATGCGGTGCGTAACAGCTTTTTCCTGTTGATTGTCAATGCAATATACTATTGGCGGGCCCGGACTGAGGAAGCGCACCTGCTCGCCGAAGACCCCAAATATGTCGAATATCACGCGTGGATGGCGCAGCACGGATTGATCACCGCGCCGCTGGTGCGATTGAAGCGGATGATCAGCGGGCCTAGGCGCGCGCCATCAGCGGCGGCTGGCCCGTTCCCGGCGGAATAGCGGCTTACATCAAGGCCGCGCCTTCATCGGCGTGGTATTTGATCGCTTCGACGATCTGAATATCAAGCTGCGCAATCGCCGCGCCGAATGCTGCCATGTGCGGTGTGGCAAAATGCGCGGCAAGCGCGGCGTCGTCCTGCCATTTTTCGACAATATGCAGCACGCCGGGATCAAGGGCATCCTGCGCGAAATTATAGGCGATGCAGCCGTCTTCGGCGTTCGAGGCCGCCACCATATCGGCAATCGCCGTGCGCGCTGCATCCACTGCGCCTGCGCCCACTTTTGCCTTGGCTAAAACGATCAGCATGATGTTATCCTTCACTAAAATGATTGTTCGTAAACGCGGGTAATGTCGCCGTTCCATTCCCCGTGATAGGCATCAAGCAGGCGCTGGGCCGGAACCTTGCCGCTCGCCACGATTTCATCAAGCGTATCGAGGAACCCGGTTTCATTATCGCCCGAAGCATTGAGCCGCGCGCGTGCTGCCAACCCCTTGTGCGCAATGGCCAAAGCCTCACGCCCGATATCGCGCAATGTGCCGCCGCCGGGGACGGGCGCGTTAAGCGCCAGCCGCGGTGCATCGCTGCGCAACGCCTCGCGTTCCTCCATCGTCCAGCCCTTGACCAGATCCCACGCTGCATCGAGCGCGCCCTGATCATACAGTAGCCCAACCCAGAACGCTGGCAGCGCGCAGATCCGGTTCCACGGCCCGCCATCGGCGCCGCGCATTTCGAGGAAGCTTTTCAGCCGCACTTCGGGAAAGGCGGTGGACAGGTGATCCCACCAGTCGCTTTGCGTCGGGCGTTCGCCGGGTAGAACGGACAGTTTCCCATCGAGAAAATCGCGGAACGAAAGGCCCGCAGCGTCAATATATTTGCCATCGCGGAACACGAAATACATCGGCACATCAAGCATATACCGCGCCCAGCGTTCATAACCGAAGCCTTCTTCGAATACGAAGGGCAGCATCCCTGTGCGCGTCGGATCGGTGTCTGACCAGATGTGCGATCGGTATGACAGGAACCCGTTGGGCTTGCCCTCGGTGAAGGGCGAATTGGCGAACAGCGCTGTCGCCAGCGGCTGCAGCGCGAGCCCGACGCGGAATTTCTGCACCATGTCGGCCTCGCTCTGATAGTCGAGATTGACCTGAATGGTGCAGGTGCGCAGCATCATGTCGAGGCCCATCGTGCCCACACGCGGCATATGCCGCAGCATGATGTCATAGCGACCCTTAGGCATGATCGGCAGCTCTTCACGGGTCTTGTCGGGCCACATGCCCAGCCCGAGATAGCTCACCCCGCATTTCTCGCCGACCGCTTTCACCTGCTCCAGATGCCGCCCGGTTTCCGCGCAGGTCTGGTGCAGATTTTCCAGCGGCGCACCCGATAATTCGAGCTGTCCGGCGGGTTCTAGGCTGACCGCGCCATCCTCGCCTTTGAGCGCGATGACGTGTCCGCCTTCCTCAACCGGCGACCACCCGAATTGTTCGAGGCCTTTTAGCAGATCACGGATGCCGCAGGGTTCATCATAGGACGGCGCGCGGTGGTCGGCGCGCTTATACACCAGTTTTTCGTGCTCGGTGCCGATGCGCCAGTCGGCAGGTGGCTTTTCGCCGCCCACCATGGGCGCGACCAATTGGTCGAGGCTTTCGATGATCGGATCGTCTGCCGTGCTGGTTTCGCGTGTGCTCATCGAAGATGCCCTCTTTGGCCGGTTGCCTTAGAAAACCCAAATGCTTGTGGAAAGCGAAAACGCGTTTGCCTGCGCGAAGCGGTGCTACCAATCGCCTGCGCTCGCCATCCACACCGCGAGCGCAGCGATGGCGGCGGTTTCGCCGCGTAGGATTCGCGGGCCGAGCGTGATGGGGCGGGCTGCGGGGTGGGCGCGGATGGCGGCGCGCTCGGCATCGTCGAACCCGCCTTCGGGGCCGGTGAGAATGGCAGCCTTTGGGCCTGGCGATCCCCCGCGCAGGCGGGGGTCTGGGTCGGTCTGGTGCCGGTCTGCCTGAGGTCCCCGCCTGCGCGGGGACTCGCCGAGGGAGGCGAACACCGCCGCTGCAGGCTCACCCCCGTTCTCGTCTGCGAAGAACAGCGCGCGGTCATCCGGCCAATCGGCGAGCAGCACGTCAAGTTTTACCGGTTCGGCGAGTTCGGGCAGCGCCGTGCGGGCGCATTGTTCGGCAGCCTCGGTGGTGATGGCGCGGGCGCGATCAAGGTTGAGCTTGTCGGCAACGCAGCGCCGGGTGATCAGCGGTTGAATGCGCGCCGTGCCCAGCTCGGTCGCCTTTTCCAGCACAAGATCGAAACGGTCTTTCTTCAGCAGCGCCGGGCATAGCCACAGGTCAGGCACGGCTTCACGCGGGCGGAGTTGTTCAACCACTTCAAGCGCAACCTCGCGCTTGCCCACATCGCTGATCCGCGCGGCCCATTCACCGGTGATATCGTCGCACAGGATCACCGTGTCGCCCACGCCTGCGCGCATCACGCGGGAGAGATAATGCGCAGGGTTGCCCTTTATCCGCACCCCCGCGCCGGGGAGCAGTTCTTCGGTCACAAACAGGCGCGGGGCGCTTTTCGGAGGCCAGGCTGGGGTTGCGGGCATGACTTTGCTCTAGGCGCTGCGGGCGCTAGGGAGCAAGTCATGAGCGAACACATCGTTCCCGATAGCGAGCATCGCGGCATCGTCGAACGACTGCCGCAGCTTCCGCGTGACTTGGCGCAGCTGGCGCGGTTCGACCGGCCGATTGGTTGGTGGCTGTTGTTCTGGCCCTGTGTGTTCGGGGTGTGGCTGGCGGGTGCAGGGGCGCAATTCGCGCTGCTTGGCTGGCTGCTGCTGGGCGCGATTGCGATGCGCGGCGCGGGGTGCGTCTATAATGACATTGTCGATGCCGAACTTGACGCGAAGGTGGCGCGCACCGCGGCCCGTCCGGTGGCGAGCGGGCGGGTATCGAAGAAGCTGGCATGGGGATGGCTGCTGGCCTTGTGCCTGATCGGCCTGATCGTGCTGTTGCAACTGCGCTGGCAGGCGCAATTGGTGGCGCTGGGCAGCCTTGCGCTGGTCGCCGCCTATCCCTTCATGAAACGCATCACCTGGTGGCCGCAGGCGTGGCTGGGGACGGTGTTCAACTGGGGGTTGCTGGTCGGGTGGACGCAATTGCGGCTGGACAATTGGGACGCGCTGGCGGCGGTCTATGCCGGGTGCATCGCCTGGGTGATCGGTTACGATACGATCTACGCCCTGCAAGACCGTGAAGATGATGCGATGGTCGGCATCCGGTCTTCGGCGCTGGCGATGGGCGCGCGGGTGCAGGCCGGAATCGCCGGGTTCTATGCCGCCGCAATCGTGCTGTGGGGGCTGGGTATCTGGCTCTATCGGCCCGATCCGCTGGCGCTGCTCGCACTGCTGCCGGTCGCTGGGCATCTGGCGTGGCAGGTGGCAACGCTGGACGCGGACGATCCCGCCAATCCGCTCACCCGGTTCCGGTCGAACCGCTGGGCCGGAGCACTGATGGCGGCGGCGTGTTTTGTGGTCGGGAACGCCTAGGTTCATTGCTGAGGTGATGTGGTGGGGGCTGTTACCCACCGAGGCCTGACCAGGATCGACGAACTGCACATGGGCCGATCAACTGTGTGTGCTATCCTACTAATACAGCTTTCCTCCCGCTATCAATGCTCTAAGATACGGGGCGTAATTTTCAGTTTAACGGGGGATCATCATGCTCGAACTCAGCGGCGTCAGCCACGTCTATCCCAATGGCACCCGCGCGCTTGACGATGTGACGTTGTCGATCCCCAAGGGGATGTTCGGGCTGCTCGGCCCCAATGGTGCGGGCAAATCGACGCTGATGCGCACCATCGCCTGCCTGCAGGCGCCGACGGCGGGCAGCATCCGGTTTGGTGAGATTGATGTGTTGGCGCAGCCTGATGCGCTGCGCCGCACACTTGGCTATCTGCCGCAGGATTTTGGCGTTTATCCGCGTGTTTCGGCCTATCAGATGCTCGATCACATGGCGGTGCTGAAAGGCATTCGTGATGCCAAGGATCGGCGCGGCGTGGTCGAGAACCTGCTCAACCAGACCAACCTGTGGGCGGTGCGCGGCAAGGCGATCGCAGGCTTTTCGGGCGGGATGCGTCAGCGGTTCGGGATTGCGCAGGCGCTGATCGGTGATCCAGCGTTGATTATCGTCGATGAACCCACCGCCGGGCTTGATCCCGAAGAACGCAACCGGTTCCTCAACCTGCTAGCCGGGATTGGTGAGAACGTGGTGGTGATCCTGTCGACCCACATCGTCGATGATGTCGCGGATCTGTGCCCGCGCATGGCGGTGCTGGCGCAGGGCCGCGTGCAATTGGAAGGGCCGCCGCGCGATTTGATCGGATCGATCGCCGGGCGGGTGTGGCAACGCGCCATCGCGCATCAGCAATTGCCCGATATGCAGGCCGCGCACGAGGTGATCTCGCACCGGTTCTTTGCAGGAGAAATCGTGGTGCACGTGCTCAGCGATAGCCAACCCGAAGGGTTCGCCCCGGTCACGGGAGGGCTGGAGGATGTGTATTTCGCCACGCTGGCGCAAACCCGCCGCCCTGCCGCCGCCGCTGCGGCCTGATGGGAGCGCCCGCCATGTTGACCGCCTCCATCGCCACATTTGAAATCCGTTACCAACTGAAAAACCCGGTGTTCTGGGTGGCGGTAGCGATCTTTTTCCTCATCGGCTTCGGGGTCGCGGCCAGTAATAATGTCAGCATCGGCACGCCGGGTGCGGTGCATGAAAACTCGCCGTTCGCGATCACCATTGCGCTCGCGCTGCTGGGGTTGTTTTACCTGTTCGTGATCACCTCGTTCGTCGCCAATGCGGTGGTGCGCGATGATACGACCGGGTTCGGGCCGATGATCCGCGCCACACCGGTGGGACGCAGCCAGTTTCTGGCCGGGCGGTTCGTGGGCGGATTGGTGATCGCGATTCTCGGCTACATGGCGGTGCCGCTGGGCATTGCGCTGGGATCAGCGATGCCGTGGGTTGATCCGGAAACCGTGGGGCCGGGCGGATTTGCCACCTATGCCTGGCCGTTCCTTGTCATCGCGATCCCCAACCTGATCTTCTCATCGGCGCTATTGTTCAGTCTCGCCACGATCACGCGGTCGATGCTGGCGAGCTATATCGGCGTGCTCATTCTGGTGATGGGTTATCTTACCACCAGCGCCGTGCTGGGCAACGAGCCTGAATATCAGGACGCGCTCGCCCGGTTTGAACCGATGGCGCTTGGCGCGATTGGCGAGATTTCGCGCTACTGGACGGCGGCAGAGATGAACACGCGGGCGATCCCGTTTGAAGGCAATCTGCTGATCAACCGGTTGCTGGTGCTGGGCTGGTCGGCGCTGTTCCTTGGCCTTGCCTGGTGGCGCTTCAGCATGACCGAACGCGCGCCGTCGCGCTGGCGGCAGCGGCGGCTGGCGAAGCAGGCAAGCCGCGCGGCCAAGGCCGAAGCGGTGCAGTCACAGGTTCTGACAGCGCCAGCGCACCGCAGCTTTGGCACCGGCCACGCGCTGGCAGCTTTCTGGACGCGGTTGAAGACTGAAACCATGCTGGTGATCAAAAGCCCCGGCCTGATCGTGCTGCTGCTGATCGCGCTGGCGTTTACGGCCTTTGACCTCGTGTTCTCGCAAACGACCTACGGCACGCCGTCCTACCCGCTGACCGCCAACGTTATCACGTCGGTCATCGGCGGCATGGCTCTGTTTACGCTGATCGTCGCGGTGTTTTACGGCGGCGAATTGGTTTGGCGAGAGCGTGACGTGAAGATCAATGAAATCATCGACGCTGCGCCTGTGCCCGGCTGGGTGATGTTCGTGCCCAAGATTCTGGCGATATTCGCAGTGCTGCTGGCGATGTCGCTGACAGGGATGGTGGCCGGCGTGTTGTATCAAATCGTGCTGGGCGCGCCGAGCATTGATGTCGGCCTGTATCTCAGCGCCTTTGTCCTTCCGCAGAGCATTGACCTGCTGCTGCTGGCGGTGCTGGCGGTGTTCTTTCAGGTGCTCAGCCCCAATAAATATATCGGTTGGGGCCTGTTTCTGTTGTGGTTCGTCAGCCGCATTTTCCTGTCGAATCTTGGCTATACCAACATGCTCTATTTGTTCGGCGGCGGGCCGGGCGAACCGCTGAGCGACATGAACGGCACCGGCGGGTTCTGGGTCGGCGGGCTGATTGCGCGGGCCTATTGGGCGTGTTTCGGGCTGTTGCTGCTGGTGATGGCGCATTGGGCCTGGCCGCGCGGCACGGTGGCGGCGGTGTGGCCCCGGTTAAAAGGCATGGGGCGGCGCATCACGCTGGCATCGGGCACCACGGCGCTGGCGGCCGTCGGCGGGATGATCGGCACAGGGCTTGTCATCCACCACAATATCAAGGTGCTCAACACCTATCAGACCGCTGATGAGCGCGAGGCGCTGACTGCGGATTACGAGCGCAAATATCTCAAATACGAAAGCCTGCCGCGCCCGGTCGTTACCGATGTCGAATTTGCCGTGGACGTCTATCCCGATGAACGGCGGATGGAGGTGGCTGGCCATTATCTGATGCGCAACGATACTGCGCAGCCGATTGCCGAACTGCACGTGCGGCAGGGCGATGATGCGCTGGAATTCACCCGGCTGGAGATTGCCGGAGCCACGCTGGCTAGCCATGATACGGAGTTTGACTACCGCATTTACCGTTTTGATACGCCGCTGGCGCCGGGGGCGACCACGCGGCTTGATTTCAGTTCGCGGCTATGGCGGCGCGGTTTCGCCAATGGCGCGGCGGCGACCGATATTGTCGATAACGGCACCTTTGTGAACAACGGAGCCTTCGCTCCGATCATCGGCATGGACAGGCGCGGGCTGTTGCAGGATCGCACCGTGCGCCGCCGCCAAGGCCTGCCGGATGAACTGCGCACCGCCAAGCTGGAAGATACCGCGGCGCAGAACCGAAACTACATCAGCGCAGACTGGGTCAATTCGCGCATCACCATCAGCACTGCCGCCGATCAGGTGCCGATTGCGCCGGGCAACAAGGTGTCCGATCAAGTGAAGGGCGGTCGCCGTATCGCGGTATTTGAAAGCCCGGCCCCGATTCTCAATTTCTTCTCGGTGCAATCGGCGCGCTATGCCGTGGCCGAGGACACCTTCGGGGACGTGCAATTGTCGGTCTATCACGATCCGCGCCACGCGTGGAACGTGCCTGCGATGTTGGCAGCGATGAAGACATCGCTTGGATACTTCACCGAAAATTTCGGCCCGTATCAGTTCGGCTATGCGCGGATTATCGAATTTCCCGGCTATGCGGGATTTGCGCAGGCGTTTGCGGGGACGATGCCCTATTCGGAAAGCATCGGCTTTGCTGCCGATGTGCGCGACCCGGAAACCATCGATTACGTCTCCTATGTCACTGCGCACGAGTTGGGCCACCAATACTGGGCGCATCAGGTGGTCGGCGGCGATATGCAGGGATCGACCCTGCTGTCCGAAACGCTGGCGCAATACAGCGCGTTGATGGTGATGGAGGAACTGTATGGCGCGGACAAGATCCGGCGGTTCCTGAAATATGAACTCGATCAATATCTGCGCGGGCGCAAAACCGATGTGCTGGACGAACAGCCGCTGCTGCGGGTCGAAAATCAGGGGCACATCCATTACCGCAAGGGCGCATTGGTGATGTATCTGCTCCAGCACCGGCTCGGCGAAGATGCGGTCAACCGCGCGCTGGCCCGGTTGATTGCCCGCTACAAGTTCAAGGCCGCGCCGTACCCGCGCAGCCTCGATCTGATTGCTGAATTGCGCAAAGAGGCGGCCACGCCCGAAGATCAGGCGCTGATCACCGATCTGTTCGAGCGGATCACGATCTATGACCTGAAAGCGAAAGAGGCAGTGACCACGCAGTTGGCCGATGGCCGCTGGAGCACCCGCATCACCATCGAAGCGGGCAAGTTCTATGCTGACGGCAAGGGCAAGGAGACGCCGGCGAAACTGGCCGAAGATATCGAAGTCGGCCTGTTCACCGCGCGGCCCGAAACAGGCGCGTTCGATCGCGCGAACGTGCTATCGATGAAACGCTCACCGATCCGCGCGGGTCGTCAGGTGATCGAAGTGGTGACTGCTAAAAAGCCGCTGTTCGCCGGGATTGATCCCTACAACTTCTATATCGACCGGGATTCGGACGATAATCTGGTGCCGGTGACTTAAGTCTCCGGCCCCAGCGCCGGGTCAAGATCGCGCGGGCGGGCGAAATGCACCAGCTTGGCGCAGTAGCGTTTAAGATCAGCCCAGTGGTCGATATCGCATTCAAGCACGGCGAAGGTCGCGGTGGGAAACTTCACCACCGCCTCGCGGAACAGGTCATTTTCCTTACCCGGCGCGACCAGTTCCAGCAGCACGTCCTGAAGTCCGGGATTGTGCCCGCAAATCAGCAGCGCCTGCGCCTCATCCGCGCCGCTGCCAGCATGGGCCTCAATCGTCTCGGCAATGGTGTCAAAACTGGCGAGGTAAAGGCGCTGGTCGAAGACAGGGGTGACGGCTGGCAGCGCCGCGTCGAGCGTCTGTTTGACCCGCACCGCCGGGCTGGCGATCAGCCTGTCCCACATCACGCCGTGATCACGGATATGCGCACCGATCACCTGCGCGCCGCGCCGTCCGCGCGCGTTCAGGCCGCGGTCGAAATCGCGCTGGCTGGTGTCGTCCCAATCCGACTTGGCATGGCGCAGGAGGCCGAGAATCTTCATGGCAGCAAGGCTCCTCGAACGGGGACAGCATGGGCGCCTCCAACACCAGCGGCGACGCGTTGTAAAGCCTGTTCCAGCGTGACGCGAAGCACCGGGGTGCCCGGCGGAAAGGCCGATAGCAGCCGCGTGGGAAAGGCGGGTGACAGCACCACGAAATGCCCGGCGTCATCCTTGCTGCGGATCAGCCGCCCGAAGGCCTGGGCCAGCTTGGCACGGATGATCCGGTCGTCATACTTGCTCCCGCCACCCGCCGCGCGGCGCGCCTTGTGGAGAATGTCGGGGCGCGGCCACGGAACCTGTTCCAGCACCACGCAGCGCAAGGAATGCCCCGGCACGTCCACCCCGTCGCGCAGGGCATCGGTGCCGATCAGGCTGGCGCGCGGATCATCGCGGAAAATATCGACCAGCGTGCCGGTGTCGATCGGATCGACGTGCTGGGCATAGACCGGCAGGCCAGCCCGCGCTAGCCGATCGGCAATCCGGCCATAGACCGCGCGCAGCCGCCGGATCGCAGTAAACAGGCCCAGCACCCCGCCGTCCGACGCCTCGATCAGCCGTGCATAAGCCCCGGCGAGCGCGGGCAGATCGCCTTTCTTGATGTCAGTGACGATCAGGACCTCGGCGCGGGCGGCGTAATCGAACGGACTGTCCGCCGCCGACAGCAGCGGCGCGCTGTCGATATGCGCTGCGCCGGATCGTGCAATCGCGCTCGCCCAGTGGTCATCATCGCTCGCGCGGTCGGTCAGGGTCGCGCTGGTCAACAGCACCCCGTGCGCGGGTTCGAGCACGACGCGGGCGAAAGGCGTCATCGGGTCGAGCCAGCGGCGGTGGATCGCGACATCGAATTCGCGCGCGTCGGAACGGTCAACCGCCAGCCAATCGACGAATTCGGGATCAGCCGGGCCGCCGAGCCGGTCGAGCAGCGCCTCCCACGCGGTGATCAGATCGATCCGCCAGGTCAGTGCAAAGCGCGCGCCTTCGATGCGGGCGCGGCCTTGGGTGTCGAGCCAGTCGGGTGGATCGGCAAGGATCGCCTCCAGTCGCCCGCCGAGCCGGATCAGCGGCACGCGAATGGCGGCCAGCGCCTCGCCTGCGGCTCCGGCGGCTTCGATCACGTCTCCGGGCAGACCCGCCGCTTCGGTCTCGATGGCATAGCCTGCGTCGATCCCGCCGCTTTCATCGCGGGCATAGGTCGCGCCGCGCACCGCGCCCAGCAGCGCCTCAACCGGGCCGAACGGTGCGTTTTCAGTCAGCCGTTGCAACCAGCCTTCCGACGGCAGCGTCAGCCCCGCCTTGCACGCGGCGGCAATGGCTTCGGCCCCGGCCTCATCATAGCTGGCAAGATCGGCGAGCCGAGCGGCAAGGCCCCGCCTGCGCCCGCGCGCCTCGCGCTCGGGCCCGATGATCCAGCGCCGCAGTTCGATCGCTTCCTGCCCCGAAAGCGTCGCCGCAAAGGTCGAGTCTGCTGCGTCGAACACGTGATGGCCTTCATCGAAGATCAGCCGGGTCGGGCGCTGCGCCGGATCTCTGGCCCGCGCGGCATTGACCATCACCAGCGCATGATTGGCGATCACTAGGTCAGCCTGCGCGCTATCCCGCGCGGCGCGTTCGATGAAGCATTTGCGGTAATGCGGGCACCCGGCGTAAATACACTCGCCCCGGCTGTCGGTCAGCGCGGCAATCCCGCGCTTCCTGAACAGGGTGCCGAGCCAGCCGGGCAGATCACCCCCGACCATGTCGCCATCGCGGGTATAGCCGCCCCAGCGCGCCACCAATTGCGCCAAAATCGCCGCGCGCCCTGCAAATCCGCCTTGCAGCGCGTCCTCAAGGTTCAGCAGGCAGAGGTAATTTTCGCGCCCCTTGCGCACCACCACCGGGGGCGATCCATCGGCGCGCCGCGCAGGCCAAGCCCGGCGGCTTTCGGCGCGCAATTGGCGTTGCAGGTTCTTGGTGAAGGTCGATACCCATACCGTGCCGCCGCTTTGCGCCGCCCACAGCGATGCAGGCGCAAGATAACCGAGTGTTTTGCCGATTCCGGTGCCTGCCTGAGCGAGGGCAAGGTGGGGTCTACCGGGGGCCAAGCGCGGGGCAAAGACGCGCGCGGCGTCCTGCGCATAGGCGCGTTGGCCATCGCGCTGTTCGGCCCCTGCGCCGGTCAACCGCGCCAGTTGATCGGCCACGGCGGGCGCCGTCAGTTCGACCTGTCGGGGCGCGGGGCGTTCGGCGGCATCCTCCCATTCGGGCAGGCGGGCAAACAGCCAGCGTTCGGCCTTGTCAGGCTTGGCGATGTGGGGTTTGAGCACTTGCGCCCACGGCCAGCGCAGCCGTTCGAGCGATTGCAGCGCGCTCCACGCGCCTTCGCGTTCGAACCATTCGGAATCGCGGCACGCGGCAACCAGCGCGCCTGCCGCGCGTTGCAGTAGTTCAGGCACGCCCTCGTCAGCTTCGGGCACCGACAATCCCAACGCCTCAGCCAGCCCGCGCGGGGTCGGCACGCAGAACCGCGCGGGGTGGATGAAGGCGAAGGCTTCGAGCAGGTCGAGCCCCGACAGATCGGGATAGCCCAAACGGCTTGCCACCAGCGGTGCGTTGATCAGCAGCACCGGGGTATCGGCGGCGGCCATGATCGCATCGCCTTTGGACACCGCATTTGTCGGCTCACCGGCGGCGCGCAGCCAATGGCCGCCGTGGCTGGCATGGAGCGCGGGCAGGCTGATGGGATCGGGCAGGGCGGCGGCGGGCGTCACGCCGCCTTGAATGGGCGAGGCAGGCGCGAATGTAAACGCACGCTTGCAACCGGGGCGAGGTTGCCTAATAGCCCGCCCACTATGACCATCACGCCCGAAGCTCTGATCACCGCTGCCCAAAACTCCAAGGCCTGGCCGTTTCAGGAGGCGCAGCGGCTTGCCAAGCGGCTGCCGCAGGGGAAGCCCGGCGGAGTGTTGTTTGAAACCGGCTATGGCCCGTCAGGCCTGCCGCATATCGGCACCTTTCAGGAAGTGCTGCGCACCACGCTGGTGCGCCGCGCCTATGAGGCGCTGACCGGACAGCCCACCCGGTTGGTCGCGTTTTCGGATGATATGGACGGCTTGCGCAAAGTGCCCGACAATGTGCCGAACAAGGATATGCTGGCGCGGCACATGGGCCTGCCATTAAGCCGCATTCCCAACCCGTTTGGCACCCAATACGAAAGTTTCGCCGCGCACAACAACGCGATGCTGCGCGAATTCCTCGACCAGTTCGGGTTTGAATATGAGTTCGTCAGCTCGTCTGATTGTTACAATTCGGGCCGGTTCGATGACGCGCTCAAGGGCGTGCTAGCCAATTTCGGCGCGATCATGGACATCATGCTGCCGACCTTGGGCGAGGAACGGCGGCAGACCTATTCGCCGGTCATGCCGATTTCGCCAACCACCGGTGCGGTGTTGCAGGTTCCGATTGCCGTGGTGGACGCCGCCGCCGGGATTATCCGCTTCACCGATGAAGATGGCAGCACCGTCGAACAATCCGCCTTGGGCGGCATGGCCAAGTGCCAATGGAAGGTCGATTGGGCGATGCGCTGGGTCGCGCTGAGCGTCGATTACGAGATGTATGGCAAGGATTTGACCGACAGCGGCATTCAATCGGGCAAAATCGCCCGCGTGCTCGGCGGACACAAGCCCGAAGGCCTGATTTACGAGCTGTTCCTTGATGCCAAGGGTGAGAAGATTTCCAAGTCGAAGGGCAACGGCCTGACCATCGATGAATGGCTGCAATATGGCAGCGAGGAATCGCTGGGCTATTACATCTTCGCCAATCCCAAGAGCGCCAAGCAATTGCACGCGGGCGTGATCCCCAAGGCGGTGGACGATTACTGGCAATTCCGTGCGGCCTTGCCGGGGCAGGAAATCGACAAGCAATTGGGCAATCCGGTGTGGCACTTGCTGCGCGCGAATGAACGGCACGAAGGCGCACAGGCTCCGGGTGCGGGCGATACGCTGCCGGTGCCGTTCAGCCTGCTGCTGAACCTTGTGGGCGTGCTGGGCGCTGGCGCGACGCGCGAAGCGGTTTGGTCGTATCTCGGCAATTATGTCGCGGATGCCGATCCGGCGGCGCATCCGGCGCTGGATGTGCTGGTGGGCAAGGCGCTCGCCTATAACCGCGATTTTGTCGCGCCGACATTACACAAGCGCGCGCTGGTGGGCGGCGAAGTGGCGGCATTGCAGGCGCTTGATGCGGCGCTGGCCGAAGCCGATCCCGCCACCAGCGCCGAAGATTTGCAGACCATCGTCTATGAAATCGGGAAGCAGGAAGCCTTCGGGTTCGACAATCTGCGCGATTGGTTCAAGGCGCTGTACGAAACCCTGCTGGGCAGCGAACAAGGCCCGCGCATGGGCAGTTTCATCGCGCTTTACGGGATCGCACCAACCCGGCAATTGATCACGGAGGCGCTCGACCGTCGGTGATACCCCGCGCAGGCGGGGAACTCCATCGGAAAGCGCGATGTTGCGGGAGATCCCCGCCTGCGCGGGGAATCACCGTGTTTCTAACCCCACGCGCGGGTGCGATACCATTTGGTGATGACGTATTTCGCGCCCCGTTCCACCGGCAAGCCGGCGTGCAACGTGGCTTCGTTGGGGCGGCCATCGGGCAGGGCGTTGTTCCAGATCAGCAGCACGCCGGGCTTGGGTTCGATCTGGATGCCGAGCGCGCTGAACATCGTCCCGCCGCCCGCTTCGACCGCGTTGAGATAGGCCATCGCCGTCCAGCTGCGCTGCCCGCCGCGCGCTTCTTCGCCCGGCCAGTAACTCTCAGACGTATAGAACCAGTCATTATGCGGTTTGTATTGCTGTCTCGGCGCGTAACGCTGGCCCTGAATCGGCTCGCCAATCGCCCGATCAAGCCCGATCAGCGCATCAATCCGGCACGAGATCGCCTTCACCAATGCACCCGTTGGATCGAGATCGCCTGAATAGGACGTGCGATAACCGCTGGCATAATCCATTTCGTGCAGTGCCGATGGGCGGGCGATGGCGTCGATCATCGCGCACAGCGCTTCGCATTCTGCGGGCGCAAGAAAGCTGCCATGCGCGAACAGTTCGACCGCGTCGTTTGCGATGGGGCAGACTGCTGCATTATTGGCAAGGCGCGCCCGCACGCTGGCACCGACGCGGGCGAGGGCGCTCTGATCGGGGACGGGGGCGGGCGCGGTCATGGTGCACGGCCTAGCAAGCCGCGCGGGCTACGCAAGTATCGCCGCGCATTGCTCTGCGGCGCAGGCGTGCCGGGCACGCAAATACAGGGGATCATGGGAGCAATGGGATGAGCCTTAATTCAATGACCAAATATTCGGGCCTCGCAATGATGTTGCACGAAAAACCCCGCCGGAGCGATCCGGCGGGGTGTGTTCAGCAGCGCTGATCCGCTTACCAGAAGAAGTCGTAGATGGTGTCCACCACTTCACCTGTGGCCATGTCGACAAGCAGCACGTCGTCATAATAACGCACCCATTGATACGGGGCATAGGTTGGCGGCAAGCGATAGGCATAGGGATCGCTGATATAGAACCGTGGTTGGTAAAACGCGCTGTGAAGGAAGAAGCCGATTTGCAGGCGGTTATAGCGATGCGAACGGTACGGCGCATAATAGGCACCAGGGCGATAGACGAAGTGGTTGGCACGCCGGTAATCGACCCAGTTGTAGCTGCGATTGCTGCGCCACCCGCGATCCCACCGGCGGTAATCGCTACGATCCCCTCGGCGGTAGTCGCTGCGGTCTCCCCGGCGGTAGTCTGAACGGTCGCCTCGGCGATAGTCGCTGCGATCCCCAGTGCGATAGTTGCTGCGGTCGCCGCTGCGGTAATCGTTGCGATCCCCGCTGCGGTAATCGCGGCGGTAGTCGGAATTGTCGGTCCGGCGTTCGACCCGGTCAGAGCGCGCGTCGCCGCGGCGACTTATGCTGCCAGTTCGATTTTCGCTGCGGCGGGCAATCTCCTGGGTCTGACCAGAGCGCTGCGTTCGATTTGCGACATCTGCACCCGACCGGCGCGGCGCATTGGCGCTACGTTCGGGCGCTGAACGCGGCGCAGCCCGGGAACGCTGAGACCGCGCTTCGCGATTCTGTGAGCGCGCCTGGGGGGCTCGATCACGGGTTTCCGATTGAACCTGCACGCTGCCCTCGCTTCTGGCTGCGCTCCTGGTTTCAGCCCGGCTTTGGGCTTCGGCGGGAACGGCAGGAACGGTGAGGGCAAGCGCCAGAGCCAAGGCTGCCAGCGATCCGCTTTTTGCAAAATGGGTCATCATTGTGTGTGCCTCCAGTGTCGCCGGCCCACCACAAGCGGCTAGTTGATGAGTCGGAAATACCCTGCCGAGACTGTCGCGGGGATGAACCGATACAAAAATATTCAGAAAAAATGGCGTTAAGGTGAATGGCGTTTCAAATCGAGACAGAGCAACTTGACTGCCAATGGCGCGCACCCAAAGGCACGCGCGTCACGGTCGCACGCGGTTTACTTGCGGGGATGCGGATTGGCAGGAGCCATAGGTCGCGCCCCAAGGGAAAGCGCTGCACTTGGATTAGAGTCTTCCAGCCGCCAAAAGATGTCTATCCAAGGAGCGCATTATGGGCACAGTTTGGTCTGCATTTTGAACAAATTCACTGAGAATTTCGCCTTCCCCACACGCAGCGTAAAGTTGGTTTAGGCCTCGTTGTGATGGAGATGCAGAGATGTTTCGGTTTCGGAGAGCTATTTTTACAAAGCGATCATAACCCGGAACGCACGATGTAGTTGCCAGTGCGATTTTCGTCACCAGCGTATCAGTCGCGCTAATTTCATTATCATTGAGGAAGACCTGTAATTCTTCCAAGAACGCGGTCACCCTTTCACTGTTGTTGATTAAGTTTTGAATTGTTAAACACCGCAAGAAATTATATCTTCGACAAATTTCTGCAATTTCCATGAACGTTTTGAGGTTTTCATTCCTTATTGTTGCATTGCCACGGAACATCCCGAAGTTCGCAAGAAAAAATGCTAATTTAAGACCAGCTATTTCTATATCAAACTCCGTATCAGAAAGACCGAAGTGCGCATAGCATTGCGCCCACGGCGCATTTTGATCTTCCGGTTCCATCTTACCGCGTCAGCTTCTTGTAAGCCAACCGGGTCGGGCGATCCGCTGCGTCGCCCAGACGGCGGCGTTTGTCTTCCTCGTAAGCTTCGAAGTTGCCTTCGAACCATTCGACATGGCTGTTGCCTTCAAACGCGAGGATATGCGTGGCGAGGCGATCGAGGAAGAAGCGATCGTGGCTGATCACCACCGCGCAGCCTGCGAAGTTTTCAATCGCGTCTTCCAATGCGCCGAGGGTTTCGACGTCAAGGTCATTGGTCGGTTCATCGAGCAGCAGCACGTTGCCGCCCTGCTTCAGCATCTTGGCCATGTGCACGCGGTTGCGTTCACCGCCCGATAGTTTGCCGACGTTTTTCTGCTGATCCGCGCCCTTGAAATTGAACGCACCGACATAGGCGCGGGTCGAGGTTTCCTGCTTGTTGACCGTCATGTAATCCAGCCCGTCGGAAATCTCCTGCCACACGTTGTTGGCCGGGTTCAGATGGTCACGGCTTTGGTCAACATAGCCAAGGTGCACCGTGCTGCCGATCTCGATCGTGCCGCTGTCGGGTTGTTCCTTGCCGGTGATGATCTTGAACAGCGTGGATTTGCCCGCGCCGTTAGGGCCGATGATGCCAACGATGCCGCCCGGGGGCAGCATGAACGACAGGTTTTCGAACAACAGCTTGTCACCGTAAGCTTTGGTCAGGCCCTTGGCCTCGATCACCTTGCTGCCCAGCCGTTCGGGCACCTGAATCACGATCTGCGCCTTGCCGAGCGAACGATTATCCTGTGCGTTCTGCAATTCTTCAAACTTGCGGACACGCGCCTTGGACTTGGTCTGACGCGCGGCAGGGGTCTGGCGAATCCATTCGAGCTCGCGCTGCAGGGCCTTCTGCTTGCCGGATTCCTCGCGGCTTTCCTGTTCCAGCCGCTTGGCCTTCTTTTCGAGGTAGGTCGAATAATTGCCTTCGTAGGGGTAGTAGCTGCCCCGATCGAGTTCGAGGATCCATTGAACCACATTATCGAGGAAGTAACGGTCGTGGGTGATCATCAGCACCGCGCCGGCATATTCCTTGAGATGGTTTTCCAGCCACTGCACGCTTTCGGCATCAAGGTGGTTGGTGGGTTCGTCCAGCAGCAGGATCGACGGTTTCTGGATCAGTAGGCGGGTGAGCGCGACGCGGCGTTTTTCGCCGCCGGACAGGCTTTCCACGCCCATATCGCCCGGCGGGCAGCGCAGGGCCTCCATCGCGACTTCGAGCTGGTTGTCGAGCGTCCAGCCGTCAACCGCGTCGATCTTGTCCTGCAATTCGCCCATTTCCGCGCCGAGTGTTTCAAAATCGGCGTCCGGTTCGCACATCAGCGCGCTGATTTCGTTGAAGCGGTCAACCATGTCGGCGACCCCGCGCGCGCCGTCCTTGACGTTTTCGAGCACGGTCTTGGTCGGATCAAGCTCCGGTTCCTGTTCCAGATAGCCGACGGTGATGTTCTCACCCGGCCAGGCTTCGCCGGTGAAGTCCTTGTCGACCCCCGCCATGATCTTCATCAGCGTCGATTTGCCCGCGCCATTGGGGCCGACAATGCCGATCTTCGCGCCCTGATAGAATTGCAGCGAGATATTGGCGAGCACCGGCTTTTGGGCACCGGGGAAGGTTTTGGTCATGTCCTTCATGACAAAGGCATATTGCGCGGCCATCGGATCAGTCCTTTACGGGATCGAAAAATCAGGTTGGGAGGTTTGGCTGCGCAGATAGGGAAGGGCAGGGGCAAGGGCAAGCGGCTAGACTTGCGTGCTGCGCGGCGATAGCAACGCTGCCCATGAACCGCACCATCACCGCGCTGTCAGCGCTTTCGCTCGTTGTCCTGTCCACTGCCGCTGTTGCCGAGTCTCCCACGCTGGAGGCGCAGGCCGACATCGCGCTGGAAAGTGACCATGTCGCATGGGACTTCGTCGAGGGGATCACCACCGAGGTCGGCCCGCGTCAGGCCGGGACCGAGGCTGAGGCCCGCGCCCGCGCATGGGCGATGGCGTGGCTGACGGCCAAGGGCTTTGCCAATGTTGCGGATGAGCCGTTCATGATGGACACTTGGGTGCCCGGTGACATCGCCCGCGCCCGTGTGACCGCGCCGTTCGCGCAGGATATGGTTGTCCTGCCGCTTGGCAATTCTGCCGCAACGCCTGTTGGCGGGATCGAAGCTGAAGTGGTGTTCTTCCACACGGTAGACGATCTGCGCGCCGCGCCCGAAGGCAGCCTGAAAGGCAAGATCGCCTATATCAGCCACCAGATGCGCCCCGCGCAGGATGGTTCGCACTATGGCTTTGCCGGGCCTGCACGCTGGGTCGGCGCAGGGATCGCGGCAAGCAAGGGCGCGATTGCCACCGTCATCAAATCGGTCGGCACCGATTACCACCGCAACCCGCACACCGGCGGCACCAGCTTTCCTGAAGGTGTGAAGCCGACCCCGGCAGGCGCGCTGAGCCTGCCCGATGCCGAGAACCTTGAACGGATGTTTGCCCGCGCTGGGGGCCGTCCCGTCACCATGAAGCTCGAAATGAACCCGCGCCAGATCGGACAGACCCAAAGCGGCAACGTGGTGGCTGAGATAGCGGGGCGCAACCCGTCGCTCCCGCCGGTGCTGCTCGCTTGCCATATCGACAGCTGGTGGAATGCGCCGGGCGCGTTCGATGATGGGGCGGGTTGCGGGATCATCGCAGCGGCAGCGTTTCACGTGAAACATTCAGGCCAGCCCCTGCGCACCATCCGTATTTTGATGGCAGGCGCGGAGGAAACCGGCCTCTGGGGCAGTCAAGCCTATAGCAAGGCGCACCTGGACGAGCGCATCGCTGTTGGAATCGAGAGTGATTTTGGCGCCGACCGGATCTGGCGCTTTGACAGCAATTTTCGCGAGACGAACCCAGCATTGCACAAACGTATCGCCGGCGCGGTTGCCCGGTTTGGCGTATCAACCAGCAATGACGTCGCCACCGGCGGGGCCGATCTCAACATCGTGCGTGACCAGAAGGGCGCGCTGATTGATCTGCAACAGGACGGCACCCGCTATTTCGATTTGCACCACACGCCGGACGACACACTCGACAAGATCGACAAGGCCCAGCTGCGTCAGAACGTCGCGGTGTGGACGCAGGTGGTCGGCATCCTCGCCAATCAGGAAACCGCAATCCTGACCGGCACCCCGATCCCCGCCGCCCCGCCGATCATGCAGGCGCAGTAATTATTCAGACGGATTGCCGTGGCTCAACAGCGGCCATTATCCGCAGGAAATTGCCGCCAATCAGTTTTCCGATTTCACCCTCACCCATCCCGCCGCGCAGCAGCCCGGCGACATAGTGGGGCAGGCGGGCATAGGGATCGAACACGGGGTTGTAATTGGCATCCATATCCGTGCCCATGCAGACGTGGTCGATGCCGACCGCATCGACCAGTTCGAACGTCCGGGTGACGAAGCCGCGCAGGTCGGTGATCCCGATCCCCGCCGGCCACGCCCCCAGCAGACCGCCGCCGGTTTCGGCCACGGCTGACGCCAGATCGCGTGATACAAAGCGGGGGTGGTCGATACCGCCAGCCTTCGTCGGGTGGATATGGACATGGCTGGCCATGACCGGCCGGGTTGAAGCCTTGATTATCCCGAAAGCGGTGGCTTCGGATGCGTGGGCGACGTCAATCAGCATCCCGGCGGTGTTCATGGCCTTGACCACTGCGATGCCTGCGGGGGTAATGCCATTGTGAACCGGGGGGCCGGTGATGATGTCTCCCAGTTCATTGGTGCGGTAATGCATCAGCGTGACGGATCGCACGCCATCAGCGTAGGATTGCGCCACGCGATCGGCCCTGCCTTCGAGGAAATCCCCGCCTTCAACCGTGAACAACGCGCCGGGCTTGCCAGCTTTGCGCGCGGCGGCGAAATCACTGACCGACCTGACCGGATAGACCAGCCCGCTGTCCACCAACTGCTGCAAGTTGGCAATTTGCCGCTGATAGCTGGCCCATGCTTCGCCGGGTTCAAATTCGCGAACCGCAGCGAGCCCTTCATCGACAAAGCCAATCGCCTGAAAATCGGCGACGGCGGCAAAGGCGGCGGCTGTCAGCCCTCCGTCCTGCATATCGCCGATGCTGCGGCTTTCGAAGGAGCCCAATATGACCGCCGCACGCGACATTCCCGAAACATTCTCTGCCCCGCTAACGAAGGTTCGTCCCGGGTGGGCATGGGCATCAATCGACGGATATTTTTCCAGCAATGACCGCGCCGTTGCCAGCTCGTCCGCAGTGAAATCGTAGCCCAGTGGAACCAGCGCCGGGTGCTTGAGCCGGTAGGCGGCTGCGCCAAGCCCGCCAACCACGGCAACCGCGCCGCCAATCAGGAAATTGCGTTTTGTCATCAGAGCCATTGCGCGCTTCGATCCCTATTTTTTGAGTATTGAGGTCATTTCAGCGCTGGGCGTTAGTTTGCGGGCTATAGGCCCAGCATTCCAGCTCAACCCGCCCGCCATAGGCGAGGCCGGTCGATCCAAAGGCGCTGCGGGCTGGCAAGCGATCCGGTTTGAAATAGCCGACATAGACGGCGTTGAACGCTGGCCAATCATTCATGTCGGCCAGCATTACCGTGCATTTGACGACATCATCAAACCCTAGGCCATGCCGCGCCAGCACAGCGCCGATATTGTCCATGGTCTGGCGGGTTTCGCCCGCGATCCCGCCCGCCGCCAGCGTTGTTTCCCCCGGAGCAACACCGATCTGGCCCGACAGATACAGCATGTCGCCCACTTGCACCGCTTCGGAAAACGGCATTCCTTCGGCAGTGTGATAGGTCGGCTCCGCGGCGCTCGACGCGGCAGGGGCAAGGGCGGTGGCCGCCGTCATGGCGGCAGCGATGGCGTAAAGGAACAAGCGGTTGGTGGGCATGAAAGGTTCTCCGTCCTATCGGGTTTCGGGCGGTGTGCCCTGTTTCACAAGGCGCAGTCCCAACGCATAGGCAAGCACCAGCATTGTCACGCCTGCAAACGACCATTTCAGGGTCGTGAAGATGCTCGCCATCCAGGCCAGCGCCACCGGCTGATCCGGGTGCAGGCTAAGAAGCATGAAAACCGTGGCATTTTCCAGAATATCGAAACCGAACAACAGCAGCGGCGGCGCGAACGGCCAGCGGGCGTGTTCCAGCCGGGTGGTGCGTATGACAAGCGCAATCGCCCAGACAAACAACAGCGTATAGCTGATCGGATAGGCGATATCCGCCGTCACCAGAAACATCCGGTAGGAACTGCGGGCGGTATCCGAAAAGGCACCGATATTCGCAAACGCCTCTGCCGGGGTATAGGCAAACATCAGATCAAGCGGCCCGGCGCCGGGGGTCGTCAACAATTCCGCCCCAATGCGCGGCATCACACCATAGCGAATGCCCTCGCAGATCAGGGCGACGATCACCAACCGCCTGATAGTTGCCGCCGCGATCAGCCTGTCGAATAGCGCCATTGTCGATCCCTCCTCCAACAGGCTTAGCGAGATGGGAAGGCAAAGGAAACAATCGAGCGATCCGGAATGGCCGCAAAGTGCGCCATGCGGCCTGCGATCATTGAATTTCAAGAAAAGTGGTCGGGGAGACAGGATTTAAGCAAATAGCTGGAATCACTTAAGAAAATAAAGTATATTCCCCTACACAGCACCTGCACAGCTATGGAATTCCGCGCGCTTTCGCTCCAAACCTGCACAGTTTCTGCACAGCGGAGTATGGGAATGGCGTTCATCACCGACAAGGAGGTTCTAAAGTCCGGCCTGATCATTTTCAGGCGCGGTGATGTCGAACACCGCAATTTCTATTGCCGCATCAAGCTCCCCAAAGAGGATCGCTACAAGACCATTTCGCTTCACACGTCGGACCGGGAGTCCGCCCGCGACCGCGCGTTCGATCAGGACGCCGATATCCGGTTTCGGGTGAAGCACGATGTAGCCGTGTTCAATCGTCCGTTTCGGCAGGTGGCGGCAGACTATCTCCAGACGCAGCAGCGCCGTGCCGACACTGGCGAAGTTTCCCATGACCGGGTGAAGAATCTCCGAAACGCCTTCAAGAAGGCGCTCGAAGATTATGTCGGCAGCACCCAGATTCATTTGATCGGTCAGGACAGTTGGGCGGGCTACCCGACTTGGCGGCGTGAAAACGGCAAAGGCCGGTTCCGCGAGCATATCAGCGATGCGGCGATCCAGTTCGAGATGGGCGCGCTCAACGCGGTGATGAACTTCGCCATCACCAAGCGGCTCGTGCCTGCAAGCCACCGTTTTGAAGGTAGGCCTAAGCTCAAAACAATGCGCCGCGACGAATTCACGATTGAGGAATATCGCAAGCTGCACAGTGTCGGGCGCAAGTGGATCAGGGCGGCGACGACACCCCAAGCCCACTTTCCTTCAACCATCATCGACCTGTACGATCCTGCAAAGATGCCCGACAACCTCCGTCGCGCCCATGAGGCAAACGATGAGGTGCTGGAACGCATTTACATCGGGCGGCGGTTCAAGAACGATACCGAGCGGCTGGAAAAGCTGTTTGAACTCTACACCAAGATGACGAAGGCTAAGGTGGCGGCATGAGTGCGGCGATCATTGGGCTTCTTGGCGTCATTCTTGGTGGCGTTCTCACCAGTTTTAAAGACCTTGTGGCACACTTCTTCACGCGGCGGGGCAAGGGTCGATACGCGGCTGTTCGGATCATTGCCGTGCTTGATGAGTATGCCCAGAAATGCGTTTCCGTGGTTGCCGACGATGGAACCTGCGAAGGCCGCCCAGCAGGGAGAACAGGCCAGGGCGAGGAATATTATGACCCGCAAGTTGCAAGCCCGGAGCCGCCAGCTTTTCCGAGTGACATAGATTGGCGAAGCATCAGCTTCAAATTGATGTATCGAATCCTGTCGTTACCCCGAATTATCGGGTGAAGATCAGGAAGCGGTGCGCCAGCACGCCGTCGCGGCGTTGAACCTGACCCAGAAGGCCAAGCAGCTTGCGGGCGGCGGCGATACTGGAGCAGGCGACCTTGATGATGGGGAACCGCGCCTTTGTGAGTGACAAGACGACGCATATTTGCGTGGTCGATTCCGAAGGAGCGGTTTTACGCCGCGATGTGGTGGCAAGCGACCCCGAAGTTCTGGCTAAATGGTTCGAGCGGCACGGTAATGGTCTTGTGCAGGTTGTTCTGGAGACCGGACCGCTGTCGACCTTCCTTTATCATGGCCTGAACGAACGTGGCGTGCCGGTCGAGTGCATCTGCGCTCGCCATGCCAAGGGCGTGCTGGCAACTCGCGTCAACAAGAGCGACGTTCACGATGCTGAGGGCCTTGCCCAGCTTGCGCGGACTGGCTGGTTCCAGCGCGTCCATATGAAGGCGTTTGCCACACATATTGATCGAGCGGCATTGCGGATACGGGCACAGTTGATCACCGCGCGTAATGCCATGGCCAATCAGATGCGCGGTCTTTTGAAGCTGTTCGGTTTACGTCTAGGCGCGGCAAGAACACCAGGCAGGCGCGCCGACCGCCTGGCCACGCTCTATCGGCAGCGTCCCGACCTTGAGCCTCTGTTTGCGCCGCTCGTCGCAGCGATGGAGGCGATCGAGAATCAGCTGCACGCATCGAACCGTTTGCTCGAAGAACGCGCCGCTGCTGATCCGGTCTGCAATCGCCTGATGAGCGTGCCCGGCGTTGGCCCTATTACTTCACTCACATTCACCGCGAGCGTCGAGGATCCTCAGCGGTTTGAACCGCCCCGGGATTGCCGGAGGCCATTTGGTTTAAGTTATGCTGCCATTGGGGCATCGTCCAGCATGGCGTAGTATTGTTGTTCGGCTTCGGCGG
>PHEB01000015.1:76289-104513 GCA_002842735.1 Alphaproteobacteria bacterium HGW-Alphaproteobacteria-7 | reverse complement strand
CGACGTGGCGGAGGATTCTGGTGACGACATGAGCGACGTGGATGAGAGCGTTGGCGCTGTTCCCGAGAGCGACGAGCTAGCCAGCTTCCGACTGTGAGCACGGCGTTCGACAAGCTGGCTCGACCAATCCAGAAATGGATTCGTCAGCAAAGCTGGAAAGAATTGCGCGATATTCAGGCGCGCGCAACGCACGTGCTTATGGACGGCAATCTTGACCTGATTGTCGCCGCCAGCACCGCCGGAGGCAAGACTGAAGCCGCATTTCTCCCGCTACTATCCCAAGTGCTCGATGAACCCAGTGAGGACTCCGGATTTGATGTTCTGTATGTCGCACCGCTGAAGGCGCTCATCACCGATCAAGCGCGGCGACTTGAAGACATTTGTCGCGATACAGACTTGCCTATCACGCCGTGGCATGGCGACGTTTCGTCATCGGTGAAGGCTAAGGCTACCAAGCGACCGAGGGGCGTGCTCCTAATCACCCCAGAGTCCCTTGAAGCGCTATTCATTCGACGCGGATTGGAGATTCCGAGGCTGTTTGGAGCAACGCGCGCAGTCATTCTCGATGAATTACATTCGGTCCTCGACAGTGAGCGCGGCATCCAGATGCGTTCGCTTCTCACGCGCCTCGAAATTGCACTAAAGAGACCTATTCGCAGGGTTGGTTTGTCGGCCACACTCGGAGATATGGAGCTGGCGAAGGCATATCTTCGTCCTGACAGCCCAAGTGAGGTCGAACAGGTCATTGCCGAGGGCGGATCAGCTGAATTGCAGCTCCAGCTCCGTGGCTACGTTGCTGGGGACAAGGACGATGAAGGCCCTTCAGCGACGGATGCCATTGCGCAGCATCTATTCGAACACCTGAGAGGCAGCGACAATCTTGTCTTTGGCGGTGCGCGTCAGGCAGTTGAAATCTATTCAGATCGGTTGCGCGCACTTTGCGAAAAAGAACACCTGCCACAGGAGTTTTACCCTCACCACGCCAGCCTATCGCGCGAGCATCGAGACTTCGTCGAACGTCGCCTGAAAGATGGTACTGCGCCGACGACTGCCATCTGCACTTCCACGCTGGAATTGGGAATTGATATTGGCGATGTAACTTGTGTCGGCCAGATTGGCGCACCTTTCAGTGTCGCATCGCTCAGGCAAAGGCTTGGCCGATCAGGGCGGCGACCGGGTAAGCCAGCCATCCTTCGGCAATACGCAGTTGAGGCGAAACTCACACCTACGAGCAATTTTTCGGACCGTCTTCGCCTTGGAATGGTGCGGGCCATTGCGATGATCGAATTGCTTTTGGAAGGCTGGTGCGAACCACCGCAACGCGAGGCGCTGCACCTTTCGACCCTCGTTCACCAAATCCTCTCGGTGATCGCCGAACGGGGCGGAATACGTGCGCAACAACTATTCGGGATTCTCTGCCAGATCGGGCCATTCCGTCAGGTCGATACACTGCTGTTCCTGGATGTTTTGCGTGCACTCGGGCAAGCTGAGGTCGCGCTTATTGAACAAACCAGTGATGGACTTTTGCTGCTCGGTGCCAATGGCGAAAAGCTGGTTGAGCACTATAGCTTCTATGCCGTGTTCCAGACACCCGAAGAATACCGGCTGATTGCCGGCGGTAAGGAGCTTGGAACGCTCCCCATCGACAACATGATCGCGCCTGGAATGCTTCTCATTTTTTCGGGCAGGCGCTGGCTGGTACAGGAAGTTCACGACCGGGACCGTGTCATTATGGTTGCACCGTCGAAAGCCGGAGTGCCGCCCATCTTTGGGGGCGATCCCGGCAACATCCACGACCGCGTGATCGAGCGAATGTTCGATGTTTTGGAGGGACAGAAGAGCCCGATCTATGTTGATGCAACAGCGCTGGAGCTTCTCGACGAGGCGCGCAGCCACTACGGCCAGCTGCAATTTAACCCCGGAAGGATTGCGCAACTCAGCGACAAAGATGCTGTCTTAGCGACTAGAACGGGTTCCGTTCGGACAACGACCCTAGCACTTGCCCTTCGCGCCAACGGCTTCACCGTGCAGACACACGATGGGTTTCTCGAGGTGTTCGGAAAGGACGAAAGGCTGGATTTAATTGACGCACTTTCGGCCCTGGCAGATGGCAAGGAGGTCGACCTATTTGCGCATTCGCCGAACTTGTTGTTCGAGAAATTCCATCCTCACTTGACGGAGGAATTGCTGCAGAAAGATGCATTATCCGCTCACCTAGACGCTAGCGGATTGGCTGACTTGACCCGCTCAATTTTAGGACTGGATTAGCGCACCAATTGTCTTTCGGATCGTGCTGCTATCCGTCATTCGGTTGCTCAGCCTCGAAAGCCCGCTTCCCTTTCCGCCGGAAGAGCACCAACGCCTGGGCACCATCCGGCCCGCGCAGCTTGGCGGCGACGGTGAGGAACGCGCCGTAGAGTGCAGCCCGATCATCGTCTGTCAGCTCGACCAGATCGGCCTTGGCGACCAGGCCGCCCAGCTCGATCAGTTGCCGGGTCCGTTCGCGACGTTTGACCTGCCATTCGCGCATGTCGGTTCGTGCCTTCGCTGCCTCAAGCCGATGCCGCGCCGCCATCGAGCGGGAGAGTGCCTTCCGACTGTTTGCTAGGTCCGCTCGAAGTGTTGCGCTGTTTGCCCTGAAAGAAGGCCGCGCCGCGCTTGCGCCAGCCCTCCCCTGTCGCCTTGTCTGTATTGGCGGCAGCATCGAGCAGTGCGCCCGCCAGCACATCGACATCGAGCGCGTCGGCTCCGGTTGTCGTGACCAGTGCGCCGAGGTCGCGCACGCGGCGCTCCTTCAACTGCTTTGCTTTGTCGGCAAGTGCCTTCAGTTCCGAATCAAAATCGCGGGGTTTGCGCATGGGAAGTCTCCATCATTGGTGTGATGGAGCCATGATAATCGTGCTTGTAATCCAATGCAGTAAGGTCGCCGGGACAGTGTGATACGGCCTAGTCCCGATCAGGATTTTATCATGAGAGGCGCGCTTATACGTCGTGCCGACGCGGGCTTTGGAGTGTAACTGGATTGCCGTCATGGCAATCTTTCACTTCAGCGCAAAGGTAATCGGACGGTCGAGCGGACGCAGTGCCGTGGCGGCGGCAGCCTATCGCGCAGGCGAACGGCTGCACGATGAGCGCATCGACAGAACCCATGATTTCACCAACAAGGCAGGCGTCCTTCATTCCGAAGTGATGTTGCCGAAAGGCGCTCCGGAAGCCTTCGCCGACAGGGCAACCTTGTGGAACGCGGTCGAGGCCGCCGAGAAGCGCAAGGATGCCCAGCTATCCCGCGAGGTCGAGTTCGCTCTGCCACGTGAGCTGGCGAAGAAAGATAACGTCAGGCTGGCGCGCGAGTTCGTGAAGGCTGAGTTCGTCGAGAAAGGCATGATCGCCGATCTCAATGTCCATTGGGATATCGGCGAAGACGGGAAGGCCAAGCCCCATGCGCACGTCATGCTAACGATGCGCGAGATCACGAAAGACGGCTTTGGCGCAAAGGTCCGCGACTGGAACAAGACCGCGCTGATCGAGCAATGGCGCGAGCGCTGGGCTAATCACGTCAACCACGCCCTGGTGGAACGCGACATCGATGCGCGGATCGATCATCGCAGCCTGGAAGCGCAGGGCATTGCGCTCGAACCGCAGGACAAGATCGGCCCCGCCGCTTCGCGCATTGGCGGACGCAGGCTTGAAGCTGAGCGGATTGAGGAACACCGTGCCATTGCGCAGCGCAACGGCGAGCGGATCATTGCCAACCCGGCTCTGGCCCTGGATGCCATCACGCACCAGCAGGCGACGTTCACCAGGCGCGATCTTGCTGCCTTCGTTCACCGCCACAGCGACGGAAAGGAGCAGTTCGACGCCGCCTACAATGCGGTGCGCGCGTCGCCCGAACTGATCGCACTGGGAAAGGACGGACGCGGGCAAGACCGCTTCACTTCGCAGGCAATGATCGAGACCGAACAGCGCCTGCATCGCACCGCCGACACGATGGCACAGCGCACGGGTCACGCCGTCAATGATGTGCAACGCAATGCCGCCTTCGCGGACGCGGTCAAGCGCGGCCTAGTGCTATCCGGCGAGCAGAAATCGGCCTTCGAGCATGTCACCAAGAATGGGGGTCTTGCGGTTGTCATTGGCTATGCCGGGACCGGCAAAAGCGCGATGCTGGGCGTGGCGCGTAAGGCTTGGGAAAGCGCGGGCTACACTGTGCGCGGCGCAGCCCTGTCCGGCATCGCCGCCGAAGGTCTTGAGAACGGCTCCGGCATTATATCGCGCACCATCGCCAGTCTTGAACATCAATGGGGCAAGGAACGCGAACAGCTCACTTCGCGCGAGGTGCTCGTCATCGACGAAGCGTGCATGGTCGGCACGCGTCAGATGGAGCGCGTGCTGTCCCATGCCGCCAAGGCCGGAGCGAAGGTTGTCTTGGTTGGCGACCAGCAGCAATTGCAGGCCATCGAGGCTGGCGCAGCGTTTCGCGCGATCCATGAACGCCACGGCGGCGTCGAAATCAGCGAGGTCCGCCGCCAGCTATCGGCGTGGCAGCAGTATGCGACCCGGCAGCTCGCAACGGGACGCACGGGCGAAGCAATCCAGACCTATGAAGAACGCGGCATGGTCCATGCCGCCGACAGACGCGAGGCTGCGCGCGCCGCCATGATCGAGCGTTGGGAGCAGGAGCGGCAGGACAGCCCTGGCGACAGCCAGATCATCCTCACCCACACCAATGACGAAGTCCGCGAGCTGAACCAGATGGCGCGCGGGAAGATGCGCGCGGCTGGTGCGCTGGGTACCGATGCCACGATTAAATCCGCACGCGGGGAGCGGCAGTTTGCATCGGGCGACCGCATCATCTTCCTGCGCAACGAACCCGGGCTTGGGGTGAAGAACGGGACACTCGGCACGGTGGCGAAGGCCAGCGCGCAAAGCATGGCCGTCCGCACCGATGATGGCCGCGAAGTCGCCTTCGGCACCAAGGATTACGCCCATATCGATCATGGCTACGCGGCCACGATCCACAAGGCGCAGGGCATGACGGTGGACCGAGCCCATGTGCTCGCCACACCGGGCATGGACAGCCATTCCGCCTATGTCGCCATGTCGCGCCATCGCGAAGGTCTGGCGCTGCACTATGGCCGCGATGACTTTGCCGACCAGTCGAAACTTGTCCGCACGCTCAGCCGCGAGCGCGGGAAGGACATGGCGGGCGACTACAAGCCCGATCAGACCTTCGCCGAGCTACGCGGAATCAGCTTCCGCGAGCGGATCATGGAGATGATTCGGCAGGTGCCGGAACGCGCGAAATCGATCTTTGGGAACTTCCGTCCGCAGGCGCGGCAGCTCGAACCGCTTCCAGCACAAACGAACACGCAGAACGAGCAGCGCCGCGCGGTCGAACGCTACGCCCGCGCACTTGGCGATATTGGCACGATGCAGGCTCAGGGCTTGCCCGTCCTTCCGCACCAGAAGGACGCGCTGGAGAAGGCAGGAAAGGCGCTCGACGGCATACGGCCCCTCGCCGCCACTGATCTTGCCAAGGCACTGGAGCGGCGTGCCGAGCTGATCGCAGAAGCCGCTGGCGGGCGCAGCCAGGAGGCCATGCGCGCCATGCAGAACGAGGCTGTCGTGCGCACCGATCCGGCGCTTCGAACCGAGCGCTTTGTCAGCGACTGGCAGGGACTGAGCGCCGCGCGCAACCAGCTTGAGCAGCAGGGCGACCGTGCAGGCGCTGCCCGCGTCTCGGCCAAACTGACCGAACTGGCGAAGGGGCTTGAACGCGATCCGCAGGTCGAAGGCCTGCTGCGCGGCAAGACCCGTGAACTCGGCATCGATCCGAAGCCCGAACGAAGCATCGCAAACGAACTCACTGCAACCATGACCCGCGAGCGCACCCGCGCTTTCGACATGGGCATTTAGGAGCAACGACATGGACGACGACCACATCGAAGAAGTGCAACTGGACCTCGAAGTCGAGGAACCGCGCGCCCCGGAGCCGGAAGCGGTGCAAGAATCCGATCCGGCCACGGAAGCCTTCGCCCGCCTTGAAGGCGAAATGGCGATGGTGCGCCACACGGTCCAGAACATGGCCAGGGAGAGAGCCGACATCGTGATCCCGGACTACACCGCAACGCTCAGCCAGATGGCCGATCAGCTAGCAAAGGTTTCCAAAACCCTGAGCACTATCGGCAACAAGCCTGCCATCGATTTGACCCCGGAAGACATTGGGGTTCAAATCAAGCGCACCTCACTCGATATGCTGCGCGATGCCAGCAACCTGTTCCGACAGGGCCGCAAAGACCTGGATTTTGCAACCGCTCAGCTCACTGCAATTGTCGGGCGTGTCAGCGCCGAGGCCGAGCAGAAGCGGCAAGCCTGGCACTTTGCAGGCATGGGATTGGCTGCCGGCATACTGCTCTGGTCGATCCTACCCGGCACGATCGCCCGCGTCATGCCCGAAAGCTGGCAATGGCCCGAATGGATGGCTCGCAAGGCCGTGGGTGAACCGACCATCGTCGAAGCCGGAATACGGTTGATCCGGAATCAGAATCCAGAGGCTTGGGAGGAACTGGCGGAAGCGCAGCACATCCTCAGCGCAAACCGCGAAGCGTTTGAACGCTGCATCGAAAAAGCGGGGAAGGTTGAGCGTTCAGTCAGATGCGAGTTTCAGATCGAGCCGCAAGGACGCCCATGAAATTCCTATCCATTGGCTTCTAGGTCTCGAATCTTGCTCGATCCCATCTCCAGATGGGCTAGAGCGCTTCCATTCGCAGGTAAGGCAGGCAGGTTGCCTCTATGGTCGCAATTGATGTGTCAATCGCGTCCGACACCTCGTTTTCCTCGCCCGCAGTGCGCTTGTTGCTGGCGAACAATGCCCGGCGAATCTTGACCGTGAAATCTCGATCGGTGCCGTTGTAATCGTCAACATAGGCGTCCGCGTATGTCCGCACGATATGGAATTGATGGTGCAGCGTCTCGATCGCGTTTTCCAAGTCCTCGCCAAACAGCGCGCGAGCCATCGGCAGGCCCTCCTCTAGCTTTGTCCGATCATCGAGCAGCTGGTTGGCTCGCATGTAATAGGCTTGAGCGGTGATGTGCCGCTTTTGCTTTTCCTCGACGATGCTATCTCGCCATGTCGGCTCGCTGCTGTTCAATTTTTCCTCGGCAGCCGCCAGCTCGCCCCCAGACATCCACGGCGATCGAAGGTATCCCAGCGCACGCCTCGCATTGTAGGCCGCGTGCAGGATGACCTCGGCTTGGTCCCTGTTCCGCTCTGCTAGCTTTTGATGCTTCCATGCCGACAAGCCCAGCCTGGCGGCTGCATAGACGGCGATCGCCCCTCCAAGCGTTCCGACACCCTGCATCATCGTGCCGGTGGCGGCCCAATCAATATTCGCCCAAGATTCCACAAGGCACATCGACACTCGCCCCTGAATTGATCGTCTGATTGCAGCTCTAGCCTCAAATCAACGATCGAAGAAGGGTTAGCGCTTGATCGACATCGTTCGTCACCACGCATCTATAGAGTTGATCAAGCTTGAGTCGCTGATGTTCAATCGACCGGGCAATTCCGGCCTCGGTGAAAAACGCATCGCAATAGCCCAGCGCCGCAGCCGCATGGCCAAAATCGAATAGATCATTGCCGGTCATCGACTTGCTGCGATAATCCCAACGAAAGAGGGCATTCAGGCAGGCGTGGACATGGATTGTTGGCAGTCGGCTTCGATGCTCCCCGCCTAGCATAGCATGCACGAGATTGACGACCATTCGGCTGTTCTGTTCGGAGCGCTCAACATCAGGCCCGAAATTGCCTAGCCGAGCGATGATCTGCCCAAGGATGGGCTCAGCAACCTCAGCGACGCCTCGCAGCTCGTCGGACAGCACGGACTCGAACGATGCCATTTCTGCCTGATGGTTTCGATTGCCCTCATTGAGCTTGTCGGCCAGTGCAGCCATGTCGCGGGCCATATCGAATTCTTCGCGATCGAGGCTTTCAGCGACGGCGGCGAGCGGCTGCTGCCAGACATGATCGAAGAATGCCTTTTTGATGGCCAATTGCGTCTCAGGCGGGAATCGATCGTCGCTCACATGGAAATTGCCCATGGTGTAGGCGAGGCGCGTCCACACGCGCGGCAGGACTGTCGCGTTCGGTGCAAGCGACCAGCGAATGACAGCCTCAAGCTCATCCTCGGTTCGCTCAGGCTCGGGCATCAATGACACGCCCAAGCTCAATTCCTCGATGACCTCCAAAGTGGCCTGGCGACGGGCATCATCACCGATTTTCATCAGTTCCAAGAATGTCGTCGCTGAGATCGGGCAAAAGATGCGACCTTGGCGTGCCAGTCGCTCTAGATAATGGACTAGCTTTCGTTCGCGCGGATCGGTGCGGATGCCGGTGCGGACCTCGCGGGCAATCACCCAAAATCGAAGATCGAGATAGACCGGCGTGCGCCCTGCAACGTCATCGCTCAGCGCTTGGCAGCACTCTCCAATGTGCGCCTCGATCGAGACATCGGGATTTGCCATGTGATGCTCTATGGAGGCCATCAAGAGCGAATATCACGAACGACAAGGTGCAACTAACCTTCTCAGTTGGAAGGAAGGGGCGAATCCTACTCAATCGCCTGCTATGACCTAACCTTGTCTCTCAAATTGAATCCCGGCTTCGGGCCAACATGTCCCGTAAAGCTCCAGCACGCGCCGCAAAAGCCCGCACATTGTGTGGGGTCAATCGTAGGAGCGCTTTCTACAACTTTTCCGAAATTTGTGTGAAAACAACGCACTAAGGCAGTTGACTGGTGCACCCGACAGGATTCGAACCTGTGACCTTCGCCTTCGGAGGGCGACACTCTATCCAGCTGAGCTACGGGTGCTTCGCGACGCCCGACTAGCCGTTCCGGGGCCTGTTGGTCAACGACTTCCGACGACTCGCTGGAAACCTAAAAGTTCATTCATTTAAGCGAGGCGATCCGTGCCTGCTCGCACGCGTCCAAATCAGCCGCCCGCAGGATGTGCTTACAGCCTGCTTACGGCGGACACATCTTGCGCTGAGCGCAACCCCGCCAAATATAAAATACCTTTTATTTACAGGAGTTTGAAAATATTTATGCACGAAAAACCGGCCTTGACACGTGCCTTCGGAGGGCAGCGCTCTATCCAGCTGAGCTACGGGTGCATGGGCCATGCGTCACGCGGCAATTTTGCCTGTGGGCGCGGCGCTTAGCAATAGCGTGGGCGCGGCGCTACACAATTGTTCCCTTGCGGCGGCCAGACTCGTCTGGGCGCAGGATTGGCACGGCCCGGCTTAACCAATCGGCAAGGTGCGGCGGTTAGATTTACCCGATGGCTACGCTCCCACCCGAAACGACCTTGCCCCGCATAGATTCGGCCCTGCCTGGCGTGGCGGCAATCGAGGCGGAGTGGCTTGCCCTCCACCGGCAGGCGCAGGAGCTGGCAAAGCTCGCCCGAATCGCCGCTGAACCTGCGCAGATTACCCCTGCGCTTGGGCAACTGATCGCCAACGCCAAATCATGGCAGCGCACCTTGCTTTCCCAAGGGATCGAGGATGTCGCGGCGATGCTGGGCAGCGGGATGGCTGCATTGGCGACGCTTGCCGACCGGGGGCAGGATACTGGCGCCCCGGCGCTGGCGCTGTGGCGCGAATTCCATGCCGCACGCGGCGCGCTGCTGGCGGTGCTGCATACCGATGGGGATGGCTGACGCAAATCTGTCCGGCTTGACTGCGTTCCCACTCTGTTCCATTTTGCCGCCATGTCTGGTGCGCTTTCCTCGTCCACTGATTCGCCGCCGCTGGCGGGATTGACCGCTGGCGATGTCGCGCGCGGGATCGGGCGGCTGTTCGCGCGCAACGATATCTGGTGTCTGGGCGAAGTGCCGATCCGCAATGGTCGCCGTGCCGATCTGATGGGGATCGATGCCAAAGGGCTGGTGGTGATCGTCGAGATCAAGGTTGCGCGGGCTGATCTGCTGGGCGACACCAAATGGCCCGATTACCTCGACTTTTGCGACCGGTTCTTCTGGGGGGTGCCGCCGGGGCTGGATCGCAGCCCGTTGGAGGGTGAGGCTTACCAGCCCGAAACCTGCGGCGTGATCGTTGCCGATGGCTATGATGCCGAAATCCTGCGCCCGGCCGCGCTGGCTCCGCTGGCCCCGGCGCGGCGCAAGGTCGAGGTTGAGCGGCTGGCGCGGATGGCAATGCGGCGGCACGCGGGGCTGATCGACCCGCTGTCCGCGGCAACCGGTGTGCGCGGCTGATATTATTATGTCGCGCCGCAGCGATTTGTTCCATAGCCTGCCGTCATGCTTCCGCCTGATCTGCCCGCCCCGCTTGCGCTGCTGATCGTCAGCTGCGTCGTGACGCTGATCGTCGCGCTGCGCTATGTATTGTCGAGCGGGCTGTTCGCCTTTATCACCGCGCGGGTGCGGCCTGGCCTCTATGCCGGGCGCGGGCAGCAGATCATGCGCGAGGTGCGCTGGTCGATGCTGTCGGCAGCGATTTACGGCACGCCGGCGGGGATCGTGCTGTGGGGCTGGCAGCACCTCGGATGGACGCGCATCACCGCCGATTTCGCCGCGCTGCCATGGTGGTATCACCCGCTGTCGGTGCTGATCTACCTCGCGGTGCAGGACACCTGTTTTTACTGGGCACACCGCTGGATGCATCAGCCACGCTGGTTCCGCATCGCCCACGCCGTCCACCACCAAAGCCGCCCGCCAACCGCGTGGACCGCGATGAGTTTTCACCCGATCGAGGCGCTGACCGGCGCGGTGGTGGTGCCGTTGCTGGTGTTTTTCGTGCCGATCAATATCGCAATGCTGGGACTGGTGCTGACGGTGGCGACTGTGATGGGGGTCACAAATCACATGGGATGGGAGATGTTTCCGCGCTGGGTTGTTCATTCGCCATTGGGCAAGTGGCTGATAACGGCCAGCCATCACGAACGCCATCACGAGGAATATGGATGCAATTTCGGACTATATTTCCGCGTCTGGGATCGTGTGTGCGGCACCGACAAGGGGTTGTCGCAGCGGATTGTCGCGGCGGCGGGTCATGGGTGCGAGGCGGCGGTTTGATGAGGATTACGGCGCTGATGCTGGCTGGCGGCGGCGCGCTTGCCGCGGCAACCCCCGCGCTGGCGGGCGATGTGGTGATTACCGTCACCGATCTCAGGTCAAGCAAAGGCGTGGTGCGCGCCTGCATGACGACCCGCGCGGATATCTTCCCGAAATGCATCAAGGATCCGACCGCGCACCGCAAGGTGGTGCCAGCCGGTGAGACAATCGAAATCCGCTTTTCCGGGGTAAAGCCCGGCGATTATGCCATCGCGCTGCTGCATGACGAGAATGACAATGGCAAGGCCGACCGCGCGCTGGGGATGATGCCCAAGGAAGGCTATGGCTTTTCGCGCGACGCCCCGGTCAGGATGGCCCCGCCCAAATTCAAGGATGCGGTGTTCAAGATTGAAGAAGGCCTCAGCCGCGTCTCCATCAGGATGCGTTATTTCCTTTAGGGTCAGGGCCTATTAACCCCGCCTCCGAGGTTTGAGGCAGAACGGCTCAGTGCAAGAAGGAGAGGCGCAGAAATATGTCGATATTTCCAGCCGATCCGACGCCGCAATGGGCCGTTCTGGTCAAATCCCGCAGGGACGCCGGAATGGCTTCCATCTCGACCAGATATTCGCTTGGAAAGGCAACCAGCCTTCCCGGCACGAATATCCGTCCGATATGTTCGCCATTCCGGCGCCTCGAAGGTGGGGTTAATAGGCCCTGACCCTAGCCTCCCCGCCAAATCCGCTGATCGCTTAACGTGATGTTTACCACGCCGCGCCACAACGGCCGGGTAATTGTTCACACAAGGGGCGAATGACAGCCATGGACACTCTGCGCGGCACCTTCGACCACGGCGATTCTGCTGATCGGAGCTGGGACGCATCCGATGAGGAAAGCGCCGAACCGGCAAGCAACCGCGTGTCGCCGCCCGAAGCGATCGGGCAGGACGAACGCCGGATGCAGGTGCGCGCCTATAATCACTGGGCGAGCCTGCTGGGTGAACGGATGTTCCCCAATATCGATGATCTTGAACCGGCGCACCTGCCCGATTTCGGCCCCTATAGCGTGCTGCTCGATTTCTCGCTGGGGATCGACGATCCGGTGGTGCGTTTTGTTGGCGAAACGCTGGCGCGCGAATGCAGTTCTGACGGCAAGGCGATCAACCGCCTTTCGGACGTGCCGCCGCGCTCTTTGCTGAGCCGCATTACCGATCACTACATGCAGATCCTCGCCAATCAGGCCCCGATCGGATTCGAAGCCGAATTCGTCAACCATCGCGGCGCGGCGATCCTGTATCGCGGCATCCTGCTGCCCTATTCGAGCGATGATGAAACGATCGATTTCATCTATGGCGTGATCAACTGGAAAGAAATGGCTGACCAGTTGACGGCTGATGAACTGCTGCTCGAAATCGACCAGGCGCTGGAGCTGGACGAAGATCTGGAAGTGGACTCCGAACAGCCGCTACGCGCCGCTGATCCCGTCACCGATTGGGCGGATTCTCCCGCGCACGAAGCCGACGATATGCCCGCCGAAACCGGCTCCGCTGCGTTCACGTCCGAGTTTTCTGGCGAGCCTTCGAGCGATGACGCTTATGATGGCGACGATGATTTTGCCAATGTCGCGCCGCTTGATGCTGCGCCGTCGGAGGATGCCTCGCCTGCCGATCTGCCGCAGCCCGATTTCGGACACTTCGGCCTTGACGATGATGATGAGGAATATGACGAGGACGAAGGCGAGGCTGAAAGCCCCGGCTACAGCTTTGCCAGCCTCGCCGATTATATCGAACCGCCGGTCAAAAAGGCAATCGACCCTTCGGAGTTCGCGCTTGATCCCTATGTCGATGCCAGCGCTGATGCGGATTACGCCGCCATCGCCGCCGATGACGATGACGATGACGCGCCTTTCGTCGCAGAACTGCCAGCCGATGCCGGGATTTACGATTGCCTCGCTTCGGCGCGCGAACTGGCGCGCACGGCTGACACCACCGAAGACCGCAGCCGCAGCGCGCTTTATGCTGCGGTCAGCCGCGCTTACGACTTCTCGCTCGCCGCCGAGGCTGCGCCTGATGACTATGCCGAACTGGTCGCTGAAAGCGGGCTGACGGTGCAGGAACGCGCGCCGATGACCCCGGTGGTCAAGCTGGTGTTCGGGCATGATTACGACAAGACCCGGTTGACCGAATATGCCGCCGTGTTGTCCCATGCCCACCGGATCGGGCTTGAACGCGGGCGGTTGGCAGATTTCCTTGCCGAAACCGAAGGCGGGGTGAAGGCGGTGGTCAAGGCCGAACGCCGGATGCGCCGCGAAGAGCAGGGCAAGCCGGTTGACGATCCCGCCGCCGTGCGTGAGGCATTGGCGCAGCAATTGCGCGCGCTCGACGCCATCATGCTCGAAGAACTCGACGGCGCAGGCCCCGAATTCGCACTGGCACTGATCCGCCGCGATGAAACCGGCTGCGCGGCAATTCTCGCCGAAGTGCCGGAGGATATTGCGCAGATTGAACGCGCGGCGCGCAAGCTGTTCGGTTAGGGCGCTTTCCGGCCCTTCCGGATCACCTTGCAACCCGCTTCAGTTTGAGTTCAGGCAGAAACGCGGTAGGATTGCCGCCATGCGCGGTCGCCCTAACCTTGTCGCCTACGTCTTCGCCTTGCTGGCGAGCGCGCTGGTCGCGGTTCAGCCGGTCGCTGCGCAATCGATCCTGCGCGATGCCGAAACCGAACAATTGCTGGCCGATATGGTCGCCCCGCTGGTCGAAGCGTCGGAGCTTGAATCCGACAATGTCGAAGTGGTGCTGATCAATGATGGTTCGATCAATGCCTTCGTGGCCGGGGGGCAGGCAATCTATGTCCATTCGGGCCTGATCAACGCGGCGGAAACCGCCGAGGAGGTGCAGGGCGTGCTCGCGCACGAATTGGGCCATATCACCGCCGGTCACGTGATCCGCTTCAATGAACGGACAAAGACGGCGACCAACATCTCCATCCTGTCATTATTGCTGGGGGTTGGCGCGGCGCTGGCCGGATCGGGTGATGCGGCGATCGGTGCGGTGATGGCGGGGCAACAGGCTGCGCTTGGCAGCTTTCTGGCTTATAATCGCAATCAGGAAGCATCGACCGATCTTGCCGGGGCGCGCTACCTTTCGGGAGCGGGTATTTCGGGCCGCGGCATGATCAAGTTCTTCGAACGGCTGCGCAGCAACGAGATTCGCCGGGGCTATAGCCAGTCGGATGAAGCCGCCTATTCCCGCACTCACCCGCTGTCAGGCGACCGGATTCAGACCTTGCGCGGGTTGCTGGCAGACGACCCGGCGTGGGGCATCGCCCCTGATCCCGAATTGCAGGAACGTTTTGTGCGCGCCCGCGCCAAGCTTTACGGTTTTCTCGCCGAACCGCGCCGCACGCTGAACTTTTTCCCGCCGAGCGACACCAGCATTCCTGCCCGCTATGCGCGCGCCTACGCCTATCACAAGGATGCGCAGGTCGATATGGCGCTGGCCGAGGCCGATGCGTTGCTTTCAGCCGAGCCTGACAATCCGTGGTTTCTCGAACTCAAGGGGCAGGTGCTGCTCGAATCCGGGCGCCCGCTTGATGCGCTCACCCCGCTGCGCCGCGCGACCGAGATCACCCGCGCCCATCCGCTGATCGCGGGTATCCTGGGCCACGCGCTGATCGCGACCGAGGACGAAGCCAATTTCGCCGAGGCGGAAACCGTGCTGCGCGCGGCGGTGCAGAAAGATCGCTACAATCCCTTCGCCTGGTATCAGCTGGGCGTGGTCTATGCCGCGCGCGGCGATATTCCGCGCGCGCGGCTGGCCAGCGCCGAACAGCAGGTGATGAGCCGCCGCTATCCCGAGGCCCTGCAAAACGCGCAGGCGGCAGAGGCGAACCTGCCCTATGGTTCGGCCGACTGGATCCGCGCACAGGATATTGCCTTGGAGGCGCGCAGCGAACTGGAACGGCTGCGCGACCGGCGCTAGACTGATACTCATCCCCCTGCTGTTGACGGAAACCCGATGTCCACCACGCCCCTGCCTGAAACGAACCACGCCGCGCCTTCGGCCTTGCGCCATACCCTGCTGACGGCGTTGCTGGCGCTGGTGTTTGGTTTTGCCGGCGCGGCGGTGTGGTCTTATTCCGGCCTCGCCGATAACCGCACCCGCGCGTTCATGCTCGGCAATCCCGATATGTTGCCGCAGATGGTCGAAGCCTATGAAGCGCAGGAGGCTGAAAAGCGGCTGGCCGATATGGGGCCAGAACTGTTCACCCCCTTCCCCGGCGTGGTGATCGGCAACCCGTCGGGCAGCAAGGTGCTGGTCGAGTTTACCGATTATAACTGCCCCTATTGCGAGGCGAGCCTCAAGGATGTGAACCGGCTGGTGGCCGAAGATCCCGATCTTATGGTCGTGGTGCGCGAATGGCCGATTTTCGAAGGCAGTGAACAGGCCGCGCGCATGGCGCTTGCCGCCGGATTACAGGGCAAATACCGCGCCTTCCACGACGCGATGTTCAGCACTGGCGATGTTACCGCGGCTGCGCAGGCGGCGGGGCTGGATATGGCGCGGGCAGAGGCGGATGCGGCGTCGCAGGCTGTGACGACCGAGATCGCCCGCAATTACGATCTCGCCCAGTCGCTCGGTTTCACTGGCACCCCGGCATGGATTGCGGGCCGCAAGCCGATTAGCGGCGCGGTGGGTTACGATAAGCTCAAGGCTGCACTCGCCGGGGACAAGGCGGGCTGATGCGCGCCAGCCGGGGGGTGGCTGGGGGGCTAATCGGGGCCGCGCTGCTTGCCGCCCCGCTTTCGGCTCAATCTGACCCGCCCCGGTCTGACACGGCCGCAATCGATTACGCCGCTGAACGCGCTGCGATTGCCCACTATCAAGACGCCGATCAGCGCCTGCAGGATGTCGGCTGGCAATTGGCGCGCGGCAATGCCGGGTTCTGCCCCCGCGTGGTGCCATCGATCGGGCTGCAATTGCAGGACATGGCAAGTTACGGCGCGCCCGCGATTGCCCGGACGGCGATCAGACTGACCGGCGATTTTGCGGTGCAGACCGCCGCGCGCGGATCGCCCGCCGCGCAAGCGGGTGCCTTTGCCCGCAACCGTGAAATCATCCGGCTTGAACGGCTCGATCCCAATCAATGGCCTGCGGGCAAGGCGATGGATTGGCAGCGGCTGGTGTGGGCGCATGATCATATCGATGCGATGCTGACCGAACATGGCGGCATCGCGGTCGGCTTTGCCGATGGCAGCGAAGCGCGCGTTCAGCCGGTTTCGGTGTGTGCCACCCGGTTCGAACTGATGGGCGAAGGCAAGACCGCCGTGGCTGATGGCGCGCGCGTGGTGATCGGCATTGATTTTCCCGCTTTCGCCTATGATGAAGCGGTGTTTGCAGGCGTGGTGGCGCATGAACTGGCGCATAATGTGCTGGGGCATGACGCGTGGCTTGATCGGAACGGGCGCAGCCGCCGCCATGTGCGCCGGATCGAACGCGAGGCCGACCGGTTGATCCCGTGGCTGCTCGCCAATGCGGGCTATGATCCCGCCGCCGCCGTCACCTTCATGACCCGCTGGGGATCACGGCACGCCGCCGGGTTCCTGATGGTGCGCAAACACGATGGCTGGGACGAGCGCGCGGCATTCATCGCCGCCGAATTGCCGATCATCGCTGCGGCCATGGCGCGCGAGGGCCGGGCCGATTGGGCAAGGAATTTCCGCCGCGAGATCGACCCTTCAGGCGGCCTTGCGGTCAAGCCCGGCAAATGATCGCTGCGCCCAACCGTGGCTGGCCCGCGCCCGCCACCGCGATTTGCGGTGCGGACCGCCGCGAAATCGTTTAGGACGTTCAGGCTATGGCAGTGCTCCAGATCCAGGCTGCGCCGTTCTTTGCGAGCAAGAACCGGGCGTTCTGGAACCTCCAGCTGGCTGGCTGGGGCGCGGCATTTCTGCTGCGCGCGGCATCGGCGCTGGCAAATGGCCAGCCGCTTGACCTGCTAACGTTGATCCTTGTCACCACCATCACCGGCTTTTCGATCAGCCTGATCCTGTCGGTGATCTATCGCCAGCTGATCCGGCAACAGCCGTTTGTCACCTGGGGGCTGACCGCGCTGGTGCTGCTGGTGGCGGTGGTGCTGCACGCATCAATCGATGCCTGGGTGCAGGGAATCTATTACGCCGCCAGCCGCGAGACCACCTTTGCGCAGCGGCTGATCGGCCTGCTCTATCTGCCGCTGACCTTGCTGGGCGGGTGGAGCGCATTGTATTACGCGATCAATTTCTTCCTCACCGTGGAACAGCAGGCTGACCGGCTCGAACGGCTCGAAGCGCAGGCGACCGCCGCGCAGCTGGCGATGCTGCGTTACCAGTTAAACCCGCATTTCCTGTTCAACACCTTGAATTCGATCAGCACGCTGGTGCTGCTCAAACAGACCGGGCCTGCCAATGCGATGCTCACCCGGCTGTCGGGCTTTTTGCGCCACACGCTGGTGGCGGAACCCGGCAGTCAGGTGACGCTGGAGCAGGAGATTGAGACGCTGCAGCTCTATCTCGATATCGAACGGATGCGGTTTGAAGAACGCCTGCGCACCCATTTCGACATTGATGACGCCGCCTTGTCGGCGCGGTTGCCATCGATGCTGTTGCAACCGCTGGTCGAAAACGCGATCAAATATGCGGTCAGCGCGCAGGAAGAAGGCGCGCGCATCTCGCTCACCGCGCGGGTGATCGGTGATCGGCTGCGTCTGACGGTTGAAGATACCGGCCCTGGCGTGGATGAGCCGCTGCATTATCTGACGCGCGATAATGGCGATTTGCGGGCGGTTATCGATGCCAACCCGCTGCCGGGCCGCCCGGTCTCCACCGGGGTTGGCCTTGCCAATATCCGCAACCGCCTGCGGCAGGCCTACGGCGAAAATCACCTGTTCGAAACCCGGTCGGAAGCCGGCGGCGGCTTTACGGTGATGATCGAGCTTCCCTTTATCAGGGAAGACGCCGCCCAACCCCAATCCCGCTCTGCGCCAGCGGCAGTATCCGCTGCTGCCGGCACAAGCGACAACGTCATCGCCATCACTCCCCCGCAACGCAACTTCGGAACCCCCGCATGACCATCAGAACCATCCTCGTCGACGACGAGAAGCTCGCCATTCAGGGCCTGCAATTGCGGCTCGCCGCGTTTGAAGATGTCGAGATCATCGACACCTGCGCCAACGGGCGTGAGGCGATCCGCAAGATCAAGACGCAAAAGCCCGATCTGGTGTTCCTTGATATCCAGATGCCCGGATTTGACGGGTTTTCGGTGGTCAAGGGCGTGATGGAGATCGAACCCCCGCTGTTCGTGTTCGTCACCGCCTATGAAGAACACGCGATCCGCGCGTTTGAGGCCAACGCGGTCAATTACCTGATGAAACCGGTTGACGAACAGAGGCTTGCCGACACCATCGAACGCGTGCGCCATCGCCTTGCCGAGAAGAAATCAGCCGAGGATGCCGAACAATTGCTCGATGTGCTGGCTGAAGTCGCGCCGGATCGGGCGGCCGATTTCGTCGATACCGCCTCCTCCACCCCCGAAAGCGCCGACCGCTTTGAAAAGCTGATCAACATCAAGGATCGCGGCCAGATCTTCCGCGTCGAGGTTGACACGATCGAACATATCGAGGCTGCGGGCGATTACATGATCATCTCCACCGGCGACAATTCGCTGGTGCTGCGCGAAACGATGAAGGATCTCGAACGACGGCTCGACCCGCGCAAGTTCCAGCGCGTGCACCGCTCCACCATCGTCAACCTTGATCTGGTGCGGCAGGTCAAACCACACACCAATGGCGAGTGTTTTCTGGTGCTGGAAAGCGGCGCGGAGGTGAAGGTTTCGCGGTCTTACCGGGATGTGGTGGCGCGGTTCGTGCATTGACCTTCCCCCTCGTCATTGCGAGGAGCGATAGCGACGAAGCAATCCATCGACCGGTGCTCACGGTTGAGCCATCCGGCCATGGATCGCCGCGGGCCAATCGGCCCTCGCGATGACGAAGGATGCGTTGATGCCTGATTTCACCCTCCCCGGTTTCGACCTCGCCAAATTCATCCGCGAAACGCTGGCCGAGGACTTGGGCGTTGGTCTTGAGAAATGGGGCCTGCCCGGCGGTGGGCGCGATGTCACTTCGGATAGCGTCATCCCCGCCGATGCGCGGTTTTCGGGCGTGATGGACAGCCGCGATGCGATTGTCGTTGCGGGCCTGCCGCTGGCCGAGGCATTCTTCCGTCACCTCGACCCCGATTGCACAATCGAATGCCTCGCCCATGATGGTGACAAGGTGGCGGCGGGCACCGATCTGATGCGGATCGCAGGCAAGGCGCGCGCTCTGCTGACGGCGGAGCGCAGTGCATTGAACATCGTGCAGCACCTGTCGGGCATCGCCACCATGACGCTAGCCTATGTCACCGCGATGCGCGGCCCGGATGGCAACCCCGCCTGCACCCTGCTCGATACCCGCAAGACCATTCCCGGACTTCGCTTTCTGGAGAAATACGCGACCCGGCAGGGCGGCGCGCAGAACCACCGCATGGGATTGTGGGACGCGGCGATGATCAAGGATAATCACGTCGCGGTGGCGGGCAGCGTTGGCGAGGCTGTGCGGCGCGCGCGCGATGCAGGCGTTGCGCGGATCATCTGCGAGGTTGACCACCTCGACCAGATCGAACCCGCGCTGGCTGCAGGCGCGCACCACCTGTTGCTCGACAACATGGACGCCGCCACCTTGCGCGCCGCCGTGGAGCAGGTCGCAGGCCGGGTGCCGACCGAGGCCAGCGGCGGGGTGAACCTTGAAACAATCGCAGCAAAAGCGGCAAGCGGGGTCGATTACGTCTCGGTCGGGCGGCTGACGCAGAGCGCGCCTGCTGCGGATATCGGGCTGGATTTCAAGCCGGTATGAAACTTGCGTCCGGCTCGCGTCCACTGGCTATCAGGATATTTGCCGCCGCGTTCCTCGTTTCCGCGCTCATCGCCTATCTTGACGGGTTGGGTGACATCCCGGCGTATCAGGCGCTGCTGCGCGCCAATGTCCCTGAGGTCGCATGGTCGCAAGATGCGGTGATTGTGACGCTCAGCGCGCGGCTTTCGATCGCGCTGATCCCGATTGCGCTAGTGTGGTTGACCGCCGCCAATTTCGCGCGCTGGATGGTGACAGTGCTGGCTTTGGGCAAGCTGATCAATGTGCCTGAAGCCGTGCAGATAGTTGCCCAAGGCGATCGGATTGATCCCGCATGGACGGCGTCACTGACGCTTGGGCTGCTCGCTGTCGCGATGCTTTTCACGCCTGCCAGTAACCGCTGGTTCGCCCACAAGGGGGAGGTTGACCCTGCGGTCTTCGAATAGCCTCCCCACAGCCCCTCGTCATCGCGAGGGGCGCAGCCCCGCGGCGATCCATGAACCGGGGGCCCTGCGGAACGCATCGGTCGATGGATTGCTTCGTCGCCTGCGGCTCCTCGCAATGACCGTGATTCTGGCTTTAACGGCAACCACCGCCCACGCGCAGGCCTATCAATGCCGCGCGCCGCAGGTCAGCACCGTTCCGCGCATTGCGCCCGATGGTCCGCGCCGGGTGATGCCGATCACGGGTTATACGCTGGCACTCAGCTGGAGCCCGGAGTTCTGCAAACCGCGCAAGGATACCCGCGCCCATGCGGCGCAATGTTCGGGCAGCAACGGCAGTTTCGGCCTCGTCGTCCACGGGCTGTGGCCCGAAAGCGGGCAAAGCTGGCCGCAATGGTGCGCGGCGGGCGCGGCGCTGACCCCGGCGCAGGTGCGCAGCGCGCTGTGCATGATGCCCTCACCGAGCCTAGTCGCGCGGCAATGGGCCAAGCATGGCAGCTGCATGGTCAAACGCCCTGATGCGTATCTCAAGGTCACGCGCATCCTGTGGGACAGCTTGCGCATCCCCGATTACGACCGCATCAGCCGCGAAGACAGCCTCACCGCAGGCCGCATCCGCGCCGCCTTTGCCGATGCCAACCCCGGCATTCCCGAAAGCGCCATCGGCGTGAAGCTGAACGAACGCGGCTGGCTGGAGGAAGTGCGGCTATGCTACGCCAAGACCTTCCGCCCGGTGCGCTGCCCGGCGGCGCGTTGGGGGGAGAAGGATGGGGCTGCCGCGAAAATCTGGCGGGGGTTATAGGCTGGCCCAGGCTGTGGTTAGACCCCTGCCAGGCCCTGTCTCGACTGGCGTATCTGCAATGTTTCACGTGAAACATTGGCCTTTGTTGTCGCATCGTGAAAAGCTGAAAACCGGTTCCCACTTTTTAGCACGATGCTCTAGCGCCGCTCCTTGAAAAACCCGCGCAGCATTGCCGCCGCCTCGGCCTCGCCAATGCCGCTATAGATTTCGGGCCGGTGCAGGCATTGTGGCTGGTCGAACACCCGCGCGCCGTGTTCGACCGCGCCGCCCTTGGGATCGCTCGCGGCGTAATAGAGGCGCGCGATGCGGGCGTGGGCGATGGCGCCGGCGCACATCGCGCAGGGTTCGAGCGTGACCCACAGATCGCAATCGCTCAGCCGTTCATCGCCCAGCACCTGCGCCGCGCGGCGAATCGCCAGAATCTCGGCGTGGGCGGTGGGATCGTGATCGGTGCGCGGGGAATTATGCGCCTCGGCGATCACCACCCCATCCTTGACCACCACCGCGCCAATCGGCACCTCGCCGCCAAGCGCGGCCGCCCGCGCGGCGGCGAGGGCACGTTGCATCGGCAAGGGAAGCGGCCAGATCGACATCATCGCCGGGCTAGCCGGGGCAGCGCAGCCGCGCAACTTGCTTGACGATTCGGGTCTGCCCCGTTATGCGCGCCGCTTTCCCTGTCTAGGCCCGAGCTTAGACCCGATTTTTACGAGAAGAGACAGACCATGGCTCGCATCTGCGAACTGACCGGCAAGGGCCGCATGACTGGCAACAATGTCAGCCACGCCAACAACAAGACCAAGCGCGTGTTTCTGCCCAACCTGCAGAACGTCACGTTGATGAGCGAAAAGCTGGATCGCAGCTTCAAGTTCCGCGTGTCGACCCACGGGCTGCGCTCGGTCGAGCACAATGGCGGGCTGGATAACTGGCTGCTCAAGACCAGCGACGAAAAGCTGTCGGCGGGTGCGCTCAAGGTGAAGCGTGAGCTGGTAAAGGCACAGGCAGCCGCCTGATTCTCGCTGTCCTTCGGGACGCGCAAGCCAATCGATCAAGCGCTCGGGATTTCCCGGGCGCTTTTCGTTTGGGCGGTCATAGCTGCGGGTCGAACACCAGCTTCGCCAGCAAGCTGCGCTGGATGATCGATAAATTGTCGTCCGACATCACCCACACATCGACCCGCCCATCGCCGCGCGGGCGCAGCGCCAGCCCTTCGTAATTCTCGCGCGGGATCACGCGATCAAGCTGCAGGGCGATGGCAGGCGCAAACTCGCCGCCTGCCTGCGGGGGCTCTCCAATCGCCAGCAGCGCGGAAAACGGCGGCCAGACGGTGCGTGATGGCCGCGCCAGCTTGCGCATCAGCACCAGCAGGCGGCCATCGGGCAATTCGCTCATATCGGTTGCGACATAGCCTTTGGCGGGCGAGCGGAAATCGAATGTGGCAGGCGCGCCGCCGCCAACCGGGTCAGCGCTGAAGATCAGGCCCTCGCGCCGGCCTTCGGGCACAATGACGAAGCGCCCGTCGGCCAACCGCACCATCGCCTCAACCCCGGAATTATCCGGCCAGCGAACCGCATCGTGCAAATCGCGCACCCCGTCAGAGCGACCGGCGATGGTGCTGCGCTGAATGGTGTGCACCTGTTCATAGCCAAGCCAGTAAGAGCCGGTCGCGGGATCGCGGGTGGCAGATTCGATGTCGGTCAGGATATATTCCTGCCCCGGCGGAACCGCTTGGCGGCTCATGACCATCTTAGGCGCGGGCAGATCGGGCGCGGTGAAGGTCATGCGATAGCCGCGATCGGTGAAGGCGATGAACCTGCCCTGCTCCAGCGCGAACATCGCCGAAAAACCGCCAAAATGGGCGCTTTGCGCGCGATACTGCCACACGCCAGCCAGTTCCCATTGGGCCGAAGGCGTTGGCGCTCCACCGATGATCCGCGCGACGGAAATTTCGCGCGGCAGGGTCGGTTCAGCCGCGCTGCGCAGCCAGGTGCCCGGTGCGCACAGCAGGGCCACGGCCAGCGCCGCAGTCAGCCTGCCGATTGTGCGCATGTCAGTTCATCGGCCCGGTAAACAGCAACGGATCAAGCCGGGCATCGCGCCATTTGATACCCCAGTGCAGATGCGGCCCCGTGGCCCGGCCGCTGGCGCCGATCCGGCCAACCGGCTGCCCCTGACGCACCGCCTCCCCTTCACGCACCAGAATGGCCGAATTGTGCAGGAACGCGCTGTTGAGGCCGTTGCCGTGATCGATGATCAGCAGATAGCCTTCAAGGCTGAACGGCCTATCCGTAGCCAGCACCACCACGCCATCGGCTGGCGCAACAAAGGTGGCATTATCGCCGCCAGCAATGTCGATGCCCAAATGATAACTGCCCGGTTCGCCGCGATAGATGCGTTGCGAACCAAACCGCCCGGAAATACGCCCGCGCACCGGCCAGACGAATTGCTGACGCCAGCCTTGCGCGCCAGTGTCAATCGCGCGCGCGGCGATGATGCGGGCCAGTTCAGGCCGGCGGCGCTGCATGAAAGCCTCACTGGAACCGCCAGAACGTCGCGCCACATTGATATGCTCTATCTGCCAGGCACGCGGTGCAATGGCGAGCGCGGTGGTCACCACGCGCCCGTTCTGCAAGGTGGCCACCAGTTCCGCCTCTGGCCCGGCATCACGATCAAACGCGGCGAAAAAATGCCCTTCGGTGTCAAACGTGAGTGGCTGATCACCAAGTCGCGCAGACACGGCCCCCGCCGGAATGCGCCCGCGGATCCAGCCGCCTTGGGTCAGCTCCCCTGCGAAGGTGAAACGCGGGGGCGCAATGTCGGTTTGCGGCGTTGGCGCGGCTGAAGGTGCGTTGGGCAGAGCGGGTTTGGCGATCACCGTCGGCGTGTCCGCAGCCGCAAGCGGTTGCGCCCCGGCCCTGTCACCCCCGGAACAACTTACCGACAAGGCAAGGGCAATCGCACCCACAGCAACAGCAACGCAGCGCATAATCAATCAGATCAAGCCTGATCCAGCAGACGGCGCGTGGCGATTTCGCATGAGGCATAGGCCTCCTGCCGCTCGGCGCTCCAATAGCGCAATTCGGCCAGTTCGATCGTTTCGCCGCTAACCGCGCAATAGACGTGTGCGCCGGGCCGCAGCACGCGGAAGGTGGAGGGGCCGTAGTGAAGCTTGGCGGCCTTATCGGAAGAAGACATCAGCATGGGGCGAACCATAGCACCGTGCGGCTAGCTGAACAAATCATCTTGCTTGGGTGGGGCTGCGGTGCGCGGTTTCGGGGCGGGTCGCGGTGTGGGCGGGGTCGCAGCGTCAGACGGCACTGCGTCCAGCCTGCCATCACGGAATTGCAGCACCAGCGCGGCCTCACGCACGGCCTCTGCGCGGGTGGTCAGCGCCTTTCCGCCAGCATCGCGGATGATCGCATAGCCGCGTTCGAGCGGTTTTTCCGGGTGAAGCTGGCTCATAACCCGCGTCAGCGCGGCGAGCCGGTCTATGCCTGCGCGCAAGGGCCGATCAATCAGCGAAGGCACAAGCCGCGCCCGATCCAGCCGCCGCGACGCTTCGGCAGCACTTCGCGTCAGCAGGCTGGGCGATAACCGCGCCGCTACGCCCGCCAGCCGCTCGCGCCCCTTGGCCGAGCGTTCGCCAAGACCGCGCCGCAGCCGCTCCGCCAGATCATCCAGCCGCTGCGTCTGCGCCTGCAACAACGCCTCGGGCCGGGGCAGCAGCCGCGCGCGCGCCTCCAGCCGTTCGCGCCCCAATTCGACCGGGCGATAGACCGCGCGGCGTTGCCGTGCCCCAAGATCGGCCAGCGTCATCGCCAGATCAGCGCGCACCGGCACCGCCATTTCCGCCGCCGCAGTGGGCGTCGGCGCGCGGCGATCAGCGGCGAAATCGGCCAGTGTGGTGTCGGTTTCGTGGCCCACCGCCGAGATTACCGGGATGGTGCATTCGGCGATGGCGCGCACCACCACTTCTTCGTTGAAGCTCCACAAGTCCTCGATCGACCCGCCCCCGCGCGCCACGATCACCACGTCGGGGCGCGGCACCGCCCCACCCGGTTGCAAGGCCGAGAACCCCCGCACCGCCACCGCCACCTGATCCGCCGCGCCCTGCCCCTGCACCAGCACCGGCCAGACGATCACATGGGTGGGAAAGCGATCTGCCAGCCGGTGCAGAATATCGCGGATCACCGCGCCGGTCGGCGATGTCACCACCCCGATCACCTGCGGAAGGTACGGCAGGCGGCGCTTCTTGCTATCCGCGAACAGGCCTTCTGCCGCCAGCCTTGCGCGGGTTTTCTCTAGCAACGCCAGCAGCGCGCCCTCGCCCGCCAACTCCAGCGAATCGATCACGATCTGGTATTTCGACCGTCCCGGATAGGTGGTCAGCTTGCCGGTCGCGATCACTTCCAGCCCGTCCTCGGCGCGGAAGGCGAGCCGCTGGGCATTGCCCTTCCACATCACCCCGTCGATTACCGCGCCTTCATCTTTCAGCGCGCAATAGAAATGGCCCGATGCGGCGCGTTTCACGCCCGAAAGCTCCCCGCGCAGCCGCACAAAGCCGAAGCGATCCTCGACCGTGCGCTTCAGCAGCGCGGATATTTCGCTGATGGTGAGCGGCTGCGCGTTGTCGCCGCCGCGCGAGCGCGCTACCAGCCCGGCATCATCATCGTGTATCGGCGGAGGGGCCATGAATATCCTGCTTCTGGGGTCTGGGGGCCGCGAACATGCGCTGGCATGGAAGCTGGCGCAATCCCCCGCCTGCACCCGGCTTTACGCTGCCCCCGGAAATCCCGGTATTGCCGAGGAGGCGGAATGCGCGGCGCTCGACGTGACCGACCACGGCGCGGTGATCGCCTTTTGCGTAGCCAAAGCGATCGACCTCGTGGTGATCGGCCCGGAAGCGCCGCTGGTGGACGGGCTTTCCGACAGCCTGCGCGCCGCCGGGGTGCCGGTGTTCGGCCCCTCGCAGGCAGCGGCGCAACTGGAAGGTTCCAAGGGCTTCACCAAAGACCTGTGCGCCCGCGCGGGCATCCCGACCGCCGGTTACGTGCGCACCGCCAGCCTCGCAGAAGCCCGCACCGCGCTTGCCCGGTTCCAGCCGCCCTATGTGCTCAAGGCCGATGGCTTGGCAGCAGGCAAGGGCGTGGTGATCGCCGAGACACTGGCCGAGGCAGACGCCGCGCTCGCTGACATGTTCGCCGGAGCATTCGGGGCGGCAGGGGCCGAGGTGGTGATCGAGGAGTTCATGCACGGTGAGGAGGCGAGCTTCTTCGCGCTCACCGATGGCACCTCCATCGTCCCGTTCGGTTCTGCGCAGGATCACAAGCGCGTGGGCGACGGCGATACCGGCCCCAATACCGGCGGCATGGGTGCCTATTCCCCCGCCCCGGTGCTGACGCCGCAATTGCAGGCGCACGTCATGGCCGAGATTATCGAGCCGACGGTGGCAAGGATGCGCGCGGATGGAAACCCCTATTCCGGCGTGCTGTTTGCGGGCCTGATGCTGACGGCGGACGGGCCGAAACTGATCGAATACAACGCCCGCTTTGGCGACCCTGAATGTCAGGTGCTGATGATGCGGCTGGAAAGCGACTTGGCGCAAATGATGCTTGCCTGCGCACGCGGCGAATTGGCGGGCATTGCACCGCGCTTCTCCGATCAGACCGCGCTGACCGTAGTGATGGCGGCCAAGGGCTATCCCGGAACCCCGGAAAAAGGCGGCGCGATTGATCTGCGGGATGCCGAGGCGGGCGGCGCGAAGGTGTTCCACGCCGGAACCGCATTGCAAGACGGCGCGCTGGTGGCGAGCGGTGGCCGCGTGCTGAGCGTGACCGCGATGGGCGCGAGCGTAACCGAGGCGCAGGCGCACGCCTATGCGGCGGTTGACCGGATCGCCTTCGCATCCGGCTTCTGCCGCCGCGATATTGGCTGGCGGGAGGTGGCGCGGGAAGCTTCAGCGTAGCGGCGGCTTTGCTGCGGGTTCGGAAAAAAGGCTGCCTTTCCGCAATCGACCCCGTTTCGGACCTTTCATCATCGTCGCCCCGTGCTTGACACGGGGCTTGGCTACTTTTGTTCTGGCTGGGGTGCGAACCACTGCTCCCACAGATCGTCCCAGTCGGGATTACTCGCTTCGATCAAGGCGAACTTCCATTCGCGTCGCCATTTCTTGACCAGCTTCTCGCGGGCAATCGCCTGTTCGATCTCTTCATGGCGCTCGACATAAACCAGCCGGGTCTTCGCGAAGTCTGCGACATGGCGCGAACCCATACCCTCGCGGTGCTGATAGACGCGGGCTAGCGCGTCAGCGGTTACGCCGACATACATGCCGCCGCGATAGCGGTTCGCCATGATATAGACCCAGCCACCCTTCTCCATGATCCGAGTATCGCGGCAACGGCAGAAAAAGAAAAGCCAAGCCCCGTGTCAAGCACGGGGCGACGGGCTTTGGAGTGGCAGCTTCCCACCCATTTCAGGTCATGTGCGGGGTCGATTCAGAATCCCGAAAGCAGTATGCCTATTTTAGCCGCTTCGCCGCCGAAAAGCGATATTCTGAAATCGAACCGATTCCTGACCTTACCGTCACCCCAGCGAAAGCTGGGGCTTAGGGCCTCACAGAGTGGTGCTTTCCGCCCTAGAACCCAGCTTTCGCTGGGATGACGAAGAGGGCGCCTTTCCAACCACTTCCGGTCATTCGTTTTCCTCGCCCGTTTCCCCAAAAGCGGTCATGCGGCAGGCCTTTGTGTCAGGAGGCTTCGGAAATTTGACCACGATCAAGGACAGGGCGGCGGAAAGAGTGCATAGAAGCAGCATGACCCATCGTTACGCCCTGATCGCCCCGCTTGCCCTTCTCGCAGCGCTTGCCGCCTGTCAGACCGCTGCGCCTGCCGATGGCCCGCCGATGGTGGGCAAATCCACTTCGCCCTCGCCCGATACCCGCGCGCCTGCTTTCGTCGAGGCGGCCTGCGGCGGGTGCCATGCTGTGGAACCG
>PHEB01000015.1:0-76245 GCA_002842735.1 Alphaproteobacteria bacterium HGW-Alphaproteobacteria-7 | reverse complement strand
GACCCGCCGTTCCTATCGCCCAATCCGAACGCGCCCAGCTTTGCCGCGATTGCCAACCGGCGCGGCCTGTCCGAACAATCGCTCGCCGATTGGTTGGCCGAGGCGCATAATTACCCTGAGGACATGGACTTCACCCTCACCCGCCCACAAATCGACCAGATCGCGCGTTATATGGTGACGCTGCGCAAGGCCGGATACGTGCCGGACGAGTGACTTTCCTACAGGGGTGGTGGGGGTTTAGGGTTTACCCAAACCCCTCACCCGTTCGTCCTGAGCCTGTCGAAGGACTGCCTTTTCTTCGCGTTTCGCGCCAGCTTGAAAAAGTGAAGGACAACCCTTCGACAGGCTCAGGGCGAACGGGTGAGGTCGAGATAAGTGCCCCCGCTCTTTCCCATCGTCAGCCTGCCAGAACTGCCCCGGAAGCGGCAGATTTTCGCTTCTTGGACAGTGTAACATGTGTCTCCTACTTCAGGAAACCGGGACCGAAGTTGAACGGCAACGGCTGCGCAGCAGCCGCGAGGCCACGCGGCCGAGCCGCAGGCGCTCAAGCCCGCAGGGCTTGAGACAGCGCCGAGGATGCTCGCCCGGAGGGGCGAGCGCAAAGCATCAAAGCCGCTCTGCCATCAGCGCGACCATGTCCGCTTCGGGCCGCGGGCCGTAATGCGCGATCACTTCGGACGCGGCAATCGCCCCGCGTTTGAGACAGCGCGTCAGCGGTTCGCCCTTGACATAGCCCGACAGGAACCCGGCGGCGAACTGATCGCCCGCGCCGGTGGTGTCGACCACCTTGATCACCGGCACCGCGGCCACCTCGGCGCGCTCGCCATGGGCAATCGCGACTGCGCCCTTTTCACTGCGGGTGGCGACCAGCACCGGCACCTTGCCCGCGACCATCGCAAGGCCCGCTTCGAAATCAGCTTCGCCGGTCAGGGTGGCGAGTTCGCTTTCGTTGACGAACAGGATGTCGATCACCCCGTCTTCGATCATGGCGCGGAAATCATCGCCGTGGCGGTCAATTACGAAGCTTTCCGAAGCGGTAAAGGCGATCTTGCGGCCCGCCGCACGCGCCACTTCGATCGCGCGGCGCATCGCGCGGCGGGGTTCCTCGGGATCCCACAGATAGCCTTCGAGATAGAGAATCGCCGCCGAGGCGATCAGATCCTCGTCCAATGCAGCGGCGGGCAGATATTGGCCCGCGCCAAGAAAGGTGTTCATCGTCCGCTCGCCATCGGGGGTGACGAAGATCAGCACCCGCCCCGTGGCAGGTTCGCCCTCACGCGCGGGCGTATCAAAATCGATCCCGGTGGCGCGCATATCGTGGCGGAACACCTTGCCCAGCTGATCACCAGAAACCTGCCCGATAAACGCGCATTGCAGGCCAAGCGTGGCAAGGCCAGCAAGCGTGTTGGCCGCCGAACCGCCCGACAATTCGCGCGCCGGGGGCATGGCTTCGTAAAGTTCGTCAGCCCGCGCTTCGTCGATCAGCGTCATCCCGCCGCGATTGAGCTGGAGTTCGTCGATCAACTCCTCTTCGCACGAAGCAATCACATCGACCACGGCATTGCCGATGGCGATCACATCATAACGGGGCGGGGTGGTTTCGGGCACGGCAAGTTCCTTCAATAGCGCTTGCGCGCCGCCTAGCCGCCTTCTTCGCTCGCGCCAAGACCTGTGTGCGGCGCTGTTCGCATGCGTTGACTTCGCGCGGCGCTGCCCGCATTTCCCGCCGCATGTCCGCTGTTCCCGCCGCTCTTGCAAAAGCCATTGGCCAGCTTGCCGACCGCGCCGTGGTAATGGTGGCGATCAAGAGCATCGCAATCACGCTGGCACTGTTCGCAGGGCTGGGCGGCGCGTTCTATTTCGGGCTTGCCGCCTTGGGCGAACGGCTGGGCGCGCACGGGGGGTGGGCCGTGCTGTTTGCGCTGGTGCTGGTGCCGATCGCGATGTGGTTGCTGTTCCGGATCGTGGCGCTGGCGGTGCTGCAGTTCTTTGCAGACGAGGTCGTGGCGGCGGTCGAGGCGCGGCATTATCCGGCGCTGGCGGCCACGGCGCGCGCGCTGCCATTCCGCCGCGATCTGGCCAATTCGCTGCGCGGACTGCGCAGGGCGCTGGGCTACAACGCGCTGGCGCTGCCGGTTGCGGGGTTGGTCATGTTCACTGGGATCGGCCCGGCGCTGGTGTTCCTGACGGTGAATGCCGTGCTGCTGGGGCGCGAACTGACCGACATGGCGTGGCTGCGGCATTGCGCGGGTGATGAGGCGGGCAATCCGGCAGGGCGCGGTGAACGGATGCTGCTGGGCGCGGCGATTGCGGGGATGATGTTGGTGCCGTTGGTGAACCTGATCGCTCCGGTCATAGGCGCAGCGGCGGGCGCCCATCTGGTGCTGCGGCGGCTGGGGCAGGCGGGCGGGCCGCGATGATCCGGCGTGCGATTGCTCTTACTGCGTTGGGGCTGGCACTGTCAGGCTGTGCGGGCGGCGCGAGGCCTGCCGCTGACCGCGCCGCACCGCGCAGCGCGATTGTGGTGGTGCCGCAGGTGATGGCGGCACAAGGGCTAGGGGGCGTGATCGGATCGCCCGCAGCCGCGCTTACCCGCCGGTTCGGTGCACCGCGCATCGATCTTGCCGAAGGTGACGCGCGCAAGCTGCAATTTGCCGGGCCATCCTGCGTGCTCGATATCTTCCTTTACCCGCTCAGCGCCGGGGCGGAGCCAACCGCCACCCATGTCGATGCGCGGCTGCGACAGGGCGGGGCGGCGGTCGATCAGGGCGCCTGCATCCGCGAGCTGGAAACCCGATAATCCCCTTGGTAACCCCGTCTTAAGCCTGTTGGTGGTATAGCGCATTGCCAAACTAGGGGATTTGACTGCGCCATGACCACGCAATTCATCGACTTCGCGCAGCGCGCTGCGGCTGACGGGCAGGTTACGTCAGAAGAGCTGATCAGCCTGCGCCGCGAAGGCTGGGGCGATGGCATCATCACCCGCGCCGAGGCTGAGGCGCTGTTTGCGCTCAACAATTCGCTGCGCGACCGTAGCCCCGAATGGTGCGATTTCTTTGTCGAGGCGATCGGCGAATTCGTGCTCAACGCCGCCCCGCCGCGCCTGCAATGCAGCGAAGATGAAGCCGCCTGGCTGATCCGCCAGATCGATTCCGATGGCGTGGTCGAAAGCATGGTCGAGCTGGAAACGCTGGTGCGGATCATCGAACGCGCCGAAAACACCCCCGACCGGCTCAAGAATTACGTGCTCGATCAGGTTGAGCGTGCGGTCATCACCGGCACCGGCGCGACCCGCTGTGGTGGGCAGTTGAGCGCGACCCATATCAGCGCGGCCGAATGCCGGATCATCCGCCGGGTGATTTTCGCCAGCGGCGGCCACGGCCCCGCCGCCGTGACGCGATTCGACGCGGAGATGCTGTTCCGGCTGAAGGATGAAACCCTGGCCGAGGAAAACTCGCCCGAATGGGATGATCTGTTCATCGACGGGGTCGCCAATTATCTCAAAGGCTTCACGCTTCAGAACGCGCAGGTCAGCCACGAACGCAAGCTGGAGCTGGAAGGCTTCATCGCCGAAAACAGCGCCAGCGTCAGCCGGCTTATGGGCCGCGTTGCACGCGAAGCGCCGCAGGTGGCGAACCATTTCGGCAAGGTGTTCGGCAAAAAGCCCCAATCCGGCCCGGATTACGGCGCGCTGGCGGCAGCGGGCGAAAGTGTCACCGATGACGAGAGCAAATGGCTCGAGCAGATGATCGACGCCGATGGCGAGATCGATGAGCTGGAAAGCCGCCTGATCGCCCGGCTCGCAGCGGACAAGTGAAGCGGCAGATGCTGCTTATACCATAAAACTCTCACCACAGCCGCAGGCACCCTTGGCGTTGGGGTTTTCGAACACGAAACCGGCGGTGAAATCATCCTCGCGCCAGTCCATTGTGCTGCCGATCAGGTAAAGCACGCTCGCCCCGTCAATGTAGAAGGTGCCGCCGGGGGTGACGATCTTCTCGTCGAACTTTGCTTCGGTGGTGACGTAATCGACCGAATAGGCGAGGCCCGAACAGCCCCGGCGCGGGGTCGACAGTTTGACCCCGATGGCGTCTTCGGGTGCCTTGGCCATCAGATCGGCAATCCGCGCCTCGGCACCGGGGGTGAGGATCACCGCGGCCTTGGGCGCGGGACGGTTCGTGGTGGTGGCTTGGGTCATCACAGCATTCCCAGTTCGAGCCGGGCGTCGTCCGACATCTTGTGCGGCCCCCACGGCGGATCCCATACCAGAACCACCTCGGCATCGCGAATCCCCGGCACCGATGACACGCGTAGCTCAATCTCGCCCGGCATCGATTCGGCCACCGGACAATGCGGCGTCGTCAACGTCATGGTGACGGTGGCATCGCACTCATCATCCACTTCGACCCCGTAAATCAGGCCAAGATCATAGATATTGACCGGGATTTCCGGGTCGTAGATTTCACGCAAGGCGGCGATCACATCGGCCTGCAAGTCGCTGCCATCGCCGCCGACGGGGGCATCGCCGGTCTTGGCGGCAAGAAAGCCCTCAAGGTAATCGCGGCTGCGCGGTGCTGCCGCAGCAGGCGCGCTGTCGTGGTCGATTGCATCTTCCACACGGGCGCGCGGGGGCTTGTTCATGGTCGTGTCCGACTGGTCGGCAGAGCTGTCCATCGCTCTCATCCTTTTCCAAAAATGCGGCGGGTGCGGGCAATCCCGGCGATCAGCGCGTCGATATCGGCGTCGTCCGAATAGAGCCCGAGGCTGGCGCGCGCGGTTGCGGGAACGCCAAGGTAATCCATCAGCGGTTGCGCGCAGTGGTGGCCCGCGCGGATCGCGACGTTGGCCTCGTCAAGGATCGTGCCGAGATCATGCGGGTGGATATCGCCCACCATGAAACTGACGATCCCGGCGCTGTCCTCTGGCCCGAACACGCGCACATCATTCATCGCGGTAAGCTCGCGCCGCAGCCGGGCGACCAGCGTCGTCTCGTGAGCCGAGATGGCTTCAGGTCCGATGGCACTGACGTAATCGACCGCCGCGCCGAACGCGATGGCTTCGATGATGGCGGGCGTCCCGGCCTCGAACCGCTGCGGGGCGGGGGCATAGGTGGTGCGTTCAAAGGTCACGCGGTCGATCATCGCCCCGCCGCCCTGATAGGGGGGCATGGCGTCAAGAATATCGCTGCGCGCCCACAGCGCCCCGATCCCGGTCGGGCCATAAAGCTTGTGCGCGGAAAAGACGTAGAAATCACAATCAAGCGCGGCCACGTCCACCGGCATATGCGGTGCGCTCTGGCACCCGTCGAGCAGCAGCAACGCGCCGACCTTGTGCGCCATGGCCGCCGCGCGCGGGGCATCAAGCACACTGCCGAGCACGTTCGAGACATGGGCGAATGCCACCAGCTTGTGCGCCTCGGTCAGCATCGCCTCGACGGCGTCCAGATCAATCTGGTGGTCGGCGGTCAACGGGCATACATCGATCACTGCGCCCGTTTCCGCCGCGATCATCTGCCAGGGGACGATGTTCGAATGATGCTCCAATTGCGACAGCAGGATGCGATCACCGGGTTTGAGGTTTGCGCGGCCCCAGGTCTGCGTCACCAGATTGATCGCCTCGGTCGCGCCGCGGGTGAAGACCAGCTCGCTCTCTGCCCCGCCGATGAAGTCCGCGACCTTGCGCCGCGCCGCTTCAAACGCCAGCGTCATCTCGGCTGACCGGGTATAGACCCCGCGGTGGACGGTGGCGTAATCCTCGCCCATCGCGCGCGCCATCGCGTCGATCACGGCGCGCGGTTTCTGCGCGGTGGCGGCGGTATCGAGGTAGTGCCACGGCGCGCCCTCGCCGGTGGTAAGGCCGGGGAATTCGCGAGGAGCATCAGCGAGGAGCGCCCCCGCGAAGGCGGGGGTCTCAGTCGAACCGGCGCTCCCTTGATGGAGCTCCCCGCCTGCGCGGGGATTCGCAAGATTGGATGCGTTCACAGCCGTGCCCCCTCCAGCGCGCTGAGCGCCGCATCGAGCAGCCGCGCGTGCTCATCCGCATCATCCAGCGCCACGAAGGCATCGCCGATAAACGCCTGCACCAGCAGCCGCTGCGCCGTTGCGGGATCGAGCCCGCGCGCCATCATGTAGAACCGCGCCGCTTCGTCCAATTCGCCCACCGTCGCGCCGTGCGCGCATTTCACATCGTCGGCGAAAATTTCGAGCTGCGGGACGGCATTGGCGCTCGCCCCAGCCTCAAGCAGCAACGCTTTGAAATCCTGCGCCGCGTCGGTTTTCTGCGCGTGGCGCGCGACCTTGATTTCGCCGAGGAAGTTGCCGGTGCCGGTGTTCCAGTGAACGGCGCGCACCGTCTGGTTGCTGGTCGCCTCGGGTTCGGCATGAACAACCTGTGTCACGAATTCGCGGGTGGAATCGCCGCCGCCGATGGTGACACCGCCAAATTCGAAATGGGCACCCTTGGCAAGGTGCACTTCCATTTCGACACGGGTGTAATCCTGCCCGGCATTGGTGACGAAGAACGCGGCGCGCGCGCCTTCGCCCAGCGTCACGCGGAAGCGGTGCAGTTCGGGCGCATCGCTGCCGACGATCAGGCAACGGGTCACGCTCTCGCCCGCGCCCACGTCAATCGCCTGCCATTGGTCAAGCGCTGCCACGCCAAGCCGCGCCAGCCCGTCCATGTCGGCATAGCGCCACGCCTCATCGCGGCGAGTAGGGAGGGTCGCTAACGTCACGCCATCACCGCGTCGTAACCCTCGGCCTCCAGCCGCAGGGCGAGTTCGGGGCCGCCGGTTTCGACAATCCGGCCATCGGCAAGCACGCTCACCTTGTCGGGCTTCACCACGTCGAGCAGGCGCTGGTAGTGGGTGATCAGCAGCACCGCCTTGTCAGGTGCGCGCATGATCGAATTGATCCCTGCGCCGACGATCCGCAGCGCATCGATATCGAGGCCCGAATCGGTTTCATCCAGCACCGCAAAGCGGGGCCCGAGAATGCCCATCTGCACCATCTCGGCGCGCTTTTTCTCGCCGCCGGAAAAGCCGACATTCACCTGCCGCTTGAGCATATCCATATCCATTTGCAGCAGCGCCGCCTTGTCCTTGGCCAGCTTGAGGAATTCGCCGCCCGACAGCGGTTCTTCGCCGCGCGCCTTGCGCTGGGCGTTCAATGCTTCGCGCAGGAACTGCACGTTGGAAACGCCGGGGATTTCGACCGGGTATTGAAAGCCGAGGAACAGCCCCGCCGCCGCGCGTTCATGCGGTTCGAGGCTGAGCAAATCCTGCCCGTTGAAGGTCACGCTGCCTGCGGTCACATCATACCCCGGCTTGCCGCCCAGCACGTTCGCCAGCGTCGATTTGCCCGCGCCGTTGGGGCCCATGATCGCATGGATTTCGCCCGCCGGGACGTGCAGCGTCAGCCCCTTGAGGATCGGGGTGGGATTGTCCGGGCCGCCGACGGTGGCGTGGAGGTTGGTGATTTCAAGCATCATCATTCTTTCATTTCATCATTGCGAGCGGAGCGAAGCAATCCAGAGCGGCACACGCAGACTCTGGATTGCCGCGTCGCCTGCGGCTCCTCGCAATGACGAGGAGGGGGTTGGGTTCATCCCTTGCGCTCCCCGCGCGGTTTGGGGCGGTCGTAGCTTTGGTTCGGGTTGGCCGCCTTGTGCGCGCGGGCGGCGGCTTTGCGTTCGGTGATCCGGTCGCGCATGGTGGTGGTCAGGCGCCCAAGCACCGCGTCGATGTCTTCGAGGATGTCGGTCGCCGCGATCCGCATCACCTTGATGCCGACGCTTTCGAGGCTCTTGTCGCGCCGCTTGGCGAGGGCATCGTTCTGCCCCTCCTCGTCAATCGCGAGGGCCAGGCCCAAGTTGTGGCAGTTGAAATCGACAATCGCGCTGCCGACCACCGCGTGGCGTTTGAAGGTGTAGCGGCCCAGATCAGCCTTGCTGAATTTCTCGGCCAGCGCCTTGTGCGCGTCGGACGAATGGCGCCGCATCTCGCGCGCCTGTTCGTGCAGCGCATCGAGCCGCGAATCCGAAATCTCCCACCCGCGGCCCTTCTTCTTGAGCGCAGGGGCTTCGGTGGTGGCAGCCTCGGGGTTGAGGGCGAGGGTTTTGCGGGTGGTCATTAGGAGAACTTCAGCGCCAAGAAGGTTTGATCTTGCGGGTGAAAATGTCCCGCATCGGACACCCACAGATGGTTCCTTTTGAAGAACATCTTTCGTTTAACCTTGGTTTTTGGAGCGTCCATCCGCAGCTGCTTAACGTCTGCCTCGTAGTTCTCGAGAACGACCTCACCTTGAAGTGTGTACTTGATCACCCCACGCTCCCCTCAAACAAAATCGCCCCTTCGTCATCCCGGCGCAGGCCGGGACCCAGTGAGGATGCGCGTTGCACTTTGCCGCTCTGGGCCCCGGCCTGCGCCGGGGTGACGGTTGTGGTGAGGGCGGCAATCACCCCACGCTCCCTTCCGGCGAAATCGCTCCCTCGTCATTGCGAGGAGCCGCAGGCGACGCGGCAATCCAGAGCGTCCACGCGCCGCTCTGGATTACTTCGCTATGCTCGCAATGACGGGTGAGACTGGCGTTGTTCATCCGACCGAACCTTCCAATGAAATCGCCAGCAGCTTCTGCGCCTCCACCGCAAACTCCATCGGCAGCTCCTTCAGCACGTCCTTGGCAAAGCCGTTGACGATCAGCGCCACGGCTTCCTCTTCGCCAAGCCCGCGCTGCATCGCGTAGAACAGCTGTTCGTCGCTAATCTTGGAGGTGGTCGCCTCGTGCTCGATCTGGGCGCTGGGGTTCTTCACCTCAATATAGGGCACGGTGTGCGCGCCGCATTGATCGCCGAGCAGCAGGCTGTCGCACTGGGTGAAGTTGCGCACATTGCTCGCCGTCGGCCCGACGCGGACGAGGCCGCGATAGGTGTTTGACGATTCGCCCGCCGAAATGCCCTTGGAGATGATCGTCGAGCGGCTGTTCTTGCCGTTGTGGATCATCTTGGTGCCGGTGTCGGCCTGCTGGTAATTGTTGGTGACCGCGACCGAGTAGAACTCGCCCACGCTATCCTCGCCGTTAAGCACGCACGAAGGATATTTCCACGTCACGGCAGAGCCGGTTTCGACCTGCGTCCAGCTGACCTTGCTCCGGTCCCCCTGACACAACGCGCGCTTGGTGACGAAGTTGTAGATGCCGCCCTTGCCTTCCGCATTGCCGGGATACCAGTTCTGCACGGTCGAATATTTGATCTCGGCATCGTCCATCGCGACCAGTTCGACCACGGCAGCGTGGAGCTGGTTTTCATCGCGCATCGGCGCGGTGCAGCCTTCGAGGTAGCTGACATAGCTGCCCTTCTCCGCGATGATCAGCGTGCGTTCGAACTGGCCGGTGTTTTCGGCATTGATGCGGAAATAGGTCGAAAGCTCCATCGGGCAGCGCACGCCTTCGGGGACATATACGAAGGTGCCGTCGGAGAAGACCGCACAGTTCAGCGCCGCAAAGTAGTTGTCGCGCACCGGCACGACCTTGCCGAGCCACTTCTTCACCAGATCGGGATATTCGCGGATCGCCTCTGATATCGAGAGGAAGATCACGCCTGCACGCTTCAATTCCTCGCGGAAGCTGGTGGCGACGCTAACAGAATCGAACACCGCATCCACCGCAACCTTGTGCGCGCCCTTCACCCCGGCGAGCACTTCCTGCTCGCCCAAGGGGATGCCCAGTTTGTCGTAGATGCGCTTGATCTCGGGATCGAGTTCATCGAGCGAGCCGAGTTCGACCTTCTTTTTGGGCGCGGCGTAGTAATAGGCGTCCTGATAGTCGATTGCGGGATAGCCGACCTTGGCCCAATCGGGTTCCTCCATGGTCTGCCACAGGCGGAAGGCCTTTAGCCGCCAGTCGAGCATCCATTCGGGCTCGTTCTTCTTGGCGCTGATGAAGCGGACAGTGTCTTCGGTGAGGCCTTTTTCGGCAAATTCGGTTTCGATGTCGGACGACCAGCCATGCTCGTAATCGGCAGCTTTCGCGGCAGCTTCGCGGGCTTCGATATCGGTTTCGGGCCGGGCTTGCAGGTCTGTGTCTTGGTTCATGCCAGATGTTCCTCAACCACGGGGAGCGGGCGCGGGGCAGGGGGATTGCGCAGCTGCGACAGGGTGATCCCCGCCAGCGCGCCGCGCAGCGCGTTATTGATGATCGGCCAGTGCGGTTTCATGCTGCATCCGGCCTCGAAATCGCAGGGGACGTGATCGATGCAGGTCGCCAGCGCAATCGGCCCTTCGATCGCCTCGACAATATCCGCCACCGTGATTGCGGCGGCAGGCCGGCCCAGTTGAAGGCCGCCATGCGCGCCGCGCACTGATCGCAGCAGGCCAGCGGCTGTCAGCTTTGACACCAGCTTCTGCACGGTCGGCACTGGCAGGCCAGTTTCCGCCGCCAGTTCCGCCGCGCTCACCCGACCATTGCCGCAATGCAGGGCGGCTTGGCACATCGTGATCACGGCATAATCAGCAAGGTTGGACAGGCGCATTGCGAATAGTTCTCAATTCAGATGAAATCGTTCTGAATTAGAAATAGGAGCAATTCGCTCCGATTACAATCGCAAAAACCGCGCGGGCGATCAGCCGCCCTTTTGCGCCGCCACCCAACTGCCGACATTTTCCTCCATGATCGACAGCGGCACCGGCCCGCTGGTGAGGATCACATCGTGGAAGGCGCGAATGTCGAAATCATCGCCCAATTCGGCCTGAGCCATCGCGCGCAGCTCCATGATCTTCAATTTGCCGATCATGTAAGCGGTCGCCTGTCCGGGATAGACGACATAGCGTTCAATCGCCTTTTCGATGTCGCCCGCCGGGTTTGGTGTGTTGTCGGCGAGATATTGCATCGCCTCTTCGCGGCTCCAGCGTTTGTGGTGGATGCCGGTATCGACCACCAGCCGCGCGGCGCGCCACAATTCCATGCCGAGCCGTCCGAAGTCGGAGAAAGGATCGGTATAGAACCCCATGTCCTTGCCCAGCTCCTCGGTATAAAGGCCCCAACCTTCGGAATAGGCCGTCACCCCGCCAAACCGCCGGAAAGCGGGCAGGTTGCCAAGCTGGGTCTGCACCGAAAGCTGCAAGTGGTGCCCCGGCAAGCCTTCGTGGTAGGCCAGCGCTTCCAGTTCATTCTTTGACATGTCGCGCAGGTTGTAGAGGTTGACGTAATAGATGCCCGGGCGCGAACCATCAGGCGCGGGGCGCTGGTAAAAGGCCTTGCCCGCGCTTTGTTCACGGAAGGCTTCAACCGCGCGGATCTCCAATGGATCGGTCGGCAGGGTGGCGAAAAATTCGGGCAGCCTGGCCTCCATCGCCGCCAGATATTGCTCGGCATCGGCAATGTAATCTTCGCGGGCCGTGTGGAAGAAGCGCGCATCATCGCGGGTATATGCGAAGAATTCCTGCAAGGTGCCGGTAAAGCCAACCTTGGCCATAATCCCGCGCATTTCGCCGTGGATGCGGTCGACTTCGCCGAGGCCGATGGCGTGGATTTCGTCGGCGGTCAGATCGGTGGTGGTATAGCTTGCGAGCAGCGCGGCGTAATATTTATCGCCTTCAGGAAAGCGCCACACGCCATCATCGGTCGGAGCGATGGCCTGCTGGCGCTCCATTTCGGCGCGCAGGCGCTGGTAGGCGGGGGCGACGGCGGTGCTCCACCCTGCGCGGGCGCGTTCCTGCAAGGCGGTTTTTTGTTCGGCGGGCAGATCAAGCTGGCCGAGCTTCTTGGCGAAATCCTCCAGCACCGCATTGCCATCGCCTGCGTCCAGCAGATTGCCGATATCGGAAATCACGTAAGGATAGACCCATTTGGGCGGCATCACGCCTGCGTCCGCCCGATCGCGCGCCTTGGCGATAAGCGCGTCAAGCTGCGGCCCCATCCCTTCGATGCGCGAGGCATAGGCTTCGGCCTCGGCCAGATTGGCAACCCGGTGGGTGCTGATCAGAAACGCAGGCATCCGACTTTGCGCGCCGTTCATCTGATCGAAGATGTAGCCATAGTCGCGGTAGGGATGAAGCGAGGCGCGCCGCGCGGCCAGCTGTTCAAACAGGCGGTAAGACAGCGCTTGCTGGGCGGGCAATTGCGCCGGATCGAACGACGCGCGCATCCGGTTGGCTGCATCCTGCAAGCGCGCAAGCTCGGCATCCGCCGCCGCATCGGAAGGATCATCCCACTTGCCGTAATCCTGATCGCGGATGCCACGGAAGGCCTTGCCAAGCGGAGAGTTGGCGAGCTGCTCTGCATCATAGGCGGCAAACAGCGCATCAATCGCCGCAGCTTCGCTGGCGGTGCTGTCAGCCGCAGGTGCGGGCGCGGCATCCTGCGCGGCAACGCTGACCGGAGACAGCGCCAGCGCCAGCGCCAACAGCGAGGGGGTAAAAGCAAATGCGGAAGCAGCGCGGAAATGGGGCATGGTCACTCTCAGGTCAGATTGGCACAATTTCATCGGTGTAAAGAATGCAGCCCTGCGCGACTAGCCCCCCAGTTCGCGCAGGTTCCTCGAATTGATCATCTCGGCAAGATAGGGCGTTTCCCGGTCGTTCAGCCGCGCCGGGGTGCGCCCGACGAAATGGGTGATTTCGCGGATCATGTGCGATTGATCGAAGAAGGCTTCGGCGATTTCGGCCTCGTCCTCCAGCGACAATTGCGAGGAAGAAAGCAGCGCGGCGACCCGCAATGCGCGGTATTTGCGCGCCAGTGCCCGGGGCGGCAGGCCAAAGTAACGTTCGACCAGGCGCTGCACCTGCCGTGCGGAATAGCCGGCAGTCCCGTTCAGCGCACCGGCTTCGGGATTGAACGCGGAGCTGAGCCAGCACCCCACCGCGATGACGAGTTCAAGGTGGCGTGGATTGATCGGGCGTATCCGGCCTTCGATGAAGGTGCCGATCGCCAGCGCGCATTCTGGCCCCGTCATCGTCCCCGCACGATATGCGCCAAGCAACTGCGCACCAAGCGCATCGATTTCAGGCCCAAGCACCGATCCTGCGGGCAGCAACCGGTCACGGTGCTTCCCGGCATGAAGTCCGGTCAGCGCCGCCCAGCCGAGCGGGGTCAGCGCCGCGCCAACAGCGTGGAATGGCCCATCAATCACAAACGCCACCGCGCGCGAAAGCGGGGTGAGCAGGCCAATGGCATGATTGGGGTCGCGGTTTCCTCCGGCAAAATGCAATTCGCCAGTGCCGTGCGGGAACAGGCACAGATGACCGACCGAGGCTGGCTGGATATCGCGAATCACCGGTTCATCGCAGCGGAAATGATACAGGGTGGTGACGTAAGGCGCGATGGATTGCGAAGGCGCGATGTAATCGATTGTAATCAGCGCCGCTGGCGTAAGGCGCGGCGGATCAACCGTGGCCCTTTCGGATAATTGAGCGGGAGGAAAGATCGCGTCCATAACTTACCCAACCCACTATTACTGCATTTGTTTCCGCAGTCAAAAATGAGACGGTCAAAAAAAGGCGGCGCTCCTTGCGGAGCGCCGCCTATGAAAGTTGAGGAACTCTTTGCAATGATGCTCCGAGTCCTTCGGGTCGCAAGAATTGCCTTAGCCTACGAATCGTCTGCGGGATTGTATGCAAGCGACAAAAAAATCCATCGGCTGGCAAGGTAACATATTACAAGAATGTCATATTCACCTGGGGTTAGGCGATAAAGCGTGAAGGTGTGTTGTTCGAATCATCGACACCTGCCGCGCACTGCCATAGGCGCGATTCCCATGCTGTTTCATTTGCTCAAGCCCGCCATGTTCGCGTTCGATCCGGAAACCGGACACCGATTGGCGATTCGCGCGCTTTCCGCGCTGCCGCTTCGCACATCAAAGCCTGCCCCTGATGGGCTGGCGATTACGGTTGCAGGGCTCACCTTCCCCAATCCGGTCGGCGTCGCGGCGGGGTTCGATAAGGATGCCGAGGTGCCCGATGCGCTGCTCAGCCTCGGTTTCGGGTTCACCGAAGTCGGCTCGATCACGCCGCTGCCGCAGGTGGGCAACCCCAAACCGCGCCTGTTCCGCTTGGTTGAAGACAAGGCCGTCATCAACCGCATGGGGTTCAACAATGGTGGCGGCGCAGCGGCGCTCGGCCGGTTGCGCGCGCGCGCAGCATGGCCCGGCATTGTCGGGGTCAATATCGGGGCCAACAAGGATTCGCCGGATCGCATTGCTGATTACGCGGTGATGGCCAGAATGATGGCCCCGTTCGCAAGCTATCTGTGCGTCAATATCTCCAGCCCGAACACGCCGGGCCTGCGCGCCTTGCAGGATGAAGCCGCGCTGACCGCGTTGATCGATGCGGTGATCGCCGCGCGGGCCGAGGCCGAGTGTAACGCGCCCCCGCCGATCTTCCTCAAGGTTGCGCCCGATCTGGAGCCTGCGGATATCGACGCAATTGCGCGGATCGCTATCGACAAGCAGTTGGGCGCGCTGGTGGTTTCCAACACCACGATTTCGCGGCCCGCCTTGCGATCACACCACGCGGGTGAGGCAGGCGGGCTGTCGGGTGAACCGCTGCGCGATCTGGCGCTGCAACGGCTGCGCGATTTCCGCAAGGCGACCGGCGGCGCAATCCCGCTGGTGGGCGTGGGCGGCATCGCCAGCGCGCAGCACGCGTGGGAACGGATCCGAGCCGGGGCCAGTCTGGTGCAGCTCTATTCGGCGATGGTCTATGAAGGGCCGGGGCTTGGCGCGCGGATCGTGCGCGGGTTGGAGGTTCTGATGCGGCGCGATGGCTTCACCAGCATTGCCGAAGCGGTGGGAAGCGAATAGCGAGCGTTTCATGCGTTTGTTTCATCATCTGATCGCCCCGCTGGCTCTTGCTGCTGCAGCCTGCACCGCCACACCCGCTCCGCAAACCGCTGCTGCGGTGCCGATCCCCGCAGGCGCAGTCAGCAGCGCCGATCCGCGCGCGACGGCAGCGGGGGAGGCTATCCTTGCGCAAGGGGGGTCAGCGGTTGACGCAGGCATCGCGGTGATGCTGGCGCTGACCGTGGTCGAACCGCAAAGCTCGGGCATCGGCGGGGGCGGGTTCATGCTGCGCGCTGACGGCGAATCCGGCGCGCTGACCACTTTCGACGGGCGTGAGACCGCGCCTGCCACCGCCACGGGCAATCGCTTCCTTGATGCCGATGAAAAGGTGCTGGCGCGCGAAATCCGCGTGTTTTCGGGCCTCAGCGTCGGGGTGCCGGGCAACATCGCGCTCGCCGCCGAAGCCCATGCGAAACACGGCACGCTGCCCTGGGCCGCGCTGTTCGAGCCTGCGATTGCGCTCGCCCGCGATGGCTTCACCATGAACCGGCGGCTGCACGAATCACTAGCTGCGAACAGGGGCCGGGCGGACAAGACCGCTGCCGCACGCACGGTGTTTTTCGGTGCCGATGGCGAACCGTTGCCGATTGGCGCGACGGTGCGCGTGCCTGCGCTGGCCGATACGCTGGAAACGCTCGCCAAGGCCGGGCCAGAGGCGATGTATGGTGACAGCGCCGCCGCCGCGCTCGCCAATTACGTGGCGGGCGAAACCCCGCAGGATGGGCGCATGACGCCCGCCGATATTACCGCCTATCAGGCGAAAGAACGCGCGCCGGTATGCACCCCATACCGTGTTTACCGGGTATGCGGGATGGGGCCGCCGTCGTCGGGCGGGGTCGCGGTGGTGCAGATGCTCGCGCAATTGGAAGGCTTTGATCTGGCCGCGCTCGGCCCGGACAATCCGCAATTCTGGCATCTGTTCGTTGAAAGCCAGCGGCTCGCCTACGCTGATCGCGAGCTGTATTCAGGCGACGCCGATTTCGTCGAAGTCCCCGTCGCCGGGCTGGTCGATGCGGGCTACCTCAAACAGCGTGCCATGCTGATTTCCCCTGACACCGCGCTTGCCAAGGCCGAAGCAGGCGTGCCGCCCGGTGCGCCGCTGGCACGCGGTGACGGGCCGGAGGAACCGGAAAATGGTACCACCCATTTCGCGATTGTTGACGGTGCGGGCAACGCCATCAGCTACACCTCTACCGTCGAAGGTGCGTTCGGATCGGGGCTGTATTGGCGCGGGTTTTATCTCAACAACGAACTCACCGATTTCACCCTCACCCCCGAAGCCGATGGCAAGCCGGTCGCCAACCGGGTCGAAGGCGGAAAGCGCCCGCGCTCGTCGATGGCGCCGACAATCGTCTATGATGCCGATGGCCGGATTGTGCTGGTCATCGGCGCGGCGGGCGGCCCGACGATCCCGGTGCAGGTTGCCCGCGCGATCATCGGCGTGGTGGATTTCGACCTGTCAGCGGAAAGTGCGCTGGGCCTGCCGTTCATCATGAGCTTTGGCGATAGCGTGTTGATCGAGGAAGGCACCGCGCTCGAAGGCATGGAGGCCGCACTCAAGGCGCTTGGCCATGCCAGTATCCGCACAGGCACGCCGCCGCTCAAGGCCAATGCCCTGCGGCTTTTGCCCGATGGCGGCTGGGAAGTGGCGGTGGACCCGCGCCTGCAAAGCAATCTGGCCTATGAATAGCATTTGAGCACATTGCTGCGCACACCGCTTGCCGCTCCCGCAATCAGCTTCTAATCTGCGGCTTCACGGGGGGCGCACATGAACCCCGAATACTATTCGAAGGGATCAGGAGCCTTTGCCAGTGCAATCCCCCACACAGCTTCACGCTGCCCGCGCGGTGGTCAATCCTGCGGATCACCATCTGTTGCAGGATATTGATGGGGCGCAGAACCTCGTCGAGCTGTTCCTCAAACGCGCCGATGCCAAGGGCGACGCGCCGTTTCTGGGCCACAAGGCGGGCGGGCAATGGGTGACCCAAAGCTGGCGTTCCGCGGCAGAGCAGGTGTGCCTGCTGGCGGAAAGCCTGCGCGGCATGGGGTTGAATGATGGCGACCGGGTGGCGCTGGTTTCGGAAAACCGACCTGAATGGTGCATCGCTGACCTCGCCATCATGGCCGCCGGGTGCATCACCGTGCCGACCTACACCACCAACACCCGCCGCGATCACGCGCATATCCTTGATAATTCGGGCGCGAGGGCGGTGTTCGTTTCGAACGAAAAACTGCTCGCCCCGGTGGTTGGCGCGATCGGTCAGACCGGATTGGCCGAACACGTGATCGGGATCGAGGATCTCAAGCGCCAGCAATCGGGCAGCTTTGAATATCACGATTGGGCCGCGCTGATTTCCGGCGATGCGGCAGCCGCACGTGCGGCGGTAGACGCGCGCATTGCCGGCATTCAGCGCGATGACACCGCCTGCCTGATCTACACCAGCGGCACCGGCGGCGCACCGCGCGGGGTGATGCAGCACCACGGCGCGATCCTGTGCAATGTCGCAGGCGCGGCTGAGGTGCTGATCGAAGATTTCGGCATCACCGACGAACGCTTCCTGTCGTTCCTGCCGCTGTCGCACGCCTATGAACATTCGGGCGGGCAATATCTGCCGATCGGGGTGGGTGCGGAAATCTTCTATTCGGAAGGGCTGGAAAAGCTCGCATCGAATATCGAGGAAACGCGCCCCACCATCATGGTCGTCGTCCCGCGCCTGTTCGAAGTTCTGCGCACACGGATCATGAAACAGGTCGAAAAGCAGGGCAAAGTCGCCAATTTCATGATGGACAGCGCGCTCAGGATCGCTGGTAAAGCCACAGAGGGCAAAAAACGCCTGCGTGACAAGCCGGTGGATTTCCTCGTCGAAAAAACCCTGCGCCCCAAGATTCGCGCCAAGTTTGGCGGGCGGATCAAGGCGATGGTGTCAGGCGGCGCGCCGCTCAATCCCGAAGTCGGCAATTTCTTCGATGCGATGGGCCTTACCATGTTGCAAGGCTACGGCCAGACCGAAGCAGGGCCGGTGATCAGCTGCAACCGTCCCAAGGTCGGCCTCAAGATGGATACCGTCGGCCCGCCGCTCAGGGGCGTGGAAGTGCGCATTGCCGAAGATGGCGAGATTCTGGTGCGCGGCGAGCTGGTGATGCACGGCTACTGGCGCAACGAGGCGGAAACCGCGCGCACGTTGCAACCCGATCCGGAGGATCAAAACGGGAGACCCTGGCTGCATACCGGTGATATCGGGCACCTGGACAACAAGGGCCGGATCGTCATCACCGATCGCAAGAAGGACATGATCGTCAACGACAAGGGTGACAATATCGCCCCGCAAAAGGTCGAAGGGATGCTGACGCTCCAGCCCGAAATCGCGCAGGCGATGGTGAGCGGGGACAAGCGGCCTTACGTGGTCGGGCTGATTGTGCCCGATGCCGAATGGGCGCTCGAATGGGCGCGCGAGAATGACGAGAAATTCGATTTGAAGGCGTTGCAGGAACTGCCCGCCTTCAAAAACGCAGTGCGCGCCGCGGTGGATCGCACCAATGCCGATCTGTCGGTGGTCGAAAAAGTGCGCCAATTCGCCTTTGCGGATGAGGCGTTCTCGATCGAGAACGAGGAAATGACCCCGAGCATGAAGATCAGACGCCACAAGATCCGTGAGCGGTATCAGGAACGGATCGACGGGCTGTATCGGGGGTGAGGGGCTAACCCGCGACCATTTCCCAGCCTCTCAGCCGGTTCCGCCGTGCAGCGGCCAACAAAGATGATAAGCGTCTTGCGTCCGCATGGCCGCGTTGCGATACTGTTCGGGCATTTTACTCGCTGACAGTCGAGTAGGGCACCGGGGGGTATCGAGAATGACGACTGATCAAGCCTTTGTTGACTTCTACGCGGTTCTTCATGTGCACCCCAGATGCGATCTGCAAACGCTGGAAACTGCGTATCGCAATCTGGCGAAGCGATACCATCCCGATCATCCCGAAACCGCCGATACCGACAAATTACGGGACGTTCTGGAAGCATACAGAGCATTGAAAAACCCCGACGATCGGGCAAAGTATGACGATGAATATGCTGCCAAAATCGGTTTCCCCTTTGCGGAAAGCGAATTCAGCGCAGAAGGGGAACAGCTCGCGCTTTCGGATGGCGAGGCCCACGAAAAGCTATTGATGCACCTATATCGTCGCAGGCGCAGCTTTGCCCAGGATGCGGGCGTTGGGCAATATTCATTGCAAAAACTTGTCGGATGTTCCGACGAAGCATTTGATTTTCACATCTGGTATCTGAAAGAAAAAGGATTGATCAGTTATACTGAGGAGGGAACCATCGCAATAACGATCAAGGGCGTTGATCATACAATATCAATGTCTCAGGTTCACCGGCAAGAGAAGCTGCGAATATCCGGATCCACAACCATGAATGGCGACGCCGATGTGAATACTGACCCGCCGTCTGATTAATGGGATCAGGTTCTGAACCTGCATTTGAAATCCGCTTGAATGCCGGTGAGGTTGAATCGGTGGGGACTTACTCCTCCCACTTCTCCAGCACACAGCCATAGCCTTTGCGGTAGGTCGCGGTTGCATCGGCCACCAATGGGAAACGCGCGGTCACGCTTTGGGTTGCCGGGTCATCCGACAGCGTCACCGCCTCCATCCCCGCCAGCTTATCCTTGGTGCAGTCATCAAGGCTGCGCCCGGCAACGAACCGGCACGAACAGGCGACCCGCGCCGAATAGGCCGACGCGATGCTGCCATAACCTTTTATCGGTTCGCGGAACGCCCACACCGCCGCGCCAAGCGCCGCAATTATGAATACGAGCAGCCACAGCCCCGTGTTCAAACCGAAGCGCGCGCCGCGCTTGCGGGTCGGGGAAGGTGATTTCGCCATTGCCAAGCCTTTCCACATCGGGAATTGAGGGTGCGATGACCCTGAACCAACGAAGCCATAACCGCGCGCACCTGATCGCGCCAGTCCTGCTGATACTGAGCGGATGCACCGCCGCGCCGCCTGCCGAAACGCCGCTGTCCGAGGCTGCGCTGGCGGTTGTGACCGATGATGCGGGCGCACCCAAGGATCAGCTCGCCCGGCAGATCGACGATCTGTTCACGATGGAAGGGCTGGGTGAAACCCGCGCGGTCGTGGTGATGGCGAACGGCAAGCTCGCCGCCGAACGCTATGGGCCGGGCTATGACAAGGACACCCGTTTTATCAGCTGGTCGATGGCCAAGACGGTTACCGGGGTGCTGATCGGGATGCTGATCGCAGATGGCAAGCTGAGCCTGGGTGCCCCTGCGCCCGTGCCGCTGTGGCAGCGCCCCGGCGATCCGCGCGCCGAGATTACCTTGCGCCACCTGCTGCAAATGCGCAGCGGACTGCGACACACCGAAGCGGGCGATCCGCCCTATGAAAGCAGCGAAGTGCGAATGCTGTTTCTTGACGGGCGCGATGACATGGCGCGCTGGGCAAGCGAACAACCGCTGGAGGCCGAACCGGGTGACAAGTTCGAGTATTCATCAAACACCAGCGTGATCCTCGCCGATATTGCCGCGCGCGCGCTAACGGATAGCGACGCGCCCGATGCCCGGCGGCAGGCGGTAGCGGATTATCTGCAAGTGCGGCTGTTCGGCCCGCTGGGCATGACCAGCATGGTGCCCGAATTCGATGCATCAGGCACGATGATCGGCGGCAGCCTGATGCACGCCAGCGCGCGCGACTGGGCCAAATTCGGGGAATTTCTGCGATTGAAAGGCCGCGCGCCCAGTGGTGAACAACTGGTGCCGCAACGCTGGATCGAAGCAATGGTGACCCCCAGCCCCGCCAACCCGCATTATGGGTTCCAGACCTGGCTCAACCGTCCGATTCCCGGCGCAGAGCCCGGCCAGCACCCGCTGTTCCCGACCCGCGCGCCGACAAGCCTGTTTTCGCTGATCGGGCATATGGGGCAATATGTGTTGGTTTCGCCCGAACAGCGCGTGACGCTGGTACGGCTCGGCCATTCGGACAGTGCGCAGCGCCCACCGATGCTGCAACAGGCGGCCGATGTGCTGGATTTGTATCCGGTGAGATAAAGCAGCGCGCTCCCGCGCAGGGGCGCGGGGGATCACGGAATGGTTGGCTGGCTAGAGGTAGAAGGTCCCCTCAACCACAGTGACGCACGGCCCGCCGAGCCACGCGCGGTTCCCGTCCTTGCGGCAGGTCAGATCGCCGCCGCGCGTGCTCGCCTGATGCGCGGTAAAGTGATCACGGCCCAGCTTTTTGGCCCAGAACGGGGTGAGCACGGCGTGGGCGGCGCCGGTCACGGGGTCTTCATCCACCCCGCCGCCGGGGACGAACACGCGGCTGACAATATCTGTGCGCTGCCCCGGAGCAGTGCAGACGAACAGATTATTGCCCAACTTTGCAAGCCCGCGCAGGTCAGGCTCCAACGCCCGAATTGCCGCCGCGTCGGGATAGAGAAAGAGGTCGTAGCCATGCGGATTGCGCCATGTCTCCAGCGGCGCTGCGCCAAGCAAAGCGGAAGCTTCTGGCCATTCACCGGGGGTCGTCGCAATGCAGGGTAGCCCCACTTCATACGCACCATTTGCGCGGCGCACTTCGAGGGTGCCCGATTGACGGGTGCGAAAAGTGACCCTTTCGCCGCCATCCCGGCGCAATAGCACATGCCCGCTCGCCAGTGTCGCATGGCCGCACAGTCTCACCTCTTCGGCGGGCGTGCACCAGCGCAATTCCCAGTCCGCCGCACCGGTCGTATCGCGCACCACGAAGGCGGTTTCGGCAAACAGGTTTTCCGCCGCGATTCCCACCAGCACATCATCGGGCAGCCATTCGTCGAGCACCATCACCGCCGCCTGATTGCCGCCAAACGGCACCGCGGAAAAGGCATCGACGTGCCAATAGGGGATCGATTGCGGCATCTTGCGGTTCCTCAGGGGTAGAGCAGCGTGTCCGACCATGGCGCATCGGCCGCAGAGCGCGTGAATTCGCGGCGGTCGTGGAGGCGGTTGTCACGATCAATCCAGAACTCGATCCGGCGCGGGCTGAGCGTGAATCCCGTCCAATGCGGCGGGCGCGGCACCTTGCCGTCGCCCTCGTGCGCGGCCCAGATTTCCTGCACGCGGGTCAAATAGGTCTGGCGGTCAGGCAGGGCACGCGATTGGTCGCTCGCCGCGCTGCCGACCTGGCTTTTGAACGGGCGCGAGTGGAAATAAGCGTCAGCCGCCTCGGGGCTGACTTCGATCAGCGGGCCTTCGATACGGATCTGGCGGCGCAGACTTTTCCAGTGGAACAGCAGCGCGGCTTGCATATTGGCGCGGATATGCGCGCCCTTGCGGCTTTCGGCGTTGGTGAAAAAGGTGAAGCCCCCACCCGCGATCTCGCCTGCGCCGTGGCCCTTCAACAACACCATCCGCACCGAAGGCGCGCCATCCGCCGTCGCCGTGGCGAGCGCCATGGCGTTGGAATCATTCGGTTCACTGGCATGGGCTGCGGCGAACCATTCGTCAAACAGCGCAAACGGATCGGCCCCGGCGGGCAGCACACTGGCGGCAAGCTGGGCATCATCAAGAGGGGGTGCGCTAGTCATCGGGCTTCCTTACTATGTTGCTGCACACGGGACATAGGCACCTGCGCCCGCCGGGGAAAGGCGGGCATGGTAAATTTCGTCTGTTCGTTCGTGCGGCTCGATGCTTGCCACTTGCCACTGTTGCACCTAGCTAAATCACCATGCGCGATCCTTACAGCACACTTGGCATTGCCCGCACCGCATCCGAAGCGGACATCAAGAGCGCCTATCGCAAGCTCGCGAAGGAACTGCACCCCGATCGCAACAAGGATAAACCCAACGCAGCTGAGAGATTTTCCGATGTGACCCGCGCCTATGATCTGTTGTCCGACAAGGACAAACGCGCGCAATATGATCGCGGTGAAATTGATGGTGAAGGCAATCCCGCCCACCCCTTTGCCGGGATGGGCGCGCGCGGCGGCCATAGAGGCGGCGGCACTTATGGTGCGGGGCCGGGCGGCGGAGATTTTGGCGGCGTTGGCCCTGATGATGTTGATCTCAGCGACCTGTTCGAAGGGCTGTTCGGCGGCAAAACACGCCAGCAGCCGGGTGCAGGCGCGCGGCGCGGATTTGGCCGTCAGGCTCCGCCACCACCCCCGCCGCCGCGCCGCGGGGCCGATATCCAATACCGCCTCGCCGTGCCTTTCGTCGATGCCGCCGCCGGGCGAGATCAGCGCATCACGCTGGCCGATGGCAAGGCGATCAACCTCAAACTGCCCGCCGGCGTCGATGATGGCACGATCATGCGCCTCAAGGATAAGGGGCAACTCGGGGTCGGCGGATATGGTGACGGGATCGTGATGGTCGAGGTCGGCAGCCATCCGTTCTTCCGGCGCGAAGGCGACAATATCCGCATGGATCTGCCGATCACCCTTGATGAGGCTGTGCGCGGCGCGAAGGTCAAATGCCCGACGGTCGATGGCGCGGTGATGTTGACGATCAAGCCGGGCACCAACGGCGGCACGGTGTTGCGGCTGGCGGGCAAGGGCTGGACGAAGAAGAACGGCAAAGTCGTGGATGGCAAGCCCGAACGCGGCGATCAGCTGGTCACGCTCGAAATCCAGCTTCCCGAAGATCTGGCTGCGCTCGAACAACGGCTCGACGGCTGGGTTGACACCGCCCGCCCGCGGGAGAAGTTCGGCCTGTAACGGGCCGGGCGCGCGGGCCTCTATCCGGTGATCGACACCGCCCCCTTTAAACAGGCCGTGCAGGTGATCCGCCGGGTCATCACCGGCACCTTCAACGATGGCTTCATCCACGCGGGCAATCTGGCCTATCTGTCGATGTTGGCGATTTTCCCGTTCTTCATTCTGGGCGCGGCACTGTTCGATCTGCTCGGCGGGCGGGCCAATGCCGAAGCGATGATCGCTGCGGTCGCGCGGGCGCTTCCGGATTCGGTTGCCAGCGTGATCGAACCGGTCGCCGAAGACGTGATCTATGCGCGTTCGGGCTGGTTGTTATGGCTCGGCGCAGCGGTTGGCCTGTGGACGGTATCAAGCCTGATCGAAACGATCCGCGACATCCTGCGCCGCGCCTATGACACGCCGCCGGTGCACGCGTTCTGGAAAACCCGGCTGCTGTCCGCCGGGCTGACGCTGGCGGCAGTGGTGGTGTTGATGCTGTCGTTGTTCGCGCAGGTGGCAATTGGTGCTGTGCAACAGGTGATCATTGCCGCCTTGCCGCAGCTGGGTGAGGTGATTGCGCCCCTCAGATTGTCCCGGCTGCTGCCCGCACTGGGACTGGCCGTGTCACTTTACGTGTTGTTTGTCAGGCTGACCCCGGCGCAATATCGCAATTCCCGCGCGCCGCGCTGGCCCGGAGCCGTGTTCACGATGCTGTGGTGGCTGGGGGTCGCCGCTGCGCTGCCAGTGGTGCTGCGGCAGTTCTTCACCTATGACCTGACCTATGGCAGTCTTGCTGGCAGCATGATTACCTTGTTGTTTTTCTGGCTCGTCGGGCTTGGGCTGGTTATTGGCGCAGAATTGAATGCGGCGTTGGCGCTGACACAGCCGCACACAGCGCTTGGCGAAGAGCGCGAGGAGATGACGGAATGAACGGATCAATGCCTGATTTGGGGCCCGGTTTAATGGCGGGAAAGCGCGGCCTGATCATGGGGCTGGCCAATGACAAGTCGCTCGCCTGGGGCATCGCCAAAAAGCTGGCCGAACATGGCGCTGAACTGGCGTTTTCTTATCAGGGCGAAGCGCTGGCCAAGCGGGTAATCCCGCTCGCGGCAGAACTGGGCAGCGATTTCACCTTTGAATGCGACGTTTCCAGCATGGAATCGCTCGATACCGCTTTTGCTGCGCTGAGACAGCGGTGGGACAGCATCGACTTCGTGGTTCACGCGATCGGCTTTTCCGACAAGAACGAACTGCGCGGGCACTATGTCGACACCAGTCTCGACAATTTCCTGATGACCATGAACATTTCGGCCTATTCGCTGGTCGCGATCACACAGCGCGCCGCCGCGATGATGCCCGAAAGCGGCGGGGCGATCCTGACGCTGAGTTACTACGGCGCGGAAAAGGTCGTGCCGCATTACAACGTCATGGGCGTGGCCAAGGCGGCGCTGGAAACCAGCGTCAAATACCTCGCCAATGATCTGGGGCCGCGCAATATCCGCGTCAACGCGATCAGCGCCGGGCCGATCAAGACGCTGGCAGCAAGCGGGATCGGCGATTTCCGCTACATCCTCAAATGGAACGAGCTGAACGCCCCGCTGCGCCGCAATGTCACGATCGACGATGTGGGCGGATCGGCATTGTATCTGTTGTCAGGCCTCGCATCGGGCGTCACCGGAGAAACGCATCATGTCGATGCAGGCTATCACGTCGTCGGCATGAAACAGGAAGACGCGCCTGATATTGCGCTGTCCTGACCAATGCTGGGGTGAGTATAGTCGCCTGCCGGGTCAGGCACCCAATTCTGTCAGGAAATTATCAATCTGTGCGAAATGGTCGCCCCAGTTCGGCGTCTGGAAGCCGTTGATCCGCGCAAGTTGTGCTGCTCTGCGCATGCTCGCGGGTTTTGCATAGTCCAGTATTGCCTCAGTCCACGCCGCATGATCGGTCGGCGGCAACAGCTCCGGCACCCCCTGCCCGATCTCCCGGAAAACCGGCAAGTCGCTGGCGATTACCGGCACCCCGACAGCGAGCGCTTCGGTCAACGGAATGCCGAAACCTTCTGCAAGGCTTGGGAATAGCAAGGCGCGCGCGCTTGCAAGCACTTTGGCGAGACCTGCATCGTCGAGCGGCCCGGCCTCGCTGACAAGGCCACGAAAATCGTGATTATCCAGCATCGCAAAGATATCATCCGCCTGCCAGCCGCGCCTTCCGACGATCACCAGCTGCGGCAGATGACTCGGATCGGCATCTGTGCCAATGGCATCAAGCAGCCCCTGCCAAACCGCCAGCAAAAGCCGGTGGTTCTTGCGGCCCTCAATCGTGCCAAGCACGACGAAGGTCGCCCGCTCCTGCGGCTGAGGGTTGATGATCGGCAAGTGCGGGGTTCCGGGCCAGGCAATAATCGCAGGCGGAACCTGGACATTCTCGGTATGGGCAAATTCGGCGAGTGTTTCCAGCGTGTGTGCGCTGTTCGCCACCACCCCGCAGCCGGTGGCAAGCGCCGCCAGCATCCGCCGCCGGTGCCGCTCCTGCTCTCCATCACGGCAAAACTGCGGATGGGTGATCGGAATGAGATCGTGGATCAAATGAACCGGCCGCAGGTCACGCTTGTCACACCAGTCCGCGATGCCTGCGGCGTCGAGCCCGGTGTGGCCGGGGTTGAGCCACAATCGACCGCGCCCATCCAGATGGTCACGGAGATGCAAGCCGCGGCGCAAGGCAAGACAAACAATGTCGCGGCGGAACTGCGTTGCGTCCTTCACGGAGCGCTCAGGTCGCTGCAGTATCCGAAACAAGGTCTGCGAGACGCTCTGCGGCAGAATCGCCTTACCGCAACGATGGATCACCACCGCCTGCGCCTGCGCCGCATAGTGGTCGAGCCAAGCAAGGCAAATGCGGTCAATCCCGGTCGGACGTGTGCCTGTCCAGCGCCGCCAGATCAGTCGCGAAACATCAAGCAGCAGTGGCGCGTCGTTATCACGCATTCGCAAGCTGCATATTACTGCTGCACGATTGTCGTCACTGTCGCAGCAGGCAAAATGGCTTGCGAAACAATGCCAACAAAACGCTGCAACTCGGCGACCGGAGAGTTGGTGACATAAATGAAATCGCCGTCTTGCATTGGGAACTGCTGCGCCATGAAATAAACCGCCGGATCCTTGAAATCGAAGTTGTAGATTACCGGATCGCGTAGAGCACCGGGATCGGATCGGTCCATCCAGCGAAACAGGAACACGCCGCGTGGGTTCGCGCGACCATCCTGCAAGCCGCCAACCCGGCCCAAAGCTTGTGAAAGTGAAATGCCAAAAGCCTCGAATTTGAATTCATCATTCCGGCCTGCGGCACCAAGAACCGTGAAGCTATAAGGCTGATAAAGCGCGGTTATGACATCATTCCGGGCAAGGATAATGTTGTTTCTTTCCTGCTCAATTATCTGTGAAAGCGGAAGACGGTAACTTGCACCATCTCTGGTGACCTGGATCGTAGTCAGATTGATGGGCGGCTTAACCCCGCCGACCTTTGCAATCGCATCAAGCAGACGTTCTCCCCTAGGCGACAGCGGAAAACGGGCAGATTGCGCGAATTCTCCCACGACTGTGACCGTCGCAGTCTCATTGCCGACCAGCCGTACCAGGGCCTGCGGCATATTCGCTCGCCCTTTCAGCCGCGCCACGATCTCACGCTCGATGCTTTGCAAGGTTCGCCCGCGCGCCGGGATCGCTCCGGCAAAGGGTACCGAGATTGTCCCGTCTGGCCCAATCCGCATTTCCGGAAGTATGGTCGGTCTTGCGGTGCTGATGGCCGTTGCGATCCTCGTATCAGCCGCCGCCCCGCCAAACAGGGTTGCCGGCGGGGCCTCCCAGATCGTGACTTCCAGCGCATCGCCCACATCCACGGTAGTACCGACCGGCAAAGCCTCAGGGATGACATCATAAAACGGACGCAAAGCACTCGCCGTCGGCAACGGCTGCGCTTGATCACTGCCCACCTGAATGATCTTGATGGGCACTGGCGCTTCGCCTGATCGAGCAGGCACGGAGCCTCCGGCCAATATGTTCTCCCTGCCCGGCCCGAAGGCCTGACATGCGCTCAGCGCAACGAAGCTCACAAGGATCATCAAGTGTCTTATGTGGGGAAGGGTCATTCTAAAAGGATCCGGATGGTATTACGGAGGATTCCGTGATGCGGTCGGAAATACCGCGCGACTGTTGGCACTCCGAAGGAGTCATGTCAAAAGTCGTCGAAGCAACTCCTGTTCAGCATGAGGATTAGACGCCTCACGCCGTATTTAACCCCCATAGGTGCGCCATCCCAGAGGTTGCAAGTGCACCGGAAAGAACGCCACAAGACGACGAAACGGGCCACTGTCAGCGTGTCATGGTCTGAAAAGAGTCCGGGCAAAATAGCATCAACAGTCTTGAGCGCAAGCGCACGCCACCCTCCGCACAGAACCATCCGTCGCATTATACGATCGCGCAGGGAATGCCTATGTTCTTGAGATGCGTAGGGAACTTCCGTTGGCGCAGCACCGCGACATGATCGCAGGTGAGACGCATCTATCTTGACGATGCTTGACCTTAAAGGTCCATGCCAGTAGCGGCAAATCAGGGGCAATATACTGATTATATGGCGTGGTTTGTGGCGCTTGGGGCAAGGCTGACAAGTTCCCGTTAAAACATGTCGGAGCCAATGAGATAATGTTAGAAACCGGGTCGCCTGCGGCGAAGATACTTTCGCCTGAAGGGAGCGATGTCCCATTGGACAATCACATTTCAAATGGGGCAAAGTCTCATTTGCCGCAGCCGCTGGCATGGCTGAGTGCCAAGCTTCGCGGAATGGGGCGGTTGTTCCTGCTCACTGTCGCGGTTCCGACCATTTTGAGCGCAGTCTATTTTGGGCTGCTCGCGTCGGACGTTTATATGTCCGAGAGCCGCTTCGTGGTTCGCAGCCCCGACAAGCCGCAGAAGAGCGGCATAGGCGTGCTTCTGGATAGTGCTGGATTTGCCAGCGCTGGTGATGAAGTACAGGCGGCGAAAGGTTACATTGAATCGCGCGATGGACTGCGAGCACTTGATGCTGACGGTTTCGCCAAGTCGGCATGGGGGAAAGAAAACATTTCGATCTTCAACCGATTTAATCCTTTGGGATTTTCCGGCTCGTTTGAGGATCTGTTTGATTACTACCAGTCCAAGGTCGCTGTAGAATATGACAGTCAGACTGGTATCACTACGCTTAGCGTTCGGGCGTTTTCTCCAAAGGATTCGCTCACGATGAATGAGCGCCTGCTTAATCAGGCCGAAACTCTGGTGAACCAGCTGAACGAGCGGGGGCGCGGCGACCTCATCAAATACGCCGAGCGCGAAGTCACAGAAGCGCAGTCGCAGGCTTCGGCAGCAGCACTGGCGCTTGCAAAGTACCGCAACACGCGGGGCGTGATTGACCCTGAGCGACAAGCTGCGGTGCAGTTGCAGATGATCTCAAAGCTGCAGGACGAGCTCATCGGCGCAAAAATGCAATTGCTGCAGCTTTCAAGCGTCGCGCCGGCGAACCCGCAAATCCCCATACTGCGCGTACGCATCAAGGGTTTGGAGCAGGCGATCAAAGACCAATTTGGACAGGTCGCTGGCGCGGAAGGCTCGTTGTCAGCCGCAGCCGCACAATATCAGGAACTTCAGCTAAGGCGCGAATTCGCCGACAAGCAATTGGGGCTGGCCCTGGCATCGCTGCAAGACGCTCGCAACGAGGCCCGCCGTCAGCAGGCCTATGTTGAGCGGGTTTCCCAGCCCAGCCTTCCGGATGATGCGGTCGAACCAAGAAGGCTTCGCGACGTTCTGGCCACGCTGATTATCGGACTGGTCGCGTGGGGCATTCTTACCATGCTTCTCGCAGGCGTGCGCGAACACAAGCATTGACGTGATGGCAGGCTCGTTTGCTGAATCCTGGACGATCCAACGCAGAGTGCTCGGCGCTTTGCTGATGCGTGAGGTGTTAACGCGCTATGGTCGGCACAATATCGGGTTTCTGTGGCTGTTCGCTGAGCCGATGATCTTCACACTGGGCGTTACGGCGCTTTGGTCTATTGCCAAACTCGATCAGTATTCCTCCATCCCAATCGTTGCATTCGCAATCACTGGTTATTCGAGCGTGCTCCTGTGGCGCAACATGCCCGCTCGATGCATCTCCGCCATCGAGCCCAATTTGCCGCTGTTATACCACAGAAATGTGAAGATTATTGATCTCTTTCTGGCGCGGCTAGTGCTTGAGGTCGCGGGAACAACGATGTCGTTCGTTGGGCTTGTCCTTCTGTTCTGGGGGGTTGAGTGGTTGGGGCCGCCCGAGGATGTCGTTAAGGTAGCTTCGGCGTGGCTCATGCTCGCCTGGTTCGGCGCTGGTTTGGCGCTGTTTCTTGGGGCGCTCTCGTGGTCAAGCGAGTTGGTCGACAAGCTCTGGCATCCCGCTGCCTATATTCTTTTTCCCTTATCTGGCGCGGCATTCCTCGTCGATAGTCTTCCTCCTGCCGCTCAAGAGGCAATCTTGCTTTTCCCCATGGTGCACGGGGTGGAATTTTTGCGTGAAGGATATTTCGGCTCCAGCATCAATGCGCGATATGATCTTGCATACATGGCCGCGTGGAATGCCGGTCTGACCATCGCCGGCTTGCTGAGAGTTCGCGCGATTTCCGGGGAGGTGCGACCGGAATGATACGTCTTGCCCAAGTCAACAAATCCTACGCGACATCATCGGGGCCCGTCAAAGTGCTTGATGGTGTGAATATGGTTCTGCAGCGCGGGGAAGCTATCGGCATTGTCGGGCGCAATGGTGCGGGGAAATCGACACTGATACGGATCGTGAGCGGAGCAGAAATGCCCGACAGCGGAGTTGTGGAAAGGACCATGAGCGTTTCCTGGCCACTTGCTTTTTCGGGCGGCTTTCAGAGCACGTTGACCGGCCTTGATAATTTGCGTTTTATCTGCCGGGTTTATGGTGTTGATCCGGAAGCCTGGCTGCCATTTGTCGAAGATTTTACCGAACTTGGGGTATATCTGAAAGAGCCCGTGCGGACTTACTCCTCCGGGATGCGCGCAAGGTTGGCCTTTGCAACGTCAATGGTGGTCGATTTTGATTGCTACCTCATTGATGAGATTGTCGCGGTTGGCGATAGCCGGTTTCAGGCCAAGTGCCACGAAGAACTGTTTGTCAAACGTGCTGACAAGGCGCGCATTATTGTGTCGCACGACCCGGGGTTTGTGCGCGCCCACTGTGATCGCGCGGCTGTGTTAATTGACGGAAAACTCAAACAATTCGCTTCACTCGATGCTGCCTATGATTTCTACACCAAAGAAATGGCGTGAGTGTGCAGCGCATGTCGTCGCCCATGTTCCGCACCGTGCAAGGTGTCTTGCGGCGGCTTTGGATGTCGCGCAGGTTTGATTTTGAAGTTTTGCCTGTCCAAAGCTCCAGGCAGCTTTTGGTGGATGTCTCAGTGATTATGCAGAATGATGCGCGCACGGGGATACAGCGTGTTGTGCGCGCACTGCTTGGCCAGCTTTCCAGCATGTCGCTGCCAGGATTTATCGTCCTTCCGGTTTTTGCGACACGTGATCACGGCTATTGCCGCGCGCACCTGTCCAGCGATGGAGCCATAGAGACGGCAGGTGCTACAGCAAAATCCCGACAGCGTGTGCGGCCTCGCCCCGGCGATATTTTCCTGGGACTTGATCTCGCGGCCAATATTGCGCCCCTTAACGAATGGGAAATCGAATCATGGCGACGCCAAGGCGTCGCGATCAACTTCATGGTCTATGATCTACTTCCGCTGAACCGGCCCGACTGGTTCGTACCGAGCACCGTTCGCAACTTCACGCGGTGGATAGGGTTAATCGCTCGCCAGGCGGACCAATGCATATGTATCTCTCAATCTGTGGGACAGGCGCTGGCAGCCGAGTTGTCGAAACGGGGCGTACGCGCCCTGCCTGAGATAACGACCATTCCCTTGGGCGTTGATATAGCCGCGAGTTTTCCCACCATTGGTCTGCCTCCAGAGATTACAGCCTTGCGCAGCTGGATGGAGCAGCACCGCGTCATCTTGTCAGTTGGAACTATCGAACCGCGCAAAGGCCATCGCTGTGTTTTAAGGGCAATGACAGAGCTCTGGCGGTCACAGCCGGGAAATAACTTGGCCCTTCTAATCGTTGGCAAACCTGGGTGGAAAACCGAGGATTTACAGGAGGAATTGAGGCTCCACCCTGAACATGGCAAGAGGCTGCGCTGGCTTGATGCGGCAAGTGATGAATTGCTGGCAGAAGTATATGCGCAGGCCAGTGGGCTGATCGCTGCCTCTTATGGCGAAGGCTTCGGCCTGCCGCTGGTAGAAGCGCAGGCTCATGGCACTCCGGTTCTCGCACGCGACTTGCCCGTTTTCCGCGAGATCGGGGAAGGCGTATTCCACTATTTTAGTGATGACAGCCCTCGCTCCCTCGCCAATTCTATTGAAACCTGGCTGGGTAGCACCGGTCGGACAGTGCCGTTAAGCACCGACGGCCTTCCACGCTGGAGCGACAGCGCACTTGCACTTGTAAATCGGCTGGGTATCGAAACTGCACTGATCCGAGACGGCGGACGCAGATGACCTTTGTCAGCTATTCACAAAACTATGAGGATGTACGCCTGTGGCGCGCCTTTTGTGACATTGAGGCTGGACGATATATTGATGTCGGCGGCCAAGACCCAATAAGAGATTCGGTTAGCCTAGCCTTTTATCAGCGCGGATGGCGCGGATTGCACGTTGAACCAACGCCTGCTTATGCGGCAGCCTTGCGCAATGGTCGTCCCGATGAAGTGGTTATCGAAGCGGCTATAGCGACCGCGCCCGGCCCCATCAGATTTTTCGAAATACCAACAACCGGGCTTTCAACCGGCATAGCCGATATCGCGCAACGGCACTCGGATGCAGGTTGGCTTTGCCGGGAAATTCTGGTCCCGACAGTGACTCTTGCAGGCGTGTTTGAGTCTTTTGGGCCAGAACCAATCCATTGGCTCAAAATTGACGTTGAAGGAATGGAAGCCGATGTCATCGCTAGCTGGGGCGATCATCCCGCTCGCCCGGCTGTGCTGGTCATCGAAGCAACAGCACCAAACACACAAACACCGACCCACACCGCGTGGCACGCGATGGTGCTTGCGCGCGGTTATCATGACGTTGCTTTCGACGGGCTAAGCCGGTTCTTCGTCCACGAAAGCCATGAGCATCTGCGTGATAGAATCGCGGAATGCCCCAATGTCTTTGACGGCTTTCAAGTCTCGGACACTCACTTTTCAGCAGGGCAGGTTTGCGCCGAAAAAGACGAGGCGATTGCCGAAGTTCGTACAGAATTGCTTGCGCGTATCGATGCAATAGAGGCGGCGGACAACGCCGAGAAAGCTCGCCTCGCGTCAGAGTGTGAAGAGGCGCAGAACCAACTTACCGAAAATGAGGCCGCACTGGGCAAGGTCAAGCAACAGCTGGCCGACGCGACCGCCGCGCTCGACGCCTTGCGGCAGGATCACGGAAAAGTGCTGCGCGAAGTTGGCCACCTCCAAGGCCGGCTTGTCACCATGGCGCAAGCTCACACCGAACGCATTGCTGACGCCGCAGTCCTTCGCGAGCATATTGAGCGACAGCTTGAGCGTGCGGAAGAAGAATTGCACACGGCGCGTTCCGATGCGGCGGCTGATCGGGCCTTGCACAGTGCCGAGCTTAGCAGTGCCACGGACGAAATCGCCAAACTGACTGGCGTTCAAGCGATGTTGGCGCAGCAACTCGCAGAAGCAACAGCACAGCGCGATAGCCTCGCCGAAAACCTCGCATCATCGCAACGCGAAACCGCGGATCAGCACGGCCGCTTGCAGGCCGAGATAGATCGGTTGAACGGCCATATCGCCTGGCGCGAGGAGCAGTTGCGGCGTGCCACAGAATTGCTGGTGGCCTCGCCTGATTTTTTTGTTAAATTACCGCGTGTTCGCGCTACACTTGTCCGGTGGCTTGCGCCGCGCGCCGCGCTTGTGGCCTTGGCCGAGCACGCCACGGCAATCCGGCAATTCCAGCGCGAGGCCGTGGTGCCGACCGCGCCGCTGCCGGACCGGGGGGGCAATTTGTCTCATCCCGGTAACCCGCCGGTTGCAGATGCCGCCTTCCAATACGGGAACTTCGAGATGACCGAAAGCGACGAGCCGATTACATCTGTGCCGCGCCTGCTGGCTCCGCATGACCGCGAGTTCATTCATGCCGCCTACCAATCCGTGCTGGGCCGCGCGCCTGATCACGAGGGCGAGGTGTATTACCTCAACCGCCTGCGCGCAGGGGCGCACAAGCTGGCGATCCTGAGGCAGCTGCGCCGCTCACCGGAAGGGCGCGCGTTTATTCCCGGCGTCGCGGGGCTGGACCGCGCGATCAAGCGGCACCGCTGGGCGACATTGCCGCTGGTGGGCGTGCTGGTGCGCCTGATCACCGGCGCCGAAGGCAACCACGCCACCCACCGCCACTTGCGGGTTCTTGCCAATGAGATCGGCCGGATGAGTGGTGGACAGGCGGAATTGGCGCGCGCGGTGAGGCAGATTGCAGCGCGCACCGAAGTGATCGCTGAACGCACAACCGCGCCGCCGACGGAGCCGCCGGTCGCAGCGCCTGCGAATACGCCCCGACAGAATCCTGAAAACACCCCCGAACCGATTGATCCTGGCGCTGAACTGCCCGCGGCATCAGGCCAGATATATCGGCGGCTTATGCGCAGCTATGAAAGGCTCTGACACAATGCGGCTTATCATTGATATGCAGGGGGCGCAGTCCAGCGGCAGCCGTCATCGCGGCATCGGGCGATACACCTTGGCGCTGGTCAAGGAAATTGTGCGGCAAAGTGCAGACCACGAAGTGCTGCTTGTTCTAAATGGTGCGTTTGCCGATACTATTGAGCCGATCAAGGCTGAATTTTCCGATCTGCTTCCAACCGATGCCATCCATGTTTGGTCGCCCGCAGTTCCGTGTTCGGCGGTTGATCCTGCCAATGATCAACGCCGCATAGCCACTGAAATCATTTACGAAGCATTTCTGGCCAGCCTGCGGCCAAGCGCCGTTCTCGTCACCTCGCTGTTTGAGGGACTCATCGATGATGCCGTTACATCCATTGGCCAATTCGAAACGACGGTTCCCAAAGCCGTTATTCTTTATGATCTGATACCGTTAATTTATAAAGATATCTATCTTAGCAACCCGCCTGTGTCGCGGTGGTATCATCGCAAGCTTGATCATCTGCGCCGCGCGGACATGCTCTTGTCGATCTCCGCTTCGTCAGGACGGGAGGCTGTCGATCACCTTGGCTTTCCGGCGGAGCAGGTCGTTAATATCAGCACCGCCTGCAATGCAGAATTCAAACCTGTTCGCGTAACCAACGCGCGCCGCAAAACACTGGAAACTACGTATGGTCTGAACAAGCCCTACGTCATGTATACGGGCGGGATTGATCACCGTAAAAACATCGAAGGATTGATAAGAGCCTTCGGCCTGCTGCCAAAGGCGGTGCGGGATCGCCATCAGTTAGCGATCGTGTGCGCCGCACATGAAGCCGACCAACAGCGTCTCGAAGGGATCGCCCGCGATGCAGGCCTTTCCGATCAGCAGCTGGTTATGACCGGCTTTGTGCCGGAAGATGATCTGCTATCGCTTTATAATGCTTGCACCTTGTTCGTGTTTCCATCGTGGCACGAAGGGTTCGGCTTGCCTGCGTTAGAGGCAATGGCCTGCGGACGTCCGACGATTGGTGCCAATACATCGAGCCTGCCTGAAGTGATCGGCCTGGACAAGGCGATGTTTGACCCGCGTGACGATCATGCGATTTCCGCGCTTATGAAAAAAGGCCTGACCGACGATCCGTTTCGCAAGATGCTGACACGTCATGCCGCGAAACAAGCCCGCAAGTTTTCGTGGGAACAATCGGCTCAGGCGGCGTGGCAGGCAGTGGAGCAGATGGTCGCGCGCCGCGAACAGTCTGCAACGCCGAAGCAGACCCCACAGCCGTCAGCACGTCGGCCGAAATTGGCCTATTTGTCGCCGTTGCCCGGTGCCCGCAGCGGTATCGCCGATTACAGCGCCGAATTGCTGCCCGAACTTTCACGACATTACGATATTGATGTGATCGTGTGCCAAGACGAACCGTTGTCTGACACGTGGGTGTCTGCAAATGCCCCGCTGCGCAATGTCGAATGGTTCAGGCGGAACTACCGCGCGTTCGACCGCGTGATGTATCATTTCGGTAATTCACATTTTCATTCACACATGTTCGATTTGCTGCGCGACATGCCGGGCATTGTTGTTTTGCATGATTTCTTTCTGTCTGGAATCGTCGCGCACCTTGATCTTACCGGAGCAAAGCCAGGCCTTTGGGGTAAGACTTTGTTGACCGATCACGGGTGGCGTGCCGGGCAAGAACGGTTTCAAGCAAGTGATTCTGCGGACGTGGTTTGGGCCTATCCCTGCAATGGCGACGTGTTTCGGGACGCACTGGGGGTTATCTTCCATTCCCGGCATGGAGTTGACCTTGCCAAAACATGGCATGGTGATCCAGCGACCGGGGAATGGTCACATTTGCCCCTGTTGCGCAGGGCAAAGGCATTTCCGCCTGACGGCGGAAAGTCCCGGCTTCGGCGGCAGGCGAGGGAAGCGCTGGGCATTGGCGCAAACGATTTCCTTGTCTGCGCCTTCGGCCATTTGGCTCGTACGAAGCTGAATGATCGCCTGCTGGACGCATGGCTCAATTCGGAACTGGCGCGTCAGCCTGATTGCCAGCTTGTGTTTGTTGGTCAGAATGAAGGCGGGCCTTTTGGAGAAGGGATAGCGCGGCGCATAGAGCGGGCCGGGGGACGCATTCGCATCACCGGCTTTGTCGACCAAGCCGATTATGAGCGGTGGTTGTTCGCAGCCGACGCAGCCACACAGCTGCGCACCAAATCACGCGGAGAAACGTCAGCAGCCGTGCTCGATTGCTGGAACGCCGGCTTGGCAACCATAGTCAACGCACACGGCGCGCTGGCAGAATTGCCCGATGACTGCGTGATCAAACTGCCAGATGAGTTCTCTGATGATGAACTGATTGGCGCATTGGAGCGCCTTCATCGTGACGCGAAGCTGCGGGAAACACTAGGCCAATCTGGCCGAGCGAGATTGCTGACACACCATGACCCCCGGAAGTGTGCCGATGACTACGTTACAATCATCGAGGCAAGCTATAACAAGACGCAGGGCGGCTTGCCGGGTTTGCTGGAGCGGTTGCCAGCCTTGGCGCCGCAACTTGCGCCAGCTGACGCAGTCGCTATCGCCCAATCGATTTCGCGCAATTTCCCTCCAAAACCGCGCCGCCAGCAATGGCTGGTCGATTGTTCGGCCCTTGCGGAAATGGATACGTCAACGGCCCAAGCGGATCCAAGGGGCGCTTTTGTGCGGCACCTGTTGCTTTCCCCGCCGCCTAACGTTCATGTTGAGCCGGTCGTCGTCAACAGTGCGTCGACTGGGCTTGTCACGGCTAGAAAATTGGCTTGCTACTTGCTGGATATTGTCGACGATTGGGCAGAGGATGGTGAGGTAGAGGCGTGGAATGGTGATCAGTTGATTCTGCTGGATAAAGCAAGCGATCAAACTGCAGCCATTTTATTAATCAAAGCCAAGATGCAAATACATGGGGTTCTAGCTTTTTGTATAAGCGATGAATTGATCAGAACAAGAAGGTCAAATCCCAAACAGTTTGATAATATTATTCGGATGATAAATTAGCCCCGCTCGCATTAAATGCTTAAACTTTAGTATATGTAGGATAGCTATAGATGCCTATGACTTTTGATGAAATAGTTCATGCGGAGCGTGGGCGACTTTTGGAAAAACTTCCCAAAGGTGCTAAAGTTTTTTGTTCGGCAGGTTGTTCCGGCGGTTGGTATTTTGATTGGATTGAAAAACACTACGGGCCCGTTGCCATTCATTATGGCATCGAGCTTTTTTCTCCAAAGCCTGCAGGCCTTCCTCGGAATGTAGTGTGGTTCCAAAATTCCGTGTCCGACATGAAGGATGTTCCAACTGGCTCGGTTGATATTTTATTTTCCGGTCAAAACATCGAGCATCTTTATTTTAGTGATATCGTGGGCTTTTTTAAGGAGGCCTCTCGTGTCGTTAAGGCTGGGGGGCATATCTGCATCGATTCACCAAATCGCCTTGTAACGCAGGAAGTTGGGTATACGCAGCCGCAGCACGTTCTTGAACTTTCGCAGGACGACGTGGTGCGATTGTTGGAAGCCGCTGGCTTCAAAATAACCGCGATCGACGGGATTTGGTCCAGCAAGTTTAATGGCCAGGCCGTGTCTGACATTACCGAAGTTACCAGCGATCATGCTTCGCGTATTCGCGATGGCAGAAGTGATCCTGAAAATGCCTTCATTTGGTGGGCTGTGGCGCAGAAAGTGTCGGATGACGTTACGAGAGTTGAAGCTGTGGCTGACGCAATTGCCACTTCGCGGTTTCCGTCTTTCGTCCGTAACCGGTTCCGCAAATCCCTTGGTGATATTTATGAAATTGAGGGCACTGAAGCAGTCATCAAACTCGACAGCGGTGATCGGGGTTTTGTTTTCTATGGGCCTTATGTGCCGTTGCGAGCGGGCCGATATGAAGTGTCCTTTACGGTCAAGTTTCTGGCCGAGTCAGGACCGATTAAAGTCGATGTTGTCTCCCAGTTTGGCGCCGTGACCCACGGCGAAGCCCTTATCCAGGCTGTCGCCGGTGGAAGCTGGCATACAGAGAAAATTGTCATCGATGTTGCGGATTATACAGAAGGCGTTGAAACAAGGCTATATTCCGATGGGGCATCAGCTTTAGTCCGATTTGGAACACAAATATTACGTCAGTAATATCAATAACAACTATTTATCGACCAATAAGGCGGAAATTTCGAATGAAAACAGCGATTATCACCGGGATCACCGGGCAGGACGGGGCCTATCTGGCTGAGCTTCTGCTGGGCAAAGGCTATATGGTCTACGGTGCCTATCGCCGCACCAGCTCTGTCAATTTCTGGCGCACTGACGAATTGGGGGTGACACAGCACCCCAATCTCAAGCTGGTCGAATATGATCTCACCGATCTGTCCTCCTCGATCCGCCTGCTGCAGACCTCCGGCGCAACCGAGGTGTATAATCTGGCCGCGCAAAGCTTTGTCGGCGTGTCGTTCGATCAGCCGGTCACCACCGCCGAAATCACCGGCATCGGGCCGCTCAACCTTCTCGAAGCGATCCGCATCGTCAACCCGGCGATCCGTTTCTACCAGGCCAGCACTTCGGAAATGTTCGGCAAGGTGCAGGCCATCCCGCAAATCGAAACCACCCCGTTCTATCCGCGCAGCCCCTATGGCGTGGCAAAGCTGTATGCCCACTGGATCACGGTGAACTACCGCGAAAGCTACGGTATGTTCGGCAGCAGCGGGATCCTGTTCAACCACGAAAGCCCGCTGCGCGGCCGCGAATTCGTCACCCGCAAGATCACCGATAGCGTCGCCAAGATCAGCCTGGGCAAGCTCGATTGCCTGGAACTGGGCAATCTGGACGCAAAACGCGACTGGGGCTTTGCCAAGGAATATGTCGAAGGCATGTGGCGCATGTTGCAGGCCGATCAGCCCGATACCTATGTGCTGGCCACCAACCGCACCGAAACCGTGCGCGATTTCGTCCGGATGGCGTTCAAGGCGGCGGGGATTGCGGTTGAATTCAGCGGCAAGGAAGAAGGCGAAACGGCAATCGATACTGCCACTGGTCGCACCGTCATGCGGATCAATCCGCAGTTTTATCGTCCGGCCGAAGTCGAACTGCTGATCGGTGACCCTGCCAAAGCCAGAAACGATCTGGGCTGGGAGCCAAAGACCAACCTTGAAGAATTGTGCCGGATGATGGTTGAAGCGGATTTGCGCCGCAACGCAGCCGGCTTTTCGTTCTGAGGCGCGTGGTGGCACGGGTTCTTGTAACTGGCGCGGGTGGCTTCACAGGCCGGCATCTCTTGGAGCGGTTGGCGCGCGACGGCCATGAACTGCACGGGGTGGTGCATCACGCGAGCGACGAAGCGCCGTCGCTGTTGCACAGGGCTCATGTCGCTGATCTGCGTGACCTGAGCGCCGTTGCCCGCATGGTCGAGGACGTGCAACCGGATAAGGTGGTTCATCTCGCCGCGATTGCCTTTGTCGCGCATGGCGATGCCGCTGAACTTTACAGCAGCAACATCCTTGGCACACGGAACCTGTTGCACGCGCTTGCAAGCGCTTCTCGGCAGCCGCAGGCCGTGTTGGTGGCGAGCAGCGCCAATGTCTATGGCAACCGCCGTGATGGGGTGCTGGATGAAAGCCTTCCTCCAGAGCCGGCCAATGATTACGGCATCACCAAGCTCACCTGTGAAATGCTCGCCCGGCTTTATGCAGATCGCCTGCCGATTATCACGGTGCGACCGTTTAATTACACTGGGTTAGGTCAAGGCGAGCAATTCATTATCCCCAAAATCATCGCCCATGCCAAGCAGCGCAAGGCGGTTATCGAGCTTGGCAATATTGATGTGGCCCGCGATTTCTCCGATGTGCGCGCGGTTGTCGATAGCTATGCTCGGCTGCTGAACGCGCAGGGTGCGATCGGCGGATTGTTCAATGTCTGCTCGGGTCAAGCGCGCTCGCTCGCTGAAGTCATCGAAATGGTTGAGCGGCTCTCAGGCCACCACATGGAGGTGCAAGTGAACCCGGCGTTTGTTCGGGCGGACGAGGTCAAAAGCCTGTGCGGCAGCCGTGCCCGGCTGGAAAGCGTGATTGGTGCACTCGCCATGCCAACCCTTGAAGAAACGATTGGCTGGATGCTGGATGCCTGACGCGCTGACGGTGGCACTGTCAGTCGATGCATTGGGGCCGCGGCTGACAGGGATTGGCCGATATTGCCTGCAACTTACCGAGCGACTTCCGGTCAGGATGGGCGCGTCAAATATCAGCTATTTCAGGGGCGACCACTGGTTAGATGACCCTCAAGCGCTGCTACAGGACAATTGGCGCCCAGAGCGGCGGGCAGTTTGGCGCCGCCAGTATGAGAATTGGCAGCGCCGCCGCAAGTTGCAAGGCACCATCGTGCATAGCCCCAATTATTTTCTCCCCGAATGGGCAGAGCGCGGCGTAGCGACTATCCACGATCTTTCGGTATTTCTCTTTCCTGAAACGCACCCAGCCGAACGGGTGAGGGCGTTCGAGCAAGGGTTTGAGAGAACGCTCGCCAGGGCCACGAAGCTGATTACCGACACCGAGACTGTGCGGCAGGAATTGATCGCTATGTTTGGTGTGCGCCCAGACAGGGTTCTGGCGGTGCCGCTGGCCGCATCGACAGCAGGGCTGAAGCCCGATCTCGCGCGCTTGCAGGGTTTAGACCTTCGCCTTGATGGCTACATCTTGTGTGTGAGCACATTCGAGCCGCGCAAGCGGATCGCAGAACTGGTTCGGGCCTACGCAGCGCTAGCGCCAGCCATCCGCGCACGTTTCCCACTCGTACTTGCCGGTGCAAGCGGATGGAGAAACGATGCTCTGATGACTGAAATAGAAGCTGCCGCCACAGACGGGACAGTCCGGCTACTCGGCTTCGTCGACGAGCCAACCCTTGGCGCGCTTTATGCCGGTGCCGCGCTGTTTGTATATCCATCGCGCTACGAAGGTTTCGGGCTTCCCGTATTGGAGGCAATGGCACAAGGTGCGCCATGCCTGATCGGAGACGCAGCGTGCCTTTCGGAAGTAGCGAAGGGTGCCGCGCGAATAGTTCAGCCTGATGACCTGGATGCCTTTGCCAATGGGCTATTGGAAGCACTTGAAGATGCAAGCTGGCGTTGCGCTGCCTCCACCGCCGGGCGGGCGGTTGCCGACACATACTCGTGGGACAAGTGTATCTCAGAGACCATCGAGGTTTATCGCTCTGCCGCGCGTTAAGGCGGCTTTCGGCTTTTATGGCGCGCCAAATGGATTGGAACGGGCGACGAAGGTCAGATTTCTCATTATTATGGCCAATTTGCCTCGATCGAAGCAAGCGTGGCGCTGATCAAGCCGCGCGCTACTTCCGGTGTTTCTGCCTCACTATAGCAGCGCAATTCCGGCGCATTCCCCGAGGCGCGCAGGTGGATGACCCGATCATTGGCAAAGATCATCCGCACACCGTCGGTAAAATCAACATTGGTCAGCGGCGCTTCTGCGAACGGGCCGAATGCGCCTGTGAAACGGGCTTGTTGGCCCTCAACCTGAAGAAGTGCCGCCATTAGAGCGTCGCGCCGTGCTGGCAGGAAATCGGGCAGACGATCGCTATCCGTAAAGCGCTTCGGCAAGGCGCTGACCAGCTGGCTCAAAGAGCCCCCTGCGCTCGCTACCAGCGCCGCAATAATCGGCAGCACAGCATCGCGCGTCGGGAGCGCCGGGAGCTGACCGGCTTCAAGCGAAATGGCGTCGGCCAAAAGAAAGCCACCGTTCGCCTCAAAGCCGCAAATCTTCTGTTCGCCTTCGGCCTTGGCTTCGTTCATTTTCTTGATCACGTGGGGGGAGCCTATCCTGGTGCGTTCGACTTTTACGAAAGCACCGCAGCGTTCGGCCACGCTGTTGCTGGAAACAGGCGTAACAACCGTCCGCATTCCAAGTTCGCGTGCGCAGATTACGCCCAACACATCGCCGCGCAGCCACTCCCCATGCTCGTCCGACAGTAACGGACGGTCACTGTCACCGTCCGTAGAGGCAATGGCATCGAGCCCGTGCTCCACTGCCCACTGCCGAGCAAGGGTGCGGTCTTCCTCGCGCACCGCTTCGGTATCGACCGGAACGAAATGTTCTGACCGCCCAAGCGGGACGACGACCGCTCCCAAAGCCGACAGGATTTCCAAAAGCACGTCGCGTCCGACCGCAGAATGCTGGTAAACGCCGACCCTGCGCCCTGCCAGCGCCTGTGATCCGAATGCGTTGACATAGCGCGCACGATAGGCGGAAATAATGTCAACTGGCTTTGGTAATGACGGAAGGAGCGAGGGTGAATTTGACCTGTCCCATTCGCCCGGATCAAGCCGTTGGCTGAGGATGCCAGGCTCGTCTTCCTTGAGAATCTCTCCTTCGGGCCGGTAGAACTTGATCCCATTGCGATCATCGGGAATGTGGCTGCCAGTCACCATGATCGCCGGGATATTTTTGGCGAGAGAGTGGAGAGCCAGCGCCGGTGTCGGGACGTAGCCGCAAAAACGAACGATCCCGCCAACACGCACTACGGCAGCAGCGCAGGCAACAAGTATGCGGGGGGTCGAGGGCCTCAGATCGCCTGCAAGTGCAACCTCGTCACCCCGGCGCCAGACCCCTTCGTCGATAAGATGGCGAAGGAAGCCCTCAGTATAGCCGCCGCAGACCTCGTCGGTCATGGCGGCCACCTGCCCGCGAGCGCCGCTCGTGCCAAACGCAACCCCGCTGGTGCGCACCAGGTCTGCAACCGAGATAATCGCATTCATTTTCAGGAATCCTCAGGTGTTGAGATAAAACTTGGCGGGCGTCGATGAAGGTCACTCCGACCCACTCATCCCGTCAGCCGCCGCCGATGGCCTTCGATCCCAGCCAGCGGTCAAGCGTGGATCGCACCCGACCCTGCAATCGCCTGCCAACCACCAGCGCCGACATGGTCAGGTCGGAATGCGGCACGTCGCCCCTCGCCAACCGCTCCACCACCACTTCCGCAGGGCATGGCAGGCCGGTCACCGGATCGAAATAGCGCGGGTAAAGCAGCAACGCCGCAGCCACCAATTCATCCAGCGTGCGTTTCGCTGTGCGCCGGGGCGGGACTGGCCCCTTGTCGATGGTCAAGCCCCAGCCCGCGTAGAACGGCACGCCATGAACCGTCACTCGCTTGCCCCGCATCAGCGCCTCGAACCCGGCGAGCGAGCTGTTGACGTGCAGTTCGTCAACCATCGCGATCAGCGCAGCCATCGGGCTGCTTGTTTCCACACGGTCAGCAAGCGCGGCCATATCGTGATCGGCGATCAGCCCGCGGCGGTGGCCGGCCAGCACATCGGGATGGGGTTTGTAGATCAGGTAGGCATCAGCCCCCGCTTCGGCCCGCGCCCGGCGCAACAGTTCAAGGTTTGAAGGCAGCGCCCCACCGCTGGTCACCGCGCGATCATCTTCGACCTGCCCCGGCACCAGAACGTGGCGGCGATCCCCGCCGGGGCGCGGCAGGGGCGCGGTGGCCCCCGTTTCGTACTTGGACAAACCGCCCGCGACGATCGCTTCGCGCAGCGCGCGCGCGCGGGCCACAAGATCAGGTGGAAACGCGCCGTCTTGCAGCAATCGTTCAATGCCGCTTGGCGCGCCGGGAGCAAAGTGGGGGCCTTCTTCATCGACGATGATCGACAGCGGCGGCACGCAATCCGCGCCCAGCCCGGCGGAACGAATGAACCCATCCTCGATTTCGATGATGGGCGCACGCGTGGCGGCGATGGCGCGCGTTTGGGCCTTGGGCAGCCGGGTGCGCCAGATCGCAACCGCCGCATCGTTCGGCATGGTGGCAAGTGCGCGGCCATAAGGCACCGGCGCGCCTGCCCATAAAAGCGGTGTGACGGTGGGCTTCTTCCAATGGGCAATCCCCAGCACCGAATGGATCCGCCGATTGGCGTCGATCAACTGCCGCCAGAACCCGCACAGGGCAATAGCATCAAGCACCGACAGGCTGCGACCGTCGAAGGGGTTCTGCCAATGCCAGCCGGTAAGGTGCTGTGCGAGCAGATGCGCTGCATCGTCTTGGCCTGCATCGCGATCACCGCCATCGTGATCGACCAGCGTCAGCGGCAGGGCGGCCGCCAAAGCGAGCAGCGCGCGCGGGTCCCCGTCTGGCAGGCGGACACCATCAGCGGCGTCAAGCAAAGGCCAGGGATCAGCCTCCGGATCCCATTGGAGCGCACCCGGCAGCGGGGCCACTGTGCCATCCAGCACGAAGCCGCGCGGCGGAAAGGATGTCTGAACGCCCCAGTAACAGCCCCCTACGCGGTGGCTTGCCAGCGCGGCCAGTAGCTCTGCCGGATCGCCAATCCCCTCACCGCCGGGCGTGGCGAAACGCGGTGCCCGTGCGCCGGGGAACGGCGGGATGGCGAGAATAGGTTCTGGCTCCATCTCAGCCCAGCGCGGCGATGGCGGCGATCTTGCGCAACAATCCGGCCAGCGCGTCCAGCGGAACCATATTAGGCCCATCGGACAGCGCGCTATCAGGATCGGGGTGGGTTTCCATGAACAGGCCATCAACCCCGACCGCCATCGCCGCGCAGGCAAGCGGTTCGACAAACTGGCGCTGGCCTAGCGAGCGATCACCGCCGCCGCCGGGCAATTGGACGCTGTGGGTCGCATCGAACACCACCGGAGCGCCCATATCGCGCATGATCACCAGCCCGCGCATGTCGACCACGAGGTTGTTGTAGCCGAAGCTGGACCCGCGTTCGCACAGCATGATCTGCGGATCGGCGATACCCGCACCTTGGGCCGCAGTGCGTGCCTTGCCCAGCACTGCTGCCATATCGGCAGGCGCCATGAACTGGGCTTTCTTGATGTTGACCGGGCAGCCGCTTGCCGCAGCAGCCATGATCAGATCGGTCTGCCGCGCGAGAAAGGCCGGGGTCTGGATCATGTCCACCACATCAGCAACGGCGGTGATTTGATCGGGCAGGTGGACATCGGTCAGCACCGGCAGCCCGGTTTCCTGCCGGACTTTTTCGAGCACCCGCAACCCTTCTTCAAGCCCATGGCCGCGAAAGCCGTTCACCGATGTGCGGTTGGCCTTGTCAAAGCTGGCCTTGAAAATGATCGGAATACCCAGTTCTGCACCAATCGCCTGCAATCGCTCTGCAATCAACAGGCACAGTGCCTCGCTTTCGATCACGCAAGGGCCGGCAATAAGAAAGGGCGGTGCGCCGGGCGCGCGGTGAAGTTGGGGTAACATCAGAAAGGCTCCATCGCAGCGCGGCGGGCCAGCTCGGCCTCGATCAAGGGAACATCGGTGGGGTTGTTAAGCTCAATCATTTCCCACCCCGGCGCAGCGCACACCGTGACGCCCACCGGCAAGCCTGCATCAAGGAACCGCAACTGCTCCAACCCCTCCTGCAGCTCAAGCGGCGCTGGCGCTTGCGCGGCATAGGCGGCCAGAGCGGCAGGACGATAGGCATAAAGCCCCAGATGCAGCAGCACGCTTTCGCGCGGGGTGGTGCCCGGCGCAACGTGGGGAATGACCGATTTCGAAAAATACAGCGCGCGCGCCGCGCTGTTGCACACCACCGTCGTTCCTCCGACCCGACCCGCCGCTGCATCAGACTGAAGGTGCGCCAGCACAGCAGGGCTGGCCGGGACAGCAGCGGTGGCCATCGCCAATGCCGGATCGCGATCGAGCAGCGCAGCGACCGCCACCACCATTGCTGCCGGGGTCAGCGGAGCGTCGCCTTGCAGATTGATCACGATATCCGGCTGATCGCCCAGCGCTGACAGTGCGGCGGCGCAACGTTCGGTGCCATTGGCGCAGCCAACAGGGGTCATCACCACCTGCATATCCTGAGCGCGGGCAACATCGGCAATCTGATCGTCATCAGTGGCGATCACGCAGCGCGCGCCCGGCCCCAGCGCCCGCGCAGCGGCAAGCCCGGCCTGCCAAGTATAGCAGATCGCGGGTCGGGCGATTCCGTCCGGGCCGATCAAGGAGGCAAGCGGCTTGGCTGGAAAACGGCTCGAAGCGAACCGGGCGGGGATGATGATCGTGATGCTGGCCATGGCCGCTCAGGGCGCGGTCATCGGCGCCGGGGGGGCCGCAATATCGTAAATCTGCACCGCGCCCAGCGGGATTCGAGGCTGGCCCTCGTCCACCACAAACAGCACAGTAATGCGGTGGGTGTTCATCAGTTCGAGCGCCTCCTGCACCAGCGCGGTGCGCATGATCGTGCGCGGTGCCTTGGTCATCACCTCGGCCGCGGTGCCGAACACGAGGTTGCGCGCGTGGCGCCGCAGATCACCATCGGTGATGATCCCGACCAATTCGCCCACCGCGTTGACGACGCCCGCGATCCCTAGCCGCTTTTCAGTCATGGTGACGAGCACTTCGGGCATGGGGGTGTCAAGCGACACGAGCGGCAGCCGGTCACCCGAGTGCATCACATCCTCGACACCGCGCAAATGCAAACCGATTTCGCCGCCGGGATGCAGCGCGCGAATGTCGAGCCCGGACAGCCCCCGCGCCCGCATCACCGCAACAGCCAAAGCATCGCCGAGCGCGAGCATCATCGTCGACGACGTGGTCGGCGCCAGGCTAGAGGTGCAGGCCTCTTCGACTTCGGGCAATATCAGGCCGAGATCGACCGTGCGCATCAACAGCGAATTGCGGTTGCGCGACACGCCAATCACCCGGCAACCGATTTTCCGGGCGTAGATGCACAAAGGCTGCACTTCGACCGTCGCGCCGCTGTTAGAGAATACTATCAGCACGTCGCCGGGGCTGACCATCCCGACATCGCCATGCGACGCCTCAGCCGCGTGGATGAACAGCGCAGGCGTGCCGGTCGCGGCGAGGGTTGCAGCGATCTTGCGCGCGACATGGCCCGACTTGCCAATGCCCGAGATAATCACGCGCTGGCGGCAGGCGAGAACCATCTCCACAGCCTGAGCAAATTCGCTGCCAAGCTGATCGCTCAGCAGCTGAAGCGCGTTGGCCTCCATGCGGATCACATCGCGCCCGGTGGCGATGGCGGTAGCCGCCAAGTCAGGTGTCATCGCCTCATCGTGCGCTTGCGCGCGCGGATCAAGAGATACCAGTTGCAATTGCCCCTCCATCATGTGTCAGGCTGCTCGCTGCAATCGGAAGCGGCGCTCTAGAGAAAGTCGATTCATGAATTTTCAGAACATCATCTTCGATCTTGATGGCACGTTGATCGACAGCGCGCGGCTGACCGGCGCGATCATCGACCGGATGCTGGACGAACGCGGGATTGACGCGCGCGCCGACCGTGCGCTGATCCGCCAGATGGACGCCGTGGGCGGCGAAGCCATGATCGCGGCGGTGATGGGCGAATTTTCGGCCAACCCCGCTGCTGAAATCGAGGAGTTTCGCGCAATCCACCGGGACATTGCGGTGCCACAGGATCTGCCCTTCCCCGGTGTGCGCGCGGCGCTCGCGGCGCTGGAGACAAGCGGCATCGGCCTCGCCATCTGTTCGAACAAGCCGCAATTCCTGTGCGAGAAAATTCTCGCCGCGCTCGGGCTGGCGCAACATTTCGCCGTTATCGTCGGCAGCGCGCCCGGCCGCGCGCGCAAGCCCGCGCCAGAGGCCGCGCTGCTCGCGCTGGAGGGTGTGGGCGGTACGGTGACAAACACGCTCTATTTCGGGGATTCCGCCATCGACGTGGCCACCGCGCGCGCGGCTGGACTGCCGGTCGCGCTGGCGGCGTGGGGTTATGGCACGGCCGAGGCGCGGCAGGCCAAGCCCCGCCCACCAGTGGTCGAGACCATGTCGGTTCTGGTTGATGGCGTTGCAGGTCATGGCCGCTCAATCATCCCCGACCGATGAAATACGGGTCGCGAAGGCGCGATCCCAGATCATCCCGGTGATGGCATAATTGCCGCGCACACGCAGATGGTGGTGGCGCATGTGATGGGTTTTGAGCATCCGCCCCAGCCGCCCCTTCATCGGGAACTGGTGGCAGGCGTAGTGAACCACATCATAGGCAACATAGCCTGACATGAAGCCGAGCAGAATCCATGTTCCCGCAGGCCCGGCGGCCCCCCACGAAATCGCCCAGACTAGCCCCCCCACCGGGATGCTGATGATCGGCGGCATAAGATTGCGCAGAGGATCGTTCGAATTGGCGTGGTGATTGCCGTGGATGATGAACACCGCGCGCCGCAGCATGGGAGAGCGCGCCTCAAAATGGAAAACGTATCGGTGCAGCAAATATTCCGCCAGCGACCAAATCATCAATCCAAGGGCAACCAGCGCCAGCGCCCACCGCGTCGGGCCCCACACCAACCCGGCCAGCATGATGGCAGGCAGCAGCAGCGCCCACAGCACCGCGAATGCCGTGAACGAAATAATGGTCAACCGCTCCAATCGCGAATTGCGAAACAGCGTTATCCGGCTGTGAGAAGAGTGCGACGCCCCCGACATGCCCGCACCCATGTCGCCGACACCGGCCGTGTCAAGCGCATTTCGGCGCAACAACATATGTTTGCGCCGGTTTGACACCCGCAGCAACTTTTCTAAAGAAACCATGAGAAATTTCCCCGCCGCGCAGACCTTATTAAGGGTGCGATCTGAACGGCAACTGACCGCCTGATTGCTCAATCATAGTAACGATGAATGGTTCCCAACCCCCCGTGTTTGTACGTATTCTTATCAGCGGAGCATCGGGCAACCTTGGTCGCGCACTGGCTCTGCGACTCGCGCAGCCCGGGGTGCGCCTGTCGCTATGGGGCCGCAATGATGAGCGCCTGAATCAGGTTGCCGCCGCGTGCCGTGCGCAGGGCGCAGACGCGGCGATCCGCGCGCTCGACCTGGCCGATCTCGACGCCGCGCTTGCTGCTCTGGCCGAGGAGGATGCCGCCGACCCGTTCGATCTTGTCTTGCTGGTTGCAGGCCAGGGCGATACCCGCGCGCCCGGTGCGGTTGTCGAAGACCCGGCGCAGGTCGCGCGGCTGGGGCATGCCAACTTCATCGCGCCCGCCGCCATGGCTGCCGCCATCGCCGAACGCATGGCGCGCCGGGGGTGCGGGCGCATCGGCTTGGTCGGCACCGCCGCCGCCGCGCACTCCCTGCCGTTCGCGGCAGCCTATGCCGGGAGCAAGGCTGGCCTTGCGCGGTTCGCCGATGCCTTGCGGCTGGCGGTCAAACACCGCGGCGTTGGCGTGACCCTCGTTACTCCGGGCTTTTTCGCAGCGTCGGACAGCAAAATTGCCGGTTCGGCTCGCCCGGGGGAAATCCCGGTCGCCATCGTCGCAGAGCGGATGATTGCGGCGGTTACCAAAGGACAGGCTGAACTCGTGGTGCCACGGCGGTTTCTGCTGCTGCGCTGGCTCGACCGGCTGCTGCCCCGCGCTCTGCGTGACCGCTTGCTACTATCCCTCCGCCTCCCCTGACCGGATGGCGGCGAGGATGGCGTGGTGCAGTTCCGCCGGGGTCAGATCCTGATCGGAGCCGCTACCGGATAGCGCCGTTCCATCACGGGCAAACCGTATCAGCACATAGGGCGTGTGGCGCTCTGCTGCCGGCTCAATCACACCGGGAATGCTCGGCCGATGATCGCCGAAGAAACACAATGTAACGGGCCGTTCAAGCTGCGGCAGCGCCTCCAGCAGCCTTGTGAGCATGGCATCACTATGGCCGACCAGCTCGAGATAGGGGGCAGCCTTGGATTCAGGCCCGGCTTTTCCGGGCGGCCAGGGCCCGTGATTTTCGATTGTCACGGCATAGATCAGGCCAGCGCGCGTGCGGTCTTGCGCCAGTTCGATGATACGCTCGGCAATGGCCGCATCGGTGACATAACGCCCTTCTTCCGGCGCGGGTGCGGCAAAGCTATCCTCCCCGATCAGCGCAGTGAACCCTGCTGGCGGCATCAACCGGTCACGCCCGTAAAAGCGCAGGTCGTGCGGATGGACAAACCAGCTGGCCCATTCACTATCATCAAGCCGATTGGGCAGCGCCCAGCTGGTCTCTCCGCCCGCGGTCAGGAAGGGATCAAAGCGGCGCAACCCCAGCGCCGCCTCGTCCCGGCCAAACAGCACGCCATATTCGGTGCGCATGGTATAGGCCCCAAAGCCCGGCACCAAAAGCCGCCCTTTCTGCCAGGCGAGATTTCGCGCGCTTTCAAGACCGGGTAGCGCGAATCGCGGTTGTTCGAACAGCGCCGCCGGATCGGTGAATGATTCGCATTGGACGATCACCACCAGCTGGCGGCTTTGACCTGCAATCTTCGGCGCATCGCAAGGGGCAGAATCGGTCATCTTTCGCCAATAGTGCCAATGCACCAGCAAGCTGGCGATCAGCCCGTGATCGCGGACATCGATTTCGGGATCTGGCGCTTTGGCGATTCCCCGCCTACGCTTCATCCGCAGCAGGATGCCAAGACCAAGCCCTGCCGCCAGCGCCAGCGCGGCTCCTGCAAGCCGCGGCGCCAATGCGGCGCTTGAAAACAGCGCCACTGCCGCAATCAGGCTGACAAACCCGCCGCCCAGCACAGCAAACTGCCACGGTCGCAGTGCCGAGACATAGAACTGCGGATGCTGGAACACCGCGCCAACCAGCGCAACATCGGTGAATACCAGCGGTTCGCCCAGCACCTTGCGCTTGGCATTCGAGATCGCTGACAGCGCACTGGCAAGCAAGACTGTCGCGGCCACCGACACGGGCAGCGCACCAGTGATGACGAGGATCACGCCGCCCGCCAGTGCAGCGGCGAACAGCAGCATGGCCGTCCCGGCAAAACTGCGCGGCAGCACAGACAGCCGGGCGCGCGGTAAGGCCAGCGCATCGGCCAGCACCACCCCCCCCGCCCAGACGAGCGCCCATTCGAGTGCCAACATGACCTCACTCATCGACAAGAATCCGCGCGTCGGCACTGCGCAATGCATAAAATTTTTGTGCGCGAGCGATCATGCTTGTGGCATCCTATCGGTGGCGGCTATCATGAAAAAGTTCGGGAAAGTAAAAACAAATTGATGGCCGGTCGTCGACAAAGTCTAAGGAAGACGACTACAGGCGAGCGCGTTTCCCGTTTGTTTCCAGCAAGGTGTTCGATCTGGTAATGGCTGCTGAACCCGATCCGCTTTCGGCACATCGCCCCGCATCTGCGGGAACTCCGCGCCGTGTGATGCTGCTTCAAGGCTTGATGGGCCCGTTCTTCCGTCAGCTTGGGCAAGGTCTGCGCAAGGCCGGGCACACGGTGTTCAAGGTCAATTTCAACGGCGGTGACCGGGCCTACTGGCGGCTGCCGAACGGGATCGACTATCGCGGAACCCTTGCCGAATGGCCTGATGCTTTCGCCGATCTGCTGGCACGCCACCAGATCACCGATGTCATGCTGTTTGGCGACTGCCGCGATCACCATATTGCCGCACTCAAGGTCTGCAGGGAACACGGTGTGTCTGCCTGGGTGTTCGAGGAAGGCTATGTCCGGCCTGACTGGGTGACGATGGAGCTCGGCGGGGTCAACGGCCACAGTTCACTGCCGCGTGACCCGCAATTTTACCGCGACCGCGCCGCCGCACTGCCACCTGCGCCTGAACACCGGAAGGTGCCGTCTTCTTTTCGCAGGCGCGCCAGCGAGGGGTTTTTTTACAACGTTGCCGATGTGCTGACCCGCTGGCGTTATCCGGGCTGGCACACCCACCGTCCGTGGCATCCGCTGGTCGAGGGCATGGGCTGGGCGCGCAAGCTCAGCCGCAGCAAAGAACGGCGCGAACAGGCCGCAGCCTTGATTGCGCGCCTGCTGGATCGGGATGAGGCCTATTTCCTGTTTCCATTGCAGCTCGATTCAGACGCACAGATCCGCCTCCATTCCCCATTCGCCGGGGTCAAGGAGGCGCTGAAAGTCGTGCTCGAATCCTTTGCCAAACACGCGCCAACCCATACCCGATTGGTGGTGAAAGAGCACCCCCTCGATAACGGAGTGCGCAACTGGGAGCTTGAAACCAGCGACCTTGCCGAGCGATTCGGGGTTGCCGATCGGGTAGATTACTTGGCGTGGGGTGATATCGAAACGATTTCCGAACGCGCGCTGGGGATGGCCACGATCAACAGCACCAGCGGAACCTTGGCGCTCGCCATGGGCGTTCCGGTGGTGGTGCTGGGCACGGCGATTTACGACTTGCCTGACCTCACCTGCCAGAACGGGCTCGACCATTTCTGGACTGAGGCTACCCCGCCCGATGGCGAAACCTTCGCTGCCTTTCGCCGGGTGCTGATTGATCACTGCCTGATCCCGGGGGGCTTTTTCTCCGGTGAGGCGCTGGACAAGGTGGTTGCGCACGCCGTTGCCCGGTTTGATGGGCGCGGGCTGTCGCCGGACTGATTCCGAAGTCCGCGCGACGCCAACCAATTCTGTCGATTGTGCGTCGACATGGGTCAAAAGGACGATTTTTTAAGCTTTGGCTTGTGGGCACAACGGATTCGGTGTTGCTGCCAAATGCTATTGCCCAACCCATTCACCAAATCCGGTTGAAGGATAATTCATGCGCACCATTCTCGTCACCGGATCGGCCGGGTTCATCGGCTATCACCTCTCGCAGCTGCTGCTCGATGAAGGTTTCCGCGTGGTCGGCTTTGACGGGATGACCGATTATTACGATGTGCGGATCAAGCAGCGGCGTCACCAGATGTTGCTGCAACACCCGCATTTCAGCGCGGCCGAAGCCATGCTCGAAGATTTCGACGCCTTGCACGCGCTGGCACTGGCGGAACGGCCCGACGTGATCGTCCACCTCGCCGCGCAGGCGGGGGTGCGATACAGCCGAAAACCCGCGCGCCTATATTGAGGCGAACCTGATCGGCACCTTCAACGTGATGGAATGCGCGCGCGAACTGGCGGTGGATCACCTGCTGATGGCCTCGACCAGTTCGGCTTATGGCGCAAACACCGAAATGCCGTTCACCGAAATGCAGAAATGCGACACCCCGTTGACGCTTTATGCCGCGACCAAGAAGGCGAACGAGGCGATGGCGCATTCCTATGCCCATCTGTGGAACCTGCCGACCACGATGTTCCGGTTTTTCACCGTCTATGGCCCGTGGGGGCGGCCCGATATGGCGCTGTTCAAATTCACCAAGGGGATCCTCGAAGGCACCCCGATCGATATCTACAATAATGGCGATATGTTCCGCGATTTCACCTATGTCAGCGATCTGGTGCGCGGCATAAGGTTGCTGGTGGATACGCCCCCGGTGCGCCCCGAAACGCCCGAGGATATCGCGCCGGGTGACAGCCTTTCCCCCGCGGCCCCGTTCCGGGTGGTCAATATCGGCAATGGCGACAAAGTGCGGCTGATGGATTTCATCACCGCGATCGAGGCTGAATGCGGGCGCGCAGCGGTGCGCAATTATCTGCCGATGCAGCAAGGCGATGTGCCTGCAACCTGGGCCGATGCGAGCTTGCTGAAATCGCTTACCGGCTATGCGCCGCAGACCGATTTTCACGAGGGGATCAGACGGTTCGTAACGTGGTACCGCGATTATTATCAGGTCTGAATAGACACGTTATTGCGGCTGATCGCTCTCAGGCGCGGGTTGCCCCGGCGGCGGCGGCGCGGCTTCGACTCCGTCTTCCGCATCACGTTCGCGTTCAAGCCGCTCCATATATTCACGCTCGATCATCTCGACCCGCTCCTGTTCGGCGGCGGCATCGGTATAAATGGTGGCAAGGCGCGCGGCCCGCGCTTGCTCGATCAACTGGCCGAAGCGCACGTTTTCGCTTTCGGCGCGATCTTTGTAGGCGGCTTCGATGAACTTCTGATTGCAGCCGGTAAAGCCGCCGGCACCCGCCGGGCTGCAGCTCATCGTGCCGAAATCGCCGACATATTTGATCTCCTCGACCCGCTGCGCCCACGCGACATTTTGGGGCGAATCGCTGTAACGCAGGTTCGACGGGATGCGGTAACGTTCGGCCTCGACCAGAATTTCGCAGATCACCAACTCGCCTTCCTTGGCGACCGGGCATTCCGATTCGTCATAGGCAATCACCATGTTGATCTTTTCATCCGCGCTTTGCGCGGCAGCCGGTGCGGCAGTGACCGCCAGAACGGCAATTGCCGACAGGGTGGGGATCAAGAGGAGCTTCATTCGGCCGGTTCTTTCGTGTCTGATTTGTGTTGCCAAGTCGCCAAGCGGGACCGCGTCGATCAAAATCTGGCTGCCGACTTTGCAATGCCCGTGTTCCAAAGCAATTGTCCAGCCCGCATTGACTACCATGCTATAGCTTAAGCGCATACCCAGCTAAAGCTGAACTGTCGCTGTCCCTGCGTGGAAATCCGCAGGCTCTGGCGCGCAATCGCCTTGCCGAACTGCAACAATGCGATTGGGCCGGCACGGCTCCGGCAGTTGGAAAAAGGTTCAATTGGCTGGCAGGGCTGCTAATCGTCCCATCGCGAACCGCAAGCAAAGCGGCAAGGAAGGTCGACACATGGCAAGCAGTTTTGTCAAAATCCTGATGGCCCCGGTCTGGCTGGTGCAACTGGCGACGGGGGCCAAAAGCTTCCTCGACAATCCGTTGATCGGCTCTCACACCCTGAACCGGCGCGGCCTGCACGTGGCCCGCGTCCGGATTGCCAACGCGATGTGCCTGTGGCGCCGCAGGCGGCTGGCAAAGGCGGTTCGGGCTGACTGGCGTGAAGCATTTGACCGCGATGGCTTCGTCGCCATCCCTAACATCATCCCGAATGACGAGTTCGCCGCCCTTCGCGACGCGATAATGGGTTACGTGGGCGATGCGCGCGAAATGCAGCAGGGCGATGCGATTACCCGGCGCATGGCGATTGATCCGGCCATGCTGCAGGCGATCCCGGCGCTGCGGCGGTTGCTTGACCGCTCTGATATCAAGGCACTGCAACATTATGCCGCCAGCTATCGCACCACCCCGCTCCATTATATCCAGACCATTGTCAGCAAGATTGGTGATGGCGGAACTGACCCCCAGGAAACGATGCATGCCGATAGCTTCCACGCGTCGCTGAAATCGTGGTTGTTTCTCAATCCTGTTACACTTGAGGATGGGCCCTTCGCCTATGTTCGCGGATCGCACCGTTTCACGCCTGAACGGCTGACCTGGGAATATAACCGCAGCCTTGCCGATCCGCACGCGATTGACCGGCTGTCGGCGCGCGGATCACCGCGGATCACCGAGCATGAGCTTGAGGTGATGCACTTGCCGCCGCTGGAAAAGATGGCGGTTGCCGCGAACACTCTAGTGGTTGCCGATACGGTCGGGTTTCATGCGCGGGCACCATCACTGGTTGGCGGGGAACGCGTGGAAATCTGGTCTTATGCCCGCCGCAACCCGTTTCTGCCGTGGCTTGGCGGTGACCTGTTAAGCCTGCCGGGCCTTGCCGAACGGCGGATTGGTTGGGTTTGGGCGCTGCGCGACAGATTCGAGAGCCTGATGGGCCAGCCATGGAAGCCGGTTGGCCGGCGGCGGCCAGCCGATTTTGATTGAGCGGTCCTGACGGTTAAACCCGCTCGCTCACCTTGATGGCGATGCGGCAGCCCAGCCGGATTGCGCCTGCCAGCAATGGATAGGCGGGCGCGCGTTCGGCGCCGCTCGCCAGCGCGGCGTCGCGGTGTTCGCGTTCATCCTCGCGGAAGGCGGTGATCATGTCTGCCAGTTCAGGATCAGCCCCGCTCGCCTCCAGCTTGTCGAGCTGTTCGCTGTAATGCTTGTCGATCTCGGTTTCGATCGCCGCCGTGCAGGCCATCGCCGCTTCGGGGCCGAGCAGCGCCGTGCCAGCGCCCAGCGCATAACCCGCCGCCGACCAGAACGGATGCAGCGCCGTCGGCCGCACACCGCGCCCTGCCAGCAGCGCATCGAATTTGGCGCGGTGTTCGCGTTCCTGTTCGGCCATGTGGCGGATTTGCGCGGAATGCGGCCCGCGATCACCCATCACCGCCAATTGGCCTTCATAAATCCGGGTCGCGCCGAATTCACCGGCCTGATCGACCCGGATCATGCGGTGGAGTTCTTGCCTGTCCATCATCCGTTCCCTTCGCCTGCGTCTGCCTTAGGATACGCAGACAGCGCCACAATAGCCGCACCGCCGATGCAGGAAATCAGGAAGTTATACCCCGCCAGCGAAATGCCCCACAACGTCCACGGCGCAACATCGCAGCGGATCAGCGGGGCGGCGGCGGGGTTCATCACGTCGATCCCCGAAGGCAGGGTGGAACAGCCGGTGATCCCGGCCCACCAGCCATATTCGACCCCGGCGTGGAAGCCCCCGATCAACCCCGACGTGATGATCGCCAGCCCCGCCAGCGCAGCCCAGACCTGCGGCGGCTTCAAAAAGAAGGCGAGCGCGCCAATGCCAAGCGCCGCGAAATGCGGATAGCGCTGCCACCAGCACATCTCACACGGCGGAAGGCCGAACCCATATTGCGCGATATAGGCTCCGCCCAGCAATGCCGCGGGCAACGCCAAGGCGAGCAACCTTGCCCTGTCCAGATTGTTCATACCGTTGGCCTTAAGGCTTGGCCGCGCGCGGGGCGGGACGCAGTGCCACCGTGCTCTGTGTAGTGCGGCGCAGGGTTTCCATGGCGTAATGCAGCTGGAAATCCTTAACCCCCTGCTCCTCCAGCTCGGCGGCGGTCAGCTTGAAGCGGGGATCGGAGATCTTGTCCGCCTCCAGCTCTTCATCCTTGATGCCGAGTTCGTTGATCAGGTGCCCACGCAGGTCGCTTTCGCGGGTCTGGTATTTGGCCCGCAAGGCCATGTCGGGATCGGACAACTGCGGCACCGCGATATCGGGCTTGATCCCGCCTTCCTGCACCGATTTTCCCGCCGGGGTGAAATAGCGCGCGGTGGTCAGCTTCAAGGCCGCATCCTTTCCGAGCGGCAGCAGCGATTGCACCGATCCCTTGCCAAAACTGCGTTCGCCCATGATCAGCGCGCGGCGGTGATCCTGCAACGCGCCCGCGACAATTTCCGATGCCGATGCCGACCCGGCATTGATCAGCACGATCATCGGCACGCCTTCGGCCATATCGCCGGGATAGACGGTTTCGGCATCATACAGCATCGTTTCACCGCGCGCGCGCCCGCGCTGGCTGACGATCCGGCCCGAGGACAGGAACAGGTCGGACAGCGCCACCGATTCATCCAGGCTGCCGCCCGGGTTGTTGCGCAGATCGAGCACCAGACCGTTGACCCGCCCGCCGGGGGCCTTTTTCAGAATTTCCTGCCACGCCGCGAACACATCCGCACCGACATTGGCGGAAAATTCATTGACGCTGATCACGCCGATATTCCCGGCGGCGACTTCATGCGTGACCGGTTCCAGCGCGATCACGCCGCGCGTTACATCCACCTCCAGCGGCTCATCACGGCCGGGGCGGAAGATCGTCAACCGGATTGCCGATCCCGCAGGGCCGCGCATCTGCGCCACCGCATCATCCAGATTTCCGCCGTAAATCAGCCTGCCATCCAGATGAGTGATGAAATCGCCCGCCTTGACCCCGGCGCTGTCCGCCGGACTGCCCCGAAACGGCGAGATCACCTTGACCGCGCCATCCTCCATTATCACCGACAGGCCAAGGCCCGAATACTCCCCGTCAATCATGGTTTCGAGCCGCTGGAGATCGCTGCCATCGAGATAGGCCGAATGCGGATCAAGCGCGGCCAGCATCCCATCAATCGCGCCGCGGATCAGCACCTCATCCTCAACCGGCTCGACATAGCTGGCCTTGACCCGTTGAAACACCGCGAACAGCTTGGCGAATTCAGGCCCGGCGCGGCCATCGACCTGCGCCATGGTGGCGGTGGTGGCGGGAATCAGCGCAACAGCGGTGACAAGTGCGGCGCTGCGCAGGAGAGCGGCGATTTTCATATGGGGTGCAAGGCTCCTTTATGGCGATAATGTATAGGTTTGCCGAGCTTAACGCCAGATGAGAGCTGTGCGGACGATTGCAACCTGTCCCGGCGGTGCACACAATCGCGGCGTGAGGTTGAGACGCGGATGATTAGAGAAGAAATTGCAATGGGTTAACGGGTTCTCCGTCACGCCGCAATTCGATCGTCACAGCTTGCGCTGCGCCATCGGCCATGCCCAGCGGGCTGCCGCCGATGACATTATCGCCCACCGCCACGTTCACCCGCTGAAGCCCGGTGACAAGGCTCGTCCAGCCGCCAGCATGTTCGATAATCACGATTCGCCCGAACCCGCGATATTCGCCGGCAAAGGCCACCCGCCCGCGTCCCGGCGCGACCACCTGCGCGCCCGAGGCCGGCGCCAGCGTCAATCCGGTGCTGGCGATGCCGCTGTCGCGCTTTGCGCCAAACCCGATCAATGTGCGCCCCTGCACCGGAAGCTGGAAATCCGCAGGCGGTGGGGCGCTGGCGGCAGGAGACGGCGCATTATTGGGCGCAGCCAAGGCTTCCGGGGTGAGCGGCGCGGCGAGATCAGCCGGACGCAGCACCGGCCCCGGCAGCGCGGCAAGTTCGCGCCGCAATGCCGCCACTTCGTCAAGCTTGTCGACCAATCCATCCAGATCGCGCGCTTCCTCGGCCAGCGCCAGCGCGCGCTCAGCCTCACGCAGGGCCGCGCCGCGTGCACTGCGTGAGGCGATGCGTTGCTGGTTTTCAACCGCGGCGAGGCTTTGGCGGCGTTCTCGCAGCATCCCTTCACTGCTGCGCAACTGATCGAGCGAGCGCGCCGCCTGCACTTCCAATGCGCGCCCGCGATCAAGCTCACTACGCAGCGCGGCGGTGCGGGCGCGGATCTGCGGCACCGCGCTATCGAGCACCGCGCGCACATAGACCACGTCTTTGAGCGACCCCGGTTGCAGCGCCGACAGTGCCAGAGGGCGGCGCGCTGCGGTTTGCAAGGCAGCGGTGAGGCGCGCGGTCGGCTCCTGCTTTTCGGCCAGCCTCGCGGTCAGATCGGCGCGCTCGGCCCGCGCGATCGAATAGCGCGCGCGTGCGGCTTCGATATCGGCTTCGGCCTGCTGGATCCGCGCGGCGAGCGCGGCGGCTTCGGTGGCGGTGCGCTGCACGGCTTCGGTGGCGGCTTCGGCCTCACGCGAAAGACGCGCGGCGCGGGCTTCGGCAAGGCGGCTTTCGCGGGTGGCGCGGGTCAGCGCGGCTTCGGCCTCATCGGGCGCGATCAGCTGCACGGCGGTTTGCGCGCGGGTGGCTGGCAGCATCGCAAGCAGCGCGGCGCAGGCAGCGGCGGTGCACAGGGCAAGCAGCGCGGGACGGTTCATTGTCCTATCCTGCCCGATGATAGGGGTGTCCGGCAAGGATGGTGGTGGCGCGGTAAAGCTGCTCCATCAGCATCGCGCGCGCCAGCAGATGCGGCCACGTGGCAGGGCCAAAGGCGAGCAGCAGATCGGCAGATGCGCGCTCATCGTCCGAATGGCCATCCGCCGCGCCCAGCATAAACCGCGTTTCGCGCACGCCATCATCGCGCCAGCGGCCCAGCAAGGCGGCAAAATCCTCTGACGTCATCGCCTTGCCGCGTTCGTCGAGCAGCACGGTGCGGCAGGGGTTAAGCGGATCGGCCAGCTTGCCCGCGCCGGTATCGGGCCATTCGGTCAGCTTGACCGGCCAGGTCAGGCGTTTGGCATAACGATCAACCAGATCGCCCTCAGGCGACCGACCAATTTTCCCGCGCGCGATGATGTGGAGGAGAATAGGAATAACCCCGACTGAAAAATCCCAGACGGGCTGCAAAGCAGCCCGCAAGGGCGACCGCCCGCCCGCAGGCGCTCAAGCCTGCAGGGCTTGAAACAGCGCCGAGGATGCGCGCCCGGAGGGGCGCGCACAAAACCAATTACGCGCGCCCGGTTGCCGCCGTGTCCGAACCTTCAAACGACCACATCCGTTCAAGGTTGTAAAAGCTGCGCACTTCGGGGCGGAACAGGTGCACCACCACGTCGCCCGCATCAATCAGCACCCAGTCGGCGGCGGGCAGACCTTCGATCCGTGCATGGCCGAACCCGGCTTTCTTGATCTCTTCAGCCAGTTTCTGCGCCATCGAGGCAACCTGCCGGGTCGAACGCCCGCTGGCGATCACCATGTGATCGGCAATCGAGCTTTTCCCCGCGAGCGGGATCGAAACGATTTCCTGCGCTTGATCATCATCAAGCTGGGTCAGCACCAATTGGTGCAGCGCGTCGGCATCCATATCAGAACGCGCCAGCGTTTGGGCTGCAGTGGCAGCGGCTTGAACCGCACCGGGCGGCACGGACGCGACAAAGGCTTCGGTAATCGGCAATCGGGTATCTCCAGATATCAGGGCGATGGGAACAAACAGCACGCAGACGAACAAACGATGGAGCCGAAACGCTTAAGCAGCGTCTCATGCCTCCTCCCCTGACCGGATGCTGCGAAATGTCAGCCGATCACGCACCGGGGCTCTGCGTTTCCCATTTCCCGAATCCGTGCCGAGAATATCCTCAGCCCATCCCGCATTGGCGCGGCGAATAGCCGTGGCCGAGCGGTGATCCGGATCAAAACGCAATAACACCAGAGCCGGTGCGCTCCATTGCCCCCGTTTCCGAACACTGGCAGCGGGCACACGATAGCGCCTGAGCCAGGCCATGGCGGGGCTCGTCATGGCGGCTGCATCATAGCCGGGCCGGGCGATCACCGCAATCGGCATTGTCCGCGCGATCCTCCGCCAGTCTTTCCAGCGGTGCAACTGGGCGAGATTATCTGCCCCCATCAACCAGATGAACCGCCGTTTGGGGTAACGCCGGACGAGCTTGGCTAGCGTGTCGGCTGTGTAGCGGGTGCCCAATTCACGCTCAATCGCGGTCGGCACAATCGGCGCGCGGCGCGCCTGCTGGTTGGCCGATCGCAGCCGCGCGGCGAGCGGGGCCATGCCTGCTTTCGGCTTCAACGGATTGCCGGGGGACACCAGCCACCACACCGCGTCCAGCCCCAGCGCCTCCGCCGCGAACAGGCTGATCCGGCGATGCCCGCCATGCGCGGGGTTGAAGCTGCCGCCGAGCAGTCCGGTCAATCGGGAGCGCGCGTGCAAGTGGGTTACGGCCTGAAATTCACGGGCGCGCCTGGCCTTGCCCGCGGACCTGCCATTTGTAGGTCGTCAGCCCTTCGAGCGCGACCGGCCCGCGCGCGTGCAGCCGCCCGGTGGCAATCCCGATCTCTGCGCCGAGGCCGAATTCGCCCCCATCGGCGAATTGGGATGAGGCGTTGTGCATCACGATCGCGCTGTCGACTTCGGCAAGGAAGCGTTCGGCGGCGGCATTGTCTGACGTCACGATAACATCGGTATGCGCAGAGGAATGGCGCGCGATGTGCGCCAGCGCGGCGTCCAGCCCATCGACCATCGCAACTGACAGGATCGCATCGAGATATTCGGTGTCCCAATCATTGGCGCTCGCCGGGATCACGCGGCTGTCGAGCGCGCGGATGCGGTCATCGCCGCGCACTTCGCAGCCCGCCTCGATCAACGCGGCGACCAGCGCGGCGGCTTGGGGAAAGGCCGAATCGATCAGCAGCGTCTCCATCGCCCCGCAAATGCCGGTGCGGCGCAATTTGGCATTGAGCGCGAGCGCGCTCGCCATGTCCGGGCCAGCGGCGGCGTGGATATAGGTGTGGCAGATGCCGTCGAGATGCGCGAGCACCGGGACACGGGCATCGGCCTGCACCCGCGCGACGAGGCTTTTGCCCCCGCGCGGCACGATCATGTCGATCAGGCCCGCCGCGGCCAGCATCGCACCCACGGCGGCACGATCCTGCGTCGGGATAAGTTGCACCGCTTCGGCCGGAACGCCGCCTTCCACCAGCCCTTCAACCAGTGCGGCGTGGATCGCGCGGTTAGAATGCACCGCCTCGCTCCCCCCGCGCAGCAGCGCCGCATTGCCCGCGCGCGCACACAGCGCGGCGGCATCGGCGGTAACATTGGGGCGGCTTTCATAGATGATCCCGATGGTGCCGATTGGCACCCGGATGCGCTGGAGACGCAGGCCATTGGGGCGTTCAAGCGAATCGATCACATCGCCAACCGGATCGGGTAGATCGGCCACCGCACGCACCGCCTGCGCAATGCCCGCCAGCCGCGCCTCATCAAGCGCCAGCCGGTCGAGCATCGCCTTGCTCAGCCCATTGGCTTGCCCGGCAGCAAGATCGCGCTGATTGGCGGCCAGCACAGTCGTGGCCGAGGCCTCAAGCCGATCCGCCGCGCGGTGGAGTGCAGCGGCGCGGGCCGCACTGGTCATCGCGGCAAGCTGGCGCTGGGCTTTGCGCGCCGCACGGGCCATCGCGGTGACGAGTATTTCATGATCGGTGTCGTTCGAGTGAGTCGATTGGGTTGCTGTCTGGGTCATGTCGCTGAGTCTAGCAGCCGCATCGTCGATTGTCAGGCCCGACATCGGCAGGGGGGCGGGCAAAGCGGGGCTTTCATTGCAAGGTTAGCACGAATCAGGAACAACGGCAGTGATGATGCGAAATTTGCAACCCGCTCAGGCAGTCTTCGCGCAAGATGACTCCGACTTGAACCATTCACCGCGATTCCGCTTCGCTTCAACCGCCTTGTCGCCAGCGGGATTCGACCGCGTGCGAGGGTGCTGTTAGCGCGCTAACACCGGGGCGTTCAAAACAAAATCGGGGTCGGAGTGTCAGACAGGATTACCGCGCAGAAGTGGGGCGAGCGGCTGCGACAGTGGTTCCCCGACCGTGAGTTTTTCATGCGCGCCGATGGGCAGGTGCGCTTCATCAAGCTATCATCGAAATTGCAGATCCGCGGCGCGGCGGGCGCAGTGGCGCTGGCGCTGGGATGGTTGATCGCGCTCGCCGTGATGGGCTGGGGCCAATACCGCGCCGAATCCGATCTCGCGTCCTTCGCTGAAGAAAAAGCCCGCGTCGCCACCGCCAGCGAACGGCTGGATGCCTATGGCGGCGATCTTGACCGGGTGGTGAGCGAACTGGAACAACGCCAGCAATTCCTCGAAGAAATGGCGCAGATGCTGCCTGAGGACATGGTTGCGGAAGGCAACGCATCGGGCACCGTTACCGATTCTTCCGACGAATCCGCCAAGACCATCGAAAAAGTCGGCGCGCTGATCCCGCAAGCGCGCGGCCTCGCTGAGGTTGAAGCCCGCCAGCTCGCCTTTGTCGAGCGCCTGACCCGCTTCGCCGATGCCCGCGCCCGCCGCGCCGAAGCGGCGATGCGCAAACTCAATCTCGACCCGCGCGCGATGAGCCGCCAGACCCAAACACTGCAAGCAATGGGCGGCCCGTTCGAGGCTTTGACCGGCGCAGACGGCGCTATCGACCCACGCTTTGAACGGCTCGGTCTCAGCCTTGCGCGCATGGCGGTGCTGGAACGCGCGTTGAACGGCATCCCGCAGGTCGTGCCTGCCACTGTCGAGAACATCACCTCAGGCTTTGGCTATCGCCGCGATCCGTTCAATGGCCGCAGCGCGATGCATTCCGGGATCGATTTCAAGGGCGCAACAGGATCGCCGATCTTTGCCGCTGCCGATGGCCGCGTGACCCATGCCGGATGGAAATCAGGCTATGGCAAGGCGGTGGAAATCACCCACGGCAATGGCATGATGACCCGCTATGCACACTTGTCGCGCATCGACGCGCGGGTTGGCCAGCAGGTCGATGCCGGGGCCACCATCGGCGGGCTGGGCAGCACCGGCCGTTCAACCGGCCCGCATCTGCATTTCGAAGTCCGCATCAATGACCGCGCGGTCAATCCGCGCCCGTTTCTGGAGGCCGCCCCCGATGTTCTCAAAGAAGCCCGCAGCGCCGGACCGGACCGTCTCGCCGCCACCCCGGCCCGCAAATAGGAGCAGCATGATGGCTTCGGGTTCAACCTTCTCGGTGATCGGCGCGGATGTGGTGATCAAGGGCGATATCAACGCCACTGCCGATCTGCACGTCGACGGCACGATCGAAGGCGACATCAAATGCGCCTCGCTGGTGCAGGGCGAATCGAGCAGCATCAGCGGCGCAGTGACCGCCGAAAGCGCGCGGATGGCGGGCAAGGTCAACGGATCGATCACCGCGCGTGAGCTGGTGATCCTCAAAAGCGCGCAGATCGAAGGCGATGTGCATTATGATGCGCTGACGATCGAACAGGGCGCGCAGGTCGATGGCCGCTTCGCCCCCAATGCGCGCCAGCCCGTGAAGGCCGTGCCATCGGTGCGTGTCGAAGCGGCGGAGTAAACCGCCCGCCTACAACACCTCGGCGCGCAGGGTCTTGCGGTCGAGCTTGCCGATGATGGTTTTGGGCAGGCTGTCGCGGATCACCACCTGATCGACCCGTTCGTGCTTGCCGATTTTGGCGTTGAGCCAATCGCGCAGTTCCTCGCCCGTTGCGCCGCCCGCCTCGTGTAGCGTGACATAGGCGCGGGGCACTTCGCCGCGATATTCTTCGGGAACGCCGATCACCAGCGCCTCTTTCACCGCCGGATGTTCGACAATCACGTCCTCGACCACGCTGGGGAACACCTTGAACCCGCCAACCGCGATCATATCCTTGATCCGGTCAACGATGGCGAGGAACCCGTCCGCGTCGATCTGCGCCACATCGCCGGTGCGCAGATAGCGTTTGCCGTCGCGTTCAACGAAGGTGTCACCGTCACTTTCAGGGCGGTTCCAATAACCGCGCATCACCTGCGGGCCGCACACCGCGAGTTCGCCCGGCTCGCCATCGGGGGCGAGGCGGGTCGGGTCTTCCTTGTCGAGCAGGATCACTTGCGTGCCAGGCACCAACTGCCCGATGGTGCCGCGTTTGCGCGTGCCTTCATAGGGATTGGCCGACACCACGCCCGAACTTTCGGTGAGGCCATAGCCTTCGCACACCCGCACCCCGGTGACTTCCTCAAACTGCACATGCACCGGCGCAGGCATCGGCGCGCCGCCGGAAATGCAGATTTTGAGGCTGGAAAGATCGGTTTTTGCCAGATCGGGATGATCGAGCATTGCCTGAAACATCGTCGGCACACCGGGAAAGCCGGTGCAGCGATAGCGCGCAATCGTCTCCAGCACCTGCTTCGTTTCAAACCGCGGCACCATCGCGATCGACGCCCCGGTGACGACGGCGTGGTTCAATACCGCGGTGTTGGCGAACACATGGAAGAACGGCAGCGCCCCCATAAACACTTCGCCGCGCGGATTGCCAAACGGGTTGATCGCGGCGACCTGCTGCGCGTTGATGCTGAGCTGATCGTGCCCCAACATCGCGCCCTTGGGCCGCCCGGTGGTGCCGCCGGTATATTGCAGCAGCGCCAGATCGGCGTGCGGATCGAGCGCAACGGGGGTGAAGGGCGTGTCGGGGGAGCAATCCTTCCAGCGCCGAATGGTCGGCCCATAGGCGACATCGGCGATTTGTTTACGCTTGAGCAGTTTGAAGGCGATGCCCTTCGCCCAGGGCAGCATATCGGCAAGGCTGCCGACCACCAGCATTTCCAGCCCGGATGCGGCCTGCACCTTGGCTGCGGTGCCATAAAGTTCGGGCACATCCAGCGTCACCAGCACCCGCGTGCCGCTGTCTTCGACCTGCCAGCTCAGTTCCTCAACCGAATAGAGCGGCGAGAAATTGACGACAATCGCCCCTGCCATCATCGCCCCGTAATAGGCGGCGGCGTAGATCGGGACGTTGGGCAGGAACAGGCCGACCCGGTCGCCCTTGGCAATCCCCATCGCCTGAAGACCCGCAGCAAAGCACTGCGCCTCTGCGCGGATTTCACGATAGGAATAGGTGCGCCCAAGGAAATGCAGAAACGGCGCGTCGGGGGCCTCCCCGGTGGTGCGTTCAAACAGCGCTGGCAGGCTGATCGCCGCAAACTGCGTGTCGGGCGGGGTCGGGTGATGATAGGCAGCGTTATTGACAGTCATGGCAGCGATGGTGACTGACATCACGCCGGCGCACAAGCGAAACTCGCTGGTGCAATGTCGCTTTCATGCAAATTCGCGCGTGGATTGGCCGAGGTGCTGGTGCAGCACCTCGGCACGGCCGATCAGTTCTGGATGAACCCGCTTTCGGGGTCGATCTTTTCTTCGGCGGCTTCGGCAGCGCGGCGTGCGGCGAGCCAGCTTTGCGCTTCCGCTTCCTGCGCAGCGGCACCGGCAGCCTTGACGTTGGCATCGCGTTCGGCGCGCAATTCCTCGATCAGCTTTTCGCGATCATTGCGCTCGGACTTGACCGGGGCATCGGCGTCTTCGGTGATCCCGGCGCGCTTGGCGGCCTTGGCCACCATCGCATCAAGCTCACGCTGCGAACACAGGCCCAGCGTCACCGGGTCTTTCGGCGTGATGTTCTGGATGTTCCAGTGGCTGCGGTCGCGAATCGCGCCGATGGTGTTGCGGGTGGTGCCGATCAGCTTGCCGATCTGGGCGTCCGACACTTCGGGATGGCTGCGCAGGATCCACGCGATACCATCGGGCTTGTCCTGCCGCCGGGACACCGGGGTATAGCGCGGGCCTTTGGTGCGGGTCGCTTCGGCCGGGGCCTTATGCATCTTGAGCGAATAGGTCGGGTCAGCCTGACCCAGCTCAATCTCGCCCTGCGTAAGCTCGCCCGAGTGCAGCGGATCGCGACCGGTATATTTGCTGCCCGCCAGATCATCGGCCATCGCCTGCACTTCGAGGATGTGTATCCCGCAGAATTCGGCGATCTGTTCAAATGACAGCGCGGTGTTGTCCACCAGCCAGGTTGCGGTGGCGTGCGGCATCAGCGGCTTGGGCTGATCCTTGATGGCCATGGGGGAATCTCCGTTGAAAATAGAAGGGCCGCCCCTTTCGGAGCGGCCACATTGCGCACCCTTATAGGCCAAGCCCCTGCCGACAGCAAGCAAACCTTGATTCAGAACGCAGGTGCGGCTGCAAGCGAGACGGTGTGTTCTTCCTTCAACGCCGCCAAACCCGCCAAAAACTGGCGTGTCGCCGCCTCCCAGCTGAAGCCCGCCGCATAGGCAGCGCATTCGGTTCCGTCGCAATAGCGCGCCGCGTCAATCGCGCGGGTCAGGTCTTCGGACAAAGCGCCGACCGCGTCGGTGACGATATCAATCGGGCCTGCCACCGGGAAAGCCGCCACCGGAGTGCCGCAGGCCAGCGCCTCGATCATCACGAGGCCGAATGTATCGGTGCGGCTGGGAAACACGAACACGTCCGCCCCGGCATAACAGCCCGCAAGTTCCGCGCCCATGCGCTTACCCAGAAACAGCGCATCGGGAAACTTCGCCGCCAACGCGCCGCGCGCCGGACCATCGCCGACCACCACTTTGGTGCCGGGGTAATCGCAGGCGAGGAAGGCTTCGATATTCTTTTCCACCGCGACCCGACCGACATAGAGCAGGATCGGGCCTTCCAGCCCGGCATATTCAGGCGGCGGCGCGGCGGGGGAAAAGCAGGCGAGATCAACCCCCCGGCTCCAATGGGTAAGCTGGCTCAACCCCTGTTCGCGCAGCTGCGCGCGGATCGTCTCGGTCGCCACCATGATCGTTTCCGCCGGACGGTGAAACCAGCGGATATAGGGCCAGAAAAAGCGCGCGGGCAGGCCGGTGCGGCGCGCAAGGTAATCGGGAAACTGGGTGTGGTAAGCGGTGGTGAACGGCACCTTGCGGCGGACGCAATATCGCCGCGCGGCAAGGCCCAACGGGCCTTCGGTGGCGATATGCACCGCATCAGGCGCGATTTTCGCCAATTGCCGCCCCACTGCGCCCGGCGCGGTCAGCGCCAGCCGGATTTCGGGATAGGTCGGCGCAGGCATCGAAGGGTAGCCTTCGGGTGAGATCACCGTCACCTGATGCCCCCAGCGGCGCAGCACATCGCAAGTGGTCGACAAGGTGCGCACCACCCCGTTGGTCTGCGGGTGCCACGCATCGGTGATAATCGCGATCGAAGCGGGCACAATCGGGGCCGGGGCGAGGGCCGCAGTATCAGGGGTGATGGTGGCCGGTCGGTTCACGCCGCCTCGCGCGTCGCACGGGCCGGATCGGCGGGCGCGGCCGGAACCTGCTCGGCCTCGCGGCGCTTGATCTCATCAGGCCAGTGGAGGATTTCCATCCGCCCATCGTGATGTTCGACCAGCGCGTTGCAGCCTTCCACCCAATCGCCATCATTCCAGTATTCGATCTGGCGGCCATCGTGATCGAAGGTGCGGAATTCGGCGGTGTGGATATGGCCGCACACCACCCCGTCAACCCCGCGTTCCCCGGCGGCGCGGGCGACGACTTCTTCGTATTTGCCGATGAACTCGACCGCGTTCTTGACCTTGTGCTTGGCCGCTTTCGACAGCGACCAATAGGGCTTGCCCAGCCAGCGCCGCACCGCGTTGACCGCGACATTCAGCCTCATCATCAGGTGGTAGGCATTGTCACCGACAAACGCGAGCCAGCGGTGCGACAGCATCACCGCATCGAATTCATCGCCGTGCAGCACCATCAGCCGCCGTCCATCGGCGGTATCGTGAAAGGCGGCGCGGCGAATTTCGATCCCGCCAAAGTTCAACCCGGTGAACTGCCGGAACATTTCGTCATGATTGCCGGGGATGTAGATGATGCGGGTATCGCGCTTGGCCCGCTTCAGAATGCGCCAGACGATGTCGTTATGCGCGGCGGGCCAGTAGAATTTCTTCTTCAGCCGCCAGCCATCGATGATGTCGCCGACCAGATACATCAGATCGCTGTCGGTATTGTCGAGGAAGTCGATCAGCATATCGGCATTGCAGCCCTTGGTGCCGAGATGCACGTCGCTGATCCAGATGGTGCGAAAGCTGCGCCGATCACCACCGGCGGGCTCCGGCGTACGCGGCGCGGACAGCGGCAGGCTGGTGATGTTGTCGCTGATCAGATCGGACAGATCGGCACCGGTCATGGTAATTCCCTGCGTGTCACGTCGTGGTCAGACGCAGACATAACAGCGGAATGTTACAAGCGTCGCGCAGACGCGTGACGGTTTGGAGTCAGTTTCTTACGAGAGGCTCAAGCGAGCCACACCTACCCACCCGCCACTTCCAGCACGATCTTGCCGATATGCGCGCCTGCTTCCATCCGCGCATGGGCGGCGGCAGCTTCGGTCAGGGGGAAGGTCATGTCCATCACCGGAGAAAGCTCTCCGCTCGCGAACAGCGGCCAGGCATTGTCGGCGATTTCATCCGCCAGCGCGGCTTTGAAAGCATCGGAACGCGGGCGCAGCGTCGATCCGGTCAGCGTCAGCCGCCGCATCATCACCGTCGCCATATTGAGATCGGCCTTGGCGCCGCCCAGCAGCGCGATGGTAACGTGACGGCCATCTTCGGCAAGGCATTTGCAGTTGCGCGCGACATAATCGCCCGACACCATGTCGAGCACGATGTTGACGCCCTTGCCGCCGGTATACGCAGCGATGGCCTCGACAAAATCCGTCTCGCGGTAATTGATCGCGAGGTCTGCGCCAATCCGGCGGGCGGCGGCGCATTTGGCCGCGTCCCCGCAGGTCACGATCACCTCCATGCCGAACGCCTTGGCGAGCATGATCGCCATTGTCCCGATGCCCGAAGTGCCACCATGCACCAGCACCCGCTCACCATCGCGCGCCAGCCCGCGTTCGAACAGATTGTGCCACACGGTGAACAGCGTTTCGGGCAGCGCCGCGGCTTCGGCCAGCAGCATCCCTTCGGGCACGGGCAGGCAGTGCTGCCAATGCGCGGCGCAATATTCGGCGTAGCCGCCGCCCAGCGTCAACGCGGCGACATATTGCCCGATCATTTCACGCGGAGCCTCTGAGCCGACCGCCACCACTTCGCCCGCAACCTCAAGCCCCAGCAGCGGCGATGCCCCCGGCGGCGGCGGGTAGGCACCGGCGCGTTGCAGGCAATCGGGGCGGTTGACCCCGGCATAGGCGACCCGGATCAGCACATCATCGGGGCGCAGGCGCGGCAGGGGGGCGGTTTCGATCCGCAGCACATCCGGCCCGCCGGGCGCATCGAACCCGATCGCAGCCATGTTTTCGGGCAGTTCCGCGCCATTGCCTGCGATCATTACCAAAATCCCCCTGATCCAGCTTCGTTAATCACTTGATGCGCGCCAATAACCGTCTCTCGGATTGACAGCAACCCGCTTGGCTTGCGATGCTGCATCCTGATGGAAGAACCCGATCTGCCAAGACCCAAAGGAGACGCGGCCGCCCGCCTTGCGGCGGAGGATCTTGCGCCCTATTCCCAAGCTGAATTGGCGACCCGTATCACGCAGCTTGAAGCGGAAATCGCACGCGTGATTGCCCACCGTGATAAGGCCGCCGCGCACCGCGCCGCCGCCGATGCGCTGTTCGCAAAGGGCGGCGGATGATCTGCCGCGCGCCCTCCCTCGCCTTCGCGGTAACGGATTCGCAATTTTATCGCGCGATCCCATATGATGCGCAAATGGCTTTCCCCGCTCGTTCGCCACGAGCACTTACCGCCCGCTGAAAAAGGCCGCTCCCATGCCCAGCTTCGCCCAGAACCTCGAACGCACGCTGCACAACGCGCTCGGCAATGCGTCTGACCGGCGGCACGAATATGCCACGCTCGAACACCTGCTGCTGGCGTTGATCGATGATGAGGATGCCGCCCAGGTGATGGCCGCCTGCGGGGTCGATCTGGCCGAGCTGGGTGAGGTGGTGAAGCAGTATCTTGATCAGGAATATCAGTCTCTTAAAACAGAAGATGGGGCCGATCCGCAGCCCACTGCCGGGTTCCAGCGGGTGATCCAGCGAGCGATCCTGCACGTGCAATCTTCGGGCAAGGATACCGTTACCGGTGCCAACGTGCTGGTTGCGCTGTTTTCCGAACGCGATAGCTACGCGGTCTATTTCCTCCAGCAGCAGGATATGAGCCGGCTCGATGCGGTCAGCTATATCAGCCACGGAATCGGCAAGGGTGGCCGCCAGATCGAAACCAAGAACGTGGCTGGCGCTGACAAGCCCGACGAGCCGGCGCAGACCAAAGAAGGCGGCAACAAGAAAGAAACCGCGCTCGACCAGTTCACCGTCAACCTTAACGCCAAGGCGGAAAGCGGCAAGATCGATCCGCTGATCGGGCGCGGGCCGGAAGTTGACCGCACGATCCAGATCCTGTGCCGCCGGTCAAAAAACAACCCGCTCTATGTCGGCGATCCCGGCGTCGGCAAAACCGCGATTGCCGAAGGGCTGGCGCGCAAGATCATCGAAGGCGATGTGCCCGAAGTGCTGGCCGAAGCGGTGATCTATTCGCTCGACATGGGCGCATTGCTGGCAGGCACGCGCTATCGCGGCGATTTCGAAGAACGGCTGAAACAGGTCGTCACCGAATTGGAAGCAATGCCGAACGCGGTGCTGTTCATCGACGAAATCCACACCGTGATCGGCGCGGGCGCAACCAGCGGCGGGGCGATGGATGCGTCCAACTTGCTCAAGCCCGCCTTGTCGAGCGGCGCGATCCGCTGCATCGGTTCGACCACCTACAAGGAGTTTCGCAACCACTTCGAAAAGGATCGCGCGCTGCTGCGCCGGTTCCAGAAGATCGACGTGAACGAACCGACGGTTGAGGATACGATCAAGATTCTGAAAGGCCTTCGCAGCGCCTTCGAAGATCACCACAAGGTGAAATACACCCCCGATGCGATCAAGACTGCGGTGGAACTGTCAGCACGCTACATCAATGACCGCAAATTGCCCGACAAGGCGATCGACGTGATCGACGAGGTTGGCGCGATGCAGATGCTGGTGCCCCCCAGCCGCCGCAAGAAGACCATCACCGCCAAGGAAATCGAAGCGGTGATCGCGACCATGGCGCGCATCCCGCCCAAATCAGTGAGCAAGGACGACAAGAAAGCGCTCGAAAACCTCGAACGCGATCTGAAACACGTGGTGTTCGGGCAGGACGAAGCGATCAAGCGGCTGTCGACCGCGATGAAGCTGAGCCGCGCAGGGCTGCGCGATCCGGACAAGCCGATTGGCAGCTTCCTGTTTTCCGGCCCCACCGGGGTGGGCAAGACCGAAGTTGCGCGCCAGCTTGCCAGCATCATGGGGATCGAGCTGAAACGCTTCGACATGTCCGAATATATGGAACGCCATAGCGTTTCGCGGCTGATCGGCGCGCCTCCGGGCTATGTCGGTTATGATCAGGGCGGCCTTTTGACCGATGCGATCGACCAGAACCCGCATTGCGTGCTGCTGCTCGACGAAATCGAAAAAGCGCACCCCGATCTGTTCAACATCCTGTTGCAGGTGATGGATAATGGCCGCCTGACCGATCACCACGGCAAGACCGTGGATTTCCGCAATGTCGTGCTGATCATGACCACCAATGCGGGCGCATCCGACATGGCGCGCAGCGGGATCGGGTTTGGCGACGTGTCGAAAGAAGACGCCGGAACCGAGGCGGTGAACAAGATGTTCACCCCGGAATTCCGCAACCGGCTCGATGCGATTGTGCCGTTCGCCTACCTTGGCCGGTCAACAGTGGCGCGGGTGGTGGACAAGTTCATCCTTGAGCTGGAATTGCAGCTGGCCGAACAGAACGTCCACATCCAGTTTGACAGCGAAGCGCGCAGCTGGCTGGGCGACAAGGGCTATGACAAGCTGTACGGCGCGCGCCCGATGAGCCGGTTGATCCAGGACAAGATCAAACAACCGCTTGCCGAAGAACTGCTGTTCGGCAAATTGTCCGACGGCGGCGAGGTGCAGGTCAGCGTCAAGGACGGCAAGCCGACCTTTGAAATCACCCCGGCCCCGCCGAAGATGAAAGCAGTCAGAAAGCCCGCTGCGAAAAAGAAGGCCCCCGCGAAAAAGCCCGCGTCTGAGGCGGGAGAGGGCTGAGGCCCGCCCGCACAACTGCTCCACCCCCTTCTTTGAAAAAGAAAGGGGTGGGCGGCAGTCGGCTTACTGAATGGCGGCGAGGTCAGCGGCGATTTTCGCCAGCACTTCCTCGGTAATCATCCCTTGCGAGAACGGCGCGACCGCGGTCAGGCTCATCGCCTTGAACTGTTCATAGGCCGGATGCTGATCAAGATCAGGAAGGGTCGTGAGCACCGCCGCCTTGGCGCGCTCATCAGCCATCAGCGCTTCGATCGGCATATCGACCGTGAACGCCGCAGCAACGGTGGTGGTAGTGGTCGCCGCATCATCTTCAGCGGCGAAGGCCGGGGCAGTCACGGCAGCGGCAGCAAGGCCGAGCGCGGCAAACGGAATGAACTTCATAAAAGCGGTTCCTTGTTGGCGCGGCTGATAGTCAGCACGCCGTGCGGTGGATTTACCGCAAACATATGGCATTGCAATGAATATGGCGCATCCCGGTGTTCAGTGCACAAGTCGCGCCGCGCGACTTTGCGAAGCGGGCTGCGTCCCCACCAATCAAGGATTGCATCGTCGCCAATCGCGGCGTAGCGGCTGCTTTCATGCAACCAAAAATACTGACCACAATGAAGGATTACAGCCCTTCGTTGTTCCTCGCCGATCTGGTCGCTGGCGTGACTGTCGCGATGGTCGCACTGCCGCTCAGCATCGCCATCGCGATCGCATCGGGCGCCGATCCGGCCAAGGGGCTGATTACCGCCGTCATCGGCGGGTTGCTGATTTCGCTGCTGGGCGGCAGCCGGGTGCAGATTGGCGGGCCGACCGGCGCGTTCATCGTGGTGGTGTTCGGGGTGATTGCCGAACATGGGTATGATGGGCTGGTGCTGGCGACCATCATGGCAGGCATGATCCTGATCATCGCCGGCTGGCTGCGGCTCGGCAATCTGATCACCTATGTGCCCGAAGCCGTGATCAACGGCTTCACCATCGGTATCGCGATCGTCATCGCGACGAGCCAGCTCAACGATTTCTTCGGCCTTGGCCTGACCGCGATGCCCGCCGATTTCCTCGAAAAAATCCCCGCCCTTTGGGCGGCGCGTGATCAGTTGAACCCCTATGCGCTGGCCGCCGGTGCAGGGGCGCTGGGGTTGATTATTGTGCTGCGGTGGAAGTTCCCGCGCCTGCCCGGCCTGATCGTCGCCATCGCGGCGATTTCTGCAATCGCGGCGCTGGCGCAGTGGCCGGTCGATAGCATCGGGTCGCGCTATGGCGCATTGCCCAGCGGTCTGCCGTTCCCCAGCCTGCCCGATATCAGTGCGGCGCGGCTGATCGAGCTGCTGCCATCGGCAATGGTGATCGCGTTCCTTGCAGCGGTTGAATCGCTGCTGTCGGCAATAGTCGCGGATCGCATGATGGGCGGGCAGCATCGCCCGAATGCCGAAGTTTCTGCGCAGGGCTGGGCCAATCTGGGTTCCGGCCTGTTCGGCGGGATGCCCGCCACCGGAGCGCTCGCGCGCACCGCCACCAATGTGCGCGCCGGGGGCAAGACCCCGGTAGCCGGCGTATTGCACGCCCTTATCATCCTGATCATCATGGTGGTGGCCGCCCCGCTGGCGGGCTATCTGATGATGCCGGCACTGTCCGCGCTGCTGCTGATAACCGCGTGGAACATGAGCGAGCCGCACAAGTGGCGCGGATATTGGGACACGCCGCTGTCCAAACGCGGGTTGCTGGTGCTCACCATGGTGCTGACCGTGGTGGCTGATCTCACCATTGCCATCGGGGTCGGGGTGGTGCTGGGCCTTGCGCTGCGGCTGCGCGATGCGGGTGCAAAACCGGGCGCGTGGAGCGGGCCAGAGCGTTAATACCAGCGCGCTGATATCAAGCGTCGATCTGTACCAGCTTGTCGCGCCCGGTCGCGCCGCGCAGCAGGTGCAGTTTTGACGGGGGGATGCCCAGCGCGCGCGCCAGCATCGCCAGTACCGCGGCGTTGGCCTCACCATCATGCGCCTTGGCCCGAACCTTGATCAGCACCGCGCCCTCGCCCAGCGCAATCTGCTCGCTGCGCGCGCCCGGCGTAACCCTCAACGCCAATCGCCGCCGATCATCGGCCAGCGCCAACAGCGCTGCGACGGGCGGGAAATCGGGCTTGGGCCGCGCCATGATCCCCGCTTATGTCAGCGCCGCCGCCACCGCTGCGGCGTGGTGTTTTGCATTTTCGGCATAATGCGCGGTGCCGATCCGCATTCCCATGATCGCCGCCTCATCCAGATCGCGCATCTTGCGCGCCGGGCGGCCGCCCCACAGCTCACGCGGGGCTATCACCTTGCCCTCTGTCAGCATCGCGCCCGCTGCCAGCATCGCGTCCGCACCGATCACCGCCTTGTTCATCGCAATCGCGCCAAGGCCGACGAAACCGCGGCTTTCGATCGTGCAGCCGTGCACCATCGCCATGTGGCCGATCAGCACATCGTCGCCGATGATTAGCGGGCTGCCTTCGGGATCGCCCGGGCGCGGCGGGTCGCAGTGGAGCACTGATCCATCCTGCACATTGCTGCGTTCACCAATCACGATCCGGCTGACATCGGCGCGCAGCACGCAATTATACCAGATCGACGATCCCGCGCCGATTTCGACATCGCCGATGATCGTGCAACCGGGCGCGATAAAGGCGGTGGCGTGGATGCGCGGGGTCTTGCCATGGATGGGGATGATATTCACACCGGGTCGGTTCAGGCTCATGCGGCGTTCTCCCAGGTTGGCCGGTCAATCGAATAGACGATCGCATCGCGCCACGGCGGATCGTAGCGGTCATCGGAATAATCCAGTTCTGCCCGTCGGCGCATTCCCAACCGCACCATCAGGCCCCAGCTTGACGTGTTACCAGAAACTGTCAGCGCCACGATTTCATCCGCCGCGAATTCACCGAACCCGATATCGAGTGAAGCAATTGCGGCTTCCTTTGCATAGCCGCATCCCCAGGCATCTTCGCGCAGCCGCCAGCCCACTTCCATCGCGCCAGCGACGCTCGACCCGGGCGCATCGGCGCGTTTGAGCCCGCAAAAGCCAAGGATCTCTCCGTCCGCCTTGCGCTCGATCGCCCAGAAACAATGGCCAAGTCGCGCGGCGCAATTTTCGACGCGGGCGCGCTGCTTTTCCATGCCCCCATCGTCGAGCACCCCGCCCAGCCATTGCATCACGGCGGGTGTGTTGGTGA
>PHEB01000014.1 GCA_002842735.1 Alphaproteobacteria bacterium HGW-Alphaproteobacteria-7 | reverse complement strand
GGCCTCACGCCCTTCGAATACATCTGCAAAATGTGGACAATCGAGCCAGACAGATTTAACCTCAATCCAACCCATCAAATGCCGGGACTAAACACCTAGCCCCCTCTTAGACCCCCTCCAGACTCGTATTTTCGTCATTGTCGTTGCTCTGCTGTGACACGGTTGCAACGCTCAACGCTCCCCGATGCCGCGCTCCATTGCGTAACGCGCGCGCATTGCCTAACTGCACGGCCATGACCTCGACGAACGACATCCGCCGCTCCTTCCTCGATTATTTCGCCAAGGCCGGCCACACCGCGACGCCGTCTGCGCCGTTGGTGCCGTATAATGATCCGACGCTGATGTTCGTCAACGCCGGGATGGTGCCGTTCAAGAATGTGTTCACCGGGCTCGAAACCCCGCCATCGCCGCGCGCCGCATCCTCGCAGAAATGCGTGCGGGCCGGGGGCAAGCACAATGATCTCGACAATGTCGGCTATACCGCGCGCCACCATACCTTCTTTGAAATGCTTGGGAATTTCTCGTTCGGGGACTATTTCAAGGAAGAGGCGATCAGCCACGCCTGGACGTTGCTGACCCGCGAATGGGGCCTTTCCAAAGACAAGCTGACCGTCACCGTCTATCACACCGATGACGATGCCCACGCACTGTGGAAACGCATCGCCGGGCTGCCCGATGACCGCATTATCCGCATCCCGACCAATGACAATTTCTGGTCGATGGGCGACACTGGCCCCTGCGGGCCGTGTTCCGAAATTTTCTACGATCACGGCGACCACATCTTTGGCGGCCCTCCCGGCAGCCCCGATGAAGACGGCGACCGCTTTGTCGAGATCTGGAACCTCGTATTTATGCAATACGAACAGCAGGTTGATGGTTCGCGCCGCGATCTGCCCAAGCCTTCGATCGATACCGGCATGGGGATCGAACGCATCGCCGCAGTCCTTCAGGGCGTTCACGACAACTACGATACCGACACCTTCAAGGCGCTGATTGCGGCGTCGGAAAACCTCACCAATGTCGCCGCAGCGGGTGAGCAGACGGCCAGCCACCGCGTGATCGCCGATCACCTTCGCTCCACCAGTTTTCTGATGGCCGACGGGGTGCTGCCGTCCAACGAAGGGCGCGGATATGTGCTGCGCCGGATCATGCGCCGCGCCATGCGCCACGCGCATCTGCTGGGCGCGTCCGATCCGCTGATGCACCGGCTCGTGCCTGCACTGGTCGCGGAAATGGGGCAGGCCTATCCTGAACTCAGCCGCGGGCAGGCGCTGATCGAAGAAGTGCTCGAACGCGAGGAAACGCAGTTCCGCCGCACGCTCGACAAGGGTCTGAAATTGCTGGACGCTGAGATTGACCGTATTGAGCGTGACCGGAAAACATACATCGATACGATTAACACCGATCCAAACGATCCCAGCCGGATTAGAAATCTGAGCGGGCTGAAGACCGAGCTTGACGGCGAAATCGCCTTCCGCCTCTATGACACTTTCGGCTTCCCCTATGATCTTACCGAAGACGCCTTGCGCGCGCGCGGGATTGGGGTTGACCGCGCCGGGTTCGACACTGCGATGGCGCGTCAGAAAGCCGCTGCTCGCGCTGCGTGGAAGGGCAGCGGCGATGCCGCATCGGGCGAGGTGTGGTTCGACATCGCCGAACGCGAAGGCGCGACCGAATTCACCGGCTATGCCGCGACCAGTGGTGAAGGCCGCGTGGTCGCCATCGTCAAGGGCGGGGCCGAAGTGCAGCGCGCCGAGGCAGGCGACGAGGTGGTGATCCTCACCAACCAAACCCCGTTTTATGGCGAAAGTGGCGGGCAGACTGGCGATGCTGGTTCAATGGCGAATGTGGCGGGTCTCAAGGCCACCGTCACCGACACGTCCAAGCCGCTAGGCCGGCTGCACGCGCATCAGGTGCGTATTGAGGCGGGCGGTGTGGCGGTTGGCGACACGGTCGAACTCAAGGTCGATTCCGCGCGCCGTGATCGTATCCGCGCCAACCATTCGGCCACGCACCTTGTCCACGCGGCCTTGCGCAATCGGCTTGGCGGGCACGTGACGCAGAAAGGCAGCATGGTTGCCGAGGAGCGCTTGCGGTTTGATTTCTCGCATCCGGCGCCGCTCACGCCCGATGACATTGCGGCAGTCGAAGCCGAGGTGAACGCCGAAATCCGCGCCAACGAACAGGTTTCCACCCGGCTGATGACCCCCGATGATGCGGTTGAAGCGGGCGCGCTGGCGTTGTTTGGCGAGAAATATGGCGACGAAGTGCGGGTGCTGTCGATGGGCCGAGCCGGGCAGGGCGGGCGCAGCTACTCGGTCGAATTGTGCGGCGGCACCCATGTGCGCGCCACCGGCGATATTGGCGTGTTCCGCATCGTTTCGGAAAGCGCGGTGTCATCAGGCGTGCGCCGGATCGAAGCCTTGACCGGGGAGGCGGCACGGGCCTGGCTCGTGGCGCGCGAGGAAGCGTTGAAGGCTGCGGCCAGCGTCATCCGCGCGACACCCGAAGACGTCCCCGCGCGCATCACAGCGCTGATGGAAGAACGCAAACGGCTCGAAAAGGAGCTGGCTGAGGCGAAGAAGGCGCTGGCGCTGGGCGGCGGTGGTTCAGGCGCCGCGGCGGCAAACACTGATGAGGATGTCGCCGGGGTCAAGTTTAGCGGCCAAGTGCTTGAAGGATTGGACCCCAAAGAACTGCGCCCGCTGCTCGATGCGGCCAAGCAACAGCTTGGTTCAGGCGTGGCGGCGGTGATCGCGGTCAATGACGGCAAGGCCAGCATCGCGGCCGCGGTGACCGATGATCTGACGGCGCGGTTCAGCGCGGTCGATCTGGTGCGCGCAGGGGTTGCGGCACTCGGCGGCAAGGGCGGCGGCGGCAGGCCCGATATGGCGCAGGGCGGCGGCCCGGAGGGCGATAAGGCGGCAGACGCGCTGGCAGCGGTGAAGGCTGTGCTGGCGGCAGTGCCCGCCGATTAAGCCTCAACGCTGGTCGTTCGCAATTTCGGCTTTTCGCTGAGCCCGCCGTCACGTTCCAACTGCTCGCGGAATTCGTCGCGCTTGGCGTGGATTGAGGCTATTACCGGGCCCATAGCCACCCCGATATCGACCAGCACGGCTTCGGATAGCTGGAGTGAACTTTCCAGTGTTTCGGGCACCGCATGGCTGGCCCCTGCGCGATACATCGCGGCGGCGTGATCGGTGTCACGCGCGCGGGCGACGATCAGCAGGTCGGGATAGGCATCGCGCAACTTGGCCACCAACCGCTGCGCCAGCACCGGCTCGTCCATCGTCAACACCACGGCAGGCGCGGTTTCCACGCCCAGTCTTGTCAGCGCATCACCGCGCGCGGCATCGCCAAATGTCGCGCAGTACCCATCACGCTTGGCTCCGGTGATCAGATCAGGGTTGGTATCGATCATCACGTAGGGCTGGCCGTGAGCCTCCATCATATCGGCGATCAACCGCCCGACGCGGCCTCCGCCAACGATGATGGTGCGCGGTTCGTCGCTGTCGCTGACCGCAGTATGTTCTGCCACGTTATCAACCCGGCGCGCGACGACCTTGCCCAGCTTGGCCAGTAGCGGGGTAACGGTCAGCCCGATGGCTGTGACGGTCTGCCAGAATTGCGCGGTTTCAAAATCGACCACAAGCGCGCTGGTCGCTGCGGCCAGCACGATCAGCGTGGTTTCGGATGGCGAGGCCATCAACACGCCGGTTTCCGCTGCTGTTCCGCGTCGCGCGCCCATCAGCCGCAGCAGGATGCCGGTGACCAGCGCCTTGAACACCAGCACACCGACCACCGCCAGCGCGACCGTTCCCAGTTGCGCTCCAATCGCGACCAGATCGATGCTCATGCCAATGGTGATCAGGAATATGCCCAGTGCCAAGCCCTTGAACGGCTCCATGATCAGTTCGACTTCGGTGTGATATTCGGTCTCGGCAATCAGCAGCCCGGCAATCAGCGCGCCGACGATGGGCGAAAGGCCGACGATGGCGGTCGCCAGGCTCGCTCCGATCACCACCAGCAAGGATGCGGCGAGGAACAATTCCGGGCTTTTGGTGCGCGCCGCCTGAGCAAACAACCGGGGCAGCGCAACGCGGCCAACCACCAGCAGCACCGCGATCACCAAACCGCCTTTCCACAAGGTATCGGCGAGTCCCGCCCAGCCTTCGCCTTGGGCATTGGGGGCAAGCGCACCGAGGATGAAGATGATCGGAACGATCATGATATCTTCGAACAACAGCATCGACAGCGCGGCGCGGCCCACCGGGGTGCGGGTGCCTGAAATCGGCAACACGATGGCAGTGGAAGAGAATGCGAGCGCAAAGCCGAGCGCCAGCGCGCCGGTCCAATCGAGCAATCCCGCGAACCCGAGAAATGTGGCCAGTGCCGAACCGATAATCAGCAATTCGAGCGCGCCCAGTCCGAACACCAGTTTGCGCAATTGCCACAGGCGGTTGAACGACAATTCCAGCCCGATGGCGAACAGCAACAGCACGATGCCGAAATCGGCAAACGGGGTTAGCGCTTCGGGATTGGTGATGGTGATGTGGGTAAGCCAGGGTATTCGCTCAACCAGCGAACCAAGCCCGAACGGGCCGACAAGCACGCCGATCAGAATGAAACCGATGATCGGGGTGATGCGGAACCGGGCAAACACCGGAATCACGATTCCCGCCGCGCCAAGGATTACCAGCGCGTCTGACAGAAACGGGGAAGGTGCGAGTTCGCCAGCCACCTTATGCGCTTACCGCGCGGCTGCGCTGCTGTCATCCATCCTGTGCTGCAATGCGGGATATTGTGGTTAGCTGTGTTCGCCCAGCGGGTCTGAGATATTGCCGACGCGCTTGTCCCATTCGATCCGGTAGAGATCGAACCGGCGGTCGGCGAGGTTTTGCACCGTGCCTTCGGCCCGCGCCCAGCTAAGATCGGCAAGGTTCACGTCGCTGATCGTCAGCGTTTCGACATTCTCTGATGCTTCGGCGGCGATCCCGTCGCGCGCGAAGGGGAAATCGCACGGGGTGAGGATGCAGCTTTGCGCGTATTGGATGTCCATATTGGCGACATTGGGCAGGTTGCCGACATTGCCGCTCATCACGACATAGCACTGGTTTTCAATCGCGCGCGCCTGCGCACAGTATCGCACCCGCATATAGCCCTGGCGGCTGTCGGTGCAGAACGGCACGAAGATGATCCGTGCGCCTTCGTCCACCAACCTTCGGGCAAGTTCGGGAAATTCGCTGTCGTAACAGATCAGCACGCCGATCGGGCCGCAATCGGTCGGGATCGCATCAATGGAGTCGCCGCCCTTGATGTTCCACCAATAGGCTTCGTTGGGGGTCGGGTGAATCTTTTCCTGCGCGTGGATCGATCCATCGCGCAGGCAGACATAGGCGACGTTGTGGATGTCGCCATCGGCCATGCGGGTGGGGTGCGAACCGCCGATGATGTTGATGTTGAACGCCAGCGCCATTTCGGACAATCGCTGGCGGATGCGCGGGGTATATTCGCTCAAGGCTTCGATGGCTTCGAGCGGGGTGAGTTCGCGGTCTTCGGCGGACAGCAGCATGACGGTGAACATTTCGGGAAAAACGATGAAGTCCGCCTCGTAATCGGCGGCAACATCAACGAAATATTCGATCTGCTTCATGAACTCATCGAAGCCCGAAACCGCGCGTGATTGCAGCTGGCAGGTGGCGATCCGCACGCTTTCCACGTCGCGCGGCAGGCGGTGCTTGGGCGGGGCGTCGCTATCCACATAGGGGTTGCGCCAGATCATCCGCACGGCATTGCCGCGGCTGGCCTTGTCCTCGGGCAGGTATTTGGGAAGGATGCCTTGCGCTTCGAACCCGTTGGCGAGCTGGAACCGCAGCACTGGATCGTGAATCTTGCTTTGGGTCACCAGCTCCAGATATTGCTCCGGAGTTTCGGCGCGATTGGTCTTGCGGCGCTTGGCGCGGGCATAGCCGGGCATCCGCCCGCCAAACACGATGCCAGCAGTCAGGTCGAGCCGTTCGGCCAGCGCGCGGCGCTCTTCATAAAGCCGCCGCCCCAGCCGGGTGCCTCGCACCGCCGGATCGACGCAGAGTTCGTAGCCGTAAAGCCAATCGCCGGTGGGATCGTGGCGGCTGCCAAACCCGTTACCGGTGACTTCATCCCAGGTATGATCAGACAGCGCGACGCGTTCATCCAGCCGCATCGAGGCGCAGTAGCCGACCACTTCGCCATCAAACAGCGCGACAAAGCAGCCTTCGGGGTAGTTGTTGATCTGCCCGCGAATTTCGCCCTGCGTATAGGCGGGCAGATCATCATAGGCGCGGCGGACGAGATCCCCGATCGCCCGCACGTCCTTGAGCCTGGCCTGACGGATTTCGAGGCGTGCGGTTGATCGGCTTGCCACCACTAATCACCGGCAAACAATGCGTCCGGCGATCCGCTATTTGCGGCGAGTTCCTCTGCTACACGCTTGCGGCCGTGATAATAGGTCAGGGCAGGGTGCGAGCGGCCTTCCGCTTCGAGCATGGCCACGTCCGCCTCGCTGAGCGAGCTGTTGCCCGCCACGTGGTCGCAATAGCCTTCGACTTTCCATTGCGGGAAGGTCGCTGACCGGATTACGCCGTATTCGCGCCGGATGATGCCATGGGTAAATTCATGGGCGAGCACAGCCGCAAGGGGCCGAGCGCCGCCAATGCTTGCCCCGTTGCGCACCACGACATCGCGCGGATCAGTGCGGTTCACAACCACGGCGGACGTGATTGGCCGGGTGAACGCGAAGGCGCCGCGCGTTGTATTGGCCAGGTAGAGCCAGCGCCAGCCGCCATCGGTTAGAAAGATCGGGCGCTTTTCGTCGGGTCGTGCAAGCGGACTACTGGCGAGCCGTTGCCGGACTGCGCTTGCTGTGGCGGCCATCAATGCCGGATCGAGCGGTTGTTCTGACCATACCGTTCCGATCGGCGTTTCGGTCTTGTGCGGAAATGCCAGCAGCTGCGGCGCGACCAGCGGCGAGGCCAAGATCAGCGCGAGCACGCCGAGAACTAACCCGGCGCGCCCGCCCATTAGTTTATGCATCAGGCCCAATTGGCCATTTCCTTTTCGAGGTTCTGCACGATGGTTTCGAAGAACTGTTCGGTAGTCTGCCATGCTTGCCCCGGGCCGATCAGCAGCGCCAGATCCTTGGTCATGTGGCCGCTTTCCACGGTCTGAATGCAGACGCGTTCGAGCGTTTCGGCGAACTTCACCACATCGGGTGTGCCATCGAACTTGCCGCGATACATCAGCCCGCGCGTCCATGCGAAGATCGAGGCGATGGGGTTGGTCGACGTCGCCTTGCCCTGCTGGTGCTGGCGGTAATGGCGGGTGACGGTGCCGTGCGCGGCTTCGGCTTCGACGGTCTTGCCATCGGGGCTGAGCAGCACAGACGTCATCAGGCCGAGCGAGCCGAAGCCCTGCGCCACGGTGTCCGACTGCACATCGCCATCATAATTCTTGCACGCCCACACGAACTTGCCCGACCACTTCAGTGCCGAGGCAACCATGTCGTCGATCAGGCGGTGTTCGTAGACCATCCCCTTGGCCTTGAACTTTTCGGCGAAGCCTTCGGTGTCGAACACTTCCTGAAACAGATCCTTGAAGCGGCCATCATAGGCTTTCAGGATGGTGTTCTTGGTCGACAGATACACCGGCCAGCCGAGGTTGAGGCCGTAATTGAAGCTGGCGCGGGCGAAATCGCGGATCGAATCGTCAAGATTGTACATCGCCATCGCCACACCGGCGCTGGGGAAATCGAACACGTCGAGGTCGATTTTGGTGCCATCATCGCCGTCAAACACCAGCCGCAGCTTGCCGGGGCCGGGGATCAGCGTGTCGGTGGCCTTGTACTGATCGCCGAACGCATGGCGGCCAACCACGATCGGATCAGTCCAGCCGGGCACCAGACGCGGCACATTGTCGATCACGATCGGTTCGCGGAACACCACGCCGCCCAGAATGTTGCGGATCGTGCCGTTGGGCGACTTCCACATTTTCTTGAGGCTGAATTCTTCGACCCGTTGTTCATCAGGGGTGATGGTGGCGCATTTCACGCCGACGCCATGCTGTTTGATCGCGTTGGCGGAATCGATGGTCACCTGATCATCGGTCGCATCGCGGTTTTCGATCGAAAGGTCGTAATAGTGCAGATCAACGTCAAGATAAGGCAGGATCAGCCGTTCGCGGATCCATTGCCAGATGATGCGGGTCATCTCGTCCCCATCAAGTTCAACGACGGGGTTGGCGACTTTGATTTTCTGCATGGCTGATGCCCTATCCTTCTTTACCCGTCTGCGCGGGCTGTGTGTGATCGACGATAAGCTGAGTAAGATGTTGCGCGGGCTTTAGCAGAGGAGGCGATGCTTGCAAGCAGTGCACCGGCCTTTGGCTCGCAAGTTGTGATGGAGCGGGCGCGGCGCACAAAAAACCCGCCTGACGCGGCGGGTCAATTGCGGTTCGGGCCGATGGTGGGCGTAGCAAGGATTGAACTTGCGACCCCTACGATGTCAACATAGTGCTCTACCACTGAGCTATACGCCCGCACCATCGGATCAGCCTCTGTCGAGGCGGAGGCGGCCCTTAACGTAAGCCCGGAAAAGGTGCAAGCGATTCGAAAATCTAAGCCCGCGCTTCGCCCGCTTCCTCGAACACCCGCTCCACTTCCAGCACCAGATCGCGCAGGTGGAACGGTTTGGACAATACCTTGGCCGCAGGCTGTTCGCGGCTAGCGCGCAGCGATACGGCGGCGAAACCGGTGATGAACATCACCTTGGTGCGCGGGGAAATTTCGGCGCAACGCTGCGCCAGTTCGATCCCGTCCATTTCGGGCATGACGATGTCGGACAGCAGCAGATCATAATCGCCGGTTTCCAGCAGCGGCACGGCCTCGGTGCCGCGATCCACCGCGCTGACTTCGTAACCGGCGTTGGTTAGCGCGCGCGCAAGATAGGTGCGCATTGCCTCTTCATCTTCGGCAAGCAGGATGCGGGGTGTGCGTGGCAATGTCATGTCAGGTGGGTTAGCAGCGCAGGCTTAAGAAATCTTTGTGCCAGCGACAAATTGACTCGGAATGACATGCAGGCAGCCGGGCGAAGTGCGATCAGGCTTTGACAGTGCTGCGCAAAGGCGGCAGCAAGGTTGGCGGAATGACGCCATCCTCCCTCACGCCCTGTGATCCGATCTTCGCCCGCGCCGATGTGCGGGTGCCGGTGACAGGGGGCTGCGTGCCGGGGCTGAATGATGCGCCCGCCTTCACGCTCACCACGCCGCCGCGCCTGCGCCTGCCGGTGCTGGTTGCCGTGCCGCACGCGGGCCGTGCCTATCCACCCGCTGTGATAGCGCGGATGCGCGATCCGGAACTGGCGCAGTTGCGGCTGGAGGATCGCTTTATCGACCGGGTTGGCGTGGAAATCGCGCGAGCGACAGGCGCTGCGCTGCTGGTGGCTAACGCGCCGCGTGCGCTGATTGATCTCAACCGGGCCGAGGATGATGTTGATTGGGACATGATCGAGGGTGGCCGCCCGGCGCAGGGTGCCAATGTGGTGGCCCCGCACGCAAGCAACCGCCGTTCGCGCAGCGGGTTGGGGCTGGTGCCGCGCCGACTGCCGGGATCGGGCGAGATATGGCGCGGACGGCTGGCTGCGGATGAGCTTGAGCAGCGGATTACCGGAATCCATCAAGCCTATCACGCGGCACTGGCGGCAGAGCTGGCGCGGATTCGCGCCGAATGGGGCGTCGCCTTGCTGGTCGACCTGCATTCGATGCCGCCGCTGCGCGCTGCCGAAGGTGAGGCCTGCGCGCCGGTGATCGTGCTGGGCGACCGGTTTGGGGCGTCGTGCCATCACCGGTTGATGGGCCGTGCGCTGGCGCATCTGGAAGGGCGGGGCTATCCGGCGGCGCAGAATCGCCCCTATTCGGGCGGCTACGTGCTGGATCGTCACGGCGCCCCGCAGGCAGGGGTGCACGCGCTCCAGATCGAGGTCTGCCGTGCGACCTATCTTGATCAGCGCCTGTCCGAACCGGGGGCGGGATTGGCGATGATGGCCGCCCTGCTTGCCGAACTGGTGCGCGAAATGGGGGCTGAGGCGGCGCTGCTCAGTGGCGGCGAAGGGGTGTTACAGGCGGCGGAGTAACTCTTTGCGGTTGCGTAAAAAAGGGCAGGTGGCGCTGTGCCGACCTGCCCTTTTTTCGCTGTTCGGGCCAGAGCCGCAGCTCCGGCAAGGATCAGTTGAGCGCTGGAGCCGTCGCACCTTCGGCTGGCATCGGCACTCTGCCCTGTGCCAGCTGGCGTTCAAAAATCAGGCGCATCAGGTTGAGCGAAAACAGGTGCGCATAAATCAGCATCAAGATCCCGTTCTTCGATAGGCCATCCAGCGTTTCGGCAGGCAGTTCGCGCAGCTTGTTTTCATCGACCATGCGGAATCCGCGATAGACGAACGGCTTGTCGGGCATATCATTGCGGGTAATCGCAATTTCGCCGTCCATCATGATGTCGAGCTTGGCGATTTCATCCATGAACTGCTTGGTGCGCTGCCCTGCCTCTTCGAAGCGGCGGCAGAATTCGAGCACGCCTTGCGTATATTCGGTCGGCTGGCCGGCATCGTCGAACAGAGCCAGACCTTCGTCGCGCGCGCCGATAACGCCGACGCTTGGATCAAAGCACAGCGACATATCCTCGACGCCTTGCTGCAGCTTGGCGAGGATAAAGGGATACCGCCGCACATAGGCGGGAAGGTAGATCGCTTCGTTGATCTTCATGTCATCGCCGACGAAGGTGTTCACCCCTTCGTTGAGGCCGAACAGCGCGATCGGCAACGGGTTTTCGCCCGCGGTAAAGACGATCGGGAAATAGCGTTGAGCATCAACAAATTCGTCCGAGGTCAGCGGCACCGCGTGGGTCGACGCGAGATAGGCGGCGCTATCCAGCGTCCCGGCCTTCCAGGTCGCATGATCACGGCTGTTAAGCGGCAGAAGGTCTTTGTAGAACAACGGAAGTTGCGGTTGCGGCGCGCTGGCCATGACGTCGTCTCCGGATAAAAGCGGTGGTAAAAATCCCCTCGGCGGAAAGGCAACCCCCCGCCGAAAGCGCGCCGCTTAGGCGTTTGCTGCCCGACGCGCAACCCGCGAGGATCAACTGTGTGGTTCGATGCGCAAGAGTTTCCCCGGATTGAGCAGATTGTCAGGGTCAAGCGCGGTCTTGATCCGCTGCATCAGCGCCAAGGCTGAGGGATCGTGCAGCCGGGCAAGTTCATCAACCTTCATCTGCCCGATCCCGTGTTCGGCGCTGATCGATCCGCCCCATTGGCTGACCAGATCATGGACTGCCGCACTGACCGCCTTGCCGTCGGCCTCCTCCCACACCCCGCGTTCCGCGCCTTGGGGGGCGAGCACATGGAAGTGGACATTACCATCGCCCAGATGCCCAAAGGCGACCGCGCGGGTGCCGGGAAAAGCGGATTCGATGGCGGGGGATGCGGCAAGGATAAACTCGGGCATTTTTTCGACCGGAACCGAAATATCGTGCTGCATCGCCGGGCCGATCGCGCGTTCAGCGGCTGAAATCGAATCGCGTAAAGTCCAGAAATCTTCCGCCTGCGTGTCGTTCGCGGCGATCACGGCGTCGGCAATCAGGCCATCTTCCAGCGCGGCGGCGAGACCAGCCTCCATCGCCTCGCGCAAGGCGCCGCTGTCGCGGGTGGCCGAAACGCATTCGATCAAGGCGTTCCAATCATGCCGTTCTGCCACAGGCGCGCGCGCGGCGGGCAGATGCGCCAGCACGCTGTCGAGGCAATGCGCAGGCACCACCTCAAAACCTTCCAGCGCATCACCCAGCGCGCGCTCCATCTGGCGCAGCAGTGCGCGCGCCTCGACAATTCCGCCAAGCCCGACCCAAGCCGTCGCCCGCCCGATCGGGGCAGGCAGCAGCCGCAAGGTCGCTGCTGTCACGATCCCCAGCGTGCCCTCCGAACCGATCAACAACTGCTTCAGGTCGAACCCGCGATTGTCTTTTTTCAGGGGGGTGAGGGTATCGAGCACGTCACCATTCGCCAGCACCGCTTCCAGCCCCAGCACCTGCGCGCGCATCGTGCCGTGGCGCAGCACCTGCGTGCCGCCCGCGTTGGTCGACACCAGCCCGCCGATGGTTGCCGACCCTTTACCGCCGAGCGTCAGGGGAAAACGCATCCCCGCCGCCTCGGCCGCTTCGTGCAGATGTTGCAAGATCACGCCTGCCTCGCACAGCACTTGCCCTGCCTCGGTATCAAGCGCGCGGATCGCGTCCATCCGCCGCAGCGCAAGCAGCAGCGCGGTGCCGCTGGCATCCGGGGTCGCGCCGCCCGCCATGCCGCTATTGCCGCCCTGCGGGACAATCGGCACGCCGTGCGCGGCGCACAGTCTGACCAGCGCCGCAACCTCAGCCGTAGTGGCAGGAGAGGCCAGCGCCAGCGCCCGCCCGATATAGCGTCCGCGCCAATCGGTCAGCCATGCATCCATCCGGTCAGGATCGGTGGTTAGCCCGCGCGGGCCGAGCAGTGCGGCGGCCTCCGAAAGAAACGCTTCGGAGGTTGGCGAAGGGGCGGACGGTGCGGCGTGGTGCATCATTGTGGCCTCCATGCCACAGCTGGGCGCGAATATGCCACCAGTTTCGGGCAAAGCTGGCAGGCAGTTAAGCCGCGGTTCAATTCGTGCCGCTAAGGCAGAGCGTGGTTTTCATGCGCCGGATGCTGTTTTCCGCCGCGCCCCGTGTCCTCCAAGGAGAGATATTTCCGCATCATGCACGGCCTGTTTGCCTTTACGGCGCCGCTGGCGCTGATGCTGCCGGTAATGGCGGGGGCAGCCGGTTTGGCTGATCAGGCGGACGCAGTTCCGGCCCTGTCTGCACCACAATGCGACGCGGCACCCATGCGGGGCGAGCCGGCACTGGCCAATCCACTGACAGCGTTTCGCGCCAGCGCCACCGCGCGGCAGGTGCGGATCGAACAGCGCGTGGTGGTGCGGATCGCTCCGCAGGGGCCTGCTGCCCGCCAGAACCTGCTCGCCCAACTCCCGCAGCGCGACCTTGGCCCCCGTTTCGAGGAACGGCGCAAGGAAAAATGCGTTGCGTTGGAAGGCATCGCCGGGGTGCAGACGGGCAGCGGCAACCGCCTGGTGCTGTTCCTGCGCGATCAGCGGATGATCTCGGTCAACCTCGAAAAATCGTGCCGCGCGCGCGATTTCTACTCCGGCTTTTACGTCGAAAAAAACGAGGACGGGCGGCTGTGCGTTGATCGCGACAAGTTGCAATCGCGCACCGGCGCACGCTGCGAAGTCGAAGTGATGCGCCAGTTGGTGGAAGTGCGCAACTGACCGTTTGCGTCCCAAACGCACGATTTCTTGACTTTTGCGAGTATTTGCGAGAAGGGCGCGCCAACCTGATTGCGCCCTACTGCGCCTCAGGGCCAGCAATCCCGGCAGCAACCCTGCCCGCTATTTTCGGACACCACCTACCGCATGACATTCGCCGATCTCGGCCTCTCGCCTGAATTGCTCAAAGCCGTCGAAGACGCGGGCTATACCACGCCAACTGCCATTCAGGCGCAGGCTATCCCCACCGTATTGATGATGCGCGACCTGATCGGCATTGCCCAGACGGGCACTGGCAAGACCGCCAGCTTCGTGCTGCCGATGATTGACGTGATGGCCGCTGGCCGCCGCCGCGCGCTGATGCCGCGTTCGCTGATCCTTGAACCGACCCGTGAACTCGCCGCGCAGGTGGCCGAGAATTTCGAGAAATACGGCAAGAACCACGATCTTAAAATGGCGCTGCTGATCGGCGGCGTGCAGATGGGCGATCAGTTGAAGGCGCTGTCGGAAGGGGTCGATGTGCTGATTGCGACGCCGGGCCGGCTGATGGACCTGTTTGAACGCGGCAAGATCATGCTCAATGGCTGCGAGCTGCTGGTGATCGATGAGGCCGACCGGATGCTCGACATGGGGTTCATCCCCGACATCGAATTCATCTGTTCCAAGCTGCCCGAAACGCGCCAGACGATGCTGTTTTCGGCCACGATGCCGCCGCCGATTGAAAAGCTGTCGAAGAAGTTTCTCACCAACCCCAAGCGGATCGAGGTGAGCCGCGCGGCTTCGACCAACGCTGATATTACCGCCTTCAAGGTGCCGGTGAAATCGCGGTCGAAGAAAGACACGCTGCGCTGGTTCCTCGAAAACGATCTGGTTGAAACCGCGATCATCTTTGCCAACCGCAAGACGACCGTTCGCGAACTCAACCAGAGCCTGACGCGCTTTGGCTTCCGGTCGAGCGAAATTCATGGCGATATGGATCAGGGTAGCCGGATCAAGGAGCTTGACCGCTTCAAGGCGGGCGAGGTCAACATCCTCGTTGCGTCAGACGTCGCTGCGCGCGGGCTCGATATCAAGGGCGTGTCCCACGTGTTCAATTACGACACGCCGTGGCACCCCGATGATTACGTCCACCGTATCGGCCGCACCGGCCGCGCCGGGGCCAAGGGCCGGGCTTTCACCTTCGTTGCGGAAGAAGACGCCGAGGCAATCAGCAATGTCGAAAAGTTGACCGGCAGCGCGATCAAGGTGTTCGGCAAGGACGACGTGCGCGTTGATCTCAGCGCCGCGATTGCCAAGGCCGAAGACGCCAAGGCTGATGCACCTGAGCGTGAAGAACGCGAGCCGCGTAAATCCCGCCGGGCCCGGCCGGAACGTGAACCGCGCGCTGAGCGCGAACCTCGCGCTGAACGCGCCCCGCGTGAAGAGCCCGCGCCGCGCGAAGATAGCGCCGAACCTGCAGAACGCCCTACCAAGCCCCGCCGCGCCCGCGCCGAACGCCCGCAAGCCACCGAACGCATCGCCGATGATCGCCAACCCCGCGTGCGCCGTAACAATGAAGACGACACGCCGGTGCCAGCAGGCGAATGGAACGGCCCGCGTCCGGGGTTCCTTGATGTGGGGTTTGGGTGAGAGGCTACCCCGCCACCGTCACAAACGAATCCAGCACCCGTTTCTCGCCCGCATCCTCGAACAGGATGGTGAGCTTGTTGCCCTCCTGATCGATCACGCAGCCGGTGCCGAATTTGGCATGGCTGACCATTGCGCCAATCGCGATGTCTGACCGTGCGGGCGCGGCGAAGCTGGCTGCTGAGCGCGTGTTTTCGCGCACCCTTGCAGGCTTGGTATCATAACCTGACGTCAACGCCCGCTGCCAGCCGGGGCCGCGCGTCTGGGCGCGGTCGGGGCGGTCGCGTGCGACGTGGGCGAAGGGGTCGTCCTGCTCGCTCCAGTTTGCGCGCCACAGGCTGGCCCCGCCGGTCAGCGTGGTTTCCTGCTCGATGTGGTCTTCCGGCAAGTCTTCGATGAAGCGCGACGGAATGCTGCTGGTCCATTGGCCGTAAATGCGACGGTTGGCGGCGTGAAGGATGGTGCACGCGCGCCGCGCGCGGGTGATCGCGACATAGGCGAGGCGGCGCTCCTCCTCCAGCGATGCCAGCCCGCCTTCGTCAATCGCGCGCTGCGATGGGAACACGCCTTCTTCCCAGCCGACGCAGAACACATTGTCGAATTCCAGCCCCTTGGCCGCGTGGATCGTCATGATCGTCACCGTTTCCTCGCTATCGGCGCGGTCATTATCCATGACGAGGCTGACGTGTTCGAGGAAATCGCCGAGCGTCTCGTAATCCTCCATCGCGCGCGCGAGTTCGGAGAGGTTTTCCACCCGTCCGGCGCTTTCAGCGGTGCGATCAGCGGCCAGCATGGCGTTATAGCCGCTCTCCTCCAGCACCAGCCGCAGCAGATCGGCGGGCGTCACCGTCTCCGCCGTCTCGCGCCAATGCAGGAATTGCCGCATCAATCCGCCAATTGTGTTTGCAGCGCGCGCGGGCAGTTCATCGCTGTCGGCCAATTGCAATGCGGCAGCAGCCAGCGGCAGGTTCATCGCCCGCGCGTGGCTGTGCATTTTCTCCAGCGCCTTGGCACCCAATCCGCGCTTGGGCTGGTTATGGATGCGTTCAAACGCGAGGTCATCCTGCGGCTGCGCGATCAGCCGCAGATAGGCGAGCGCATCGCGGATTTCGGCGCGTTCGTAAAAACGGAAACCGCCGATGATGCGGTAATTCACCCCGATCTGGATGAAGCGGTCTTCAAACTCGCGGGTCTGGTATTGCGCGCGCACCAGAATGGCGACGCCGTTGAGCGCCGCGCCTTCGCGTTCCAGCCGCTCGATCTCCTCGCCCACCCGGCGCGCTTCTTCGGGCGCGTCCCATACCCCGATCACCTTGACCTTGTCGCCGCCGTTCACTTCGGTCCACAACGTCTTGTCGTGGCGCTGGCTGTTCGCGCGGATCAGCCCCGCCGCCGCGCCGAGAATATGCGGGGTTGATCGGTAATTCTGTTCCAGCCGGATCACCTGGGTGCCGGGAAAATCCTTTTCAAACCGCAGGATATTGGCGACTTCTGCGCCGCGCCATGAATAGATCGATTGGTCATCATCCCCCACCACGCAGATATTCTTGTGTTCCTGCGCCAGCAGCCGCAGCCACAGATACTGCACCGCGTTGGTGTCCTGATATTCGTCCACCATGATGTATCGAAACCGGCGCTGATAATCGGCGAGGATATCGTGATGGTTGCGCAGGATGTTGAGCATATGCAGCATCAAGTCGCCGAAATCGCAGGCGTTCAATTCCTTCAACCGCGCCTGATAGCGTCCATAAAGCGCCGCACCATGGCCATTGGCGTAAGCCTCGTTCTCGACCGCATCGAGGTCTTGCGGGTTCAGCCCACGGTTCTTCCAGCGATCAATCAACCCCGCCAGTTGGCGCGCGGGCCAGCGTTTTTCATCGAGGTCAGCCTGCGCGATCAATTGTTTGAGCAGCCGGATCTGATCATCGGTGTCGATGATGGTGTAATTGCTTTGCAGCCCCGCCAATTCGGCATGGCGGCGCAGCATCTTGGCGCAGATCGAATGGAAGGTGCCCAGCCACGGGATGCCTTCCGCACCGGGGCCAAGGTGGTGCGCCACCCGTTCACGCATTTCGCGCGCAGCCTTGTTGGTGAATGTGACGCACAGGATTTGCGAAGGGTAAGCCCGCCGGGTCGCCACCAGATGCGCCAGCCGCGCGGTCAGCGCTGCCGTTTTGCCCGTGCCCGCACCTGCCAGCATCAACACCGGGCCTTCGGTCGCCAGCACGGCGGCGCGCTGCGGCGCGTTCAGTTGTGCGGCGTAGGCCGGAACAGTATCGCGCGCAGGCGTGGGGGAGGGTAGGGTGTTGGTCATCGCACTAACGTGAACAAGTAGGGAACAATTGCCTGCGGGGCAAGCCGTCAGCGCCCTTAATGCCCCGCTGTACGGGCGACCACGCAGATCGCGCCATTCGCCTTGCCGTTTTTTTGCCACGATTGGCGCTCGGGCGTGGCCGCACCGGGATGCGCGGCCATGCACATGGATTGCCTCTCGCGCCCATACCGCCATAATCTTGGGGTCTGGCCAGCAGGGGATTGGGTGGCCGGACACGCTTTGCGTTCGTGCATGCTTGGATCTATCAACGATGGAGATTCCCATGCACAAGTTTCTGAATAAATGCGGCTTTGCTACGATTGCCATGACGCTTTGCCTGACCCCTGCGATGGTTGCGGCGCAGGAGGCCGATGCCACCGAAACGCCCCCTGAAGCAGGTGCTCCCGCCGCTGGACTGACGGCGGAGCAAGAAGCAGAGATGCAAAGCTGGCCCGCTGAAACGCAGGTCTACTACCAGTCACTCAGCCCAAAGCGGCAGGCATTGTTCTGGGCGTTATCCGATAGTGACAAGGTGACCCTATCCAACATGCCTGAACCCCAGCGCGAATCGACCTGGGCGCAGATCGAATCCCGCACTGCGCCGCCAGAGGGTTAAACCTTGCCCGCACGAAATGCCGGGTCGGCAACAGGTTCGGCCAGCCGCAGCAGGCTGAGCTTGCTCTTGCCGACCCGTCGTTCAGCCTCGATCGCCAGTCCGTTGATTTTGGGGTCTTCGTTGAAGGCTGTCTCCAGCGAGATCCACGTTTGCGCGCCGATCCAGCCGAGCCGCAGCAACCGGTCGAGCGCAACCTCACCCGCGCCCGAATGGTAGGGCGGATCGACGAGGATCAGGTCGAGCGGCGCAGTGGCGGCGCGCAGCTGCGTTGCCGATCCTGTCTCCACCCGCGCCTGATCGCGCACGCCAAGCGCGGTGATATTGACGCGGATCGCCTCCACCGCCCCGCGATCCTGTTCGACAAACAGGCAGGTCGCCGCGCCGCGCGACAATGCCTCCAGTCCGAGCGCGCCGGAGCCTGCAAACAGATCGGCCACCTGCAACCCTTCAAAACTGCCGAGGCGGCTGGTCAGCATCGAAAACAGCGTTTCGCGCATCCGGTCAGCGGTCGGGCGGGTGGCATCGCCCTTGGGTGCGACCAGCTTGCGACCGCGCCATGCGCCCGCGATAATCCTCACTTGCGCGGCCCACGCGGAGTATTGCCGCGCGTGGCGGGCGGACGTTTGCGCGATGGCGAGCGCGCGGGCGGTCGCGGCGTGCCAGCGTTATCTTTGCGTGGTGCTGAGTCGGGGCCAGCACGGCCTCTGCGCGGCGGAGCGGCATTGGCGGCGTCAGCCGGTTTGCGCGCCGAATGCGGGCCATCTGCGCCCTTATGCGGGGCAGGGCGCGCGGGTGCAGCCTTGCGAGCAGGTGGGCGCGGCGCGCGCGGGGGCTTGGACGGTGCGGCGATCTCTACCTTGTCCGCTTTCTTCACCCCGCCGCGCGGGATCGGCTCGCCCGTCATTTCAGACAGGAACCGCGCCACCGGCTTGCCGGTCAGTTCCACCGCTTGCCCGCGCGGCAAATCGCCGAGGTTGAACGGGCCATAGCCGGTGCGGATCAGCCGATTGACCTTGAGGCCGAGATATTCGAGCACCCGGCGCACTTCGCGGTTCTTGCCTTCGGTGATGGTCATTTCGACCCACACATTGCGGCCCGTGCCGCGTTCAAGGTTCGCGTCGATCGAACCATAGCGCACCCCGTCAATCTCCACGCCTTCGATCAGGTCTTCAAGCTGGCTCTGCTGGATTTCGCCGAACGCGCGGGCGCGGTAGGTGCGCGGCACTTTGGTGGCGGGCAATTCCATCGTGCGTTTCAGCCCGCCATCATTGGTCAGCAGCAGCAGTCCTTCGGTGTTGAGATCGAGCCGGCCGACCGGCATCAGCCGCGGCGTCCCGGTGGGCAGGGCATTGCGCAGCGCGGTGTAAATCGTCGGGCGGCCCGCCAGATCGCGCTCTGCGGTGATCAGCCCGGTTGGTTTGTGAAACGCGAACAACCGTGTGGCTTCGGCTGCGGCAACCGGGTTGCCATCCACCGTCACGCCGCGCAGACTGGCGAGGATTGTTGCCGGGGTATCAAGCACCTTGCCATCCAGCGCCACGCGTCCTTCGGCAATCATCCGCTCAATCTCGCGGCGGCTGGCAACGCCTGCGCGGGCGAGCAGTTTGGCAATACGTTCCCCTTCGGGACGGTTTTCGGAGCGGGGGGGAGCGGTTGGCATAGGCGCGGCGCTACGCGCTCAATTGGTTGCCCGCAAGGCTTCGCTCACGATCTGATCGAAGCGCGCAATCCCGCCTTCCAGCGTGCCGAGCGTGAGGTGATCAATCGCGCCCGATTGCAGCCCTTGCTGGCCGAGTTCGGCAGCGCGGAAATCTTCTGATGCGAACACCCCGCCATCGAGCAGGTTCCAACTGCGTTCCCAATGGTCGCGCGCCTTGTCGGTGGCGGGCGCTTGGGGGATCAGCATGAAATCCTCGACCAGCGTCAGATCATGCGCCTGCGGCATCAGCACCATCACATTGACGTAATCGGGGCTGGGGACGATCACGGTGGCGGGCAGCAATTGGTAGGCAAATGTCACCACCCGGCGCAGCGCCGCCATATCGGTGAAGTCGACGCCTTCCATTTCCTCCAGCCGCCCCACGGCCGAGCGTTGGTGCGGGCCGATCTGGTCGCCTGCGGTGATTCCGTCCTTGAAGAACGGGCCGATGGTGGCCGCGTGCAGGCGGGTGACGTGGTAGCTTTCAAGGAAGGCATCCATGATCAGCTTCCAGTTGCCGCGCACCGTGTGCAGCTTACGCCGGAACAGGTGGGCGCTCGGCAGGCCGAAAGCCTTCAAGTCTTCGCCCAGCGCGGCGGCATCGCTGAAATCCGCGTCATCCTGCGGCGCAAACCAGATCAGCCCACCGGCCTCAAGGCTGGGCAGTTCGACGAGGCCGTAATCGCTCTTGGCCATGCCGGGGAAGGTATCGGGGCGGGGCAGGGCCAGCAGCCCGCCATCAAGCCGGTAGGTCCAGGCGTGATAGGGGCACACCAGCCGCTTGGCACACACCGTTTCGCTGCCTTCAACCAACCGCGTTCCCCGGTGGCGGCAGACATTGAGAAACACGTGCGCCGCGCCCTGCGCGTCGCGGGTGATCAGCAGTGGGCGGCCTGTGGCATCATGCGGCACCGCCATGCCAGAATCGGGCAGCAACGCAGACGGCGCGAGCACTTGCGGCAGGCGGTCAAACAGCGCAGATTTTTCGCGCGCGAAGTGATCGGGGCAGGTGTAATTGCTGGCAGGCACCTGTTGAATGCCGCCTGCCACCTTCGCCCTGCCATCGCGGATCGCCTCGGCCAGAGCCAATTGACCCGGTGTGGGGCGCAAAGTGGGTATATCTGTTGTGGGCGCGTTCATCGCTCTTTGCTCATCCTCTTCTCCGGCCCTAATGTGCCAGACATCGGGATCAAGCAAAAGGACATCATGCATGAACGAGATCGGGGCAGCGCCGCGGCGCGATTGGGTGAGCGCGCTCAAGCCCTATCTCGAAAAGGAATCGCTGGCGGCGTTTTTTCTCGGCGTGTCCTCGGGCTTTCCCTATGCGCTGATCGGCGCGACGCTGACCACGCGGCTGGCGCAGGACGGGATCGACAAGAAGACCGTGACCGCCTTCACGCTGGTGTTTCTCGCCTACAATTTCAAATTCCTTTGGGCTTGGATCGTCGACGGGGTGCGGCTGCCGGTAATCGGGCGACTGGGCCAGCGCGTCTCGTGGATGTTGCTGACGGGCGTGTTGGTGATTGCAGCGGTGGCGAACCTTGCGCTGGTCGATCCGGCGGCGAATATCGGTTGGGTGGCGACATCGGCGATCCTGGTCGGAATCGCGGGCGCGACCTTCGACATCGTGATCGACGCCTACCGGATTGAGACGCTGAAGCCCGAACAGCTCGGCGTGGGATCGGGGATGACGCAATATGGCTGGCGGAGTTGGCGCTGGTACTCGCGGCGCGCGTGGGGTGGGAGATCGCCTATATCGCGTGCGCCGGGTTCGCGCTGCCCGCTATGATCACCGCGCTGGTGATGGGCGAGCCTGCCCGCCGGCAGATCGCGGCGCGGACCAAGGGCATCGCCGCCGGGTTTCGCGCAATTTATGGCCCTTTCACCGAGTTCTTCATGCGCAAGGGCGCGCTGCTGGTGCTGTTGTTCATCCTGCTGCACAAGATTGGCGACACGCTGGCCAACCTCACTGCGCGCCTGCTGCTCGACGACAAGGGCTACACCAATGACGAAATCGCCATCTACGATGTCGGGGTTGGCTTCTGGGCCTTCCTGATTGGAATTTTCGTGGGCGGGGTGCTCTATTCGCGGCTGGGGATGAAGCGGTCGGTGCTGCTCAGCCTTGTGCTGATGGGGGTATCGAACCTCAGCTTTGCGGCGCTTGCGGCGGTGGACAAAACCAACCTAGGCTTGGCAGCCACATTCACTTTCGAGAATTTCGCCAGCGGCATCGGCGGGGTGACGGTGGTGGCGTACTTCGCCGCACTTACGGACCTGCGCTTCACCGCGTCGCAATATGCGCTGATCTCGGCGGCGGCGAGCATCGTCGGGCGGGTGCTGACCGGGACGACGGCGGGCGCCTTGGTCGAGGCGTTTGGCTATGTGAACTTTTATTTGTTCACCACTGCGGCGGCGCTACCGGGAATCGTGCTGTTCTGGCTGATGATGCGCGCGGGGTTGATCGACGCCTCGATCGGCACGGCGGGGACGGTGAAGGCGGAGGGCGGGGGCGAGGGGGCTGAGCGGGGCTGAGCGGGGCTGAGCGGGGCTGAGCGGGGCTTTCCTACTCGCAAAGGCGCGGGCACACCTGCCCGCATGAGATGCCTCTATCCCGTCCCTTGCCGCACTGTTGCAGGCGCTTCGGGCGGGGGCGGGTTTTTCCGTCCTGGACTGTGTAACATGTGTCTCCAACAGGGGCACGGGAGCAGTTCAATCTGGCAATTGGTCGTTCAGCCTGAGCACCTCGCCCGCGAGATAGAGCGAGCCGGCGATCAGCACCGGCAGGCCATCATTCGGCACGTCCGCCATCGCCGCAAACAAGTCGGTCGCGGGTGTTGCAGCAGGGCCGAACGCATGGGCCGGGTGCCAATCATGCCCCGGCACCGGCACAGCGGTAATGCTGGCGAGCATCGGGCCAAGCGGGCCGATCAGCGAGGCGGGGTCTTTCCCCTCGATCATCCCGATCACCAGATGCAGGCGCTGGCCTGCGAAATGCGCACCCAGCATCGCGCCTGCCTGAGGGTTGTGCCCGCCATCGAGCCATACTTCGCGCCCTCCGGTCAGCGGGCCGGGGCCAAGGCGCTGCATCCGCGCGGGCCAGCGCGCTCCCGCCAATCCCGCAGCCATCGCCGCGTGCGATACTGGCAAGGCGGTTTGCGCGCGCAGCATCGCTACGGCCAGCCCGGCGTTCACCCGCTGGTGTGCGCCGGGAAGCGCGAGCGGCACGTCAGGGGCACTGCGCGCGATAATCACTGGCGCACCCACGCCCGCCGCCACTGCGCGGATCGCTGCCATTTCCACTTCCGGCTGAACAATCGTCACCAGCAGCACGCCAGCCTTAGCAATCCCCGCCTTTTCAAACGCGATCCGCGCCATTGGCTCCTTAGGCACGCCATCCTCGGGCGCGAGCAGGAAGCGTTCGTGATCGAGGCCGAGCGCGGCAATCCCGCAGGCGGCGAGCGCGTCTGGTTCGAGCACGTTGGTCGCATCGAACCGCCCGCCCATCCCGACTTCGACCACGCAGGCATCCGCAGGCGTGCGGGCGAAGGCGAGGAAGGCGGCGGCGATGGTCACTTCGAAGAAGCTGGGGCCGAGGTCTTGGCCCCCTTGTTCACTGGCATCCAGCACCTCCTCAAGCACTGCCGCCAGTGCTGCGTCGGAAATCAGCTCACCCGCCAGCCGGATGCGTTCATTATAGCGCACCAGATGGGGCGAGGTGGTGACGTGAACGCAGTAGCCTTGCGCCTCCAGCATCGACCGCAGAAACGCGCAGGTCGATCCCTTGCCGTTGGTGCCGGCGACGTGGAACACTGGCGGCAGCGCGCGGTGCGGATTGCCGAGCCGCTCCATCAATGCGCGGATGGTGTTGAGGCCAAACCGCCCTTGCGGCACGCTCAGTGCGCTCAGCCGATCCAGCTGTGCCTGAACGCGTGGGTTATCAGACCGGCCAAAATCGAGCGGTTTCACGGCAAGGCGCGGGTTAAGCCGCCTTCACCGGTTGCAGATAGTCCAGCACCTGCGCCAGCGTCGCTTTCAGATCGCGGCGCGGCACGACCATGTCGACCATGCCATGCTTGTGCAGATATTCGGCACGCTGGAAACCTTCGGGCAATTGTTCGCGGATCGTGTCTTGAATCACCCGCTGGCCCGCAAACCCGATCAGCGCGCCCGGTTCGGCAATATGGACATCGCCGAGCATCGCGTAGCTTGCGGTTACGCCGCCGGTGGTGGGATCGGTCAGCACTACGATATAGGGCAGACCCGCCGCCCTCAGCCGCCGGGTCATCACGGTCGCGCGCGGCATTTGCATCAGCGACAAGATCCCCTCCTGCATCCGCGCGCCGCCCGCCGCCGTCACCACGATGTAAGCGCAGCCGCGATCGAGCGCTTTTTGCGCGCCTTCGCAGAACGCCTGCCCAACGGCCATGCCCATTGATCCGCCCATAAAGCTGAAATCCTGCACGCCAACCACGGCGGGGCGGGTTTCGATGGTGCCGGAGCCGACCACGAAGGCATCGTCATGCGGATTGGCGGCGCGCGCGGCCTTTAGCCGGTCAGTGTATTTCTTGGTGTCCTTGAACTGCAACGGGTCTTCGGAGACTTTCGGCAGAGGCAACACCTCGAACCCCGGATCCATCAACAGCGCCAACCGTGCATCCGCGCCGATCCGCCCGTGATGTTCGCATTTCGGGCAGACAGACAGGTTGTCCTCATACTCTGCCACGAACAACATTTCCTGGCAGGAAGGGCACTTGATCCACAGATCCTTCTCTGTGGTTTTCTTCCCGGACGAAAAGCCGAGCGAATTGCGGACGCGGGTGAACCAGTTCATGGGCGGTGTCCTTAGTCTGAATTCCCCGTCATTGCGAGGAGCGAAGCGACGAAGCAATCCAGAGCGTTGCGCGGGTCGTTCTGGATTGCCGCGCTACGCTCGCAATGACGAATTATCGGGCGCTGTGCACAGCCTCGGCCAGCGCAGACGTCAGCTCCCTTAGCTTGGCCGGAGCATCCGCGCCATATTCGCCGCAGATTTCCACCAAGGCCGAGCCAACCACCACGCCATCCGCCACCTTGGCAATGGCGGCGGCCTGTTCGGGCGTGCGAACGCCGAAGCCGACGGCGATCGGCAGATCGGTCGATTGCTTGAGCCGCGCCACGGCCTCTTCGATGCTGGCCTGCACCGCCTGCTGCTTGCCGGTGATCCCGGCGACCGAGACGTAATACAGGAACCCTTCCGATCCGGCGAGCACCTGCGGCAGTCGCGCGGCGTCGGTCGTCGGGGTGGCGAGGCGGATCGGGGCGATGCCACGCTCGCGCAATGCGGGGCCGAGCGCGTCGTCCTCCTCGGGCGGAATGTCGACGCAGATGACGCCGTCAACACCTGCCTGCGCCGCCGCGTCAGCAAACCACTCCGGCCCGCGCCGCACCATCGGGTTGGCATAGCCCATCAGCACCAGCGGCACATCGGGGTGCCGGGCGCGGAAATCGGTGGCGTAGCGCAGCACATCCGCCGTGGTTGTGCCCGCGCCAAGGCTGCGCAGATTGGCGCTCTGGATCGCGGGGCCATCGGCCATGGGATCGGTGAAGGGCATGCCGAGCTCAATCACATCCGCGCCGCCTTCGACCAGCGCATCGAGATTGGCCGCCGTGTTGCCGTCGCCTGCGGTGATGAAGCAGACGAGTGCGGGACGGGGCTGCGCGAAGGTGGTGGAGAGGCGGTTAATCATTGATAACTCTTGACCGGTAACGAATTAGAAGTTCCACGAGGGCCAAAAGAAGAAGCCAACCCACAATCCAAATGACAGCAGCGCGATAGTCCAGAAGATCGGCTTGCCAGCTTTTTAGGGTCCAGCCATGTTTCGCCAAATTTGGACGAACGAAGCTCTTCGATGCGAGCGTCAGACCCATTGCAGCCATGAAAAGCCAATAGAATTTCAAAGCTCAACCCCCAGACGCTCGGCCACGGTGAAGATGTCCTTGTCGCCGCGCCCGCACAGGTTCATCAGAATGATGCTGTCCTTGGGCATGGTCGGCGCAACCTTGGCCACGGCGGCAATCGCGTGGGCAGGCTCCAGCGCGGGAATGATCCCCTCGGTGCGGCAGAGCAGTTGGAAGCCTTCCAGTGCTTCGTCATCGGTGACTGCGGTGTAATCCACGCGGCCCGATTCCTTCAGCCATGCGTGCTCCGGGCCGATGCCGGGATAGTCCAATCCGGCGCTGATCGAGTGGCCTTCGGTGATCTGGCCGTCCTCGTCCTGCAGCAGATAGGTGCGGTTGCCGTGGAGCACGCCGGGCGAGCCGCCCAATAGGCTTGCTGCATGTTCGTCACCATCCAAGCCATGCCCTGCCGCCTCGACACCGAGCATCTTCACGTCCGCATCATCGAGGAAGGGATGGAACAGCCCCAGCGCGTTCGATCCGCCGCCGATGCAGGCGACCAGCAGATCGGGCAGGCGGCCGGTGCGGCTCAGCATCTGCGCGCGTGCTTCCTTGCCGATCACGCTCTGAAAGTTGCGCACCATTTCCGGATAGGGATGCGGGCCAGCCGCCGTGCCGATGATGTAGAAGGTGTCATGGACGTTCGCGACCCAGTCGCGCAGCCCTTCGTTCATTGCGTCCTTCAGCGTCGCGCCGCCGCTGGTGACGGGGATCACCTCGGCGCCGAGCAGCTTCATGCGGAACACGTTGGGTGCCTGCCGCGCCACGTCGGTTGCGCCCATGTAGATCACGCAAGGCAGGCCAAAGCGCGCGCAGACGGTGGCGGTCGCCACGCCGTGCTGGCCCGCGCCGGTTTCGGCGATGATCCGCGTCTTGCCCATCCGCATCGCCAGCAGGATCTGGCCGATGCAATTGTTGATCTTGTGCGCGCCGGTGTGATTGAGCTCGTCGCGCTTGAGCCACACCTGCGCGCCGCCCAACTCCTCGGTCAGGCGCGGGGCGAAATAGAGCGGCGAGGGGCGGCCGACGTAATGTTCCAGCAAGTCGTCGAACTCGGCGGCGAAGGCCGGGTCGGCCTGCGCGGCGCGATATTCGCGCTCCAGATCGAGCACCAGCGGCATCAGCGTTTCAGCTACATAGCGCCCGCCAAACTGGCCGAAATGCCCGCGATCATCGGGCTGGGTGCGGAAGGAATTCAATACGGTTGCCAAGGTCATAAATCCGTTCGGGCTGAGCCTGTCGAAGCCCCGTCCTTCTCTTCTTCGCCGTGGCAGAAGAAATACGGCCCTTCGATCCTTCGACAAACTCAGGACTCAGGGCGAACGGGTTTGGTTATGTGTTTCGTGCCGCTTTGCAGAAGGCGGCGATTCTGTCCACGTCCTTGATGCCGGGCGCGCTTTCCACGCCCGATGAGGTATCGACCAGCGGCGCGCCGGTCAGCCGCACCGCTTCGGCAACATTGGCCGGGGTCAGCCCGCCTGCAAGGCCCCATGGCAGCGCGCCCTTATACTGGCGCAGCAGCGACCAATCGAACACCAACCCCATGCCGCCGGGCATCGCGCCCTTGGGCGTCTTGGCGTCGAACAGGATGAAATCCGCCGTCCCGGCATAGCGATCAGCGCGCGCGATATCATCGACGCTCGCCACGCACAGCACTTTCCACACAGGCAAGCCGAACCGCGCCCGCACGGCGGCTGCGCGTTCGGGCGTTTCGTCGCCGTGCAGCTGGATCGCATCGAGCTTTCCCGCGCTGACCGCGTCACCGATTGCCGCATCGTCGGCATCGACAAACACGCCCGCACGGCGGATCGCGGTGCCCGATACCTCGGCCAGCCGGGCGGCCTGCGTGCCGGTGACATAACGCGGGGAGGGGGCGTAGAAATTCAGCCCGCACCAATCGGCGCGCGCGGCGATGCAGGCGCTGAGCGCTTCGGGCGTTGAAACCCCGCAGATCTTGATCGCAGTGGGCATAAGCAATCGCCGCTAAAGCGTCGCCTCGATCGCGCGCGCCGCGTCAACCGGGTCGTCCGCGCGGCTGATCGGGCGGCCGATTACCAGCACACTCGCGCCATTGTCGCGCGCGGCGCGGGGGGTGACGACGCGTTTCTGATCGCCGGTGCCGCCGCCGTTGGGGCGCAGGCCGGGGACGACGAAATAGCCATCGCGCCACGCCTTGCTGACCATGGCGACTTCCTGCCCAGAACACACCACCCCGTCCAATCCCGCCGCATGGGCGAGTTCGGCCAGCCGCATCACCTGCGTTTCGGCGCTGCCATAAACCCCGGTGGCGGTCAGATCATTGGCATCAAGGCTGGTGAGGGTGGTGACGGCCACCACCTTGCAGCCATCAGCCGCCGCCGCCTTGGCATCCTCCATCATCGCGCGCCCGCCGCTGGCGTGGACGGTGACAATCGCGGGCTGATAGACATGGATCGCTTGCATCGCCGCAGCGACGGTGTTGGGGATGTCGTGGAACTTCAGATCGAGGAAGATCGGCAGGCCCATATGCGCAATTTCGTGCACCCCGTGGCTGCCGTGCGCGCAGAAAAACTCCAGCCCCAGCTTGACCCCGCCAATATGTGCCTTGACCTTGGATAGCAGCGCCTTGGCTGGTTCCAGCTGCGGAATGTCGAGCGCGAGGAAGATCGGATTGCTCACTTGCCGTCCTCCGCGCTGCCGGGGTTTGAGGGGTTGAACGGGTCGGCGGGTTCTCCCGCTTTTGTCCCTGCCTTATCCACAGGGCTGTCCACCACGGCCGACGCGTTTGGCACTGCCGTTTCGGCCTGCCGCGCCAGCGCCATGTTCTTGAGCGAGTTTTCCAGCGCCCGCACCCTGCGGTTCAGTGCCCATTTCACGCTGAGGTGATAGGCCCACAGCGGCACAAACCCGGCTGCAAACGCCAGCAGCGCCAGCACCGGCACCTTGGTTTCCAGCACAAGATTCTGCCACAGCGTCAATTCGACAGGCCGCCAATTATAGATCGCAAAGATCAGGAAGCCCAAAGCCGCCAGAATCCAGATGATGGTGCGAAGGATTTTCACGAGGCACGCCTCTCCCGATGGCCCATTGATTGGCCAAGCCTAGGCGATTTGGCTCCCGAGTCCAGCATCGCCGAACTTACCCGAATACCCGCGCGAAGATCGTGTCGACCTGGGCGAAGTGGTAGGCGAGGTCGAATTTCTCCTCCAGCTCGGCCGGCGAAAGCGCCGCCGTCACTTGGCTGTCAGCCTTGAGCAGATCGAGCAGCGACAGCTTTCCGTCCGATTCCCACACCTTCATCGCGTTGCGCTGCACCAGAGCATAGGCATCCTCGCGGCTCACGCCTGCCTGCGTCAGCGCGAGCAACACGCGCTGCGAATGGACGAGGCCGCCCATCGCATCGAGGTTTTTCTGCATCCGTTCAGGATAAATCAGCAGCTTTTCGACCACCCCGGTCAGCCGCGCCAGCGCGAAATCGAGCGTGATGGTCGCATCCGGCCCGATGAAGCGTTCGACCGACGAATGCGAAATATCGCGTTCGTGCCACAGCGCGACATTCTCCAGCGCGGGCAGAGCATAGGCGCGGATCATGCGCGCCTGACCGGTCAAATTTTCGGTGAGTATCGGGTTGCGCTTGTGCGGCATCGCGCTCGATCCCTTTTGGCCGGGGGAGAAATATTCCTCCGCCTCCAGCACCTCGGTGCGTTGCAGGTGGCGGATTTCGACCGCGAGCCGTTCAATGCTGCCCGCCACCACCGCGAGCGTGGCGAAATACATTGCGTGGCGATCACGCGGGATTACCTGCGTGGAAACAGGTTCGATGGCGAGGCCGAGTTTCTCGGCAACGTGCGCCTCAACCGCCGGATCGACATTGGCAAAGGTGCCGACAGCGCCGCTGATCGCGCAAGTCGCAATCTCCGCCCGCGCCGCGATCAGCCGCGCACGGCAGCGGTCAAATTCGGCATAGGCCTGCGCCAGTTTCAGCCCGAATGTGACTGGCTCGGCATGAATACCGTGGCTGCGGCCGATTGTCGGCGTGTATTTGTGCTCCATCGCGCGGGTTTTGATCGCCGCTAGCAGCGCGTCGGTATCGGCGATCAGAATATCGGTCGCGCGCGCCAGCTGCACTGACAGCGTTGTGTCGAGCACGTCCGATGATGTCATGCCTTGATGCATGAAGCGCGCTTCATCACCGACCTGCTCGGCCACCCAGGTGAGGAAGGCGATCACGTCATGCTTGGTCACCGCCTCGATTGCGTCGATGGCGGGAACATCAATCACCGGATCGGTTGCCCACCAGTCCCACAGCGCCTTGGCGGCAGATGGCGGCACCACGCCAAGTTCGCCGAGCTTCTCGGTGGCGTGCGCCTCAATCTCGAACCAGATGCGATATTTCGCTTCGGGTTCCCACAAGGCGGTCATTTGCGGGCGGGCATAGCGGGGGACCATGGGTGGCTCCGGTTGAAGGGTCAAACTTGGGGCGCGGGCTAGGCGGGCGGGGCGCGGATGGCAAGCCCGTCAGATCAGCCCCTTGGCTCTGAGCGAGGTGTGCCCTTCGCGACCGATGATGACGTGATCGTGGACAGTCACGCCGAGCAACCGTCCGGCCTCAGCGATGCGTTGCGTGATCTGGATGTCGGCGCGGCTGGGTTCGGGGCTGCCGCTGGGATGATTATGCACCAGAATCATCGCCGCCGCCCCCAGATCCATCGCCCGTCGGATCACTTCGCGCGGATGGATCGCAGCCTCGTCAATCGATCCGTCACCAAGGTGATGATCCTCGATCAGCCGGTTTTTGGTGTCGAGGTAAAGGATGCGCACGCGCTCCACCGTCAGATGCGCCATATCGGTGGTAAGGTAATCGATCAGCGCCTGCCAGGAACCCAGCACCGGCTTTTTGATGATTTCGCCGCGAGTCATGCGCCGCGCCGCGATGCTGACCGATTTGATCGCGGCGGCGCTGGCTTCGCCGACGCCCTTCACGCGCTGCAACGACTTGGGATCGGCGTTAAGCACGCCTGCAAGGCTGCCGAACTGCGCGATCAGCGCCTTGGCGATGGGTTTGGTATCGCCGCGCGGTATTGCGGCGAACAGCAGGTATTCGAGCACTTCGTAATCCGCGAGCGCCTCGGCCCCGCCGCACAGCAGCCTTTCACGCAGGCGCGCGCGGTGGCCGTCACCCGCCGATTTGCCCGCGTCCGAACGGGCAGGCGGTTCGCCTCCAAAATCGAAATGGTCTTCAGCTTCCGGCAATGCGACCCCCGGCAGGAATTGATCCTGCCTGCTCATTGCCTTTGAGCGATGATGCGCGCAAGGGTTGGGGACGATGCCGGTGGCGGATGAGCAGCATATAGAGAGTGCCCGGGATGGCGCGCGGCGGTGGTTCTGGCCGCGCCGCTGGCGTACCCGCATCGCTGCTGGCGGCGCGATTGCGACGCTGGTCGCGGGCAGCGCAGCATGGATTGACCGGGAACGCATCGCCAGCGATTTTATCGACGATTATCTCGCCACCAATGGCGTTCCGGCCACTTACGACATCATCGCCATCGGCCCGCGCATACAGGTGATCGAAAATCTGGTGGTGGGCGATCCGGCGCGCCCTGATCTGACCGCGCGGCGGATGGTGGTGGAACTTGGCGTGGGCTGGGCCGGGCCGGAGGTGCGGCGGGTGACGTTGGACGGCACGCGGGTGTTTGGCACCTATCAGGACGGCGTATTCAGCCTTGGTGCGCTTGATCCGCTGGTATTCACTGACAGCGCCGAACCGCCTGCATTGCCCGCAATTGATGTGGTGGTGAATGATGCACGCGCGCTGATCCAAAGCGATTTTGGCGCAGTGGGCATCACGCTCGACGGGGCTGGGCGGCTCGATGATGGCTTTGCCGGAACGCTCGCGGCAACCGCGCCGGGAATCGGGGTCGACGGCTGCCGGGTGGAGCGCGCGACGCTCTATGGCAAGCTGACTACGGCAAGCGGCGCGCCCAGCCTGTCCGGCCCGTTGCGGATCGGCGACCTCGCTTGCGGCGGGGCCAGCATGACGCGCGCCGATATCGGCACCGCGCTGTCATTAAAGCGCGATTTTACCGGAGCCGAAGCCGATCTTGTCGTTGAGGGCGGCGGGATCGCCATGGCGGGGGTTTCAGGCGATGCCCTGTCCGGCACCGCCAAGATAAACTGGGGCGAAAGCGGTTTGGCAATCGCGCATGACCTGGCGCTTGCCAATGTCACCGCGCCGCAAGGCCGTTTGGCGAGCCTATCCGCCGATGGCGCGTGGCGCGGGCCGAGTGATGCCAGCCGGGGGCAGTGGGAAGGCACCCTGCGCGGCGCGGGAATTACTCCTGCCGCCGATCTCACCGCCAGCCTTGCCGCTGCCGAGCGCGGGCTGGAAGGCACGTTGCTCGCCCCGCTGATCGCCAAGGCGCGCGGCGGGGTGGATCGTGCGCTGACCGGATCGCGTTTCTCCGCCGAGGCGATTGTGCGGCACAAGCGCGGCGAGATCGCGCTGATCGTCCCCGAAGCTGCGCTGACCAGCCGCGCGGGCACGCGGGTGCTGGCGCTGTCGCAGATCAATGCCGGGATTGCGGGTGAGGGGCTTTCCGGGCTGCGCGGCAATATCCTTGCGGGCGGCGAAGGCCTGCCCAGCTTCAATGGCCGGATCGAGCAGGAGCCGGGAGATGGCTGGACGCTGCGGCTGGCAATGGCGGACTACGCTGCGGGCGCGAACCGGCTGGCGATCCCGCGTATGACGTTGCGGCAGATGCGCGGCGGGGTCATCGACTTTGCCGGGTTGATCACCGCGAGCGGCGATTTGCCGGGCGGCGGCGTAACTGACCTCACCTTGCCGCTGGAGGGAGCCTGGTCGGCGCAGGGCGGGCTTGCGGTGGGCACACGCTGTATGCCGGTGCGGTTCGGCGCGCTGGCACTGTCCGGATTGCGGCTTGCCGGTCAGGCGATCACGCTGTGCCCCGAAGGCGGCGGGCCGATGCTGGCCTATGCGTCGGATATCAGGCTGGCTGCCCGCACCGGGCCGCTTGCGCTGGCCGGCACCCTTGGCGATAGCCCTGCAAATCTTGCCGCTGATGCGGTGGTGCTGCGCTACCCTTCGCCCTTCGCCATTACCGCGTTGGCTGCGCAGATCGGTGCGCCGGGCAGCGAGATACGTCTGTCCGCTGCCAGCCTCACCGGCAGCCTGGCAGGCGAAATCAGCGGCGAATTTGCGGGCGGTGCGGCGCAGATGGAGGTCGTCCCGCTCGATATCGGCGCGCTGGCCGGGCGCTGGTCATTTGCCGATGGTGTGCTTCGGGTGGGCGACGGCGCGTTCACTTTGACCGACCGCGTCGTTGAAGGCGAACCCCGGTTCAAACCGCTCATCGCGCGCGGTGCGAGCCTGCTGTTTGATGGCAACGCGATCACCGCCGACGCGGCGCTGCGCCACCCCGCGTCAGACAAAATGGTGACATCGGTGGCAATCACCCACCAACTTGACACGGCACGTGGGAACGCACGGCTATCAGTTCCCGGCATAGTGTTCGACAAACGCCTCCAGCCCGAAGACCTGTCCTATCTTGCCAAAGGGGTGATCGCTTTTGCCGATGGCACGGTCAGCGGTAATGGCCGGATCGACTGGATTGGCGATGACATCACCAGCAACGGCACCTTTGCCAGCGATGGCGTCAATTTCGCCGCAGCATTCGGCCCGGTTCGGGGACTTGCGGGCGAGGTGCGGTTCACCGACCTGCTCAACCTCACCACCGCCCCCGATCAGCGCGTGCGCATCGCGGCGATCAATCCGGGGATCGAGGTGCTCGATGGCTCCGTGCAGTTTGAGGTAAAGGACGGCACGCTGCTCAACCTCGAAGACGCGCGCTTCCCCTTCATGGGCGGCGAATTGCGGATGCGCCCGCTGGCAATGGATTTCAGCCAGCCGGAAGAACGCCGCTACGTGTTCGAGATTATCGGCCTGGATGCCGCCACTTTTGTGACGCAGATGGAACTCACCAATCTGGGCGCGACCGGTACCTTTGATGGCACCGTTCCGATAGTGTTCGATACCGACGGCAATGGACGGATCATCGGCGGATTGCTGGTCAGCCGCGCGCCCGGCGGCAATGTCGCCTATATTGGTGAACTCACCTACGAAGACCTCGGCGCGATGGGTAATTATGCCTTTTCGGCGCTGCGCTCGCTCGATTACCGGCAAATGAGCGTTGGCCTGAACGGCGATCTGGCGGGTGAGATTATCACCAATTTCGATTTTGACGGGGTGCGGCAGGGGGAAGGCACCAGTCAGAACTTTGTCACCCGGCGTCTGGCGAAGCTGCCGATCCGGTTCAAGGTCAATGTCCGTTCGGAAAATTTCTACGAACTGGCCACGATGGTGCGATCGCTGTGGGATGTCGATTTCCTCGGCAATCCGGTCGACCGCGGGCTGCTCAAGGCCGAAGGTGGCCGGTTCGTGCCCGCCAATCCTGCTGCAAAACCTGTTCAACTTCCTGAAAGCGAAGATCAGCCATGACGCACATCGAATTGACCGCAACAGCGCGCGCTGCCACATCCCCGGACGCAACACGGGGAGGGCAAGCGCGGATGACGCGGCAAAGCACAGGACGTTCACGCCGGGCGATGATGGCCGGGGCTGCGATCCTTTCGGCAGGGCTGGGCGGCTGCATCAATATTGCCGCCCCGGACGAACCGATCGTGATCGAGCTCAACATCAACATCCGGCAGGAAGTGATTTACCGGCTGGCGCAAGACGCCGCCAATACGATTGATGAAAACGCGGACATCTTCTGAACCGGAAAGATGCTGCGATCAGGAGGAATGATGATGCGCAATGCAATGCTAGCCGGAATCGCCGCGCTGACAGTGTTCGGCCTTGCCGCTGGCCCTGCGCAGGCGCAGCGCGATCCTGCCTATGCCGCTGCGCGTGCTGCGGGCAAGGTTGGCGAACAGGCCGATGGATACCTTGGGATTGTCGGCGCGGCTGACCCGGCGTTGCAGCGGATGGTGGATGACATCAACATCAAACGCCGCGCGGTCTATGCAACAAAGGCCAAGGAAAACAACGCCACGTTGGAAGCCTATGCGCTAACCGCCGGTTGTCAGGCCGTCGCGCGCACCACCCCGGGTGAAAAATATCGCACTCCCGATGGTAGCTGGCAGACCCGCACAGACGCTGCCCCGATCCGCGACGCGCGCTGCCCGTAATCTGATTGCGTTCTTATCTCGGTAATCAAGAACGCCCCCATGTTGACACTATTGTGCCCCCCTTCTAAGGGGACGGCGCCCTTGGCGGGCACCGTGTTGCGCGTGGCTTGGCTTTCCCTTACGGAGCCCGGCATGAGCGATGAGGAACCCGCCCGAGAACCTATCCAGGAGGATGCGCGGATCGATGCGCTCGAAGCGCGGCTGAAGGCCGCACGCGAGCGTGAAGATGAACGCAACCGTCCGCAGGTTTCCGCTCCCGATGCGAATTATCGCAGCGGTAGCCGGGTGCTTGCGGATTTGCTCGGAGGGATTCTCGGCGGTCTGGTTTTTGGCTGGGTCATTGACCATTTTGCCGGAACCCTGCCCTGGGGACTGTTGACCGGGTTATTCATCGGAATAATCGTGGCCTTCAGGAATATTTTTCGGATGGCGAACATGCGGCCCGCCGATCCTCCGCAAGAGGATTAAACAGCGGGTCGGATGATCAACAATTTAGGGACCTAACCGAAGTGTCAGCCGCTGTGGCAGCCGAACCGGCCAAAGTTGATCCGATGTATCAGTTCACCATCAAGCCATTGGCTGAGTTGGAACTGGCCGGATTCGACATTTCCTTCACCAACAGCGCGGCGTGGATGCTGGTCACCACGATCGTGTTGTTCGGCTTTGTGCTTGGCGGGATGAAGCGTCAGTTGGTGCCGGGGCGCTGGCAGATGGCGGTGGAGTTTTTCACCAGTTTCATCGATGATATGCTTCAGGCGAATATCGGCGATGCCGGTCGCAAATATGTACCCTACGTCTTCTCGCTGTTCATGTTCATCCTGTTTGCCAATATCCTTGGCCTGCTGCCGCTGGGCGTGGTTGGGCTGCATCCGTTTACCTTCACCAGCCATTTCACCGTTACCGGGGTGCTCGCGCTGATAACGATTTCGATCGTTCTGGTGGTCGGTTTCTGGAAACACGGGCTGCACTTCTTCGGCCTGTTCGTGCCGCACGGCACGCCGCTGCTGATGGTGCCGCTGATCTTCGTGATCGAACTGTTCTCGTTCATCTTGCGTCCGTTCAGCCTCGCGCTGCGACTGTTTGTCGCGATGATGGCGGGCCATGTGCTGCTCGAGGTTCTGTCCAGCTTTGTGATTGACGGCTCCAATGCCGGCGCATTGTGGGGCGGGGTGGTTGGTTTGCCCAGCTTCTTGCTGATGATCGGCATCTGCGCGCTGGAAATCCTGGTTTCGGGCATCCAAGCCTATGTCTTCGCGCTGCTCACTGTTTTCTACATAAATGATGCAGAAAATCTGCATTAATCCCTCAACGCTTACGAATTAAGAACCGAAAGGAATCAATGATATGGATATGGAAGCTGCAAAGCTCATCGGTGCGGGTCTCGCTGCTATCGGGACCGGCCTCGCCGCCATCGGCGTGGGCAATATCTGGGGGAGCTTCCTGTCGAGCGCGCTCCGCAATCCGGGCGCTGCAGATGGCCAGCAGGGCCGCCTGTTCGTCGGCTTCGCGGTGACCGAACTGCTCGGCCTGCTCGCCTTCGTGGTGGCGATGATCCTGATTTTCGTCGCCTGATCATACGGCATCTTACGGGCCGGTTCGTGACCGGATCGGCCCGCCTGACTTAGCGCTTTTGTTCCGGGACGTAGCCCAATGCCCCAGATAGCCCAGCTAGCGGATACCTATGCCAGCCAGATATTCTGGTTGCTGGTGTTCTTTGGCCTCACCTTTTTTGTCGTTGGTCGCGGGATGGTTCCCAAGGTCATGAGCACGGTTGCCGACCGTGACAGTCAGATCGCCGCCGATCTGGCCGTTGCAGAGGCTGCGCGCGCCAGAGCGGACGACGAAGAAGCGGCGTGGCGCAAGCGCGAAAATGACAACCGGGCTGCGGCGCAGGCGCTGGTCGCGAAGGCCAAGGCCGACGCCGCTGCCAAGGCCGAAAAGAAGCTTGCCGCCGCGCAAAAACGGCTCGACACCAAATTGGCCAAGGCCGAGGCGGAAATCGCCGAAGCGCGCAAGAATGCGCTCGCCGAAATCGAGGATGTCGCGGTTGAGGCCGCGCAGGACATCGTCAAGCGGCTCGCAGGCGTTTCGGTGACGAAGCCTGCGGCAGCCAAGGCGGTCAAGGAGGCAATGGCTCATGGCTAATCCGGTAGATGGTGCGCCAGAACTGTTTGAAGCTGAACCGGCAGATGCGTTCACCCAACAAGGCGCGGCTCATGCGGAGCCCGAACTGTTCGGCCTCGCGCCGTTCCAGATCGTTGCTCTGGCGATGCTGGTCCTGATCGTGATCATGGCGTGGAAAAAAGTCCCCGGCATGATCGCTGGCGGACTAGATGCCAAAATCGCCGTAATCCGCACGCAGTTGGAAGAAGCCAAGACGCTGCGCGCCGAGGCTGAGGCCCTGCGCGATGAATACGCCGCCAAAATCGCCACCGCGGAAAAGGACGCCGAAGTGCTGCTTGATGGCGCACGGGCCGAAGCTGACGCGATCCTCGCGCGGGCTGAAACCGATAGCGCGGCAATGGTCGTGCGCCGTCAGCGCATGGCCGAAGACAAGATCGCCGCCGCCGAACGTGCCGCGATTGCCGAGGTCAAGGCGCGCGCTGTGACCGCCTCTGCTGCTGCCTCACGCAAGCTGATTGCCGCGCGTCACGACAGCGCAGCGGATCGGACGCTGACCGACGAAGTGATTGCCTCGCTCTGAGCGACCTATGCACCCCGATGAGCGCATCGCCTGCGGCTCATCGCAATGACAAAGCTCGAAATCAGAAATTGTCCTTCGCCGCCCGCAGCGCCGCGAAGGTTTCATGCGGAGCGCTGCCGCCCCACTTGGCCATTAGCGCCGGATCATCAGCCCGCAGGAACGGGTTGGTCGCCAATTCGCGTTCCAGCGTGGTTGGCACTGTCCATTCATCACGCGCACGCTTGGCGGCGATTTCTTCGGCATAGGCCTGCAAGGCAGCGTTATCAGGATCGGCATGGAGCGCGAATTTTGCGTTCGATGCGGTGTATTCGTGGGCGCAATACAGCACGGTTTCGGGCGGCAATGCCTTGATGCGCGAAAGGCTGTCCCAGAACTGCTTCGGCTCACCTTCGAACATCCGCCCGCAGCCCAATGCAAAGACGCTGTCACCGACGAATGCGACACCCGCAGAGGGCAGATAATAGGCGATGTGGCCGTTGGTGTGGCCGGAAACGTCGATCACCTGCGCTTCGACCGCGCCCAGTTTTACGGTGTCACCGTGGGCGACGATGCGATCGATCGGGAACTTGCCGTCGACCTCTGCCGGGCCGGTGATGGTGCAGTCAGTCGCGGCCTTGATTGCTTCATTGCCGCCTGCGTGATCGGGGTGCCAGTGAGTGTTCCAGATCTGCGTGATGCGCCAGCCTTTCAGCTCGGCCTGAAGCAGATATTCCCTTGCGTCAGGGGTATCGATTGCCGTGGTTTGATGGCTGTCGGTATCGTGGACGAGGTAGCCGTAGTTGTCGCTAAGGCATGGGAATTGGTGAACATGGATCATGGCGCTGACCTTACAGGCCCAGCAGCCAAAGGAAAAGGCCCGCCTGTTCGATTGAGCGGGCGGGCCTTTCATTCAAGCGAATCCCCGCGCAGGCGGGGGCTCCATCAGCATTATGCAAGCCCGCATGAGGTCCCCGCCTGCGCGGGGATTCGCATTGGGCTAACTGCTACTTTCAATCTTCCTTTTTCTTCAGCGCGGCGCCGAGGATATCGCCCAGCGATGCGCCCGAATCGGAAGAACCGAACTGTGCCACGGCTTCCTTTTCTTCGGCGATCTGACGCGCCTTGATCGAGAAGTTGGGCTTCTTCGAACGGTCGAAGCCAATCACCATCGCATCGATCTTGCTGCCGACCTGGAAGCGGTCAGGACGCTGTTCGTCACGGTCACGGCCAAGATCGGCGCGCTTGATGAAGCCGGTTGCACCGTCTTCGCCAACCTGCACTTCCAGCCCGCCGTCGCGCACTTCGAGCACGGTGACGGTAACGGTCTGGTTCTTGCGCAGCGCGCCTGCGGTGGAGGCGCCTTCGGCAGTCGGCGCACCCTTTTCAAGCTGCTTCATGCCAAGGCTGATGCGTTCCTTTTCGACATCCACATCGAGCACCACGGCCTTGACCATTTCGCCCTTGCGGTGAAGCGCCAGCGCATCCTCGCCCGAAATGCCCCATGCGATGTCCGACATGTGAACCATGCCATCGACGTCGCCATCGAGGCCGATGAACAGGCCGAATTCGGTCGCGTTCTTGACTTCGCCTTCGACCACCGCGCCAACGGGGTTCTTTTCGGCAAATTCGTCCCACGGATTGCGCTGGGCCTGCTTGAGGCCGAGGCTGATCCGGCGCTTGTCGCTATCAACTTCCAGCACCATGACTTCGACTTCCTGCGAGGTCGAAACGATCTTGCCGGGGTGGACGTTCTTTTTCGTCCAGCTCATTTCCGACACGTGAACCAGGCCTTCGATGCCAGCTTCGATTTCGACGAAGGCGCCGTATTCGGTGATGTTGGTCACCTGACCGGTCAGCTTCGCGCCAACCGGATACTTGGCGGCCACGCCATCCCACGGATCGCTTTCGAGCTGTTTCATGCCGAGGCTGATGCGTTGGGTATCGGCGTTGATGCGCACGATCTGCACCTTCACGGTGTCACCGATATTGATGACTTCGCTGGGGTGATTGACGCGCTTGTAGCTCATGTCGGTGACGTGCAGCAGGCCATCGATGCCGCCCAGATCAACGAACGCACCGTAATCGGTGATGTTCTTGACCACGCCGTCGATGATCTGGCCTTCGACGAGGTCGTTGATCAATTCGCTGCGCTGTTCGGCGCGGGTTTCTTCGAGCACGGCGCGGCGCGACACGACGATATTGCCGCGGCGGCGATCCATTTTGAGGATCTGGAACGGCTGCGGCATGTCCATCAGCGGCTGCACGTCGCGCACCGGGCGGATATCGACCTGGCTGCCGGGCAGGAACGCCACTGCGCCATCGAGATCGACGGTGAAGCCGCCCTTGACCCGGCCAAAGATGCGGCCTTCGACGCGCTTGCCTTCGCCGAATTCGCTTTCCAGCTTGTCCCACGCGGCTTCGCGGCGGGCGCGGTCACGGCTCAGCATCGCTTCGCCGTCAGCGTTCTCGACGCGGTCGACGAACACTTCGACTTCGCCGCCAACGGTCAGGCCGTGGTCGTCATCGCCGCGCGAAAATTCCTTGAGTGAAATGCGGCCTTCGCTCTTGAGGCCAACGTCGATCACGGCAAAGCCGTTTTCGATCGCGGTAACGGTGCCCATGACGACGCGGCCTTCAAAACCGTCTTCGCCGGCACCGCCGAGTTGTTCGTTAAGCATCGCCTCGAAATCGGCGCGGGTGGGCATTTGGGTTGCCATAAGTCAGGTCAGTCCTGTTTATTCGTTGTGCTACCGGCCACCGGTTTTTCCGGGGTCTTAAACTGCTTCCCACGCACCATTGCGGGGGCTGGCAGGGCAAGAGGCCGAGTTCTCCGCGTCGCCGAATGCGAAAACGCGAAGGTTCTTCAACCGTAATGATTGCGAGAACGGCGCGCGCCTAGGCGAAAGCGGCACAAAATGCAAGGAGATTGGCCCGCAAGGCCAGATGCGGGCTTCGAAGCCCGATAAGTAGGAGACACATGTTACACTGTTCAGAACGCAAAAATATCGCTGGCCGCAGCATGGGGTCGGGACAAGCTGTATCGCAACGAAGATGGGCGGACGTGCCATGCCAGGACTTTCCTGCATCGGCGGCGCGTAGGAAAGCCCCTTTCAGGACGCGCCCAAGCGCGTGCAAACGGCGTCGACCACCACATTAATCGCCTGATCGCGGCCAAGGTGGGTGGTATCGATCACCAGCGCATCAGGCGCGGCGAGCAAAGGAGCATCGTTGCGGCCCATGTCGCGGGCGTCACGGGCGGCAATATCGCGCTCGACTGCGGCAAGCGCTGCATTGATCCCTCGTCCTTGCAGTTCAAGCCAGCGGCGGCGCGCGCGTTCCGCGACGCTGGCGGTGACGAACAGCTTCACCTCTGCATCAGGCGCGATCACGGTGCCGATATCGCGCCCGTCCAGCACCGCGCCGCCGGGTTGCAGGGCAAAGGCGCGCTGGCGTTCATACAGCGCTTGGCGAACAGCCGGATGCACCGACACGCGGCTGGCGAGACCGCCAACTTCCTCGGTGCGCAGGGCGTCATCGTCCAGCAACGCGGCCGGAAAATCGCAGGCTGCGCGCGCGTCATCTGCATTGTCAGGATCGCCGCCGTTCAGCGCAACCTGCCGCCCGACCGCGCGGTAAAGCAGCCCGGTATCCAGATGCGGCAGCCCGAAATGATCGGCCAACGCCTTGGCGATAGTACCCTTGCCGCTAGCGGTGGGGCCGTCGACGGCGATGATCATACCGGGTTTTTCCGTCGGCCCTGCAATGCCCGTGTCAGACCAAACAATGCGATGCCCATCCACACGATTTCCAGAACCAGGGTTGGCAGGTTGAAATTGACCATTAGCGAAACAGTCAGCAGCGCCGCGCCGATGAAATTGACCAGATTGAAAAGCACCATGTTCATGGCCTTCACCACATTGCTGTAGGCATAGGCGGCGACGATGCAGAAACTGCCAGCAAAGCCGATCAGATCGGCGGCCAAGGGGGTGATGTAATCGGTCATGAAGTCCTTTCGGCAAGCATTGTTGCGAATGTCGGGAAGCTGGTCGCTATAGGACGGGTGTCGTCCACTTCGACGCCATCCCTTGAGAAAAGGCCCGCCACAGCCATGCTCATGGCAATGCGGTGATCGAGCCGCGTGGCGACGCTCGCACCGCTGGGCGTGCCGCGCAACATTTCGCCGCCGGTGCCGTGGATGGTGAGGCCGTCTGCGTGCTCCTCCACGCGCGCGCCAGCCAGCGTCAACGCGGCGGCCATGGTGGCGAGTCGGTCGCTCTCCTTGACCCGCAGTTCGTCCAGTCCGGTGGTGCGGGTGGTGCCGTTTGCCAGTGCTGCGGCGACGAACAGCACCGGAAATTCATCGATCATCGAAGGCGCAATCGCGGGATCGACATCAATCCCGGTCAACGCCGCATGGCGCACGCGCAGATCGGCAACCGGCTCGCCGCCGACTTCGCGGGCGTTCAGTTCCTCGATATCCGCGCCCATCTGGCGCAGCACTGCCAGCAATCCGGCGCGGGTCGGGTTCATGCCGACATTCAGGATCGTCAGATCGCTGCCCGGCACGATGCTCGCCGCGACCATAAAGAACGCCGCGGAGGAGGGATCGCCGGGAACGGTCACGTCCATCGGCCCCAACTCGGCTTCGCCGTGAATGCTGATAACGCGCTCGCCGCTGTCCTCGCCCACTTCGAGCCGCGCGCCGAAGCCTGCCAGCATCCGCTCGGTGTGGTCGCGCGTTGGCACCGGTTCGATCACGCGGGTGATGCCGGGGGTGTTGAGGCCCGCCAGCAGCACCGCGCTTTTGACCTGCGCGCTCGCGACCGGCAGGCGGTAGGTGATCGGCACGGCAGGCGCCGCGCCGCGCAGCATCAGCGGGAGGGTGCCGCCTGCCGAAGCCTCAATCGAAGCGCCCATCTGCGCCAGCGGGGCGATAACACGGTTCATCGGGCGGCCCGAAAGGCTGGCATCGCCGACAAAGGTCGCGGTGATCGCGTGGCTGGCAACCAGTCCCATCAGCAGCCGGGTCGACGTGCCCGAATTGCCCATGTCGAGCGCGCCCTTGGGTTCGAGCAAACTGCCCACGCCCGCACCGTGGACTGTCCACACGCCGTCCGCCGCGCGTTCAATATGCGCGCCGAACTGCCGCATCGCCGCCGCCGTGGCGAGCACGTCTTCGCCTTCGAGCAGGCCTGTGATCCGGCTTTCTCCCACGGCCAGCCCGGCAAACATCAGCGCGCGGTGGCTGATCGACTTGTCGCCGGGAACGCGGATAGTGCCCGTAAGCGGGGCTGAGGGCGCAAAGGTATGGCTGGTCATATGGCGGCGGTCTTTGACAGCGCCCCGCGCTTCTGGCAAGGCGCGCCGCGCATACTGGCCGCGCTCTTGATAAAGGGCTTGCCGGAACCCAATTTCTTGATCAATCCACCAACGATTTTTTAGCCGTTCTGCCCGCCCTTGTCTTGGGGTCGGCGTGTTTTGAGGAATGATGATGGCGAAGCCTGAATGGGGTACCAAGCGTACCTGCCCCAAGTGCGGGGAACGATTCTACGATCTGGGCAAGGATGCCCCGGTGACTTGTATCGAATGCGGAGAGACGTGGTCGCCCGAACCCGTGCTCAAATCCAAGCAGCCGATTCCTTTCGAGGAAGAAAAGAAGAAAGACGTCGAAGCTGACGCCGATCTCGGCGGCGACGACGAACTTGAAGATCTCGACGAGGACGGCGATTCGCCCGACAATGACGTTGACCTTGGCGGCGACGATGATCTGGGTGTTGCGACATCTGGGGACGACGACGAGCACGAATCCTGATTTCTCTCTTGCAAACGGCGGGCGGCCCTTATAATGGCCGCCTCCCGCGAACTGGACGCACAGCCGGGTTCGCATGATGACTGGTTCGGGGCCTTAGCTCAGCTGGGAGAGCGCAACACTGGCAGTGTTGAGGTCAGCGGTTCGATCCCGCTAGGCTCCACCAGTCATTCAGACAAAGTCGGTGCTTCGATGGTGAAGTCCGCAACGCTGGCCGACGAGGTTTCGTCCGCCGGCGTTTTTCGCATGATGCGGATGCTGTTGCGTTCGCAAGGAGTTGCTGGCGATGTTTGACACGCTGTCCGACCGTTTAGGCGGCGTATTTGACAAGCTGAAAGGCCGCGGCGCGCTGCGTGAGCAGGACGTGCGCGATGCCATGCGCGAAGTGCGGATCGCGCTGCTCGAAGCCGACGTTGCATTGCCGGTTGCCCGCCGTTTCATCGATGCGGTCATTGAAAAGGCCGTGGGTCAGGACGTGCTGCGCTCGGTCACGCCGGGCCAGCAGGTGATCAAGATCGTCCATGACGAGTTGATCGCAACGCTGGGCGGGGCCGAAACCGAAGGGCTGAACCTCGACGCCAAGCCGCCGGTGGTGATCATGATGGTCGGCCTGCAAGGCTCGGGCAAGACCACCACGACCGCGAAACTCGCCAAGTTGATCCGCGAACGCCACGGCAAGAAAGCGCTGATGGCCTCGCTCGACGTCAATCGCCCGGCGGCGCAGGAACAGCTGGCGGTGCTGGGCGGACAGGTTGATGTGGCCACCCTGCCGATCGTCGCGGGCCAGCAGCCGGTCGATATTGCGCGGCGCGCGATGGAATCGGCGCGGCTCCAGAATTTTGACGTGCTGCTGCTCGATACCGCGGGCCGGTTGCACGTTGACGATGCGCTGATGGCCGAAATGAAGGCAGTCGCCAGCGTTTCAGCCCCCACCGAAGTGCTGTTGGTGGTCGATTCGCTTACCGGTCAGGACGCGGTCAACGTCGCGCAGAGCTTCAGCGGCGAAGTGCCGCTGACCGGCGTGGTGCTGACCCGGATGGACGGCGATGCTCGCGGCGGCGCGGCGCTGTCGATGCGCGCGGTGACGGGCAAGCCGATCAAGTTTGCCGGGACGGGTGAGAAACTCGACGCGATTGAACCGTTCCGCCCCGCCAGCGTGGCTGATCGCATCCTTGGCATGGGCGACGTTGTCAGCCTGGTCGAACGCGCCGCCGCGACGATCAAGGAAGAAGACGCCGAAAAGCTCGCCCGCAATATCGAAAAGGGCAAGTTCGACCTCAGCGATCTCGCTATGCAGCTTAAACAGATGCGGTCGATGGGCGGGTTGGGGATGCTCGCTGGTATGATGCCGGGCATGAAGAAGGCCAAGGCCGCGATGGCCAATTCGGGCATGGACGACAAGGTGCTGATCCATATGGAAGCGATCATCGGATCGATGACCGCCAAAGAACGCGCCAATCCCGATCTGATGAACGCCAAGCGTAAAAAGCGGGTTGCGGCGGGCAGTGGCACCGATGTGCAGACGGTCAACAAGGTGCTGAAGATGCATCAGGAAATGGCCCGCGCCATGAAACAGATCAAGAAATTGGGCGGGCTTAAAGGCCTCGCGTCAATGTTCGGCGGCGGCGGTGCAGGGGGCATGGGTGGTATGGGCAGCGGCGGTGCAGGCGGGATGCCCGGCCTTGGCGGCCCCGGTGGTTTCGGCGGAATGGGTTCCGGGGGCGGTTTGCCCGGTCTTGGTGGCCCACCGCGCAGTAAGAAATAAGTTCGATTTCAACGTTTTTCATCAATTCAATTCGAAAGGTAAAATTCCATGTCGATTTCCATCCGGCTTTCACGCGGCGGTTCCAAGAAGCGCCCCTATTATCGCATCGTGGTGGCCAACAGCCGCAGCCCGCGCGACGGCAAGTATCTTGAACAGATCGGCACCTATAACCCGCTGCTGGCCAAGGACAGCCCGGAACGGGTGAAACTGATCGAAGATCGCGCGCGTTACTGGCTTGGCGTTGGCGCGCAGCCGACTGACCGTGTGGCGCGTTTTCTTGACGCCGCCGGTATCAAGGAGCGCGCAGCGCGCGTGAACCCGAAGAAGGGTGAACCGGGCGAAAAGGCCAAGGATCGCGCCGAAGAAAAGGCCGCCAAGATCGTTGAGGCAGAAGAAGCCGCCCGCGCTGCAGAAGAAGAAGCCAAGGCTGCAGCTGCCGCGCCGGCCGTTGAAGAAGCGCCCGTTGCGGACGAAGCCCCGGCTGCCGAAGAAGCGCCCGCCGCTGAGGAAGCTCCGGTTGCCGAAGAAGCTGCCGCTGAAGAAGCCACTGCCGCTGAAGAAGCGCCCGCAGCAGAAGAAGCTGCCGCTGAGGAAGCTCCCGCTGCGGACGAAGCCGCTGGCGAAGAGCAGGCCAAAGGCTGATCGCTGATGCCAAACTCCGTTCGTCCTGAGCCGGTTGAAGAACTGCATTTTTCCTCGGCGGGTTTGCCGGAAGAAGTGCAGGGCGTTGACCAGCTCAGCCCGAACGGGGGTGGGATATGACCGGCAAATCCATCACCCTTGCCGCCATCGCAGGCGCGCACGGGGTGGCGGGCGAGGTGCGGTTGAAGCTGTTCGGGGAGGGCGCGGCGGCGCTCTCCCATCACAAAAGTTTCAATGATGGCGCGCTGACGCTGCTCAAAATCCGCGATGACGGCAAGGGCGGCGGCGTTGCGCGCTTTGCCGAATGCAGCAGCCGCGCCGATGCGGAAAAGCTGCGCGGCACCGCGCTGACCGTGCCGCGCGAAGCGCTGCCGCCGCTGGCTGAGGGCGAATTTTACCACGCTGACCTGCTTGGCCTGCCGGTTGTGACTGACGCGGGAGAGGCTGTTGGCCGCGTGCTCGCCATCGAAAATTTCGGCGCGACCGACATCATCGAAATCACCCGCGAACCGGCGCCCGAAAAGGGGCCAAAGACCTTCATGGTGCCGATGATCCCGGCAGCGGTGATTGCATGGGACGCAGAACGGCTGGTGATCGCTCACGCTTACGCCGAGGAATAGGCGCTGCACGCACAAGCGGCGCTTTGCGGCACCGCATTGCCGCCCAACTGCACAGCAGCCCATATCAGGTGCCTATTAACCTGTCTGATGGTATCTTCCTTTCACGCCGGGTCGCGCTGGCGCCGGGCTTTCTCGTCTTCGTAACGGGATGGCTCGCAGGAAGGTAAATAGAATGCAGCTGTTCTCGTCCTGGACGGGCAGCGATTTCCTGCTGTTTTACACCATGCTGCTGGTGTTTTGCACGTGTGCAGCATGTTGGATCCCGGCGCATCTGCGCGCCGCCGGCCGTCGCGGCGAATCGCCTGATGCCGAAGACCTCGCCATGCTGGCAGGAGGGCGCGCCACCCATACCGATTCGGTGATCGCCGATCTTTACGCGCGCGGCGGGCTGGAGGATTCCGGAAAGGGCACACTTGGCGTCACCGATCCGGGCCTGCCTGCAAGCCCTGCTGGACGGGCGCTGCTTGGGCTGCGCAAACCTTTCAGCCGATCTGAGGCCGAGGATCTTCTTGCCGCTCACGCCATCCGGGCGGCGGCCCGGCTGCGACGTCAGGGGATGATGCTGCGGCCCGATCAGATCAATCGCCTGCGCTGGTTTTCGATTGCCCCCTTTGGCGCGTTACTCGCGCTCGGCATTTACCGTCTGCGCGCTGGAAGCACTCTGGGCGAGCCGGTCGAGTATCTTGCGGCGCTTTTGGTGTTGACGGTGGCGCTGGCAGTGTTCCGCTGGGTCAGGTTCGACCGGCGCACCGCCGCCGGGATTGAGGCTGTGAAGGACTTGCGCGCCAATGCGCCGCACCTGCGAAGCGCACCGCCAGCGGGAGAGGCAGCGATGGCCGTGGCGTTGTTCGGCACCGGAGCGCTGGTCGGCACGCCGTGGGAACCGGTTCATGCGCTGCGCCACAAGGCCAGCAAGGCGTAGCTGCAGTTACGGCAGCGATGGTTGCGGTGGCTAAGCGCTGCGCGTAAGCGGCGGGGGATGATTATGCTTCCCATCGCGATTGTTCAGGCCGCGCCGATCCCGGTTGATTTTGGTTCGGGGATTGCCAAGGGCGTGCGGGTTCCCGGCAAATGACCTTCGCCGCCACCATCCTCACGCTCTATCCCGAGATGTTTCCGGGGCCGCTTGGGCATTCCATCGCGGGCCGTGCGCTGGCCGAGGGCAAATGGGCCTGCGAAACGGTACAGATCCGCGACTTTGCTACCGACAAGCACCGCACCGTCGATGATACGCCCGCAGGCGGTGGGGCGGGGATGGTGCTGAAGTGCGATGTGCTGGCGCGGGCGCTTGACTCAATCCTCCCCGGGGCGGGGAGGTGGCAGACGCCGCAGGCGGCTGACGGAGGGGAGTCGCCTCAGGCGCCGCGCCCGGTCGAGAGTCCCCTCCACCATTCTGCGGCCAAGGCCTTGAATGGTCCCCCTCCCCGTGTCGGGGAGGATCGGCGCCCCATCCTCGCCATGACTCCGCGCGGGCGTCCCATCACCCAAGCCCGCGTCCGCGAACTCGCCCAAGGCCCCGGCGTCATCATCCTGTGCGGGCGGTTTGAAGGCTTCGACGAACGCCTGTTCGACGCCCGACCGGAGATCGAACAGGTCTCCCTTGCCGACATCGTCCTGTCCGGCGGCGAGATGGCTGCGCTTACCATCCTTGACGCTTGCATTCGGCTGCTTCCCGGCGTAATGGGCGCGGCTTCCAGCGGGGATGAGGAGAGCTTTGAACAAAGCCTGCTCGAATACCCGCACTATACCCGACCTCAGGAATGGGAAGGGCGCACGATCCCCGAAGTGCTGCGATCGGGGGATCATGCGAAAATCGCTGCTTGGCGCAAGGCAAGGAGCGAGGAAGACACACGGTCACGCAGGCCGGACTTGTGGGAGCGCCATGAGGGCGCTCGGGTCCAGCCTGCCTCTGGCGCGCAGCGAAAAGACAAGGAACGCAGGCCATGAACCTGATCCAGCAGATTGAAGCCGAAGAAATCGCCAAGTCCGGCAAGGACATCCCGACTTTCCGCGCAGGCGACACCGTTCGCGTTGGCGTGAAGGTGAAGGAAGGCAACCGTGAGCGTGTTCAGAACTACGAAGGCGTCGTGATCGCCCGTTCGAACCGCGGCATGGGTTCAAACTTCACCGTGCGCAAGATGAGCTTTGGCGAAGGCGTGGAGCGTGTTTTCCCGCTCTATTCGCCGATCGTTGAAAGCATCACCGTGGTGCGCCGCGGCGTGGTGCGCCGTGCGAAGCTGTATTACCTGCGCGGCCGCACCGGCAAAAGCGCGCGTATTGTCGAGCGCCGCGATTTCGCGCCCAAGGCGTAAGGCTTTCCAGCCAGCAAATTTTGAGGGCGGTGCCGCAAGGTGCCGCCCTTTTGCTTTGTTGCCCTTGCCATTCGCCCTCGTCATTGCGAGGAGCACAGCGACGAAGCAATCCAGCGCGACGATGTCCGACACTGGATTGCCGCGCCGCCTTTGGGCGGCTCGCAATGACGAGGTGAGCTTTGGATGCGTTCGATACTTGCTGCTGCTGCGGTTTTGCTCAGTTTCCCTGCGTTCGCGGAGGATGCGGTGCCTGAAAACACCCCCACTCTCAGCTTTGAACGCCTGTTCGCCAGCCCCGGCCTTGATGGCCCTGCGCCGCGGCAGGTGAAGCTGTCGCCCGATGGCCGCTTCCTCACCCTGCTGCGCAACCGCACCGATGATCGCGACCGTTACGATCTGTGGGGCTTTGACATCCAAACCCGCGAGTGGCGGATGCTGGTCGATTCGCAAGGCTTGGGCAGCGGCCGCGAACTGTCCGAAGACGAGAAGATGCAGCGTGAACGCGCGCGCGTCGGCAGCCTCAAAGGGATCATTTCCTACCAGTGGGCAAGCGACGGTAGCGGCGTGCTGGTGCCATTGGACGGCGATCTGTTTCTCGCCCGTCTGGATGGCACAGTCACCCAGTTGACCGATACCGAGGGCACCGAACTCAACCCCAAATTGTCGAGCCGGGGCGGTTTTGTCAGTTTCGTGCGCGACCGGCGATTGTGGGTCGGCCCGGTGGGCGGTGAGGCTGTGCCGATCACCCCGCAGGAAGGCGACACCATCCGCTGGGGCGAGGCCGAATTCGTTGCGCAGGAAGAAATGGCGCGGCTGGCGGGTTACTGGTGGTCGCCCGATGACAGCCGCATCGTCGTCCAGCGCACCGATGAAGCCTCTGTCGGTATCGTCACCCGTGCAGCGATCGGGGCGAAGGGCACCAAGGTGTTCGATCAGCGCTACCCGGCGGCGGGCACCGATAACGCCGTGGTTGAACTGTTCGTGATGAACCCGGATGGGGGCAATCAGGTCAAGGTCGATCTCGGCCTCGATCTCGATATCTACGTCGCCCGCGTCGATTGGGCGCCCGATGGCAGCGCGATTTATGTCCAGCGGCAGGATCGCGCTCAGACGAAGATCGATGTGCTGCGGGTTGACCCGGCGACCGGCGCGAGCACGATCTGGTTCACCGAAAAAGCCGCGCGCCCCGATTACTGGGTGAACCTGTCGGACAATTACCGCTTCTTGAAGGACGGCAGCCTGCTGTGGTGGTCTGAACGCAGCGGCTATGGGCATTTCTATCTTTATGCCGATGGGCAGTGGGCACAGTTGACGCGCGGCACATCGCCCACCACCACGCTGGTCGGGGTTGATCAGGCGGCGGGCACGTTCACCTATCAGGCGACGGCGGGCGTCCTCACCCAGCAGATATATCGCGCGCGGCTGGATGGAACGGGCGAACCCGGACTGCTCACCAACCCCGCCTTCACCAATGCGGCAGGCATGGATGGGGCAGCGCGAATGCTCTACATCACGCGGTCGAAGCCCGATCAACCGCCGCAGTCCTATCTGGCAACGCCAGACGGCAAGCAGGTCGCCTGGATCGAGGAGAACGCGGTTGCGGGGACACACCCCTATGCGCCCTTCCTCGCCGGGCACACCGTCCCCGAATACGGCACGATTGCCGCCGAGGATGGAACCCCGCTGCACTGGATGATGATCAAGCCCAAGATGGAGCCGGGTAAGCGCTATCCGGTATTTTTCAGCCATTACGGCGGGCCGGGGCCGCAGATGGTGACGAAAGGCTGGGGCGGGGCGCTGGCGCAGGCGGTGGTCGACAAGGGCTATATCTACTTCGTGCTCGACAATCGCGGATCGGCCAATCGCGGTGTGGACTTTGAACAACCGATCTATCGCGCAATGGGCGGGGTCGAAGTGCGCGATCAGAAGGCGGGGGCGGAGTTTCTGAAAGGCCTCGATTTCGTCGATCCGGCCAAAATCGCGATCTACGGCTGGTCGTATGGCGGTTATATGACGCTGAAACAGTTGCAGGCTGACCCCGGCCTATATGCGGCGGGCATATCGGGCGCGCCGGTGACGCGGTGGGAACTTTACGATACCCACTACACCGAACGCTACATGGGCGATCCGCGAGATGTGCCAGAGGCTTACGAAAAGGCCAGCGCCATTCCCGATGCCACGAAAATCAGCGATCCGTTGCTGCTGATCCACGGCATGGCGGATGACAATGTGGTGTTTGAAAACTCGTCAGAACTCATCGGCGTGCTGCAGGAAAACAACGTGCCGTTCGAAATGATGCTCTATCCCGGCTACACCCACCGCGTGTCGGGAGAGAAGGTCGGGCCGCATGTGTGGAACAGTATTTTCCGCTTTCTGGAAAGCCACGGGGTGACGCCGCCGGAATAGGTGCGAGGCAAAACATAGCTATTCGTCATGCTGAACTTGTTTCAGCATCCATCCCGCACCATAGAGCCTCGGTGTGTGCGGCTGGATAGACCCTGAAACAAGTTCAGGGTGACGGGCTGGCGGAAATGATGGTCAGGAGTTGAGATGGGTTACCGGGTGGCAGTGGTCGGCGCGACCGGCAATGTTGGGCGCGAAATGATGCAGGTGCTCGCCGAGCGCGCGTTTCCGTGCGACGAGGTGGCAGCCGTCGCATCGAGCCGTTCGGTCGGCAGCGAAGTCGAATTCGGTGACACCGGCAAGATGCTCAAGTGCAAGAATATCGAGCATTTCGACTGGGCCGGATGGGATATCGCGCTGTTCGCCGCAGGTTCCGGCCCGGCGCAGGAATATGCGCCCAAGGCTGCGGCTGCGGGCTGCATCGTGATCGACAATTCATCGCTTTACCGCATGGACCCGGACGTGCCGCTGATCGTGCCCGAAGTGAACCCGGACGCGATCGATGGCTACACCGCGCGCAATATCATCGCCAACCCCAACTGTTCGACCGCGCAGCTGGTGGTTGCGCTCAAGCCGCTGCACGATTTCGCCACGATCAAGCGGGTGGTCGTCTCGACCTACCAATCGGTGTCAGGCGCGGGCAAGGCGGGCATGGATGAACTGTTCCAGCAGAGCCGCGCGATCTTTGTCGGCGATCCGGTGGAGCCTGCCAAGTTCACCAAGCAGATTGCCTTCAACGTGATCCCGCACATCGACAGTTTCCTTGATGATGGTTCGACCAAGGAAGAATGGAAGATGGTGGTCGAAACCAAGAAAATCCTCGACCCCAAGATCAAACTCAGCGCCACCTGTGTGCGGGTGCCGGTGTTCGTTGGCCATTCCGAAGCGGTGAATATCGAGTTCGAGAACGAGATCAGCGCCGAGCAAGCCATGGACATCCTGCGCGAAGCCCCCGGCGTGATGCTGATCGATAAGCGCGAGGACGGCGGCTATATCACCCCGGTCGAATGCGTCGGCGACGCGGCGACCTTCATCAGCCGCGTGCGCGAAGACCCGACGGTCGAAAACGGCATCACCCTGTGGTGCGTGTCCGACAACCTGCGCAAGGGCGCCGCGCTCAACGCGGTGCAGATCGCGGAACTGCTCGGACGGCGGCATTTGAAGAAGGCGTAAACGATGCGGCTTGCTGTTGTTACCCTTGCTGGCGTGCTCGCCCTTGCTGGCTGTGACAGCGGTGATGTGCCGAGCCCGGCTGAACGGCAGCAAGGCGACGTGGCGGTGCAGGCCGTGCCCGCCAATGTCGTCGAACTGCGTTCCGAAGGGCTGGCCGCCGGGACTGAGGCGTTCTTTTTCGCTGCCGGTCAGACCGAGGTTGAGGCCGCGCTCGCGCGGGCGCTGGGCGCGCCATTGCGCAGCGGTTCCAACGACGAATGCGGCGCGGGGCCGATCACCTTTACCGATTTTGCCGGCGGGTTGACCGCGCATTTCCAGCAGGGCCGATTGGTCGGCTGGAACTGGCACGGCGCGCAGGATGGCGATGCCCCGGCGAGCGGAACTGTCCGTCTGGCAGGCAATGTGCAATTGGGCAGCCCGCGCAGCGCGGCGCAGGCCGCGCCGGGGTTCGCGCCGGTCGCTGACAGCACTCTTGGCGAAGAATTTGCGCTCGGCGATCGGATCGGCGGCTTTATCGAAGTCGATGCGGTGGCGATGCTGTATGCAGGCACGCAATGTTTTTTCCGGTGAGGCGCGTTATTCTGAAGGCGCGATTGGGCTGACTGCACCGCTCCTGTTAGGCCGCATCAGGAAAGCGAGCGGCGCGGCTGCCAGCGTGATCCACATCATCAGCCAGAAATCATCGACATAAGCAATCATCGCCGCCTGCCGGTTCACCTCGGCATCGATCAGGCTCATCGCGATGTCGCCCAGAGCCTGAAATTGATCGGTAGTCGAGAAATCGACGACATTTCCGGTCGCGGCGGTGACATGGCTGCCAAGTTCCTCATGCGTGGTCTGGATATTGCGCGCCAACAGCACTGTCATCCACGAAATCCCAGCCGAAGCGCCAAGCGACCGCGTCAGGTTAAGGAGGCTCGATCCATCGGTGCGCAGCACGGGATTGAGCGTAGCAAACGCGCTGACTTGCAGCGGGATGAATACCAGGCCCAAACCAAGACCCTGCAACAGGCCACTGATGATAATATGCACCTCATCCACCGCCAGCGACCAATGCGCCATCTGCCATAGCGAAAGCGCGGAGATCAAAAAGCCGCAGGCCACCACCGCCCGTGCGTCGATTCCGCGCCGCATCAGCACGCCAGACAGCTGCATTGAAATGAGGATACCCACCCCGCGCGGCATCAGCACGATTCCGGTGTCGATCACCCCGTAACCAAGCAGGTTTTGCAGCATCGGCGGCATCAGCGCCATGACCGCGAACATCACGATCCCGATCACGACCATGAAAAACAGCGCGATAACAAAATTACGGTCGGCGAACAGCGCGCGCTCGAACAACGGATCGGGGGCGACGGAGAAGTGGACAATCGCCGTCCATGTCGCCGACAGGGTAATCACCAGATAGACCCATATTTCGCCCGACGCGAGCCAATCGGCCTGCGTACCGCGATCAAGCATCAGCTGGAACGCGGCGAGCGCCGCCGCCATCAGCGCGAAACCGGTGAGATCAAAGCGCCGTTTGCGGCGGGGGCGCTGCGGTAGGCACGTGATCAGGATCGCGAGCGAGACAATGCCGACAGGCAGGTTGACGAAGAACACCCAGCGCCAGTTGGCGGTCTCGGTTAACCAGCCGCCAAGGATTGGGCCAAGGATCGGGCCAATCATGATCCCCATCCCCCAGATCGCCATGATCTGCGCGTGGCGGCTGGGGCGGGTGGCATCGAGCATGAACGACTGGCTGAGAGGTGCGATGAAGGCCCCCGCAATCCCTTGCAAAGCGCGGAATGCAACCATCTCCTCAAGGTTCTGGGCGAGGCCGCATAGCATCGAGGCGATGATGAACCCTGCAACCGAGCCGATGAATAGTCGCCGTGCGCCAATCCGATCGGCCAGCCAGCCGGTGATTGGCAGAGCCACGGCGGAGGCGATGATGTAGCTGGTCAGAACCCAGGTAACAGTGTCCACCGTCGCACCTAGCGAGCTTTGCATGTGCGGCAGCGCGACATTGGCGATGGTCGTGTCGAGGATCTGGAGCAGCGATGCGGCCATCACCCCGATGATCAGCAGCGGATAGTTGCGCGATTCCAGTTCGGGCACATCGTGCAGCGCGGGCGCTGCGGGCGCGGCCTTGCTTGCCATTTCAGTCGCGCTTGTCTTCGGCGGTGAACACCGTGACCTCGCTCGAAAGCCCTGCGATTAGGTGATGCTGACCGACATCTGCGAGCGCAATTCGCACTGGCACGCGCTGCGTCACCTTGACCCAGTTGCCGGTCGCGTTCTGCGCCGGGAGCACCGAGAATTCGGAGCCCGTGCCTGCGCCGATTGATGCGACGCGCCCTTCCAGCACCAGATCGGGATAGGCATCAAACCGGATCTCAGCGCGTTGGCCCACCCGCATTTCGGCAAGGTCGGTTTCCTTGAAATTCGCCTCAACATAGGTCGAATCCTCACGCACCAATGTCAGCACCGGAAGGTTGGGGACGGCCTGCTGGCCGATCTGCAACCGATCTGCCTGCGCGATCCGGCCTGCTGCGGGCGCGCGCACCTCGGTGCGGCGCAGGGCCAGTTCGGCATTGGCGCGGCGTGCCTGTGCGGCAGCGACCTGCGGGTTTACTCCGGGCACCGCTGATCCGGTGGCAAGCCGCGCACGGGCCTCGCGCTCTCGGGCTTCAGCCTGATTAACTGCCGCACGCGCCTGTTCTACCGCCTGTTCGGCAGCTTCGTAATCGGCCTTCGTACTGAACCCCTTGCCGCGCAGCGCCTTCACCCGATCGAACCGCGCCTCGGCAAAGGCGACGTCCTTGCGGGCGGCGGCGATATCGGTGCCGGTGAGATCAGCATCGTTGCTCAATGCGATCACGTTCGCTTGCGCTTCAGCAATCGCGGCATTGGCCTCGGCAAGTTGCAGCTGGAACGGCTCGGGGTCTATCCGGAGCAGCAGATCACCCGCCGCCACCTGTGACCCATCATGCACCATGACTGCGACGATCCGCCCGCCAATCTCGGCGCTCACCGCTACCATATCCTGTTTGAGATAGGCATTGTCGGTCGAAACCTTGCCTGCAAGGCTCTGCCAGTAGATCAAAGCCCCGGCGATCAACGCGAGCGGGACGATCAACATCAGCGCCCAGCGCCTCCATGGGCGAACCTTGCGCGCCGGGGCGAGCGGGGTCGCGCTCGCGGTGTCGGGGGCGTTGTAAGGGCCGATGTTGGGGGCGGGATCCGCTTCAGCCATCGACTGCCTCTGGCTGCCGCGCGGCAGCAAGGTTTGCACCGATGCGTTCGATCAGAATGGCAAATAATGCGCGTTCGGTCGGATCGAATCCACCCAGCATCTCATCAAACAGCGCCTCGACGATTGCCTGCAGGCGAGTGACAACACTGCGGCTCTTGTCGGTCAGGTGAAGAATGTGCGCGCGCCGGTCGGCCGGATCGCTCTGACGTTCAACCCAGCCGGCATCCTCCATCCGATCAACGATGCGGGTGAGGGTGATGGGCTCGATCTCCAACCGATCAGCATGGAACACCTGGTTTTCGCCGGGATTGCGTTCGAGTGACCGCAGCAGCCTTGCCTGTGCAGAAGTCAGCCCGAGGCATCGCACACGCTCGTCAAACAGGCGGCGCAACAAACGCGAATTATCGGCGAAGCGGTAGCCGGTCTCGATACTCATGCGTAGACTCATAATAAGGGCACTCATTATAAGCAAGCGCGTAGGTCAGCAAAGTGTGAGGGCTGGCACGCCGGAGCAAACCCCGCTAGCAAAGGATCATGACATTGCACGCCGACCTGTTTTTCAGTTTCCGTTCGCCCTATTCCTATCTGTCGGTCGGGCGGTATCGCGCGATGATCGAGGAATATGACCTCGAAATTGCGCTGCGCCCGGTCTATCCGCTGGCGCTGCGTCAGCCCGATTTCTTTGAGCGCAACCACCCGAACTGGCTGGGCTACACCATGCGCGATATGTTTCGTGTGGCGCAGTTCCATGGCATTCCCTTCGGCCCGCCGCGTCCCGATCCGATTGTTCAGGACATGGCGACCCGCAAGATTGCCGCCGATCAGCCCTATATCCGCCGGATCACCCGGCTTGCGCAAGCCGCCGCGCGGCAGGGCAAGGGGTTGGTGTTCGCGCATGAGGCCGCGCAACTGATCTGGGGCGGGGCGGTGGATTGGCACGAGGGTTCGCACCTTGCCGATGCAGCCGCGCGCGCGGGGCTGGACTGGGCGAAGCTCGAAGCCGAGGTCGCGGCTGAGCCCGATGCGCTCGACACAGAAATCGCCGCCAATCAGACCGCGCTCGAAGCGGCGGGCCATTGGGGCGTGCCGACACTGGTGTTCGAAGGCGAACCGTTTTTCGGGCAGGACCGGATCGACATGGTCAAATGGCGGATGGAGCAAAAGGGGTTGGCGCGGCGATGAAGGGCGAATTGCTGGGAGGGTGCCTATGCGGCGCTGTGCGTTACAAACTCAATCCCGGTGTGCGCCTCAATCCCTATGCTTGCCATTGCACCGATTGTCAGAGCCGCACGGGTAGCGCGTTTTCCGAACACATGTTGTTTACGCTCTCCGACCTAGAAATTACTGGCGAACTCGACACGGGCGAATATCGCCAACCAAGCGGCGCGCATTCGCGTATCTTTGGTTGTGCGAAGTGCAAGGCGCGGATCTACGCGACGAACGATTCTCGGGAAGGAATGGCAAGCCTGAGATGTGGAACACTCGACGATAGCGCGTCCTTCGTTCCGGCTGCGCACGTTTGGGTCAGGAGTAAGCAGCCTTGGATTGGTTTGCCGAGAGGCGCAAAGGTTATGGACGAACAGCCGCGTAGCGCGCAGGAATGGGTGCAGTTTGTGGGGCTGGCATGAACATTTGTAGTGATAACTTCACCTCCTTCGACGGCACCCGCATCGCCGTCCACACGGCGGGCGCGGGTCGCCCTGTCATCCTGCTGCACGGGCTGTTTTCCTCCGCACAGATGAACTGGATCAAATGGGGCCACGATGCGCGGCTGGCGGCGGCGGGGTTTCGGGTGATCATGCCCGATTTCCGGGTGCACGGCGATAGTGATGCCCCACACGATCCGGCTGCCTACCCACGCCAAGTGCTGGTGCGCGATATTGCCGCGCTGATCGATCATCTGGGGTTGGGTGAGGGTGAATATGACCTCGGCGGCTTTTCGCTGGGCGCGCGCACGGCGGTGCATGGCTGCGCCACTGGTGTGTTCGCCCCGCGCCGCCTGGTGATTGCCGGGATGGGCGTATCGGGCCTGGCCGACTGGAAACGGCGCGCGGGGTTCTTTACCCGCGTGATCGACGAATTCGACACCATCACCCGCGATGATCCGGCGTGGTTATCGCGCCAGTTCCTCAAATCCCAAGGCGTTGACCGGGTTGCGGCGCGGCTGTTGCTGGGCGCGTTTGAGGATCTTGACCTTGCCACCCTTGCCAACATCACCTGCCCCGCGCTGGTGATTAGCGGTGATCGGGATGAGGATAATGGCTCGGCACAGGATCTCGCCGCGCTGCTGGCCAACGCGACCTATGCCGAAATCCCCGGCGGGCACCTCGATTCGGCGACCAAGCCTGAACTGGGTGAGGGGATCGTGCGCTTTCTGACGGCTTGATTCAGGCGGCGTGGCAGTCCACACCGCGTCCCATTGTCATTGAATCGACGTATGGGAACCCCTGCCATGAAACTTTCTACCCCGCTGCTGCGCCCGATGCTCAAGGGTGCTGCTGCCGCACTTGCGATTGCCGCCGCCACGCCGCTCGCCGCGCAAGCAACGCCGGACACTGCCGACGAAACCAGCGCACAATATCCGCTCACGCCCGCAGGCGCGCAGGCGTGGATCGCGGCTGTTGAGGCAGACTTGGCTGCGTTTTCCAAGGAATATGGGCATATCTCGTGGCTCAACGCGACCTATATCAACCATGACAGCGATGTAATGGCGGCCAAATATGGCGCGCAGCTGACCTTGAAGCAGGTTGCCAACGCCAACGAGGCGGCACGCTATGCGCAGATCGCCGGGCTGGACGATGAAACCGCGCGCAAGCTGGATATGCTGCGCAACGGCATTTCCATGCCCGCGCCCGGCACCCCCGGCGCGGCTGAGGACATGAACGATATCGCCACCCGGCTGGGCTCTGCCTATGGGCGCGGAAAGGGGACGCTGAACGGCGAACCGATCAACGGATCGGATATCGAGGCCGAGATGGGCAATCTCGAACGGTCGCCCGAAGAGCTGAAGGAAATGTGGGCGAGCTGGCACGATAATGTCGGCGCGCCGATGCGCGAAGATTACACCCGCATGATCGGCATCGCCAACGAAGGTGCAAAGGAGCTTGGTTTTGCCGATCTGGGTGCGATGTGGCGTTCGGGCTATGACATGAGCCCGGATCAATTCGCTGCCGAAACCGAACGGATGTGGCAGGAGGTCAAACCGCTCTATATCGCGCTCCACACTTTTGTTCGCGCGAAGTTGAACGACAAGTATGGCGACGCAGTGCAGCCGCGCACCGGCCCGATCCGCGCCGATCTGCTCGGCAATATGTGGGCGCAGGAATGGGGCAATATCTATCCGCTGGTCGCCCCGGAAGGTGCGGGCGATATCGGCTATGATCTGACCGATCTGATCGCACAGAAGAACCTTGACGCGGTTGGCATGACCAAGGTGGGCGAGCAGTTCTTCTCCTCGTTGGGTTTTGAGGCTCTGCCAGCAACGTTCTGGGAACGCAGCCAATTCACCAAGCCGGCTGACCGCGAAGTTGTGTGCCATGCCTCGGCCTGGAACATCGACAATGTTGATGATCTGCGCATCAAGATGTGCATCAAACAGAACGCCGACGACTTCATCACCATCCACCACGAGCTTGGCCATAATTACTACCAGCGCGCCTATAACCAGCAGGATCTGCTGCATATGGACGGCGCGAATGATGGCTTCCACGAGGCTATCGGCGACATGATCGCGCTGTCGATCACGCCCGAATATCTGGTGCAGATTGACATGCTGACCCCCGATCAGGTGCCCAGCGCCGACAAGGATATCGGGCTGTTGCTGCGTCAGGCGATGGACAAGGTGGCGTTCCTGCCGTTTGGCCTGTTGCTGGATCGTTATCGCTGGGGTCTGTTCGATGGCAGCATCCCCGAAACTGCGACCAACACCGGCTGGAACGATCTGCGCGCTGAATATCAGGGCGTTGTCCCCCCGGTTGAGCGCAGCGCCGACGGGTTTGATGCGGGCGCGAAATATCACATTCCGGGCAACGTATCCTACACCCGTTATTTCCTCGCGCGGTTGTTGCAGTTCCAATTCTACAAGGCCGCCTGCGATACCGCCGGATGGGAAGGGCCGCTGCACCGCTGTTCGTTCTATGGCAACAAGGATGTCGGCGCGAAGCTGAACGCGATGCTCGAAATGGGTGCGTCCAAGCCGTGGCCTGATGCGCTCGAAGCCTTTACTGGCGAACGGCAGATGAACGGCACCGCGATGGTCGAATATTTCGCCCCGCTGATGAAATGGCTCGAAGAACAGAACAAGGGCGAGAAGGCGGGCTGGTGATGCGTAGCGGGGGCGGCATCATCGCGGCGGGCGCGCTGCTGTCGGTGACCGCCTGCGCGCCCATGGCCGAGGTTGCGCAGACAGCGGCGGCGGCGGAGGAAATGCCGCCGACGCTGTTTGTCGCGGCCAAGCGCGGTAACACCTTGTCAAAGGTCGACCTCGCCACCGGCGAAGAAGTGCTGCGCCTGCCCAGCTGCACCAACCCGCACGAACTCGCGACCTCGCCCGATGGCAAGCATGTTGCGCTCGCCTGCTACGGCGGGACGACAGTGGACGTGTTTCGCACCGCAGATCTGGCGAAGGTTGCCAGCCATGATCTGGGCGAGAATGCCCGGCCTCACGGCATTGTCTGGCATCGCGACGGCAAAATCTATGTCACCGCCGAAGGGCAGCAGGCGGTGCATGTGCTGTTCAGCCCCGAAGTCTCGCCCAAACATGTCAGCCTTGCCTTCAAGACCGGCAAGCAGGGCAGCCACATGCTTGCCGTGTCACCGGATGGATCGGTGGTCTGGACGACCGACCTTGGCTCGCGCACCGTGACTCGCATACCTCTGAATAGCACTGCGGGTGAACGTATGTCGGTAACGGTGGGCGAGGAACCGGAAGGCATCTCGCTATCGCCGGACGGCAAGACCTTGTGGGTCTCGGCGCGCGGATCAAACCAGGCCTTCGCGCTCGACCCGCAGACGATGGATGTGCGCGAGACCATCGCCACCGGGCGCTTCCCCTTGCGGATCGCGGTGCGCCCGCAAGGCGATGTCGCGGTGACCAGCGATCTTCAGGACGGCAGCCTCAGCGTCATTGATACAGCCACCGCAAAGGTGATCCGCACCATCGCCGTTGCCGGCGCTGAGGGAGCGCAGGCGCGGTTTCAGGTGACGATCCTGTGGTCGGCTGACGGGGAGCGCATCTACGTTGCCGAAACCGCCAGCGATACCGTGGCCGAGGTTGATTACGCCAGCGGCCAAGTGCTGCGCCGCCTCAAGGTTGGCGAAGGCGGAGACGGGATGGCGATCCTGCCTTGAACGGCCTTCGCACATTGCCGGTGGTGGGTTGGCGCGAACTTGTCAGCCTGCCCGAACTTGGGCTGAACGATATTCCGGCCAAGATCGATACCGGCGCGCGCACTTCGTCGCTACAGGCCATCGTGCTTGACGATTTTTTACGTGACGGCGAACGCTTCGTCCGGTTCGCGGTCGATTGGGACGGCGTGCGCCACCATTGCGAGGCGGTGCACGTCGATATTCGCGGCATCACCAGTTCCAATGGCGATCGGCAGGAACGGTTTGTCATCAAGACGCCGCTGACGATCGGTAATCTCACCTTCCGGGCGGAAATCAGCCTGGCGGACCGTTCCCAGATGCAATTCCCGATGCTGATCGGGCGCACCGCACTACGACGAAGGATGGTGGTTGATAGCGGACATTCGTGGCTGCAATCACCGGCAATTGGGGATAAGGGGCGCAATCTCCGGTAGAATGCCGGAACTGAAAGGTATCCCATGAAAATCGCGATGCTGGCGCGCAATGCCAATCTTTATTCGCACCGCCGCCTGAAAGAGGCGGCTGAGGCGCGCGGGCACACGCTCGACATTCTCAACACGCTGCGCTGCACCGTGCACATCGCCAGCCACCGGCCGCAGGTGTTCTATAATGATGCACCAGTCGATGCCTATGACGCGGTGATCCCGCGCATCGGGGCATCAATCACCAATTATGGCCTCGCGATCCTGCGGCAGTTCGAAATGCGCGGGATCTGGTCTTTGAACGAAAGCGTCGCGATTGGCCGCAGCCGCGACAAGCTGCGGTCTTTGCAGATTCTCGCCAAGCATGGGCTGGGCCTGCCGCTGACGGCCTATGCGAACGACCCCAAGCAGGCCGAGGAGATCATTCGCGCGGTCAAAGGCCCGCCGGTGGTGATCAAGCTGATCGAAGGCACCCAAGGTATCGGCGTGGTGCTGGCCGAAACGATGAGCAGCGCCAAATCGGTGATCGAGGCGTTTCGCGGGGCCAACGTCAACATTCTGGTGCAGGAGTTTATCAAGGAAGCGGGTGGCACCGATATCCGTGCGCTGGTGGTGGGCGGCAAGGTGGTCGCCGCGATGAAGCGCACTGGCGCGCCCGATGATTTCCGTTCAAACCTCCACCGCGGCGGCAGCGCGGATGTGATCAAGATCACCCCCGAAGAACGCTCAACCGCCGTGCGCGCGGCCAAGCGGATGGGGCTGAACGTGTGCGGGGTCGATATGCTGCGCAGCAATCACGGCCCGGTGATCATGGAGGTGAACTCGTCACCCGGTCTGGAAGGCATCGAAAGCGCGACTGGCAAGGATATCGCCGGGATGATCGTGGATTTTATCGCGGCCAATGCCAAGGATGGGCAGACCAAGACCAAGGGAACGGGTTAGGTCAGGCATGATATTTGACAGGGAGGGGACAGAAGAATGCAGATCAAAACTCACAATCCGACGCCGTGGCTTCAGCACTTTGGATTGAACCATGCGGTAGAGGTCAGCGGGGCCAGCCGCACAGTCTATTTATCCGGGCAGACCGCTTCGGATGCGGACGGCGCGGCACTGCATCCGGGCGATATCGTGGCGCAATACAAGGCAGCGTGGGCCTGCCTCGTGGACGCGCTCGACGCGGCGGGTATGACTCCGGCCAATCTTGTGCGGATGAATATCTACACCACCGATGTTGATGCCTTCATGGCGACTGCGGAGCAGACGACTGCGTTGCACATAGAGGCAGGCGCGCAGATTGCCTGCACGCTATTAGGAGTGGCGCGGTTGTATGACCCCGCGATTATGATCGAGCTGGAGGCGACGGCGGCCGCCTGACCATACTCACCTAAACGGCGGCTCGTTGAACGCCCGCAATTTGCGTGAATGCAGCCGGTCGCCTTCGTCGCGCAGGCGTTTGCACGCCACGATGCCCATTTGCAGGTGCGCGGCGATGGCTTCTTCATAGAACTGGTTGGCCTGCCCCGGCAGCTTGATTTCGCCGTGCAGCGGCTTGTCGCTGACGCATAGCAGCGTGCCGTAGGGCACCCGGAACCGATAACCCTGCGCGGCGATGGTGGCGCTTTCCATTTCGATGGCGATCGCGCGGCTTTGCGAAAAGCGTTTGGCGCTGCTGGAATAGAGCAATTCCCAGTTGCGATCATCGGTCGTCACCACCGTGCCGGTGCGCAGCCGTTGTTTGAGATTGGCTCCCTGCGTGCCAGAAACCGCCTCTGCCGCCCCGGCCAAGGCCTGTTGCACTTCGGCAATCGGCGGGATCGGGATTTCGGGCGGTAGCACCGAATCGAGCACGTGATCATCGCGCAAATAGGCGTGGGCGAGCACGAAATCGCCGATCTTCTGGGTGGAGCGCAAGCCCCCGCAGTGGCCGATCATCAGCCACGCATGGGGACGCAGCACCGCGAGGTGATCGCAGATCGTCTTGGCGTTGGATGGGCCGACGCCGATATTGACCAGCGTAATCCCGCGCCCATCTTCACGGATCAAGTGATAGGCGGGCATCTGGTGGCGGCGCCACGCGGTATCGTTCAGCTGATCCTGCGCGTTCGCAGCGGGTTCGCGGATATCGAGCCCGGCTGCCCCGGTCAGCGCGACATAGCCATCCGTGCCGATCTGCTGCGCGCCCCAGTTCACGAATTCATCGACATAGCGGTGATAGTTGGTGAACAGGATAAAGTCCTGAAAATCGCTGACTTCGCTGCCGGTATAATGCTTGAGCCGTGCGAGCGAGTAGTCTGTCCGCAGGCCATCGAACAGCGACAGCGGCATGTCGCGCGCGTCGTCAAGCTCGATCCCGTCGGCAAGCTCGTCGCCGATCAGCGCAAGATCGGTCGAGGGGAAGTGCTTCGCAATGTCCTGCGCGGAAATGCCCACCATCGCCGCACCCGCCTCGCCATCAAGCACGTAGGGGAACGGGATTTCCTGCCGCGAACGGCTCACCGAAACTTCGATTTCGTATTCGCTGGCAATCAGGTGCAGCTGTTCGGTGAGGTATCCGGCGAACAGATCGGGCCGGGTGATGGTGGTCGCGTAGGTGCCCGGCATTTCCAGCCGCCCAAACGCCCGGCTGCGATCAATCGGGGCGCCAATTCCGGCATAGCGCAAGGTGATCTGCGGATAGGAATAGCTGCCATCCTCACGCTTGCGCTGCGGCGGAATGGTGCCTGCCCGGCCAAAGGCGATCACATCGTCGCGCAAGGTGCGCACGGATTGGTCATAATGCTGCTGCAGCTGGGCGAGAATGCTGGGAATATCGATCATGGCAGCAGCATAGCTCCTTGAAGGGAAAGTTCAAAGTCAGGCTGGAGGCGGACCAACCCCGTTTACAAAAAGGGCGCGAGGATCAATCCGATCCCCGCGCCCTTGTGATGTGTTCTTGTGAGTCCTCGCGAAGGCGGGGACCTCAGGCGATAGTGCTCGCCGATTGAGGCTCCCGCCGTCGCGGGAGCTCACAACAGAAATTAGTCGTCGCCGTCACGTTCTTCCAGCAATTCGGCGGGGATTTCACCCGGTTCAAGGCTGGTGTCGATGCGGGTGGCATCGGCCTGTTCTTCGATCTCGCGCTGTTCGTCTTCGAACATCTGCGCCAGAACGTCCACGCCTTCGCTCTGCAGCTTGGCTTCATCATCCGACCGCGCAACATTGGCCTTCACCGTCACGCGCACTTCGGGGTGAAGGGCAACGGTGACATTGTGCATGCCGATATTCTTGATCGGCGCGCCAAGGATGACCATGCGCTTGTCAACGGTGTGACCCTGATCGGCAAGGCCGGCAACGATGTCGCGCACGCTGACCGAGCCATACAGCTGGCCCGCATTCGATGCGGCGCGGATCAGCACCACTTCTGCGCCTGCCACGGCTTCACCCTGCTTTTCAGCACCGGCGCGACGTTCGGCGTTTTCGGTTTCAAGCCGATCACGGTTGGCTTCGAACACCTTGCGGTTGGCGTCGTTGGCACGCAGCGCTTTTTTCTGCGGGAGCAGGAAGTTGCGGGCGTAGCCGTCCTTCACGCTGACAACGTCGCCAATCGACCCGAGCTTCTCGATCCGTTCGAGGAGAATGATATCCATGTTCTTTCTCCTCTTACTTCACGATGAAGGGCAGCAGCCCGATCTGGCGCGCGCGCTTGATCGCCTGGGCGAGCTCGCGCTGCTTCTTGGCGGAAACGGCGGTGATGCGCGAAGGCACGATCTTGCCACGTTCGGACATGAAGCCCTGCAACAGGCGCACGTCCTTGTAATCGATCTGGGGGGCATCCTTGGCCGCGAACGGGCAGGATTTGCGGCGGCGGAAAAACGGGCGGGCCATCAGTCGCGCTCCTCACGGGTTTCGCGGCGCTTACGCTCGCGGTCGTTCTTGCGCATCATTACCGAGGGGCCTTCCTCGTGGGTGTCCACGCGGATGGTCATGTAGCGGATGATGTCTTCGTTGATACGGGTCTGGCGTTCCAGCTCTGCAACCACCGAGCCGGGGGCATCGATGTTGAGCAGCACGAAATGCGCCTTGCGGTTACGCTCGATCTTGTAAGCGAGCGATTTGAGGCCCCAGGTTTCGGTCTTGGTGACCTTGCCACTGCCTGCTTCGACGATTTCGGTAGCTTGCGCTGCCAGCGCGTCAACCTGAGCCTGGCTCAGATCCTGACGTGCGAGAAAGACGTGCTCGTAAAGAGCCATCTCGCGTCCTTTCACTTCCCTGCCGATCGCTGGCTGATCCGTTCCGACTGAACGGGGCCCCTCCGGCTTTCTTCGATACATCGCCGGGCGGTTCCCATGCGAAGCGCGGCCCCTTACAGCTTTCGTTGGTGATTGCAAGACTTGTCGGCGATGATGCGGACGGGCAGGCGCATAGTCTGGATAACGCGATTCGCGTTGAGGGGGATGGAACGTGCCTTCAGGACTGGTTGCGCTGCTGGATGATATTTCGGTGATCGCCAAGGCGGCATCGGCCTCGATTGACGATATCGGCGTTGCCGCGGGCAAGGCTGGCACCAAGACCGCAGGCGTTGTCATCGATGATGCGGCGGTCACGCCGGGTTACGTCACCGGTCTCAGCCCGGCGCGTGAATTGCCGATCATCTGGAAAATCACCAAGGGCAGCCTGAAGAACAAGCTATTGTTCCTGCTGCCGGGCGCGTTGATCCTGTCGGAGTTTCTGCCGGGTGCCATCATCTGGCTGTTGATGATCGGCGGAGCGTTCCTGTGTTACGAAGGCGCTGAAAAAGTGCTAGAAAAGTTGGGGCAGGCCAAGCACGGGGCGACGCTTGAAGACGAAATCACCGATCCGGTGGCGTTCGAAAACGAGCGGGTGGGCGGCGCGATCCGCACCGATTTCATCCTGTCGGCGGAAATCATGGCGATCACGCTCGCGGCGATTGACCTGGACGTCTGGTGGGAACGCGGGCTGGCGTTGGCGCTGGTCGCCATCGTCGTTACGGTGGCGGTTTACGGCGCTGTGGCGGTGATCGTGAAGATCGACGACATCGGCCTGCACCTGACCAGGCAGGTGGATGGCTGGAAGCAGTCGATCGGCCATTTCCTGCTGCGGTTCGTGCCCCGGCTGCTGACCACGCTGTCGGTGGTCGGCACGGCGGCGATGTTGTGGGTTGGGGGCGGAATCATCGTCCACGGCACCCACGAAGTGGGCTTCCATGCGATTTATGACATTATTCACGGGGCCGAGGGTGCCGTGGCCGCTGCTGCCGGGGCGCTGGGCGGGGTGGCAGGCTGGCTGACCTATGCCGCGCTGTCGGCGGCGATCGGGCTGGCGCTGGGCGCAGCGATTGCATTTATCCTGCACAAAGTGCTGGGTGTGGGCGCTGGCGAGGGGCATTAGGTTTGAAATTTCGGCTTTTGGCAGCGTCGAACCACTATTTATCCAGATCATACCCGCAGCGGGTGCAAATCCGGTTGGGCCACAACACCACCAGGATCCCCCGGAAGAACGCATTCTTGCCGCATTGCGGGCAATTGAACCGCAGCATCGGCGCATTGGCGATCAACAGCAGCACGATCGCTGCCGCAAAGGCGATAGAGGAATGGCCGTAAAACCGGTCAACCCCCACCACCAACAGCACCGCAATCACCAACGCCGCAATCATCCGCCATGCGTGGCGCACCGCATTTCGAAAAAGCGTCATGGCAAGCGGGCGAGGATTGATTGGGCGAACTGGGTCAGCGTATCATCGCGCGCGCCCATCACCACGATCCGGTCGCCGGGCTGCGCAATGGCGATGATGCGTTGCGCGCAATCTTCGCGCGCGGGGATGTGTTCGGCTTGGCCGCCTGCCTGCGCGATCAGCTGGACGATCCGTTCACTGCCTTCACTGCGATCAACCGTCCCGCCGAAATAGACCGGGTCGCACAGGATCGTAAGGTCATCCGCGCCCAATTCGCGGGCGAAGGTCTGGGCCAGTTCCGCCCCCATCTGGCGCAGCGGGCCATAGCCGTGCGGCTGGAAAAACGCGATCACCCGTCCGGGCGTCGCTTTCAGCGTGCGCAAGGTGGCCGCGCATTTTTCCGGATTATGGCCGAAATCATCGATCACTGTGATGCCCTGCGCACTGGTGCCGATCACGTCAAAGCGCCGCGCCAACCCTGCAAAACTGCGCAAGGCGAAGGCGGCCTGAGAAACGCCGATACCGGCCGCGCTCGCCGTGGCAATCGCTGCCAGCGCGTTCGAAAGATTGTGCAGGCCCGGCATCGGCAGGATCAGCGGGAACACCTCGCGCTTGCGGTTGTCGATCACCGCTGCGCGAATGCCGAATGCGCCCTGTTCGATCGAATCCGGCTCAACAGTAATGTCGGCGCCGGACGCGGTGATGCCAAAGGTAACTGCGGAACGCGCGCACGCCGCAAGCGCAGCAGCCTCAGGACTGTCGAGATTGATTACCGCTGTCTGCGATGCGGCGATATAATCGCCAAACAGAACGCGCAGTTCCTCGATACTCTTGTGGTCTAGGCTGACATTCAGCAACACGCCGATGGTTGGGCGGTAAAGCGCAATCGATCCATCGCTTTCGTCAACCTCGCTCACGAACATATCGGCTTGCCCGATTTTTGCGCTGGCAAAGGGATCGGCGGGCGTGATGAAGTTCTTCATCACCGCGCCGTTCATCACCGTGGGATCGCGTCCGGCGTGGTGCATGATCCACGCGATCATCCCGGTGACGGTCGATTTGCCCGATGTGCCGCCAACCGCAATCGAACACGCGGCGCGGTTGAACAATTGCGATAACAGCTCCGCCCGGCTCAATCGTGCGCAGCCGAGTTCGCGCGCGCGGGCGACTTCGGGCACGCTGTCCTCAATCGCGGCGGACGCGATCAACACCTGATCGGGCGAGGTAATGCCGCTGCCATCCTGCGGAAACAGCGCGAAATCATTGGCGGCCAGCCATGCGAATTTTTCGGGCGTGCGCCCCTGATCGCGGCTGCGATCCGATCCGGCGACCCGATAGCCAAGCCCGCGCGCAATCTGCGCCAGCGGCAGCATCCCCGATCCGCCAATGCCGCAAAAGAATAGCGGGCGCTCCGGCGGCGTCCCTGGCTCGATCCCGTTATCCATAGCAGGCGTGGTTATTGACTTGCGCCATCACTGACAAGCGCCATAGGTTGCCGCGCATGACGAATATCGCGATCTGTGCGCCTGCGACCCCGATCACCCATGAGCACCGCGATGCGCTCTTGGCGCTGGTGGCGGCGGAATATCCCTCGCACCGCGTGACGTTCCACGATCAGTCTTTTGAACGGGCCGGGCATTTTGCCGGGGATGATCTGCGGCGGCTGACCGCACTGCTCGAATGCGCGAATGATCCGGCGTTCGATGTCGTATGGTTTGCCAAGGGCGGTTACGGTTCAAACCGCATTGCCGAAGCTGCGGTGGCGCAGATGAACGCATCGGCGCGGGCCAAGACCTATGTCGGCTTTTCCGATTGCGGATACCTGCTGGCCGCGCTTTACCGCGCCGGGATCGGGCAGAGCGTCCATGGTTCGATGCCGGTCAGCGCGCGTTCGGAAGGTGGGCGCGCTGCGATCCGGCGGGTGCTCAACTGGCTTGGCGGGGATACCAGCGGGATCGAGCCAAGCCTGGATGGCACCACGCCTGCCGCCGCGTTCAACCTCATCACGCTGGCGATGCTGGCGGGCACGCCGTTGATGCCTGACCTGACCGGCCATGTGGTGATGGTGGAGGAGGTATCCGAACACCTTTACGCGATCGACCGGATGTTTTTTCATCTCGCCGGAACGCTTCCCCGGCTTGCCGGGCTGCGGTTGGGCGCGATCACCGACGTGCCGGAAAATTATGTCGAATTCGGCCAGAACGAAGAAGATATCGCCCGTTTCTGGTGTTCGCGCGCGGGCATTCCCTATCTGGGGCGCGCGTTGATCGGGCACAATTCTGCCAACAGGGTTGTGCCCTTCGGACTTGCCAGCCCGCCCGCGCGGACGTAACCGCGCGCCCCAAACCAAGAATGGGGCCAAAAACCAGCACAGGATCACATGATGCGCGCGTTTATTTTTCCGGGTCAAGGCAGCCAGAAAATCGGCATGGGGGCAGATCTCGCCAGCGCAAGCGCGGCCGCGCGCGAGGTGTTTGGCGAGGTGGACGAGGCGCTGTCGCAAAAGCTTTCAGCGCTGATGCGCGAAGGGCCGGAAGCCGACCTGACCCTCACCGAAAATGCGCAGCCTGCGATCATGGCCAACGCGATGGCGACATTGCGGGTGCTGGAGCGTGATTTCGGTGTGCAACTGACCGAACACGGTGCCTGCGTCGCGGGCCATTCGCTGGGCGAATACACCGCCCTGTGTGCGGTCGGCGCGTTCAGCCTCTCCGACACCGCACGGCTGCTCAAATTGCGCGGGCTGGCGATGCAATCCGCCGTGCCGGTGGGCGAAGGGACAATGGCGGCGCTGCTGGGGGCGGATATTGATCAGGCCAAGGCGCTGGCTGAGGCTGCGGCGCAGGGGCCCAACGCGGGAGGCGCAGTCAGCATTTGTGAAGTTGCGAACGACAATGATCCGTCACAGGTGGTGATTTCCGGTCACACCGCGGCGATTGAGCGCGCCGTCGCGCTGGTCAAGGAGTTCGGGATCAAGCGCGGCATCCTGCTGCCGGTGTCCGCGCCGTTCCACTGCGCGCTGATGCAACCCGCCGCCGAACGCATGGCTGAGGCCTTGGCCCAAACCCCGCCCGCCGCCTTCACCCTGCCGCTCTATGCCAACGTCACCGCCGCGCGCGTCACCGATCCCGAAGTAGAACGCGGATTGCTGATCGAACAGGTCACGGGCCGGGTGCGCTGGCGCGAAAGCGTGCTTGCCATGCGTGCCGATGGGGTGGAAAGCTTCGTCGAACTGGGCGGGAAGGTGCTCGGCCCGATGGTTGGCCGGATCGACCGCGAAGCGCAGGTTGCAAGCCTTGTGACGATGCAGGATATTGAAGCGTTTGCGAAGGAATTGGTGTGATGTTTTCACTCAAGGGCATGAATGCGCTGGTCACTGGTGCAAGCGGGGGGATCGGATCGTCGATCGCCCACGCGCTCGCCAGTCAGGGCGCGCGGCTCGCGCTGTCGGGGTCGAACGCGGCCAAGCTGCGGGCGTTTCGCGATGAACTCAACGAAACCTACACCCATCACGATCATGATGGCCATGTCGAGATTACCTGCGATCTGGGCAACGCTACGCAGGTCGAAGAACTGATCCCGGCGATGCTCAACACGCTCGGCAGCATGGACATCCTCGTCAACAACGCCGGGATCACGCGCGATAATCTGGGGATGCGGATGAAGGATGATGAATGGGATCAGGTGATCCGCATCAACCTCGAAGCCGCGTTCCGCCTGATGCGCGCCGCAGCCAAGCCGATGATGAAGGCGCGGTTCGGGCGGATTATCAACATCACCAGCGTGGTCGGCGCGACCGGCAATCCGGGGCAGATGAATTATTGCGCGGCCAAGGCGGGCCTGACCGGCATGACCAAGGCGTTTGCGCAGGAAGTCGCCAGCCGCGGGATCACCGCCAACTGCGTCGCCCCCGGCTTCATCCGCACCGCTATGACCTCAGCGCTCGATGAAAAACAACAGGCCGCGATCAATGGCCGGATTCCGATGGGCCGCATGGGTGAAGGCAGCGAGATTGGCGCTGCGGTTGCGTTTCTTGCCAGCCGCGAATCCGCCTATGTCACGGGTGAAACGCTGCACGTAAACGGCGGGATGGCGATGCTGGGCTGATCAGCGGGCGGTGTTTTCGCCCCTTATCCCCAGCGGAAACGCCCCTCGCAAAGCCGCCAACTTGCCCGTATTGTCAGCGGCGCTAAGGTTTTAAGCACTTTCTGGCGCTTGAGGGCGATTCCTTCGTCCTTCTGCCACACAAGGGAACGATAGGGACAAGCGATGAAGGCCACGATTGAACGCGCGACCCTGCTGCGGTGCCTCTCCCACGTGCAGTCGGTGGTTGAACGGCGCAACACCATTCCGATCCTGTCAAACGTGCTGATCGACGCCAGCGATGGCGGCAATGTCCGCGTGATGGCGACCGATCTTGATCTGCAGGTGGTCGAATCAATGTCGGCTTCGTCGGTCGAACAGGCAGGCGCGATCACCGTGTCGGCGCATCTGCTGTTCGATATTGCGCGCAAGCTGCCCGAAGGCAGTCAGGTCAGCCTGACCACCAACGAAAACCGGCTTGAGGTCAAGGCGGGCCGTTCGAACTTCAAGCTGCCGACCCTGCCGCGTGATGATTTCCCGGTGATCGTCGAAGGCGACCTGCCGACCAGTTTTGAACTGCCCGCGCGCGTGTTGGCTGAATTGATCGACCGCACCCGCTTCGCGATTTCGACCGAGGAAACGCGCTATTACCTCAACGGCATTTTCCTGCACGTGACCGATGAAAACGAACCGCTGCTGAAAGCCGCCGCCACCGATGGCCACCGGCTTGCGCGCTTCACCTTGGCGCGGCCCGAAGGCGCCGCCGGGATGCCCGATGTGATCGTGCCGCGCAAAGCCGTGGGCGAACTGCGCAAACTGCTTGAAGAAGCGCTCGATGGTAACGTGTTGATCGACCTGTCGGCGAGCAAGATCCGCTTCACCATGGGCGGTGAAGGCGGGGTGGTGCTGACCAGCAAGCTGATCGATGGCACCTTCCCCGATTACAGCCGCGTGATCCCGACCGGCAATGACAAGCTGCTCAAGGTCGATCCGAAACTGCTGTTTTCCGGCGTTGACCGGGTGGCGACCATCGCGACGGAGAAAACCCGTGCGGTCAAAATCGGGCTGGATCAGGACCGCGTCACGCTGTCGGTGACATCGCCCGATAACGGCACCGCGGCCGAGGAACTGGCAGCAGAATACCGCGCCGAAGCGCTGGAGATCGGCTTTAACGCCAATTACCTCAAGGACATCCTTGGCCAGATCGATGCCGACATGGTTGAACTGCATCTGGCCGACGCAGGCGCGCCGACGCTGATCCGCGAAAACGAGGCAAGCCCGGCGCTCTATGTGCTGATGCCGATGCGGGTGTGACCGTTTGAAGGCCCCGCGATAGCGGCTGGCTTTGCGGACAGGCTTTACGCTGCAGACGCGGTCGGCGGACTTGGGCCGGGGGGATGCGGCGATCCGTGGCAACTTGGCCACCGAATGCACGCCAACGTCATCCCAGCGAAAGCTGGGACCTAGGGCGGAATGGTGCCGGGGTGGTTGACGTCGTGCCCAACGGCGGTGGGTCCCGGCCTGCGCCGGGATGACAAACTTTCGTCATTGCGAGAACCCCAGACTTGCCTGCCTCGCGATGACGCGGGGAGGTCAGCTTCGGCGTCGCAACTCCAACGGCCGATTTCGGGGCAGATTTACGCTTGGCAGCCCCATCACCGCACCCAATCCAGCCCCATTTCCTCGAAAATCTCCTTGTCCTCGGCCCAGTTTTCCGACTGTTTGACGTGGAGGAACAGGTGCACTTTTACGCCCAGCACCTCGCACAATTCCTTGCGCGCCGCTTCGCCGATGGCCTTGATCCGCGCGCCGCCTTTGCCGAGCACGATGGCGCGCTGGGTTTCGCGGGCGACCACGATCTGCTGGTGGATTTCGATGCTGCCGTCTTTGCGCACGGTGTAACTTTCAGGCCGCACTGCGCTGTCATAGGGCAGTTCTTCGTGGAGCTGCTGATAGAGCTGTTCGCGGGTGATTTCGGCGGCGAGCAGGCGTTCTGACGCGTCTGACACCTGATCTTCGGGATACATCCATTCAGCCTCGGGCATCATGCCTGCCAGCGCGTCTTTCAGCTCTGGCACGCCGTCCCCATTCAGCGCGGAAACGAAATAGATTTCGGCAAAATCGACCTTGCCCGCCAATTCCTGCGCCAGCGCCAGCAGGGGTTCTTTCTTGGCGCGGTCGACCTTGTTGAGCACCAGAATCTTGCGTTCCGGGCGGTTCGCCAGCGCCTCCAGCAGCGGCTCCAATTCGTGGCGGCGTTGCTTGATCGGATCGACCAGCAGCAGCACCGCGTCCGCCGCCTCCGCGCCTTCCCACGCGGCGCTTACCATCGCGCGGTCTAACCGGCGGCGCGGGGCAAAGATGCCGGGGGTGTCGACCAGAATCATCTGCACCCGCGTGCCTGCCAGTTCGTGCAGCGCAATGCCCAGCATCCGCGCGCGGGTGGTCTGGGCCTTGGCACTGGTGATCGCGACCTTCTGGCCGACCAGCTGGTTCACCAAAGTCGATTTGCCCGCATTGGGCGCGCCAATCACGGCGATCATGCCGCATTTTTGTTTGGTCATTTCATGACTTCCTCGCCGCTGATTTTCCGCTTCGCTCCAAAGCGGCTGCGGGCGGCCGCTTGGCCTTGCGAAACCTGTCGGTTTCGATGTGGCAAATTCACTAAATCATTCACCCGAATTGTTCCAGAAAAGCCTTCGCCGCCAACCGTTCAGCCTCGCCCTTGTTGGTGGCGGTGGCCTCGGCCTCGCCGACATTGCGGACGCTGACCCGCACGGTGAAGCGCGCCGCGTGGTCGGGCCCGCTGCGCCCCACCACTTCGTAAACGGGGGTGGCGCGGCGGTTGCCTGCGGCCCATTCCTGCAGCGCGCTTTTGGGGTGTTTTGACCTGCCCAAGTCGCCTTCCAGCTCGCTCGCCCACAGGCGGTAGATGGTGCCTTGCGCGGTATCGAACCCGTGCTGGACAAAGCACGCGCCGATCAGCGCCTCCATCACATCGCCAAGGATCTTGTCGCTATCCGCCCCGCCATCATCGCGCGCCTGCTTGCCCAGCCGGATATGCGCGGGCAGGCCAATGCTGCGGGCAATCCGCGCGCAGGTGGCGCCGCTGACCAGCGCGTTCAAACGCTGTGACAGCTTGCCTTCGGGCGCGTCGCCCGCGCGGAACAGCCAGCTTGCCACCGACAGGCCGAGCACCCGGTCGCCCAGAAATTCAAGCCGCTGGTAATCTTTGGAAGTTACCGCCGCCGCGCCGCCCGATCCGTTGAAGCTGCCGTGGGTCAGCGCCTCGATCCACGGGGCCTCATCCGTCACGGCAAAGCCTTGTGCTTCGAGCCATTCGTGCGTCGCCGGGTCAAGCGCGCTCACAATGCGTCTCCGATCCGGTGCCAGCGTGCGGCGGTGAACCATGTCCACGGCTTTGCCCAATCGGCGCTGCCATCGGTTGACCACACGATGATGATGGCGCGGCCCACCAGCAGGTCTTGCGGGACAAATCCGACCGCATCGCCTGCGGCGGCCGGAAAGCGGCTGTCGCGCGAATTGTCACGATTGTCGCCCATCACGAACAGCGCGTCTGCCGGGACTGTGACGGGGGCAAGCGCATCAGCCGGGGTCATCCCGAAATCGAGCACTTCGTAGCTTTTGCCGCCCGGCAAAGTCTCACGAAAACGGGCATAGCGGCAGGCCGCCCTGCCATCATCCAACTGCACCGGCGCGCCGCCCCATGAGCACCCGGTATTGGGCGATTCGGCAATCAGCGCATCGGCCATAGGTTCGCGCGGTATCGGTGTGCCGTTAAGCACCACCTGCCCGCCGGCCATGCTGATTGCATCACCCGGCAGGCCGATCACCCGCTTGATATAATCGCGCCCGTCGACCGGGTGTTTGAAGATCACCACATCGCCGCGTTTGGGCGTGCTGGCGAACAGGCGGCCATCGGGCAGCGGCAGATCAAACGGCAGCGAATGGCGTGAAATGCCATAGGGCCACTTGGCCGCCAGCAGGTAATCGCCGTTCATCAGGCGCGGCAGCATGCTTTCCGACGGGATCGAAAACGGCGAGAACACCAAGGTGCGAAACACCAGCACCACCAGCAGCAGTTTGGCCAGGAACCAGACGAAACTGCCCCAGCTATCGCGCGCAGGCACCGCCGCGTCGGCATCATCGGGCAACACATTGCCGAGAGATTGGGTCTTAACATCCATCGCCCATGCCCTTACTCGGCTCCGCACACCTGCGCAAAGGAGAACAGTGATGAACGGATCGGGCGAAGCAAAAGGCAAGCCAGCAGTGGTTGAGGCCTGGTCGCGGTTGCGTTCGCTGGAACCGCACACGCTCGGCCAATTGTTCGCCGCTGATCCTGCGCGGCCCGCAGCCTTGACCCGGCAAATCAGCTGGCCAATCGCGCCCGGCAGCGCGGCGGAAACGGGCATGAGGATCGATTTTTCCAAAACGCATCTGGATGATGCCGCGCTGACCGCGTTTGAGGGGTTGGCCGAGGCGCGCGGGTTTGCATCTGCGCGCGAGGCATTGTTCGATGGCGGGATCGTCAATGTCACCGAAGGCCGCGCCGCCACCCACGGCGCGCTGCGCGGCAGCGGCACGCCTGCGCAGGTCGAAGAAGCCGAGGCACTGCTCGCGCGCATGGGGATGCTGGTTGAGGCGATCCATGAAGGCGCGCTGGGCGAAGTGCGCCACTGCATCGCGGTTGGCATCGGCGGATCGGCGCTTGGCCCGGCATTGGCGATTGACGCGCTGACCCGCGATCTGGCGCTGGTCGATGTCCATGTGGTGTCGAACATTGATGGCCTTGCGCTGGAACAGGCATTTGCTGCCTGCGACCCCGAAACGACGCTGATCGCGCTCGCGTCCAAAACCTTTACCACCATCGAAACGCTGACCAATGCCAACAGCGCGCTGAAATGGCTGGCGGATAACGGCGTGGAAGACCCCGGCGGGCGGGTGATCGCGCTGACCGCTGCGCCCGAAAAGGCGGTGGAATGGGGCGTCGATGAAACCCGCGTGCTGCCGTTCCCCGAAAGCGTGGGCGGGCGCTATTCGCTGTTTTCGTCGATCGGGTTTCCGATTGCGCTGGCGGTGGGGATGGAGGAATTCCGCGCGATGCTGGCCGGCGCGAAGGCGGTGGACGATCACTTCCGCACCGCCGAAGGCCGCGCCAATGCCCCGTTGCTCGCGGCGTTTGCGGATCAATTCTACACCCGGTTGAAGGGCTGCCAGACCCGCGCGGTGTTCGCCTATGATGAACGCCTCGCGCTGCTGCCCGACTATCTTCAGCAGCTGGAGATGGAATCCAACGGCAAAAGCGTGACCGTGGATGGCACCCCCGTGGACGGGCCGACCGCGCCGGTGACATGGGGCGGGGTGGGCACCGACGCGCAGCACGCCGTGTTCCAGTTGCTGCATCAGGGCACGCACCTGATCCCGGTCGATTTTCTAGCCAGCATCGCGCCGGGGGATGAACTGGATCCGGCGCATCATCGCACGCTGTTGATGAACTGCCTTGCCCAAGGCGCGGCGCTGATGGCGGGCAAGCCGTCAGACGATCCGGCGCGCGCCTATTCGGGGGATCGGCCCTCCACCACCTTCCTGCTCGACGATTGCGACGCGGCGGCACTGGGCGCGCTGATCGCATTCCACGAACACCGCACCTTTGCGGGCGCGGTGCTGATGGGGATCAACCCCTTCGACCAATTCGGCGTGGAATTGGGCAAGGCGATCGCCAAACAGATCGACAGCGGGGAGGGTGAGTTTGATCCGTCGACGAAGGCGCTGATGGCGGCGGCGGGGTTGGGGTAATTCATTCTTGCTTTGTTCCAAATATCAGTGCTAAGTTGCTGGCTTAGTTGAAAGGAAGACAGCAATGCCTGACGACACAAGGCGTGGACCTCTCGAAAGGAGCACGTCACCTAAAGCACCGCCTGCACGCAACCCTAGCGATGGTGCAAATACTCAGCCTCGGGTGCCAACGGACTCTGCGCCGACTAATCCACCACCTAAGCCAAGGCGCTGATTATGAGCAATCGGCCAGTCTATATCCCGGACTCAACTAGACCTAGTGGATTGACCGGAACGAAAGAGTCCATTTAGGGATTCCCAGAGGCTTGCCGACGTGCGATTCAGGGAGGATGCGCGATGGTATCACTTTCTCCTT
>PHEB01000038.1 GCA_002842735.1 Alphaproteobacteria bacterium HGW-Alphaproteobacteria-7 | reverse complement strand
GAGCGAAATCATGGATGGCAGCATTGCCTTTGCCCACCGCCCCGATGCCTCACCTTTGTCGATGCTCGGGAAGCTCGAATTCCGCAGCGATCGGGTGACTGATGCTGTATCGGGTGAAGCGGGCGGTGCAGGCGGGGCCGGTCGCACCGCGCTGCTGGTGGACGGCGACGCCAAATCGCGCCGCCTGATAGCGAGCCTGTCGACCAATTTCTCGCCCCGCAGCGCGGTGAACGGGGCCGAACTGCGCCGCCACGAATTCGCACTGTTCTTGGGCGCGCGCTACAATTTCGATCAGTTCGAAGGCCTTGGATTTTCGGGCACCAGTGCGCTGGTAGGCGCAGATGCGCGGATCGGGATCGGCGAACGGTTTGAACTGGGCGCGAGCGCCACTGTACGCACCAATCTCAAGGATGACGTGACCAGTTTTGCCTATAGTCCGACCATCGGCGTTGTCCCGGTCGAGGGGGTGTTGGTGACTGTGGGCTACAACATCGAAGGTTTCCGCGATGGCGATTTCGGCGCGGCGCGCAACACCAACAAGGGGGCGTTTGCTGCGATGCGAATGAAGTTCGATGCCGACAGCCTCAGTTTCCTCGGGCTGGGGAGATAGGCGGTGTTGTTCATGCGCAAGCCTGCAAAAACTAACCGTCTGTTTACCATGTTTTCCTATGGGAAAGCGATGGAGCGGAACAGGAACACGCATACGGGACACGGAATACTGCGGCGCGTGCTGGGCCTGCTGGCTGCGGTGTTGGCCGGCGGCTTGACCATACCGGCATCGGCGCAATCGGTGACCACCGTAGTCAACACGGCCGACGGGGCAGTAAGATGTCGATATCGGGGTGTTGGTCACGCATACATGGCGCGGCGATTTGCAGATGACGCTGGTCGGCCCTGACGGCACGCGCGTGCAGCTCACCAACGGCGATACCGCGAACACCAGTGGCGACAATTTCAATGTTTGGCTGGACGATTCCGCGCCGCAACTGGTCAATACCGACAGTGCGACCGGGAACCATTCAACCACCGCCCCCCCCTTTCAGAACCGCTTTCGCCCGAACAACGCATTATCGGCGTTTAACGGGCGCAATGCTGCGGGGACATGGCGTCTGGAAATCTGCGACCTGTTCCCCACTGCCGACAACGGCGATTTTCGCCATGCTGAGATGTACCTCACACCAGTTCCTGCCAATCAGGCTGATCTTTCACTGACCAAGCAATTGATCGGCGCTCCACCAGCCGCTGGCGGCAGCGCGTCGTGGCGCTTGACGGTGTTCAACGCATCGGCATCCACCGGCACCGCGACCGGCATTGAGGTGCGCGATACCCTGCCCCCCAACTTCACCTTCACCAGCGCCAGTGGCACAGGCAGTTTTAACGCCGGAACCGGGGTGTGGTCGGTCGGCACGCTCGCACCCGGAGAGGTTGCGGTTATCACCATCACTGGGTCGGTTGCTGCGAGTGCTGGAACCACTGTCACCAACACGGCTGAAATCATCGCGAGCAGCCTGCCTGATCCAGATTCCACCGTGAACAACGGCGCGACCGGAGAGGATGATTACGCGGTATCGACCTTCACCGTGCAATCGGGCCGGGCGGCAGGCATCCCGCCGCAACTGGTGTGCCCGGCAGGGTTTTCAGTGTTTGATTGGGGCACGATATCGGGCTGGGCTGCCGGATCGACCGACAATACCTATGCCTTTGCCAGTTTTGGCAACATCCGTTTCCGTCTGACCAATGACGGTGTTTACCAGAATCTCGCCGGCTTCGGTGGGCAATCACCAACGGTGAACAGCGCGACGACCGGCGGCCTTTCCCCGGCCGAGCCGGGTCTGACGGTGATCGCCGATCAATCCAACCAAGCAGGTGTGGTCCAAATGACGATCACGCTGCCACCATCCTTCAGCGGCGTGCAGTTCACCATCTTTGATGTTGATTTCTTCGCCAATCAATTTGCCGACCGGGTCGAAGTAGTGGGCAGCTTTCGCGGCAATCAAGTGCTGCCCCAATTGACCAACGGCAATGCCAATTTTGTGCAAGGCAATATCGCGATCGGCGATGCGTTGTCCGCCGATAATGAGGCCTTGGGCAATGTGGTGGTGACTTTCAGCAATCCGGTGGACACGATCACGATCCGCTATGGCAACCATACAACCGCGCCGGCAAATCCGGGTCAACAGGGGATCAGCCTGCACGATCTGTTTGTCTGCAACCCCTTTGCTACCTTATCGATCACCAAGGTCAGCTCGCTAATTTCCGATCCGGTGAACCTTACCAGCAATCCCAAGGCGATCCCCGGCGCGCTGGTCGAATACCTGATTTCAGTGGCCAATAATGGCACTGATGCCACCGACGCGAACAGCGTGGTGGTAGTTGATAACGGCCCGGCTGACGCCAAACTGTGCCAGATCACCCGCGCAGGCGGCCCGGTGGTGTTTACCGATCCTGGCGGATCAGGGCTGACATACAACTTTGCTTCGCTCGCCTCGGCCAGCGATAGTCTCGAGTTTTCCAATGATGGCGGGGGCACTTGGACGCATGTTCCAACCGCCGACGCGCAAGGGCTGCGATCCCAGCGTCACGACTTTCCGGGTGCGGCCGGACGGCGGGCTCGGGGCCGGACGCAGTTTCACGCTGCGGGTCCGCTACATCATCGAATAGGGCCGCACCTGATAGTTCTGCAGTGCAGCGGGCGATTGCCAACTCTTGTGGGATGAAGTCTTGGTGGGCAACATGCCTGGTTGGTTATCGACGATACAGCCCTGCCCAAGAAGGGCCGTCATTCGGTTGGCGTGGCACCACAATATGCCTTGGCGCTTGGCAAGAATGCCAACTGCCAGACGCTGGTGTCGACAACGCTGGCATCAGGTGAAGTGCCGGTTATGATCATTGCGCGGTCGCGGATTTCAGATCCGGCCACGAGGTTACCGATCTTGAGCTTCTCCAGATCGCAGCCCCGCAGCTTGCTGTCGATCGCCAGGTCGAACAGGGCGCGGTCACGGAGCCGCTCTTCGCGATCAAGGAAGAACCGGATTGCCCAAATCTGCTTCTGAGTGAGTGGCCGCTTTGTACCGACGGTTCTGTCGGCATTCCACGAGACCCGGTTTTGCATTGACGGATCGAGGTGAGAGTAGGTCATTTTCTTTCTCCATGGCCTTGATTGGCCGGAAAGAAAGAACAGCATCAACCTTTTTTGCCTTTAAGCGCGCCGATGGATTGGAGCACGAGAGTTAGGCGGGATTTGATCTAGCGAATACCATCGGGACCGTTGTCATCGGCAGCGCGCTTGCACCCTGCTATGCGGGTTCGCGCACACGCTCGATTTTAACGGTCTCTGATGCGCTTTTGGCTTGCGCAAGATCATAGGCAGACTGCATCCGCAGCATGGTGGCGGCAGAAACACCGAACGCTTTCTCGAAGCGGATAGCCATCTCCGGCGTCAGCGCAGCCCTGCCATTGAGCAGACGGCTTAAGGCTGGCCGGGTGACCTTGAGATGATCTGCCGTGCCAGACACGTTCATGTTGTAAGGCTTCACGATCTCTTCGAGCAGCCAAGGGCCCGGGTGGACCGCGAAGCTGTCATGGAGCTTGATGGCCATCAGTGATAGTCCTCCAGATCGAGATCGGCGACGGTCAGTTCGTCGATCAGGGTGAATGTCAGCCGCCAGTTTCGGGTTACCGTCATGGCAAAATATCCCTCTCTGTCTCCGGTGAGTGGATGAAACCCGAAATTGGGCGGCACTGCCAATTCGTCCACACTCCCCGCCGACGCAATGAAAGCCAGCATGCGGCGAAGCCGGTCAGCCTCCATCAGCCCTGCTGGCTTCCCGGTTTCGGCAAACCTGCGAAGCGCCTTATGGCGGATGGTTCCGATTTCCATTGAGGTGTAATCCCATAAGTTACGCAAAGAGTCAAGAGAAGCGTAACCCTTAGCGTTACGCCTGCGCCATTCCCGATGCGGCCTGCCAAAATTCCTGCATTACACCCGGAGCAGCGCGCCAATGATTGCTGACGCTGCGCCTATTGAAATGAAAACACGCTTACGAAACGCGATGATCTCCGTGAAACAGCCAATGCACATGAGCCAGAAAAGCTGCTCAGCGGGCATCCCCACAATTTCATAGCGCTGCTCGCCAGCGACCCGCGAGCATTTGATAGTCGCCTCGAACGGCTGCTTGATCGGGATTGTCCGTCCTTCGCCGAGCGCCTTAATGATCGTGTCCGGGCTAAGGCCAACGGTGGTGGCAATATCGAACTTCTCGAGCAGTTTTGCCACGTCGAGCTCGTGGACCATGCGGCCGAGCCAGCTTCTGCCCTCTTCGTCCACGATGCGCCGGACCTCCACATAGTCGATGGGAAGGCTCGACCAGATCGGCAGGAGTAGTCCGGTCGCAAGGTACACGGTCTCTGACGTTAGCCGTTCGGCGAGCTCCGCAACCTCGCATTGCCAGAGCTTCTCAAAGGTCCTGCGGGACACCTCCTCCCAAGCCGATTCCGCAAGGTCATCGAAGTAGTGATATTCCCGCCGCAGGGGAGGGTGGAGGATAACTCGCCTGATCAACTCGCCCTGCTCAGTCATGAAGTGCCGCGAAGGTTCGGCCAGGGCTGCTTTCCTGCTCTTGATATTGTGGAGCAGAATGCGTGCTTCACGGCACCATTCACATTGGCCAGTTCGAAGCTTTCCAGCAGACGCAGCACCTGCACATCCTCGCGCCGGCCATGCTTGTTCATGCGCGCTTCCATGAGGCGGCGCAGCGTCGCAAACGCCTCGGGCGGCTCCCAGCCCTGCAGCGGCGCTGCCTGATCGAGCGCACCCAACTTCTGCTCGATCAGAGAAAGGTAATGGACCGGATCGAAGATCATGTCCTCGCGCTCGTAACTGCGCGCATGGCGGGCAATGACCTCCCCCCGGCAGCCGATCATCACTTCGTTGACATAGCCCCTGATCCACACCTCCTGGTGGCCGAAGCGGATCGGCACCGAATAGTCATTGCTCCGGTAGCGCACCAGCGCCTGCGACGTGACCTGCCCGCCGGTCCACAGATTGACACCAACGCTGCGGTCGGCGATAGCCCCCCGACCCTCGTATGACAGGATTTGAGATGGCTCGCGACCGGACGACGATTCTGGCTGCCGCTTCGGCCGGCTCTTATTGGGACGAGTTGATGCTTCTGGCACCGACGCTGGGGCTTTCTGACGTTCTTTACGCGACCACCGATCTAGATGCTGCGCAACGGAGCGGCGTGATGAATGCCGCAAAGCTCCCGGATTGCAGCTTTTCTCGGCCTTTCAGCGCCATCAGATGTGCTGCGGCTGCAGCAAGATTGGTTCTCAAACATCGCCCGGGAGTGGTGATCTCTACGGGCGGCGCCCCCGGGCTTTTGTGCCTTGTTGCCGGTCGGATGATCGGCGCACGTACACTTTGGATAGATAGCATGGTGTTTAGTACGCAGATGTCGCGATGCGGCAAGCTCGCTTTGACAGTCGCACACGAGTGCTGGGTCCAGTGGGAACACCTCGCGCAAGGAGACAGGCCGCGCTATTTCGGATCAGTGGTTTGATCCCTTTTAGCGCAGATTGGTTATTAAACCGCTGATTTTCAATTTTTTTTCCGAACAACTGACCGGCTGACGCCGGTAGGATCATGCGGAGGGGCTGAAGCCGTTCTTGCGGAAATGTCGGTCGAGATAGCCCATGATGACGTCCTCGGTGATGTTGCCAGCGGTTGTGGAGAAGTAGCCCCTGCCCCAGAACCTCTGGCCCCAGTAGCGCTTGCGGATACCCTCGAAGAAAACGGAAGCTTACCCAATCCGGCATTTGTCCTCGTTCAATCCGCCAACAACGGGCGCCACCAGTTTTCATTGTCGAGATACCATCGCAGGGTCTGGCGGAGGCCTTCGTCGAAGCCGTGCTTCGGGGCGTAGTTCAGTTCGGCGCGGGCCTTGGCCTCGTCGATGGCGTAGCGGCGGTCGTGGCCGGCGCGGTCGGTGACGAAGGTTTTGAGGGTTTCGGTTGGTTCACCGCGCGCTGCGGGCGCTTGCGGATAGCGCGCGGACAGCCCGTCAACCTCGGCTAAGGCGCGGTCAACCTCACGGCAGATTGCGGCGATCACTTCCAGATTGGGAAGTTCGGCCCCGCCGCCGATATTGTAGGTCTCGCCCGGTATTCCGCGCAGCAGGCAGGCTTCGATCCCGCGGCAGTGATCTTCGACATGCAGCCAGTCGCGCACATTCATCCCGTCACCATAGATCGGCAGCGGTCGCCCGTGCAGCGCGTTGAGCAGGAACAGCGGGATCAGCTTTTCGGGGTATTGATAGGGGCCGTAATTGTTCGAACAATTGCTGGTCGTCACCTCCAGCCCATAGGTGTGGTGATAGGCGCGCACCAGATGATCGGACGCCGCCTTGCTGGCCGAATAGGGCGAGTTGGGGGCGTAGGGCGTGACCTCGCTGAACGCCGGGTCGTTCGGGCCGAGCGAGCCAAACACCTCATCGGTCGAAATATGGTGGAACCGGTGCGCGCGTCCATCGCCCGCCAGCCACACGGCGCGCGCGGCTTTCAGCAGGCTATTGGTGCCAAGGATATTGGTGTCGATGAAAGCATCCGGCCCGGTGATTGACCGGTCGACATGGCTTTCGGCGGCGAAGTGGACGATGGTATCAATGTCATGCGCGCGCAGCAGGCTTTCCACCAGCGCGGTGTCACGGATGTCTCCCACCACGAGTTCGGCAGTGGTGCCTTCGAGCGTCGAGCGGTTGCCTGCATAGGTCAGCGCATCGAGCACCACCACGCCGTCGTCCGGGTGCTTCGCATTCCAGTAATGCACGAAATTGCCGCCGATAAAGCCGGCACCGCCGGTTACGAGCAGATTAGCCAAGCTTTGCTTCCTCTTGCAGCATCAGGCGCAGATTGGTGCGCCAGTGAACCGGGGCGTCGCCAAGAAACGCCCGCGTGGCGCTGCAATCGAGCAACGAGAACGCCGGGCGCTTTGCGGGCGTGGGGTATTCGGCGGTGGTGATCGGGCGGATGGCGGGGATGCGCGTAATCAGACCAAGCGTGTAGGCTTCCTCGGCGATGGCGACCGCAAATTCTTGCCAGCTTGCCACTCCATCATCGCAGTGATGGAAGGTTCCGGTCGCGCCTTTTTCAACCAGTGCCCAGATGGTGCGCGCGAGCCCGCTCGCCCAGGTTGGCGCACCCACCTGATCGGCAACCACGCCCAGTTCATCGCGCTCGTTCATCAGCCGGATCATGGTGCGCACGAAATTCGCCCCGCCTGCTTCGTAAACCCATGCAGTGCGCACCAGCAGATCGTCGGCACGCAAGTGATCCTCGCCTGCGGCTTTCGTTCGGCCATAGGCAGACAGGGGGTTGCGGGCGGCTGATGGCTCGTAGGCCGCGCTTGCCTCGCCATCGAACACGAAATCGGTCGATATATGCACCAGCTTGCCGCCGCTTTCCGCCATCGCTGCGACCATCGCAGCCACCGCATCGGCGTTGATCGCGCGGGCCAGGTCTTCGTTGCTTTCAGCCTTGTCCACTGCGGTATAGGCCGCCGCGTTGAGGATGATGTCGGGCGCCTCCACCGACAGCCGCGCACGCAACATCGGGATATCGGTGAAGTCGCAATCACCAGCGCCGATCGCGCTCACCTCGGCCCAGTCCGGGGCCAGCCGTTGCAAAGCGCCGCCAAGCTGGCCGTTCGCGCCGGTGATCAACACTCTCATGCAAACACCGGCACATCGCCGAGCGCCAGACCGCGTGCGTCCTTGTCAGAGATGATCGGATCGATCCCTGCCACCGGCCATGCAACCCCCACCGCCGGATCGTCCCACGCCAGCGTGTGTTCGGACTGCGGGGCATAAGGCGCGGTGCATTTGTAGAGGAAGTCGGTGTCATCCTCCAGCGTCAGGAAGCCGTGGGCAAAGCCTTCGGGCACCCAGAACATGCGGTTGTTGTCCGCGCTTAGCTCCACCCCGACCCACTGGCCGAACGTCGGCGATGAGGCGCGCAAATCAACCGCCACATCGAACACCGCGCCGCGCGTTACCCGTACCAGCTTGCCCTGCGCACCCGGGTTCTGGAAATGCAGCCCGCGCAGCACGCCCTTTTGCGAGCGGCTGTGATTGTCTTGCACAAAGGTGAGATCGAGCCCGGCATCGGCAAACCCGGCCGCGTTCCACGTTTCCATGAAAAACCCGCGCGCATCGCCGAACACGCGTGGTTCGATGATCAGCGGGCCGGGAATGGCGGTTTGGACAACCCTCACGCCAGCACCGGGTTTTCCAGCAGTCCGAGCAGATATTCGCCGTAGCCCGATTTACGCAGCGGCTCGGCAATGTCGCGCAAGCGGTCGGCGGTGATGAAACCTTGCCGCCACGCGATTTCTTCGGGGCAGCAGATCTTCAGACCCTGGCGTTCCTCGGTGATCCGCACATAGGTCGCCGCATCGAGCAGCGAGGCATGGGTGCCGGTATCGAGCCACGCGAATCCGCGCCCCATGATCTCGACCGCCAGCGTGCCTTCATCAAGATATAGCCGGTTCAAATCGGTAATCTCCAGCTCGCCGCGCGGTGAGGGCGAAAGATCGCGCGCGCGGTCAATCACCGTCTCATCGTAGAAATACAGGCCCGTGACCGCATAGTTTGATTTGGGCAGCTTGGGCTTTTCCTCGATCGATACCGCCTTGCCGTCCGCGTCAAATTCCACCACGCCGAACGCTTGGGGATCATTGACCCGGTAAGCAAACACGCTCGCCCCGCTGTCACGCCCATCGGCATTGCCCAGCAATGCGGGCAGGCCGTGACCATAAAAGATATTATCGCCGAGGATCAGCGCGCTTGGCCCCCCGCGCACAAAATCTGCGCCGATATGAAACGCCTGCGCCAACCCTTCAGGCCGCGGCTGCACTTCATAGGACAACGCCACCCCGAAATCCGACCCATCGCCCAGCACCCGCTGAAACTGCGCGGCATCTTCGGGCGTCGTGATAATCAGAATATCACGGATCCCCGCCAGCATCAGCGTGCTGAGCGGGTAATAGATCATCGGCTTGTCAAAAATCGGCATCAATTGCTTGGAAACACCGCGCGTCAACGGGTAAAGCCGCGTGCCCGAACCGCCCGCCAGGATGATGCCTTTGCGCAATGCGCCCATATAAAACTCCACGTGTTCAGCGATTTATTGTGCCTGAATCGAACCGTGCTCAGCCTTTAGCATGCGACAAGTGAAATTGGCCGCGCTTAATCTGCTATATCCCAAATTTGCACACCTCCAGTGCTCTGGTGAGCTATAACGGCGTGCGCGGGTGATTGGTTGATGGCCGTTTTTCGGAACACCTTGGTGTCCGTTACTAATCAAGAATGTCTTTGGTGCAACAAGCCTTCCGCAATCGCGCGCACTTCTGCGCCCATGTCGGGCCGGGCCAGCGCAATCGCCAGCGTCGCCTCGACAAAGCCGGTCTTGCTGCCGCAATCGTAACGCGCGCCATCAAACGTGACCGCGTGGAACGGCTGGGTGCCGATCATCTTGGCCATTGCATCGGTCAGCTGGATTTCGCCGCCCGCGCCGGTGCCCTGATGCTCCAGCACCCGCATCACTTCTGGCTGGAGGATATAGCGGCCCGAGAGAATCTTGTTCGACGGCGCTTTGGCTTGCGCCGGTTTTTCCACCAGCCCGCGCACCTCGGTCAGCGTCGCCCCGGAACCGGTAACTTGCGCGCCGGGATCAATCACGCCGTAGCTGGAAACCTGCTCCATCGGCACTTCCAGCACGCTGATAAGGTTGCCGCCAACCGCGTTATAGGCCTCAACCATCTGCTTCATGCAGCCAGAGCCGCCTTCGCGCGCGACCATCAGTTCATCGGGCAGGAAGATCGCAAAGGGTTCATCCCCCACAATCGCGCGCGCGCACCAGATGGCGTGGCCAAGGCCGAGCGGCACCTGCTGGCGCACCGCGATCACATCGCCGGGGGTGGCACGGGTGCATTCGAGCACCGACAGATCCTTGCCACGCTCGGTCATCGTCTGTTCGAGTTCAAACGCGATGTCGAAATGTTCGACAATCCCGGTCTTGCCGCGCCCGGTGACGAAGATCATCTGTTCGATCCCC
>PHEB01000037.1 GCA_002842735.1 Alphaproteobacteria bacterium HGW-Alphaproteobacteria-7 | reverse complement strand
GCCGGGCCGCATCCACCACTGCATGCGCACCATCGGCGTCGCGGAAGAGGCGCTGGAGAAAATGTGCCGCCGCCTGCAGGAACGCGAAGCCTTCGGCAAGCCGGTGTACAAGCATTCAGTGTGGGAAGAACGCGTCGCACGTGCCCGCATCGATATCGACATGACCCGCCTGCTCTGCCTCAAGGCCGCAGACATGATGGACAAGGTCGGTAACAAGGCGGCCAAGCAGGAAATCGCGATGATCAAGGTGCAGGCTCCCACCATGGCGCTGCGGATCATCGACGATGCGATTCAGGCGCATGGCGGCGGCGGCGTGTCGGAAGATTACGGCCTTGCGCGCAGCTACGCCAATCAACGCACGCTGCGGCTGGCCGATGGGCCGGACGAAGTCCACGCGCGCTCGATTGCGCATATGGAGTTCGCCAAGCACGCTCCGCAGCCCGGCCCCACGGCCAATGCGCTGCGCGGCGATCATGGGCGGGCCACCACTGACGGCGCGCGCTTCAGCTCGGGCGATATGGGTGTGGCGCGCTAGGCCAGTCAGGAAATCCGTTCGTGCTGAGCCTGTCGAAGCACTGCTTTTCTTCGAGCAACGGGTCATGAAGAAGAACAGCCCTCAGGCAGGCTCAGGGCGAACGGAGATTTGGATCAATGGCAAAAGCCGCGATTCTTGAACAACCGGGCCAAGGCCTGACCATCGGCGAAGTCACCTTCGCCGACCCACTTCCGCATGAAGTGCTGATCGACACCAAGGCCTGCGGGCTGTGCCATTCCGATCTGCACTTCATCGATGGGCATTATCCCCACGCGCTCCCCGCTATACCGGGGCATGAGGCGGCGGGGATCGTGCGCGCGGTCGGGTCGGAAGTGAAGACGGTGAAGCCCGGCGATCATGTCGTCAGCTGCCTGTCCGCCTTTTGCGGGCATTGCGAGTTCTGCGTAACGGGCCGCATGGCGCTGTGCATGGGCGCAGACACCCGCCGCGCCAAGGGTGAGCCGCCGCGTATGCTGCGCGCCGATGGCTCACCCGTGGCGCAGATGCTCAACCTGTCGGCGCTGTCCGAACAGATGCTGATTCACGAACACGCCTGCGTTGCAATCGACAAGGATATGCCGTTTGATCGCGCCGCCGTGCTCGGCTGCGCGGTGACGACCGGGGCGGGGACGATTTTCAACGCTTGCAAAGTGACGCCGGGTGAAACCGTGCTGGTGGTGGGCTGCGGGGGCGTGGGTCTGGCCGCGATCAACGCCGCCAAGATCGCTGGCGCAGGCAAGATCATCGCCGCCGATCCGCTTCCGGAAAAGCGCGCGCTGGCCGAAGTGCTGGGCGCGACCCATACCATCGACGCGCTGGCCGAGGATGCGGCCAAGCAGATCATCGCGATCTCGGGCGGCGGGGTCGATTGGGGGATCGAAGCGGTGGGCAGGCAAGCCTCGGCCGATCTTGCAGTGGCATCGCTGCGGCGCGGGGGAACAGCGGTGATCCTCGGCATGATGCCATTGGATTGCAAGGTTGGCCTTTCGGCGATGGATCTGCTCGGCGGCAAAAAGCTGATGGGCGCGCTGATGGGGATGAACCACTTCCCCATCGACCTGCCGCGCCTCGTCGATTTTTACCTGCGCGGGCTGCTCGATCTCGATACGATTATCGCTGAACGCATCCCGCTCGATGCGGTCAACGAAGGCTTCAACAAGATGCGCGCGGGGCATTCAGCGCGCAGCGTGGTGGTGTTTGACTAACTTAGCTGCGGTGATCCCCCGCGAAGGCGGGGGCCTCCCGCCAAAGAATCGCCGCGCTTGCGGCCTGAGGTCCCCGCCTTCGCGGGGATTCACGAGGGTAAGAATGGATATCGATTACGACAAGGAAATGGTCGGCACGGTCGCAGTGACCGAGAAAGACGCGCTCGATCTCGCCGCGTTGACGCGCTGGTTCGAAGCCAATGTCGAAGGCTTTGCCGGCCCGATCAGCTACACCAAGTTCAAGGGCGGGCAATCGAACCCGACCTACCGGATCGATACGCCCGGCGCATCCTACGTGCTGCGCCGTCAGCCGTTCGGCAAGCTGCTGCCATCGGCTCACGCGGTTGACCGTGAATATACCGCGATGACCGGGCTGTATCCCACCGGCTTTCCCGTCCCGCGCACCTATGGTCTGTGCGAAGACCCGGACGTGATCGGATCGAAGTTCTTCGTAATGAGCATGGCCGATGGGCGCAGCCTGTGGAATGGCGCGCTGCCGGGGATCGAACCGGCTGAGCGCCGCGAACTTTATCACGCACTGATCGACACGATGGCCGATCTGCACCTTAATCAACCCGACGCCATCGGGCTTGGCGATTATGGCAAGCCAACCGATTATTGCGCGCGCCAGATCGCCCGTTGGACCAAGCAATACAAGCTGTCTGAAACCGAGCATATGCCCGAAATGGAGCGGCTGATCGAATGGTTGCCGCAAACCATCCCGCCGCAGCACGGTTCATCCGTGGTGCATGGTGATTACCGGCTCGACAACGTAATCTTCCACAAGACGGAAGCCCGCATCATCGCGGTGCTCGATTGGGAGCTGTCGACGCTGGGCGATCCGATTGCTGATTTCAGCTACCTGATGCTCAACTGGTTCCAGCCCGCTGACGGGCGTGCGGGGCTGCTGGGGCTGGATCTGGCGGCGCTGGGCATCCCCACGGTCGAAGAAACGGTCGAACGCTACGTCGCGCGCACCGGCTATCCCGTCCCGCCGATGGATTGGTATTTCGCCTATAACCTGTTCCGGCTTGCCGGGATCATGCAGGGGATCAAGAAGCGCGTGATCGATGGCACCGCGTCGTCTGCCCATGCGCAGGCGATGAGCGAACGCGTGCGCCCATTGACCGAGCGGGCTTACGAATTCGCCCGCGCCGCCGGAATGCCAGCGTAACGCTTGCCGTGTTCCCACAGTGCGGCTAGCAGCACCGACTTGCTGATTTCGCACCGGAGAACACCATGAGTGACACCCTGATCGCCGCCATAGAAGACGCGTGGGAAAGCCGCGCTGACGTCACACCCGGCAGCGATGTGCGCCATGCCGTCAGTGATGCACTCGCGCTGCTCGATAGCGGCGAGGCACGCGTGGCAGAGCCTGACGGAATTGGCGGCTGGCGGGTCAACCAATGGCTGAAAAAGGCCGTGCTGCTCAGCTTCCGGCTGAACGAAAACCGCGTGATGGAAGGCGGCGCAGCGGGTGAGGCGGCGTTTGACAAGGTGCCGCTGAAGTTTGCTGGCTGGGGCGAAAACCGTTTTAGCGAAGCGGGTTTTCGCGTCGTGCCCGGCGCAGTGGTGCGGCGCGGCAGCTTTATCGGCAAGGGCGCGGTGCTGATGCCGAGCTTCGTCAATATCGGCGCATACGTTGGCGAAAACACCATGATCGATACCTGGGCGACGGTCGGATCATGCGCGCAGATCGGCGCGAATGTGCATATTTCGGGCGGCGCAGGGATCGGCGGAGTGCTTGAACCCTTGCAGGCCGAACCCGTCATCATCGGCGATGGAGTGTTCATCGGTGCGCGCGCCGAAGTTGCTGAAGGCGTGCGTGTGGGCGAAGGCGCCGTGCTGTCGATGGGGGTTTACCTTGGCGCATCGACCAAGATCGTCGACCGTGCCACGGGTGAAGTCCACATGGGCGCGGTTCCGCCATACGCGGTGGTCGTCCCCGGATCGCTGCCGGGCAAGCCGCTGCCCGATGGATCGCCCGGCCCCAGCCTCTATTGCGCGGTGATCGTCAAAACCGTGGACGCGCAGACCCGTTCCAAAACCGGAATCAACGAACTGCTCAGGGACTGAGGGACGGCTGTTCCCGGCGAGGTATCGCGGGAATCATTGTAATATCTTGCCATTGGTTTACGTTACGGAAACCAACGGGAGAGTCGCATGTCCGAACAAGACGACGCCGTCCACATCGAAACCGACGCCGCGCGCGGGTCAGTATCCCACACCGGTCTTCGCTATGTGCTGGGCTTCAGCCTTGCCTTTGCAGTGTTCGCGATGAGCGCGGTGTGGATCATTCCGGCGCTGTGGGGCTGATTACTGTGCCTTCGCGGGCGATGTGATCAGCGTCTCGATCGGAGCCATGTTCGCGGCGCTCGCGGCAAAAGCTTCGGCCGCGCGCATTACCCGCAGCGCATTGCGGCTGGCGATCATTTCCAGTTCAGCTTGCGAATAGCCGCGCCGGGCCAGTTCAGCGAACAGCAGCGGATAACCGCGCACATCCTCGAACCCGACCGGGCCTGATGGCATCCCGTCAAAATCCCCGCCAATGCCAATCGACTCCACACCCGCAATCTCGCGGATATGGTCGATATGGTCGGCCATGTGCGCAATCGTGGTCGCGGGTTCGGGGTTGGCTTTATCCCATGCCTCCATCGTCGCCGTCACCGTGTCGGGCTGCCCCTGAAACAGCGCCTTCAACCGCGCCTCCTCGGCGGAACGGGTGGCAAACCACTGGCGGCGTTGTTCATTGAGGAATCCCGGCAACGCCACCACCATGACGATCCCGCCATTATAGGGCAGCCGCCGCAGCACGGAATCGGGCACATTGCGCGGATGGCCGTTGATCGCGCGCGCGCCCGAATGGCTGAAGATTACCGGGGCCTGCGCCACGTCGAGCGCATCAAGCATTGTCGCCTCGCTGACATGGGAAAGATCCACCAGCATCCCCAGCCGGTTCATCTCGCGCACCACATCCTTGCCGAAATCGCTCAGACCCCCGTGCACCGGGGTATCGGTCGCCGCATCGGCCCAGGGGGTGTTGCTGTTGTGGGTGAGCGTCATATAGCGCGCGCCCAGCGCATGAAGCTGACGCAGCACCGCAAGGCTCGATCCGATCGAATGGCCGCCTTCCATCCCCAGCAGCGAGGCAACCCTGCCATCAGCGATTGCGCGTTCGACCTGATCGGCGGTTTCGGCATAGCGCAGCCCGTCGGGGTAGCGCGCGATCAACCGCTTGGTGACATCGATCTGCTCGATCACCTGCTGCACCGCCTCGGCCTCGTCGGGGTTTGAGGGGACATAGACCGACCAGAACTGCACCCCGACCTTGCCTTGGGCAAGCCGCGCCAGATCGGTCTGCATCACGCTCGCTTGGGGGTGGCTCTCACCAGTGTGAGCGGTGTCCGCAAAATCAAACTCGTTGATCTGGTTCGCCACCCGCGCGCGCAGCTGGTAGGGGACGTCATTATGCCCATCAAACACCGGCGCGGCCTCCAGCGCGGCATCGGCGGTGGCAACCGCCGGGTCAACCTCCTGCGCAGCAAGCGGGCCGGCCAGCGCCAGCGCAGCGGCCAGAGCGATGAAAGAAGGCGCGCAGATTTGCATGGAGGAGGCTCCCGAAGGTAAATCCCCGCTGATCGGGGCAAGGACATTGGCAAGGGTGATAGCGCGGCTAAGCTGATCGAACAATTGCGCTGGAATTGCCGCTGCGCCGCACAGGCCCAACCACCGCCAAAACACGACGGCGCACGACCCATTACAGGCCGCGCGCCGCTGATATTGCGCAAGTGGCAAGGCACCGCGATGGTGCTCGGCACGCTTACTTGAGGTGCTTGGACACCGCAGCCGTCATCTGGAACATCGAGATCTGGTTCTTGCCAATCACCGCGCCCAGCTTGGCATCGGGATTGATCTGACGCTTGTCCTTGGTGTCCTGAAGGCTGTTCGCCTTGATGTATTCCCACACCTTCGATGTCACCTGAGCGCGGGTCATCGGACCCTTGCCGATGACCGCTTCGAGATCACCCGAAAGTGTCACGGGTTTCTGCAGTGCGTTGGTCGAGCCAGCCATATTCTACTCCCTTGTCATAGTGGCAGTTTAGTCAATCTCATCATCTTCCCAGCCCGCATCATCACCCCCGCCCCCGGTAAAGGTAGCGTGGAGCACTGCGCAGGCGGTAATCGTCCCTTGCAGCGATGCGAGCAGTTCCGCCCTCCCCGCGCCAGGCATCAGCACAAGCGGCAGGTCGGTAGCGAACAGTTGAAACAGATAGTGGCGCGTCTCACCCTCGGGCGGGTCGGGCAACAGCCATTCGGAATTGCCAAACGCGTTCTTGCCAGTGCGCGGCGGCACTTCGCCTTCAAGCAGCTTGCCGCGCTGCGCAGCGAGGCCCCAGACCAGCCAATGGCAGGCAGGCTCATCGCCCCCCTTGGCCAAAGCGCCCGAAGCATCCTCAACCACCAGCACCAATTCGTGCGATCCGGGCGGCGGCGCGCTCCATTCCAGCGGCGGGGCGACGGCGTCTTCTTCCCAGGCGGTGAAGCTGGCGTCCATTTCCTCGCCCGCGCCAAACGCCGGGCTGGTCAGCGCAAATCCGCCGCGCGCCATCGTCTGCGCCGATCCCAGCACCGCCACCGCAAGGCCGGGATGACGCGCGGGCGCAGGCACGTGCGCCGTGAGCCAGGCCGGAAAATCAGTCATGATTCTGTCGTTCCATCCCCCTCGTGCTAGTCCAGCCAGCGCCGAGAAACGAGACTTGGCAAGGCGGTTTTCGCCTGTTTCTGAGGAAAACCATGCAAATGCAGGCAAAATGGTCACGCTTTTTGCCGTTTTTTTGCTGAATCGCCATGTCCGACCTTGCTCTTGCCGCTACGACATTGCATCCCATTGCCCTTGAAAGGGGCATCAGCCGCCTTTGATCTGTCCTGATTCAGGAGTCATCGCCCGTCATGCAAGTTGGTCGCACCGCACTGAGCTTCGTTCTCGCCATCAGCCTGGCTGCCTGTGGCGGCGAGGGGTCATCGCCGACCCCGCCCATTTCTGGCGGCGGGCCAACCCCGACACCCACACCTGCGGCGTGTTCGTTGCGTGCCCAGCAGGATTTTGCCGATCAGGTGCTCAATGAATGGTATCTGTTCCCCGATCTGCTGGCCACGGTCAACCAGGCCAGCGTCACCAGCCTGCAGGCCTACCTTGATGCCCGGGTTGCCCCGGCGCGGGCGCAGAACCGTGATCGCGGGTTCACCTTCGCAACCTCGATTGCCGAAGAAAACGCGCTGATCAATTCGGGTTCCAGCGCGGGTTTCGGCATTCGCCTGGCCTTCGATACCGACGCGCGCCGGGTGTTCGTGATGGAAGCGTTTGAAGGGGCCAATGGTCTGGCTGCGGGGCTGGATCGCGGCAGTGAAATTACCGCGATCGGCACCACCAGTGCCAACCTGCAAACAGTCTCCAGCCTGATGGCGAGCGGCGGACCGCAGGCGGTGATCGATGCGCTTGGCCCCACCACCGCCGGGGTCGCACGGGTGTTGCGGTTCGTCCAGCCGGGCGGCGCGACCATCGAAAGCAATATCGTCAAGACCGACTTTGCGCTCGATCCGGTATCAGACCGCTATGGCTTGCTGATCCTGAATGATGGCGGCAAGCAGGTTGGCTATATCAACCTGCGCACCTTCATCATTGCGGACGCCGCGACTCAACTGCGTCAGGCCTATGGTCAGCTCGCCTCGCAGGGCATAACCGAGCTGATCATTGACCTGCGCTATAACGGCGGCGGGTTAGTCAGCGTCGCCGACACAATGGGCGATCTGATGGGGGCCGGGCGCGTCGGTCAGATATGGAGCCGCACCGTCCTGCGCCCATCCAAGTCCTCCGAAAACGAGACGCGGACGTTCCGCAGCGAAGCCAATGCCATCGCTCCTACGCGTATCGCCTTTATCGCCACCGGCGCGACTGCCTCGGCAAGCGAACTGGTCGCCAATTCAATGATCCCCTATGTCGGCAATGGTCTGGCGCTGATCGGCGCGAACACCACCGGCAAGCCGGTCGGGCAGTTCGGGTTTGATCTGGCCGCCTGCGACCTCAGGGTGCGGGCGGTTACTTTCCAGACGGTCAATGCCGCAGACCAAGGCGAATATTTCACTGGTCTGGCCAGCGTGTTTCCCAATACCTGCCGCGCGAGGGACGATATCTCGCGCCCGCTTGGCGACCCGGCGGAAGCCTCGATAGCGACCGCGCTCGATTTCCTCGCCGGGCGATCTTGCGCTGCGCCGATTACCGGCGGAACGATCAATATCGCGGGCGGCGTCGACCAAAGCCAGCGCTCACGCGCCGGGCTCGATCTGCCGGAACGGGTGATGGTCCAGCCCGATCAACCCAATGCCGCGCAGTTCGAAATTCCGGGGCTGTTCTAGGGTCAGAGCCTATCAGCCCCGCAGTTTACGGGGCGGCATCGCCCGTGAATGGCTGCCGGTCAGTATAGCCGCACCCGCGCAGGGTTTCGTCACCCAAGGCGATCGTGGCGACATAGGGATAGGTGCGGTCGCTCATCCCGTCACTGCACACACCGGGCGTAAGCGTGATGGTGACCGCGGCCCCTTCCATCGTGCCCGAAAAGCCCAGCCCGTTGTTTCCGGCGAACCGCTCAACCGCAAAGTCATAGCCTTCGGGATGATCGGGGTTGGCATAATTGGCTTGCTGCCCGGTAATCTGGACGCCCCAGAACGGTTCAGTTCCGGTAAGCGTGATTACCTCATCAGGCGCAACGGCGGCAAAGGTTTCGCCCGCGGGGTCAATGGCCTGTGTGGCTGGGCTGCAGGCGATCAGGCCTATCAGCAACACAGCCGTTACCGGAAATGAAGCCTGCTGGATTGTCATGACACCGCCTCCGCTGCGAACGTTCGGGGAAGATAGCCTCCCTCACCCCGTTTGCAAGTCAGGAGCGGCCTAGTGGATTGACTCCAACGTTTGGAACCCCCGGTTACGTGCGGCGATGATTTCGTCGGGGTCCGCCTTCCAGACGAAGGGCTTTGGATCGCTGG
>PHEB01000036.1 GCA_002842735.1 Alphaproteobacteria bacterium HGW-Alphaproteobacteria-7 | reverse complement strand
GCCGGTGAAGAAGGCCGCCGGGTCGAACCGCACTGCGGTGGCGGCTGCCTGGGCCTGGAGCGCCGAAGCAGCCAATCCAACCGCCACCATCGCCGCTATAATCCACGCAAGCCCTGCGGCCCTATGCCTGCCCCAATACCCGCTCGTTCTTGCAACTTGCATCTTTTCGTTTCCCCGTACCCCTGACACTGGCACACGGCCAAGCCGCCCACCGGTTACACCTTTACGCCGCGATGCGCCATGGGTAGCAGTGCCGCCTCTCGTAGGGGATTGAGGTCAATCGTGCTCGCGATCCCCCGCACCAACGTAAAGTTCGCGCCCGCCTTCGTTATACTTGCGGCTCATTTCCTCCATGCCCTTGATCGCCGCCTGACGGCTGGCCTCGGCGGTGTCCGCGCCCAGTTTTTCCGATGCGAGGAAGCTTTCGGGGCTTTCGTTCTGTTTCGCGGCGAAATCCCGCACGTCCTGGCTGATCTGCATCGAGCAGAACTTCGGCCCGCACATCGAACAGAAATGCGCTGACTTCGCGCCTTCGGCTGGCAGGGTCTGGTCGTGGTATTGCTCGGCAGTTTCGGGGTCGAGGCTGAGGTTGAACTGATCGCGCCAGCGGAATTCGAAGCGCGCCTTGGACAGCGCATCGTCGCGCACCTGCGCCGCCGGGTGGCCTTTCGCCAAGTCCGCCGCGTGGGCCGCGAGCTTGTATGTCACAACGCCGACCTTCACATCGTCGCGGTCAGGCAGGCCCAGATGCTCCTTGGGCGTGACGTAACACAGCATCGCGGTGCCATACCAACCGATCTGCGCCGCGCCGATGCCGCTGGTGATGTGGTCATACCCTGGCGCAATATCGGTGACGAGCGGGCCGAGGGTGTAGAACGGCGCTTCGCCGCAGACCTGCAGCTGCTTTTCCATGTTCTCCTTGATCTTGTGCATCGGCACGTGGCCCGGCCCTTCGATCATCACCTGCACATCCTGCGCCCAGGCGCGGTGGGTGAGTTCGCCTAGGGTGTAGAGTTCGGAAAATTGCGCTTCGTCATTGGCGTCGGCGATCGAGCCGGGGCGCAGGCCATCGCCGAGGCTGTAGGCGATGTCGTATGCCTTCATGATCTCGGTGATGTCGTCGAAATGTTCGTAGAGGAAGCTTTCCTTGTGATGCGCAAGGCACCACTTGGCCATGATGCTGCCGCCGCGCGAGACGATCCCGGTGACGCGCTTGGCCGCCATCGGGACATAGGCGAGCCGCACGCCGGCATGGATGGTGAAGTAATCGACCCCCTGTTCGGCCTGCTCGATCAGCGTGTCGCGGAAGATTTCCCAGGTCAGCTCCTCCGCCACGCCGCCGACTTTTTCGAGCGCCTGATAGATCGGCACGGTGCCGACCGGGACGGCGGCGTTGCGGATGATCCATTCGCGGGTGTCGTGGATGTTGCGCCCGGTGGAAAGGTCCATGATCGTATCCGCGCCCCAGCGGGTCGCCCACACCATCTTGTCGACCTCGCTCGCCACGTTCGATGCGACGGCGGAATTGCCGATATTGGCGTTGATCTTGACAAGGAAGTTGCGCCCGATTGCCATAGGTTCGGTTTCGGGGTGGTTGATGTTGTTGGGGATGATCGCCCGCCCGCGCGCGATTTCATCGCGCACGAATTCCGGCGTGATGATGGTCGGGATTTGTGCGCCCCAGCTTTGCCCGTCGCGCACCAGATCAGCGGCGATTTCGCGGCCGATGTTTTCGCGTTCGGCGACATATTCCATTTCGGGCGTGATGATGCCTTGGCGGGCATAGTGCATCTGGCTGACGTTCATGCCGGGTTTGGCGCGCAGCGGGCGTTTGACCGGGTGAGGGAACTGCGGGACGCCGCCGCTGCGGTCGGGGCCGAGTTGGCCGTTATCCTCTGGCTTGATCTCGCGCCCATCGTATGCCTCAACATCGCCGCGCGCCATGATCCATGTCCGGCGCAGTTGCGGCAGGCCGGCGTTGATGTCGATGGCGGCATCGGGATCGGTATAGGGGCCGGAGGTGTCGTAAACCCGCACCGAAGGCTCCCCGCCCTCAAGGTCAATCTCACGCATCGCCACGCGGATGCCCGAACCGGTGCGCGCGCCGACGTAAATCTTGCGGCTACCGCGGATCGGCCCGGTGGTGACGCCTATCTCTACCGGTGAATTGATGTCGGCCATGTCTGCTCTCTCCTCAAAGCGGATGGAGCGCGGACTTGTGGCGATCAGACCAGCCCGCTCCCTCCGCCGATATTAATCGGTTCAGGTTCGACGGGTCGCAGGGCGTGACACCTGCCTCTCAGCTCACACGAGCTCCCCGGGGATGGCTATGATTAGATCAGATCGGGAGGGGAATCCAGCCCCATCGCCAGCGTCAGGCCCCTAGGCCGCGATCAGGCGGCGACCAGGCCCAGCTGCACCCCGAACTTGCGGTAATGCTGGCTGCCGATGTCGGCGGTGTTGGCGGCGCGGCGTTGTTCGACGGGTTGTTCGCGCACAGCGGCCAGACGGCGGCCGTAGTAATCTTCGAAATCATCCACGCCCATGCCCAGAATGACGCGGTTCATGTAATTGAACAGCGCCGTCACCTTGTTGGCATCGGCCACGGCGCGCTCATCCCAGCCCGCCGCAAGGATCGCGGCAATATCAGCCTCGGTCACTTGTGCAGGGTTCAGCGTCAGCTTGCCCGCATAGGCCAGCACCGGGCGCAGCCGGTCATCAATCGGCGCGCTGGCCAGATCATCGATCAGCGCCGGGCAGACTTCGGGAGCATAGCCATAGCTTTCGGCATAGACCCGGTGCGCGTTGTAGCAGAAATGGCACTGGTTGAGCGCCGAGACATAGGCGGCGATCAGTTCACGCTCACCAATCGAAAGCGGGCTTTCACCGCGCAGCACGACGTCGTGAAAATCCAGCATCGGTTCCCATGCCAGCGGAAACGCCTTCATCACGTCGGTCAGATTGGTGCGGCGCGGCAGGGACGGCAGAAACGACATCGGGGGTATCCTTTGATCGGGGGAAACGCCGCCCGCCCATAGCCGACGACGCGGGATCGCGCAGCCCGTTTATTTCAGCGTCGATTGCAACAGCGCGGCAATCGTCGCGTGATCGGACGCGGCGACCACCCGCCCGGTTTCGGTGCGCCCCTTGAACGCGATCAGCGTGCTTTGGCGCGGCACATTCAGCTTGCGCCGTTCGGCTTTCTGGGTGTCATAATTCAGCCGCAGCACCAGCAGCCGGTCATAGGCCGGATCGGCGGTGATCGCGGTAATCTGCTTGTGCTGCACCCGGCACACCGAACACCAATCGGCATAGACATCAACCAGCACCGGGCGGCCCTGCGCCTGCGCCTTGGCCAAAGCCTGTTCGTCAAATTTCTGCACCTGCGCGGCGGCGGCAGGCATGGCCATCAGGCCCAGCGCCAGCACCGCCAGCAGTGCCGCGATCACGCGCGCGATCATGCCGGTATTCCCCGGCTGCATAGCCACATTACTCATCGATGATCTCTCCGCCCGGGCGCATCGCGAAAAAGGCGAAGGCAAAGGTCACATCGTGCGGGATATCGACCAACCCGCCTTCGGATTTGCGCTGCACCACCACGTTGCCGACATCGCGTCCGCGCGAAATGTCGCGCGTGTCGACGGCAGAGTTCTGCCCTGCCGTCCAGGTCAGCACGATATCGCCATCTTCGATCCGGCCCCGACTGGACAGGCTGCGCAGGCTCCATGCCTTGTCGCCCACAGCCACCACCCGCGCCATCGGTTCGATATCCTGCGGCAGATCGCCTTCAAAAAACGGATAGGGGCGATTGCGTCCGTCATAATTTTCGTATGGGTTGAAATAAACCTGCGTCATTTCGACTGCGGGCAGCAGGATCTGGCCGCCGGGGAAACGCGATTTGAACAGCGTCAGCGATTCCACCCGCGATGGCAGCATCGTCAATTCGCGCCCCGCATATTCGCCGATCAACCCGCCGCCGACAAATTGTTGCCACCATGTTTCGGTTTGCCGGTCATACATCACCATGTCCGAAAAACGCAGCTTGCCGGTCGTCCCGAAATCCAGAACCCGGCCATCAAACCGCCGGTCAAACACCACCGCGCTATCGCAGAGCGGGCAGTAGGTGACGGTGACTGGCAGGCCGCCAATCACATCATTGACGATTTCGTGGCGGATCAGAATGCGCAGCGGATAGGCGCGCGCTTCGCCGTTATGGCTGAAGCTGATGACCGGTTCCTTGGGGCCAAGCTCCATCGGATAGCGGGCATTGACCGGGGCGAACTGCGGGTTGTCGATCGAACGGATGCCGTCCTTGCCCGGCCCGCCTTCGCTCACTTCGTCAAAGCCGATGATCGCCTTGCTGAAATCGGTCGAAAACTCCCGCGCCCAACGCGACGGCGGGCGTTGGTTGCTGACCAGCACCGGCTGCGCGCTGGCGGTATCGTTCGAACTGGCGGTCTGGTTGGGACTGGCCACAGCAAGGCTGGTGAGTCCCAAACTGACGATGGCAACAACCGGGGCGAGCACAATCAAGCGTGGATGTTTCATACCCTGCAGGTTCGCGCCAAACCCGCGGCAGGTTACAGCGTGGCGGTTATTCGATCACCCGCCCGCGCACCATCACGAAACCAACCTTCTCCAGCACGGTCACATCGGCCAGCGGGTTGCCGTCCACCGCGATGATATCGGCTGAGAAGCCCGGTGCGATCCGCCCGATTTCGTCCTCCATGCCCAGCACCTTGGCCGCGCCGGTGGTGGCGCTGGCCAGCGCTTCGCGGTTCGACATTCCCTGCCGCGTCATCAACGCAAACTCCTCGGCATTGCGGCCATGCTGAAACACGCCGGCATCGGTGCCGAACGCAATTTTCACCCCATATTGCCGCGCGCGGCTGACCAGTGATGACATCAGCGGCACCACAGCGCGAATCTTGTCCTCGACGACCGGGGTATAGGTGCCCTTGCCCAGCCCTTCGGACACGCCTTTCAGCGCCATCAGCGTCGGCACCAGCGTGGTGCCGTTTTCGCGCATCACCTTGGCCGCCTGCGCATCCAGATAGGTGCCGTGTTCGATCGTGTGTACGCCCGCGCGCGCCGGCCGGCTAAAGGGGCCAAGGGCGCGGAGGTGAACGACACCAGCGAGAATTGACCTAGACACTCGCTTGCAACTCCGCTTCGGGGCGATCCAGAGCGCAGTTGTGAGCGGCCTTGCATTCCGATCGCTACTGTGGATAAGTCAAGGCATCGCCAAGGGAGAAATGTATGAATTTGAGGATTTTGGTGGCCACACCACTGGTTGCTCTCGCCGCGTGCTCGGACACTGATGCGCAATCGCCCTCCGCGAACGAAACCGTTGCGGAAACCACAGAGGCAGTATCGCCCGATACTAAGGAAGTGGTTGCAGATCCGAGTGAGGACGCCAGCGCCACCTTGCCGGACCCGGCGCTGGCCAATGCCAGCCGTTCATACGACCCAGCGCTGTCTGCGCCGCAATCGGCAACTTCCGTCGAATTTGCCCGCGTCGCCAATGCGAAGCTGCCGCGCGACCGGGCATCAAGTTGGCGGCCATCTGCACCGGTTGAAGTGACGGGGCCATTCGGCAATCTGGTGCTCGATGAACCGCCCTATGCCTATGTCGGGTTTGGCAATGATCCCATGAACATCCACTTGTATGCCGAAATGGACCCGGCCTTCGCCCGCGATCAGCAATACGCCCTTGATGGCTTCTATGACGCGAAGGGAAACGTTACCGTCAATTGTATGGGAGCTGTCTCTCGCGACACGGCCGACATGCCGCCAGTTTACAAAGGGTGCTTTGCGTTGTTTCGCAACTGAGCTGAAATGTGTCCCTAGTGGATTGACTCCGACATTCCGTTCCCGGAAAATCGGAGTCAATCCACTATATATCCCGTTGTGATGGTTCAACTTATCGAAACAGAAGAACCGGCTTACGCCGGAACCTTCCGTTTCGGTCGAACCACTAGGGGCTTGCCCGCTCAGCCCCGCGAGTGATCGGACTGGCGCCAGGCTTTTGCCCAATAGGCGTGATCCCCGCTACGCAGAGGCAGCGTTCACCCGGTAAGCGCACGCCGCCAGGCACAGCTGCCGAACTTTGGGCGTTCCAGCTGGAATGGCTTAACAACCGCGGCCGTGCAATTTTCGTGTGCCCTGCGGCCACTTATTCCTTGCGCGTTATGTGTAAGCGTTGCCCTCCGGTCCCCGCTGGCCTAGGGTCTTCGCACCGATGAGCGACTCACAATCTGACACGCCGCATGATCTCATCATCGTCGGCGGCGGGCTGGCGGGCGGGCTGATCGCGCTGGCGCTGCACCGCCATGCGCCGGGGTGCCGGTTTCTGCTAGTCGAGGCCGGGCGCAACCTTGGCGGGCACCACCGCTGGAGCTGGTTTGCCACCGATCTTGGGGCGCAGGCGCAGGGGTTGATGGCGGGCTTCGCACTCAACGATTGGGATGAAGGCTATGATATCGCCTTCCCCGGCCTTTGCCGCACGCTGCCGACCGCCTACCGATCGCTCACCAGCGCGGAGTTTCATGCCAAGCTGATTGCCGAATTGCCTGCCGACAGCGTGATGCTGGGCACCAAGGCGGCCTGCCTTGACGCGGGCGGTGTGACGCTGGCCGATGGCACGCGGCTGACGGCCAAGCGCGTGATCGATTGCCGCGCGTTTCGTGCTTCCGCGCAGCTGGCAGGCGGCTGGCAAGTGTTCCTTGGCCAGCATTTCCGCTGCGACAAACCCCACGGCCTCACCCGCCCCGTTATCATGGACGCCAACGTTGATCAGATCGCGCCCTATGGCAATGGCGCGGCCTATCGCTTTGTCTATGTCCTGCCATTGTCCCCGACCGAGGTGTTCGTGGAGGACACCTACTACGCCGACGAACCGCGCATGGACGCCGAGGTGCTGAAAGGCCGGGTGGCCGACTATGCCCATCGCAACGGGTGGAAGGGCGAGGTGGTGGATCAGGAAGCGGGCATCCTTCCGGTGATTTCGGGCGGAGATTTCAACGCCGCGCTGGCCGAAGTGGCGACCCCCGGCGTGGCGCTGGCAGGCGCGCGCGGCGGGTTTTCGCACCCGCTCACCAGTTATACCTTGCCGTTCGCGGTCGATAATGCGCTCGCCATCGCGCAGGTGATCGCCGCGCGGCCTGCGCTGACGGGCGAGGAACTGGCCGCCTTTTGCCATCGCCGGGCCAAACGCCACTGGCGCGCCGCCGCCTATTACCGGATGCTCAGCCGGATGCTGTTCGAGGCTGCCGAGCCTGACAAACGCGTAGTAGTGTTCGAACATTTCTACGCGCTGCAAGGCGCATTGGTCGAACGCTTCTATGCTGGACGCTCGACCTGGCCCGACCGGCTGCGCATCCTCACCGGCAAGCCTCCCGTAGCTATCGGACGCGCCGTTCGTGCGCTATTTTCCCCCGGGAAACCTTTAGACACCAAGCCTTTTGAAATGGAGACCCCGGCATGAGCGCCGATGTGAAGCTCAATCTCGCGGATACCCCCGGTGCCAAGGGCATCCATCCCGCCCTTGCCGAACGTTACGCGGGCCGCACCGCCTGCGTGATCGGCGCGGGGTTCGGCGGCATGGCGCTCGCCATCCGGCTGCAATCGTCGGGCATCGCCACCACCGTGATCGAAGGCCGCGACAAGCCGGGCGGGCGCGCCTATTTCTGGGAGCGTGACGGGTTCACCTTCGATGGCGGGCCGACGGTCATCACCGATCCGCCCTGCCTTGAAGAATTGTGGCAGCTGACGGGCCACGACATCGCCGAAGATGTCGAGTTGATGAAGGTCATGCCGTTCTACCGCCTCAACTGGCCCGATGGCACCAATTTCGAATATTCCAACGACGAGGAAAGCCTCAACGCGGAAATCGCCAAGCTCAATCCGACAGACGTGGCGGGCTACGCGCAGTTCCTCGAATATTCGGCGCGGGTGTATGAGGAAGGCTATCTGAAACTCGGCACCAAGCCGTTCCTCGATTTCAAATCGATGCTGAAAGCCGCGCCCGCGCTGATCAAGGAACAGGCGTGGCGATCGGTCTATTCGATGGTGTCGCGCTATATCGAGCACCCCAAGCTGCGCGAAGCGTTCAGCTTCCATTCGCTGCTGGTGGGCGGCAACCCGATGAACACATCATCGATCTATGCCCTGATCCACAAGCTGGAGAAAGACGGCGGCGTGTGGTGGGCGCGCGGCGGCACCAACCGGCTGATCGCCGGGATGGTGCGTCATTTCGAACGGCTCGGCGGAACTATGCGCGTCGGTGATCCGGTGGTGCAGGTGCATACGCTCGGCACCAAGGCGACCGAAGTGGAGACGGCGAGCGGGTTCCGTCAGCGGTTCGATGCGGTGGCGAGCAACGCCGACATCATGCATTCCTACAAAGACCTGCTGTCGGGCAGCGAGCGCGGCAAACAGATGGCCAAAAGCCTCAATCGCAAGAGCTTCAGCCCGTCGCTGTTCGTGGTGCATTTCGGGCTGGAGGGCACCTGGCCCGGCATCCCGCACCACATGATCCTGTTCGCCAAGCGTTACAAAGGCCTGCTCGACGATATCTACAAACACGGCGTGGTGCCCGAAGATTTCGCGATCTACCTCCACCACCCGACCGTGACCGATCCGAGCATGGCGCCCGAAGGCAAGAGCACCTTCTACGCGCTCGTCCCGGTCAGCCACATGGGCAAGATGCCGCTCGATTGGGATGAGGTCGGGCCGAAGCTGGAAAAGATGATCCTCGATGAACTGGGCCGCCGGTTGATCCCCGACATCCACGACCGGATCGTGACCAAATTCAGCTATGCCCCCAAGGATTTCAAACAGGATTTGAACGCCCACATGGGCAGCGCCTTCAGCCTTGAACCGGTGCTGTGGCAAAGCGCCTACCTGCGCGGCCACAACCGTGATGATGTAGGCATCCCCGGCGTGGTCGGCAGCGCCAAGGCAACGGCGGGATTGATGCTTGAAGATCTGGCGAAGGTGGGCGCATGAATCCGCCCCTTCAGGGGAGGGGGACCATGCGCAGCATGGTGGAGGGGCGAGCGATGATCAGAGGTCAAAAAGACACTGTGAAACTCGCCCGCAAACTCCGCGCCGAAATGACCCCGCCGGAAATCGCCCTCTGGCAAGCACTGCGCAAGCGACCCGGCGGCCACAAGTTCCGCCGCCAGCACCCTGCCGGAATCTATGTGCTCGATTTCTTTTGCACCAAGGCGCGGCTGGCGATCGAAGTTGATGGTAAGGCGCATGATAGTGCTTCAGTAATCGCCAAGGATGCGGTTCGCTCGGCGTTTTTGAGGCAGCAGGGCATCGCCACAACGCGCATTCCGGCGAAACTAGTGCTTGAAGATATCGAGGCTGTGGTTCAGCGGCTGGTGCAGATTTGTAATGAGAGAATTGAACGCATGGCCTGCTCGCCCCTCCACCAGACTGCGTCTGGTCCCCCTCCCCTTGCAGGGGAGGATCGCGCATGAAACGACTTGCGATCTATTGCGGTTCAGCCTCGCCCGCAGACCCGCGCTATGTGCAATTGGCCTATGATGTCGGCGCGCA
>PHEB01000035.1 GCA_002842735.1 Alphaproteobacteria bacterium HGW-Alphaproteobacteria-7 | reverse complement strand
TTCGTGTGAAATTTGATGTTTACAGGCCTTTGGCAAGGCGTCATGCTCTCGTTCGGCCAATCGTCGAAACCTGTGGGGGGGGGAGGCCGACAAAATAACGGAGGATGGCGGGCGTGAAAGGGACGATACTCGGATATAATCAAGCGGAGAACAAGGGCGCGATTTCCCATTCCGAGGGTGCGCGGATTGATTTCCACCTCGACGCCTGGAGGGGTGATCGTGCCCCCGCAGCCGGGATGGTCGTCGATTTTGAGATTGTCGACGGCGTGGCAAGCGATATTTACCCGATTGCCCAAGGCCCCGCGCACCTCCCCGGCGCGCCGCAAGGCGGGCAGGATACCGCGCTGCTGCTCGGCATCTTCGCGCTTGTTTCATTGGCGGTTGGCTACCTCACCTGGTGGACGGGGATTGGGTTCCTTTTTATTCTGATTTCCGCAGGGCTGGGCCTTGCCGCAATCATCACCGGAAAGGATCAGGAGCGACGCACGGGCTATACGCTGGGCATGATCAATTGCGGCTGCCTTGTAGTCGGTACGGTGTTGGGCTTGGTGATCTTAATGATCTGGGGCGCTGCCATAATGGCAGAATTGTAACAGCGGCTGCGGCACTCCATCTTCGGGCACAGCCTGTCTGCTAAACGTGATCGCCGTCGTGCCGAATGGCTCTTGTTCTCCCGCTCAAGCCTGTTGCCTTTTGCGCGGTGCACCATTAATGGCGCCCCTTCCCGCAAGGGATTCGTGTGGAAGGCGGGAATTCCCGCTGTTTGACCACTTAACATGAGAACACGATTTGCCGCGCCGATTGTGCGGTGGTTCGACAGTGTGAAAGGAACGGCCCCATGGCCAAGAAAATTGAAGGCTATATCAAATTGCAGGTGCCCGCGGGCTCTGCCACCCCGTCGCCGCCGATCGGCCCGGCGCTGGGTCAGCGCGGCGTGAACATCATGGAATTCTGCAAGGCGTTCAACGCCTCGACGCAGGAAATGGAAAAGGGCATGCCGATCCCGACCGTCATCACGGTCTATGCGGATCGTTCATTCACCTTCATCACCAAGACCCCGCCCGCATCGTTCTTCCTCAAGAAGGCGGCTAAGCTGAAGTCGGGTTCGAAGGAGCCGGGCAAGATTTCGGCCGGAACCATCACCAACTCGCAGATCAAGGAAATCGCGGAAGCCAAGATGGCTGACCTCAACGCGAATGACATTGATCAGGCGATGAAGATCATCGCCGGCAGCGCCCGTTCGATGGGCCTTGAAGTGGTGGAGGGCTGAACCGATGACCAAGATTTCCAAAAAAGCCAAAGTGCTGGCCTCGCTCGACCGCGAAAAGCTTTACAGCGTTGACGAAGCGTTGAGCGTGCTGCGCCAGTACAAGACCAAGTTCGACGAAACCGTTGAAGTCGCCATGAACCTCGGCGTTGATCCGCGTCACGCCGATCAGATGGTGCGCGGCATGGTGTCGCTGCCTTCGGGCACCGGCAAGGACGTGAAGGTTGCCGTGTTCGCCCGCGGTGACAACGCCGAAAAGGCGCTGGCTGCTGGCGCTGACAAGGTCGGCGCTGAAGACCTGATGGAAGACATGCTGGCGGGCAATCTCGATTACGACCGCGTGATCGCATCGCCCGACATGATGGCGGTGGTTGGCCGTCTGGGCAAGACGCTCGGCCCCAAGGGGCTGATGCCGAACCCCAAACTGGGCACCGTCACCCCCAACGTCGCGCAGGCGGTCAAGGATGCCAAGGGCGGCCAGGTCGAATTCCGCGTTGAAAAGCAGGGCATCATCCATTCGGGCATCGGCAAGCTTTCGTTCTCGGACGATGCGCTGAAGGCCAACTTCAAGGCGCTGACCGAAGCGGTGGTGAAGTCCAAGCCTTCGGGCGCCAAGGGCAAATATGTGCGCAAGGTCACCGTGACCTCAAGCATGGGCCCCGGCCTCAAGGTTGACCTTTCGGAAGTCGAAGGGGCGTAATTTGTGGGGCGAAGCCGCGTCCGCGGCTTCGCTTCCTCGCTCACGCGACCTGAAGGTCGCATCGCTGCGGGCGGCCGGTCGGCCCTCCGGTCCGAACCTGCGGCAAGGGCGTTCGATAAACAAAGGGGGCGGAGGGCCGTGTGCATCCGGCCCCTTTTGTTCAGGCGCGCAGTAAGACCCGCAGCCGCCCAAGTGCACCAGACCGCGCTGCCAGCGCCTTGGCCTTCGCCACACTCGCATCGAACCCGGCACGGGCGCTCAGCAAGCTGCGATTGGCAAGTGTGGGTTCGAGCAGAACGAGGCTTGAACATGCCGCGCATCCGGTGCCGAACATTTCCTTGTGCGTGCCGTCACCCTCAGTGAAATCGAACCAGCGATAGCGGCTTTCTGCAAACAGACGTTCGAGCGCCTCCATCTGCAACACCGTGCCGGGCGACAGCCGCGCCCATGCCGGGTCATAGCCCAGATGCGCGTAGACCAGGGTTCGCCCCGTTACCGGCAGCGCCAGATAGGCGATAGGTTGCCGCTTTGCGTGCAGCAGGAAAGCGCAAAAGTGGCCAGCCTCCGCCGCTTCCAGCATCGCGCGGCGTGCGTCCGGGCCATCAGGCAATCCGGCATCCAGCAGCCGCGCCTGATAGGTGCGTGCAGAAAGGGGGAGGGCGGCGGTAAGAAAGGCTGCCACCTCGTCAGGTGCGCGGTGTTCGGTAATCGTGTAGCCGCCTGCCTCATCCGCCAGCTTGCGCGCCTTGCGCCGCAGGGTTGACCGGGTCTTGCCCGAAAACTGTGCCATGTAGTCGGTAAAGCTCTGCTGCATATTGATGTAATAGCGGCGATAATCCTGCCGCCCACCCGCAACAAATCCGGGGAATCGCGCGGTAACATCGGGCAGTTTTTCCGTCGGGGCAGACAGTACGCGCACCCCGTCGCGCCCGCTTGGCGGCGGTTCGGGAAGGTTGCCGGACAGTACCTCATCAAGGCTGAAACGCCATGTCGCAAGGCGGCGCGGCACGGCGAGCAGGCGGCGCGAGCCAAGCGTAAAGTCGATCCCGGCAGTATCAGGCGTGGCCATAGGCAAACTGCTCGTCAGAGCGCGCCGTAAAGCGTGTTGGAAACCAATTGCTCGGCCATCCGCATTCCGGTGCGCACCGGGCTGGCGGGCAATGGCTCGCTTGGCATCGAGGACTTTGGCAGCGGCGGCGGGTTATGGGCGAACGTGCCGGTTTCAACCCCGCGCATAGCCACCAACGCTTTGACCAATCCGTTGAAACGGCGGCGGACGATCCGGTTGACCGCGAGGCTGCGACGGTTGATGAGTTCAAATGAATGGCTCACCAGCGTGAAGCTTTCACGCCCACTATCGCGTGCATGGCGGATCGCGGCGAGCATTTCGGCCAGTGTCAGCGCGGTGATCTGAGCGTGGCGCTGGCCGCCGCCGATGGTGGCGATGGCACCAGTGGGAACTTCAATCATGCCCATGTGGCGCAGCGGATCGCGGTGTTCGGGGCCAAGGCTGATGCGGCATTCGCCATCGTTCAGCGCCGGACAGTGGCTCGAATCATAGGCAATCCCCAACTGCGCGAGCGCCCGCAATGTATCATCATCGGCACCGTAATTCCCCGCGCGGAACGCCACCGGCGCAGGCGCACCAGCCGCAATCAGCGTGTCCCGGGCAAAGCGGAGCACTTCGCATTGTTCGTCCAATGGGAAGTCGGCGATGTTGTTGCCGGTTCGCCCTGATGCAAGCGGATTGGCGCTGCCCGCCAGCCCCAGCCATTCGGTGTGGCAATGCAATTGCACGTCCTGTCCGGCGTCGATGATCGGGCCGATAATATCCTCGATCGCCGCCACCCCCCAGACAAGCGCGGGCATCGGGTCGACGAAAAACACCGCTTTCTGGCCATATTGCGCCAGCAGTTCGAGCTTGTGGCTCAGCCCCGCTGGCCCACTCGGGGTGATGCAGGCAATTGATCGGGCATAGTTTTCGGCTCGGTCAGCCGGCCCCGGCCCGGAATAAAGGCCCGAGGAATATTCGGTGTCGATTGTGATAAAAACACGGGTCATGATCCTCGGCGGTCTATAGCCAAAGGGTTAAGGCCCGGTGATGATGAAACTTGCGGGAATCTGGGTCAGATCCCGCCGAGGGTGCATTGGTAGCCGGCAGCACCAAGCCCTTCGATCAGGCTGTCGCAGCACGTCTTGAGTGCGTCCGCACTGGTTGATCGCACCACGAAATTGGCACCCACCCGGCCTTCGCGGAAAAACGGGTATGATCCGATCTGGCATGCCTCGTGCGCGGCTTCGGTGCGGCGCAGCAGGTCGGCGACTTCGCTTTCGGCAATCCAGCAGCCGATGGTTTCAGTGAGCAGCGGCGCGCCGCCTTCCAACTCGCCAGTCAGCGCGTCAAGCATTCCCGCCGTGATGTGCGGCACGCCCGCCATCAGGAACAGGTTGCCGCGCCGGATGCCGGGCGCGCCGGACATGCGGTTGGGGATCAAGTCGGAACCCTCAGGCACCCGCGCCATGCGCAGCCGACCTTCATTAAGCCCGCCGCGGGTTTCGTAATAACGTTCGAGCAGCGCGCGCGCTTCGGGGTGGACCACCACCGGCACGCCCAATGCGGCGGCGACCGCATCGACGGTGATGTCGTCATGCGTCGGGCCAATCCCGCCAGTGGTGAACAGGTAATCATAGGCGGCGCGCAGGTCGTTTACCGCAGCGACGATCCGGCTTTCGACATCCGGCACCACCCGCACTTCGGCCAAGCGGATGCCTTGCACCTGCAGCCAGCTCGCCACCTGCGCGATGTTCTTGTCATGCGTGCGGCCGGAAAGGATTTCATCGCCGATAACAACAAGTCCGGCGGTCCAGATTTTTTCAGGAGAGGTCATGGCCAAAGATTAGGGGAGAATGACAACAATCAAAAGAGATTCGTCGCCCTCTCCCCTGACTTATTCCGCTGCCTCAAGCTGCTCGTCGGTCGATTGCACATTCGCTCCCGCTCGCGTGAAGGTCAGGATGCCATCGGTCAGCGGTTCGCGCTTCATGCGTTTGCGATCAACGACATATTCCTGATTGAGCCGCCACGGATAGCTGACCGAATTGCGCGGCATGATGTGTTTGCCGCGTTGGATATAGCCGGACGAGAAATCGAATACGTCATCCTCGACAATCGCGGCCTCGCCTTCGGGTGTCAGCACAGGGGTGGCGATGGTCGCGCCGGTCTTGCGCATATGTTCGAGCACGCGGCAGACATAATCGGAGTTGATGTCCGCGCGCAAAGTCCAGCTGGCGTTCAGATATCCGAACACCACCGCCAGATTGGGTAGGTTGGAGAACATGCAGCCCTTGTAATAGAACCGCTGGTTGAACGCGACCGGCTCTCCATCCACGCTGATCGCGATTTTGCCGGCCACCGCCAGTTTCAGGCCGGTTGCCGTCACCACGATATCGGCGGGAAGGAACTGACCATCGGTCAACCGCACGCCGCCCTTTTCGAAATTGGCGATATGGCCGGTGACGATGTCGGCCTTGCCCGCCTTCATCGCTTCAAACAGATCCTGATCGGGCACCAGGCACAGCCGCTGATCCCACGGGTTATAGGGCGGGGTAAAGCTGGCCTTGTCGTAATCCGGGCCGAGCGCTTCTTCGATCTTTGTGTAGAGTGCGTCCTTAACCTTCTGCGGCTTGTCGCGCGCCATCTTGAACGCATAATCCTGCATCCGGATGTTCTTGAACCGGGTGATCCGGTAGGCGAGGCTTTCGGGTAGAATCTTTCGCAGGAAATTGGCGATTGCATCCTTTGCCGGACGGGCGAACATCCAGGTTGGCGTGCGTTGCAGCATGGTGACGTGCGCGGCATCTTTCGCCATTGAGGGCACGATTGTCACCGCAGTTGCGCCCGATCCGATCACCACCACGCGTTTGCCCGCGTAATCGAGGTCTTCGGGCCAGAATTGCGGGTGGATCACCTGGCCTTCAAATTCGCCGAAATCGAAGCCCGGATCGTAAGGCTCGTCATAATCATAATAGCCTGATCCGAGATACAGGAAATTCGCGGTCATGCGGGTGCGCGATCCGTCGGTCAGTTCAATCTCGACATGCCAGCGCGCTTCGTCGTGGCGGAAATCGGCGCTGATCACCTTGTGGCCGAGACGCATATGCTGGCGGATGCCGCGCTCATCGACGATCCGGTCGAGGTAATCGAGGATCGCTGGCGCATCGGCGATCGATTTTTCATGCCGCCACGGTTCGAAATCGAAGCCCAGCGTGTGCATATCGCTGTCCGAACGGATGCCGGGATAGCGGAACAGATCCCACGTCCCGCCCAGATTATCGCGCCGGTCAAGGATGGTGTAGGTGTGATGCGGGGCCTTTGATTCCATATGTGCGGCCATGCCGATCCCGGAAATCCCGGCACCAACGATCAGCGCGTCGAAATCTGGTGGTGTTGCAAGCATGACAGGCCCTCTTTCCCTTGTTGACACTGATGTAACCACAGACTTTGCGCAAAAGCGAGTCTTGAATGGCATTCTGCAACTGACTTTTGGGTGACGCGGGCAGGCCGAACCGCTAGGCGCGCAGGCATGAGAATGTTGCTACGTCTGTCCGGCCCCCTGACCGTTCTTGCCTTGGCCGTGCCGCTTGCCGCGCAGGATGATGAGGTTCTGAACGCGGAACCTCGATCCGACATCATCGTTACCGGGCGCGGGCTTGATCCGGCACTGTCGACCAGCATCTACGCCACCACCACGCTGGAACGCGATGTGATTATTGCCAGCCCGTCGGGCCGGATCGAGGATGTGCTGCGCGGCGTGGCAGGATTCCAGCAGTTCCGCCGTTCGGACAGCCGTTCATCCAACCCGAGCGCCCAAGGCGTGACGCTGCGCGCGTTGGGCGGCAATGCCACCAGCCGCGCGCTGGTGTTGCTGGACGGGGTGCCGATTGCTGATCCGTTCTTCGGCTTTATTCCGTTGTCCGCCATCGCGCCTGAAACCTTGGGCACCGTGCGGGTGACGCGCGGCGGCGGGTCGGGGCCGTTTGGTGCGGGCGCATTGGCGGGCACGATCGAGTTGGAAAGCGCCGCACCCGGAGAGAGCGCGCCATTGCTCGCCAGCGCAGCGATCAACAGCCGCGCCGAAAGCGAACTCAGCGGCGTGCTGACCCAGCGATTGGGGCGCGGGTTCGCGGTTGCCAGCGGTCGCTGGGATCGCGGGCAGGGGTTCTTTACCACGCCCGATGATCAGCGCGTCCCCGCCACAGCGCGCGCCGGGTTTGATAGCTGGAACGCCGCAGTGCGCGCGGTCGCCCCGCTGACCTCAGATGTCGAACTGCAGGCCCGCGTCGCCGCGTTCCGCGATGCCCGCACACTCAGGTTCGAAGGCGCAGATTCGACCAGCGAGGGGCAGGAGGCCAGCCTGCGCATTGTTGGGCGCGGGCCATGGCAATTTGATGCACTCGCCTATGTTCAGGCGCGCGATTTTACCAACGTGGTGATCAGTTCGACCCGCTTTACCCCGGCGCTCGATCAGCGCGCTACGCCTTCAACCGGGGTGGGCGGCAAGTTCGAACTGCGCCCGCCGCTGGCTGAAGCGCACGATATCCGCATCGGCGCCGATTACCGCCGCGCCGATGGGGAATTGCAGGAAGACGCGATCAGCGCCTTTACCGGGCTTGCCACCGAACGCCGCCGCGCGGGCGGGGCGACTGCCAATCTCGGGCTGTTTGTCGAGGATGACTGGCAGATCGGCCCGCTACTGGTCAACGGCGGGCTGCGCGCGGATCGCACCAGCATTACCGGCGGATTTTTCCGCGCGGTCGATGCTGCCGGGGTGCCGGTCAATGCGATCAGCGCGCCGGATCGGTCGGACTGGGCGGTAAGCTGGCGCGCGGGCGCGTTGTTCTATGCCACCCGGCGGCTGGATATCCGCGCCGCCGCCTATACCGGACTGCGCCTGCCGACCTTGAATGAACTCTACCGCCCGTTTGTGGTGTTTCCGGTGGTGACTGAGGCCAATGCCACGCTGGAGAATGAACGGCTCGAAGGGGTCGAGGTGGGGCTGGACTGGCAGCCGATCAATCAAATCGTGCTGTCGCTCACCGCGTTCGACAACGAGGTCGAAAACGCCATCGCCAATGTGACCATCGCCCCCAACCTGCGCCGCCGCGAAAACCTGCCCGCGATCACCGCGCGCGGGATCGAGGCGAGCCTTGCTGCCAAATTCGGCGCGGTCACTATCGATGGTTCGCTGGCCTGGACCGATGCCGAGGTGCGGGGTGAAGGCGCGTCGATTGATCTTGACGGGAACCGTCCGGCGCAGACCCCCGAATTCGCCGCGTCGGTTACGTTTGGTTGGCAGCCAGCGCCCGGTTGGCGGGTGGCGGGAACCCTGCGCCATGTCGCGGCTCAATTCGAGGATGATCGCGAGGCTGACCGGCTGGCACCGGCCACCACGCTGGACGCATTTCTCACCGCGCCGCTCGCCGGAGCGCTATCAATGGTGGTGCGGGCCGAGAATTTAACGGACGAGACAATCATCACCCGCAATCAGGGCGGATCGATCGATCTGGGCGCACCGCGCACCGTGTGGCTGGGTTTACGCTACGGCTTCTGACCTCGTTTGTCGAAACGCATCATTATGCGTTTGCGAATTCCACATTGTAATTATGCTGCGGCGCAACACATTATGTTGCATTTTCGCTACTGTTAATCAGAAGTTTGTCTGCGACGCTTGTTAGCGGGCGCGGGCCTGATGGCCTGCAGTTCACTTGTACCAATGAGCGCTGTGGATGACTTACGTGGTGGGGTTCCCATTGGCTGGCTGACCTGATTCGATGCTGCAAGCACATGGAGGCTTGCGATGGCGGCAGCGATTGGGGTTTGAACGGATCATACAGCGACGGATTTGCGGTGGTTTGTGCGACGATGCGGCGATCCTGATCAGGTTCGACGCCTGCTGGCGATAGCGTTGATCCTGGATGGCGGCAGCCGGAGCGATGCGGCGAAGGTTGCCGGGGTCACACTGCAGATCGTGCGGGACTGGGTCCTGCGCTTCAACGCGGATGGGCCCGATGGTCTCGCGAAGCGCAAAGCACCTATCGCTGCGATCGACGGCGGCATGAGTTGCCGAGCGGCTGCAGCCCATTTTGATGTCAGCATTTCGAGCGCTATTCGCTGGAGGTGCCTTGCTCTTCAGCATGGTAGGGCGGTTGCCAAGCCTCGCGGAGGTGACCGCCACTCGGGCAGGATCGAAGCGCATTGTGACTTCATCAAGGGGCTGCTCGCCGAGCAGGGGGATATTACCTTGGTCGAGATCCAGGCGCGACTGACCGAACGCGGTGTGCCGGTAACGCTGCGCGCCAAGTTCTAGGTGTTTAGTCCCGGCATTTGATGGGTTGGATTGAGGTTAAATCTGTCTGGCTCGATTGTCCACATTTTGCAGATGTATTCGAAGGGCGTGAGGCC
>PHEB01000034.1:5000-14332 GCA_002842735.1 Alphaproteobacteria bacterium HGW-Alphaproteobacteria-7 | reverse complement strand
CTTGGGCAAAGCTGAGAACGCATATTGTGGTTTTACAGAACCGAATCTCGATTTCGAGCGGTTGTCGGAGTTGGAAGTTCGGATAGCATTTTCATTAGAGGCGCTGCCACCTTGGTGCAAACGCGACGGAGATTTCGGTGAGATTGGATTCAACATTCCGATCAACGACCGGTTTGCTGTTGCCGCAAATAGCCTGCGTGCGCTTTTAAATCGCTTCCCGATCCGAGCGCAAAACAGCAGCTAGCTGCCCCGTCTCGGTCATTCCAATCAACACGGCGCGACCCCAAAACCTGCCACTATCCGTCATCCCAGCGGAAGCTGGGATCTCAAGCGGCGAGCACTGCCACTTGCGGCCCTGGGCCCCAGCTTTCGCTGGGGTGACGGGATGGCTGAATTCCACCCAATCCCCGCCGTTCCCGGCGAACACCGCGCCGCCCAAAAGCGGGCGTTCCGCCTAATCCTTCTTCAGCGCCGCCAGCATTTCCGCCAGCGGTCCGTCCTGCTCGCCCTCGGCCACGATCCCTGCGGCTTTGCGCGCGGCATCGGCGTTCGGCCCTTCGGCGTAGGGATCAATCGCGAGGCCGAGTGTCTGCGCCACCGCTTCGCCCAGGTCGAACATTTCGCCGGTAAAGGCGATTTCGTCGCAATCATCGGCTTCGAGCTCGATTTCGAGCGCCTCATCCTCGGTCATCGGCCGGCCGCTATCTTCGACGAAGCGCAGGTCGACCGGGGCATCGATGCTGACCGGGAAATCCTCCGCTGAAATCGCGCAGGGTTGCATGATTTCGGCCCGCAGCCGCCCGGTCGCCCGGATCGCGCGCGCTTTTTGGTCGAGCGTCACTTCGGCCCGCAGGCTCTGCACTGCGCCCAGCCCGAACCGTGCCGCCAGCGCAGCGCGTTCCTCGGCGCTTGCCTCAATCACCACCGGATCGGCGGGCAGGGGCCGCGCCTTGACCATGCGGGTCAGTTCGGACGGGGGCGTGGCGGAAGAGGTTGGCGCGCTCATTCAATCGCGCTCGCTTTGAGCATATCGTCGTCACTGAACCGGGTGAGCCGCTGCGACAGCTGCATCAGCCGTTCGGCGACCATGCCCGCGCTCGCCGTCTCATCCGCCCCGTCGGCAAAGGTCACGTTGCGCTGCACCGCACTGGCCAGCTTTTCCAGATCGCCCGCGTTCAATGCGCTGCGATAGGCGCCCAGCCTGCCGCCGAGCACGCTCATCAGCTTGCCGATGCGTTTGCCCACCACCACGTCATTCACCCCGAATTCGCGCAATTGTCCGTCCATATCCTCGACGAACAATTCTGCCAGCAGCGCGCTTTCCGACCGCATTTCGGACGCCTCGATCCGCACCATCACGGTGCTGAGCACAGCGGTAATCATGTCGAACCGCCCCGCAATCGAATCGGCCACACCGCATTCGGTATAATAGGCCGGGTCACGCGCCAGTTCGATCACGCGGTGCCACAGCGGACGCACGCTTTCACGCGGGTCGGGGGCAGTGCCGAGCAGGCGGGACAGGAAGGACATGCTTTACGGGCCTTTCGCACGTTCAAAATCGGATCATCGCAGGCGCAATCGCCCCATATTTGTTACGCAAACGCCCATCATGCGGATGCGCCCCAGTGCAGTTCAAGCGCAGTTCAACCGCAGTTCAGGCCGCCTGCGCCACCGCTTTGCCATATGGTGCGTTGCAAGCTTGCGCCTAGCCCCTTAAAGCGCATCCCCCAAGGGACAAAAGCGCAATCGCGCGACACAGGACGGGACGAACACGGTTTGGCGCAGATGAAAGACGCAGGCGTAATGAAATCCGGCGCGCGCAGGATCAGGGCAGTCGTGTTGCTGGCCGCGATTGCGGCCACGCTTCCGGCGTGTTCTTCGATCCGCGAATCGCGCGGTTATATCGTCGATCCGATGCTGACCAACGCGATTCAGCCGCGGATCGATAACCAGCAATCGGTCGAAGGAACGCTGGGGCGGCCCACCTTCATCAGCCAGTTCGGCACGCCGACCTGGTATTATGTTTCCAGCATCACCGGCCAGCGCCCGTTCAACCGCCCGCAGATTCGCGATCACAGTGTGATGGCGGTGCAGTTCGATGAAGCGGGGCGGGTGATCAGTGTGAACCGCAGCGGTATCGATCAGGTGGTGTTTCTCGACCCCAATGGCAACAAGACCCCGACGCTGGGGCGTGAACGCGGCTTCTTTGAAGAACTGTTCGGCAATATTGGCCAGGTCGGCGGGGCCGGGCTGCCCGGCGGCGGGCCGGGCGGGCCATAGGTCTTTGCTACAAGCGCGCTTGATCCTGCGGACAGGTGCGCCATATTCCCGATCATGACAAACGATCCGGCGAGCCACGGCCTTATCCAGTGGCACGGCACCACCATCATCGGCGTGCGGCGCGGCAACAAAACCGTGATCGCGGGTGATGGGCAGGTGTCGATGGGCAACACCGTGATGAAACCCAATGCGCGCAAGGTGCGCCGCATTGGTGATGGCAGCGTCGTGGCGGGGTTCGCCGGGGCGACGGCGGATGCATTTACGTTGTTCGAGCGGCTTGAGAAAAAGCTGGAACAGCATTCGGGCCAGTTGATGCGCGCCGCGGTTGAACTCGCCAAGGATTGGCGCACCGACAAATATCTGCGCAATCTCGAAGCCTTGATGATCGTTGCTGATGCCGACACACTGCTGGTGCTGACCGGCAATGGCGATGTGCTGGAGCCGGTGGGCGAAATTGCCGCGATCGGATCGGGCGGCAACTTCGCGCTCGCCGCAGCGCGCGCGCTTGCCGATTATGAAAGCGACGCCGAAGTGATCGCGCGCAAGGCCATGGCGGTTGCGGCGGATATCTGCGTCTTTACCAATGGCAATCTGACGGTTGAAACTGTCTAACTGTTACTTCCGTTCGTGCTGAGCTTGTCGAAGCACCGTTCTTCTTCGGCCCCTGCCCTTCAGAAGAGTGTGGCTGTCAAAAGAAAGGACAGCCCTTCGACAAGCTCAGGGCGAACGGGTCTCTCTCAGGATCACCCAATTATGGACAACCTTACCCCCAAAGCCATCGTCGCCGCGCTTGATGAACATATCATCGGGCAGCAGGACGCCAAGCGCGCGGTTGCCGTGGCGCTGCGCAACCGCTGGCGTCGGCAACGCCTCGGTGCGGATCTGCGCGATGAGGTTACGCCCAAGAACATCCTGATGATCGGCCCCACAGGCTGCGGCAAAACCGAGATCAGCCGCCGCCTGGCGAAGCTGGCCGAGGCCCCGTTCATCAAGGTTGAAGCGACCAAGTTCACCGAAGTCGGCTATGTCGGGCGCGATGTCGAACAGATTGCGCGTGATCTGGTTGAAGAAGCGATCCGGCTGGAAAAGGAACGCCGCCGCGAAGCCGTGCGCGAGGCAGCGTCCGATGCCGCGATGGAGCGACTGCTGACCGCGCTGGTGGGCGACAATGCCTCCGAAGCGACGCGGGCCAGTTTTCGCCAGCGGATTGTGCAGAACGCAATGAACGATGTCGAGGTCGAGATCGAGGTCGCTGATGGCCCGTCTGCCCCGTTCGATATGGGCAATATGGGCGGGCAGATCGGGATGATCGACCTGTCTGACATGATGGGCAAAGCGCTGGGCCGCAAGGCCACCCGCCGCCAGAAATTGCGTGTGCCCGATGCGTGGGACCGGCTGGTGGACGAGGAAGCGGACAAGCGGCTGGATCAGGACGATGTCGCGCGAGCGGCGCTCGCCAATGCCGAAACCAACGGGATCGTGTTCCTTGATGAGATCGACAAGATCGCGGTTTCCGATGTGCGCGGCGGCTCTGTCAGCCGCGAAGGGGTGCAGCGCGATCTGCTGCCGCTGATCGAAGGCACCACGGTGGCGACCAAGCATGGGCCGATGAAAACCGACCACGTATTGTTCATCGCGTCAGGCGCGTTCCACGTCGCCAAGCCATCCGATATGCTCCCCGAATTGCAGGGCCGCTTGCCGATCCGGGTGGAACTGCGCGCGCTGACCGAGGCGGATTTTGTCCGCATCCTGTCCGAAACGCGCGCCAATCTGGTGGCGCAATACAAGGCGCTGCTCGGCACAGAAGACGTGACGCTCGACATCACCGAGGATGCCGTCACGGAAATCGCCCACATCGCCGCGCAGGTGAACGCCAGCGTCGAAAATATCGGCGCGCGGCGGTTGCAGACGGTGATGGAGCGATTGCTCGAAGAAGTCAGCTTCGAGGCCGAGGATCTGAAGGGTCAAACGGTGTTGATCGACGCTGCTTACGTGCGTGACAAGCTGGCTGACCTTGCGGGCAATACCGACCTCAGCAAGTATATCCTGTGATGACGCCGCCCCCGGTCAGCGACCTTGCGGGGATGCTGGCGGGCATGGCCCCGGTGCTCGACGCGCATGAATGGCGGTTCGTGATGGTGGCGGTGTTGCGGGAATTGGCGGGGCAAGCGGCTGCGCCCTGACGCCCAGCTTTCCTACTCGCCATCAGGCTGGCAGGCCGGTGCGCATGACCGGCCCTGCCCCTTCCATTCCCGCTTTCAGCGTTGCTTGGGCACCGGACTTTTCGGTTCCTGGACAGTGTAACCTGTGTCTCCAACAAGCGATCCGCCACGATCCGCGATTCGCATTCCTGTCGTCACTCCCCCAGCAGGTGCTTTTCCCAGAACGCCAGCTGCGCGAGGAAGGCGTAATCCGAATTGGCCTTCTTGCGGAAACCGTGGCCTTCATCGGCGGCGACAAGGTGCCATGCCTCGCCGCCATTGGCACGGATCGCGGCGACCATCTGATCGGCTTCGGATTTGGGCACGCGCGGATCATTGGCGCCGGTGATCACGAACATCGGCTTTTCGATTGCGTTCACGCGGGTCAGCGGGCTGATCTCGGTCAGCTTGGCGCGCTGCACCGGGTCGCGCTCGTCACCATATTCCACGCGGCGCAGATCCTGCCGATAGGGGTTGGTGTTTTCAAGGAAGCTGACGAAATTGCTGATCGCGACGGTGCACTGCGTCGCGGTCAGCTTGTCCTTCATCTGCACCGCAGCGGCATAGCACATATAGCCGCCATAAGACCCGCCGCTGAGGCCGACGCGCGCCGCATCGACCGCTGCATCCTTGCGCACGGCGTCGATCAGCGCCTCCATGTCGCGCACCGAATCTTCGCGCTTGAACGGGCCATTGTCGAGGCTGACGAAGGTTTTGCCATAGCCGGTCGATCCGCGCACATTGGGGTAGAATATCCCGATGCCCAATTCGTTGAGGTAGTAGTTGTTGCGCCCCATGAACCCGGCGGTGCTCTGCGCTTCAGGCCCGCCGTGGACAGAAACGATCAGCGGGCGTTTGCCGGGGAACTTCGCCGGATCGGGCAGATAGAGCAGGCCGGATACCTCCAGCCCATCAAAGCTTTGGGTGGTCACGATCCTCGGTTCGACATTCACGCCCGCGTCCAGCCCGCCGGTCTCGCTCTGCGTCCAGCGGGTCAGCGCCATCGTCGCTGGGTCGAGCGACCATACGTCCGCTGCGCTTTTGGCCGAGGAGAACGAAAAGCCGATCTCGCCCCACGGTGCAAACTCCAGCCCGCCGATCTGACCAGCGGGCAGGGCATCGACCTTGGTCACTGTGCCGCTGGCCACATCCATCAGCCGCAGCCGGTCGGACCCAGCCTCGTTCACCACATAGGCGATGGTCTTGCCATCGTCCGAAATGTCAAAACTGTCGATGTCCCATGTTTCACGTGAAACATGGCTAAAAGCACCCGAGAGGGGGTCTAGGCGGCCCAAGCGCTGGAAATCCGACCCTTGATCGCTTGTTACCCACAAGGTGCCATCGGGCGCGATTTCCAGCCCGCCATAGGCAATCTCTGCCGCCGGATTGCCAATCGGAACCATCGCGCCGCTCGTCAGATCGAGCAGGTAGGGATCAAGATCCTGCACCGAATTATAATCGATGACGATGGCGGTCTGCTTGTCAGCGGCAAAGGCGACGATGGCCCAGCCGCCCCCCTGGCTTTGATGCACCATGCGCGCCGAGGCGGGATCGCGCGGGTTCATCACGTAAAGATCGGCATCCACCCCGTTGCGCGCGGTTGAGCTATAGCCGATGAGTTCGCCATCTTTGCTCCAGGCATTCAGCCCGTTGCGGCTCTTGCCGTCGGTCAGCAAGGTCAGGCGGCCATCTTTCAGCGTGTGGAGCTGAAAATATTCATCCCCGCCGCGATCTTTGGTCACCAGAATAATGTCGCCCTTGCCCGGCGCATAGCCGCCGCGCACCGGCTCGGCTTCGAAACTGATCTGGGTGCGCGCGCCCAGCGGCATCTCGACCCGGTGGAGTTGGCTGACATTGGCAAAGCGGGTGGAGATCAGCACTGCGCGGGCGTTCGGATCCCATCCGGCAAAGCCTGCGCCGCGCGCTTCGAGATAGGGGCGCGCGCGCTCGGCCAGGGCCAGCGGGATCGGCGGCATATCCTCAGCCGTCATCGCGGCGGGGATCGGCACAGCGGGCGCGGCAGGGGCGACGGCATCTTGAGCAGCAGCGGGAACGGCGGCGCTGGCAAGCAGCAGGGCGGTCAGGCGCAGTGGCAGTCGGGAATGGCGCATTTTTGGCTCTCTCTCCGGTTTAGGAATGGAGAGAGGACTAACCGCGCGCGGCAAAGCAGGCAATGGCGACCCGTTACTCCGCCGCTTCGACTGCGGCGGCGGGATCATCCTCGCGCTGTTCGTTCGCCTGACGCGCCCACATATCAGCATAAAGCCCGTCATGGCCCAGCAGATCGGCATGGTTGCCGCTTTCAACCAGTTGGCCGTGATCGAGCACGATGATGCGATCCGCATCGGCAATCGTCGACAGCCGGTGGGCAATCGCAATCGTGGTGCGCCCCTTGGCGATGCGTTTCAGGGTGGCGAGGATTTCCTGCTCGGTGCGGCTGTCCAAGGCGCTGGTCGCCTCGTCCAGCAGCAGGATCGGCGGGTTCTTCACCAGCGTGCGGGCGATGGCGACGCGCTGTTTCTCGCCGCCCGACAGTTTCAGCCCGCGTTCGCCCACCATCGTATCATAACGGTCAGGCAGGCGTTCGATCAGCGGGGTCAGCGCGGCATCGCGCGCGGCCTGTTCGATCATCGCCTGATCCGCTCCCTCCGCCCCATAGGCGATGTTATAGGCGAGGCTTTCGTTGAACAGCACCGAATCCTGCGGAACAATGCCGATCGCCGCGCGCACGCTTGCCTGTGTGACGGTGGCAATATCCTCGCCCCCCACCAGCACCCGGCCTTGCGTCGGATCATAGAACCGGAACAGCAACCGCCCGATGGTGCTCTTTCCCGCGCCCGAAGGCCCGACGATGGCGAGCGACGATCCGGCGGGCACTTCAAAGCTGAGACCGCGCAGGATCGTGCGCCCCGGATCATAGCCAAAACTGACATTGTCGAACGCCACCGTCGGCCTGCGCACGATCAGCGCGGGCGCGCCGGGGGCGTCCTTCACCTCGATATCGGTATCGATCAGCCGGAACATTTCGGCCATGTCGATCAAGCCCTGCCGGATGGTGCGATAGACCCAGCCCAGCACGTCCAGCGGGCGGAACAGCTGGATCAGATAGGTGTTGACCAGCACCAGATCGCCAACTGTCAACGTGCCCTTGCTCCACCCCCACACGGTATAGGCCATCGCGACCGCCACCAGCCCGTTGGTGATCACCGATTGGGCCATGTTGAGCAGGCCGACCGAGTTTTCCGATTTGATCGCCGCTTCGGCATAGGCGCGTGCGGCGCTGGCGTAGCGCGCTTCCTCGCGCGCCTCGGCGCCGAAATACTTCACCGTTTCGTAATTCAGCAGCGAATCAACCGCGCGGTGCAGCGCCTTGCCATCAAGGTCATTCATCTCGCGCCGCAATTTGGTGCGCCATTCGGTGATCGCCCGCGTCACCCAGACATAGGCCACCACCGTCACCGCAGTGGCCGCAACCAGCTCGATCCCGAAATTGATGTAGAAAATGATCCCGACCGCGATCAGCTCGATGATCGTCGGTGCAATGTTGAACAGCAGGAAATACAGCATCTGATCGATGCTTTTGGTGCCGCGTTCGATGATCTTGGTGACTTCGCCGGTGCGCCGCGCGAGGTGGAAACGCAGCGACAGGCGGTGCAGGCGGGCGAAAACATCCTCCGCCAAATTCAGCGTCGCCTGCTGGCCGACCCGTTCAAACGCGATATTGCGCAGATTGTCGAAAGCCACCGCAGTAAAGCGCCCCAGCGCATAGGCCACCACCAGCGCCAGCGCGACGGTAAGGCCCGCATCGACCGTCCCGGCCCCCGAACCCGAACCCGCCCCCGAACCCGACCCCGACCCCGACATCGCATCAACCGCGCCCTTATAGGCAAACGGCAGCGCCAGCATTACGCCCTTGGCCGCCAGCACCAACGCCATTGCGATCACGATCCGCAGCTTCAGCCCCGGATTATCCTTTGGCCACAGGTAAGGCAGGAACCGCCGCAGCGTCGCCCAGCTTTCGGCATCTCGGGCGCGAATGAGGGGATCGGCTGGCTGGTCTTTATCAGGTGGCATGTCGCGCCATCATGTGGGCGCAAGGGGCGCATCCCGCAAGGCAGGCGGTTTAGAAGTCCGACCTGTATTGATTGGCGCGCTTTACCTCGCGCATCGTCCGGGCGATATCTTGCGGCACATCGAACAAAACCCGTTGGCGGGCAAAGTCGATCGCCACCCGGTCAAACAACGCCAGATGCTGCATTCCCAGCGACAGCACCGGCTTGTCGGTAAAGCCAAGCGCGGCAAAGGCCGGGGTGTCGGCAAAGGTCAGCGGCACATCGTTGAGCGCCAGACCCTGAATGCTGAGCGATCGGACGACCGCAAGTTGGCCGATCAGATCAACACCATTGACGTCAGTGGTGACAACCGCCTGCGCGCGTTTGGCCCGGATGCGTTCGCGCAGGGCGATGTTACCCAGGCTCGATTGTGCGCCGGTGTCGATAATGACGGTCGCACGCACGCCTTCGACCAGCGCATTGGTAATCAGGAGCTGACCCAATTCCTGCCGCGCACGCACGATGATTTCGAACCCGCGGTTGCTCTCCTTGGCGGCGGCATCCTCGACTGCAATAGTGTGATTGCGGAAATCGATCAGCACACGGAAATCCTGCAGGGCATCCAGCCCGATGATCCCGTCCGCTCCGACATGTTCGCGCATCAGCACCGGGGCGACGAAATCGGTGAAGCTGTTGCTGCCGAAGTCAATCCGCTCCACATTCGCTAGATCGACATTGCGGCGACTGGCCATGCCGACCAGCACCGCCGTTCCGGCCGGCGCAAGGTCAAGCGCAGAGC
>PHEB01000013.1 GCA_002842735.1 Alphaproteobacteria bacterium HGW-Alphaproteobacteria-7 | reverse complement strand
AGACATTGGACGCGGTTGGAAATGTGAAGATTTGGGTGGACGGCGATGAGCAAAAAACCCTCTGAAATCCAAGGGCTTTATAGACAAATTTGGACGTTTGGGGAAGGGGGTGATGGAGCGGGTGAAGGGAATCGAACCCTCGTCGTCAGCTTGGGAAGCTGCTGCTCTACCATTGAGCTACACCCGCATTTACCGGCGGCGCGGGGCGATTGTTTCATGTGAAACATCGATCAAGCCGGGGTCAACGCACCGCTAGCGGGGGTCAAGACCCCCCTTGGGCGGGGCGAGCCACTGCCACGAATCCGGGCGACTGGTCAATAGTTGTTCGAGCCTGCGATCAATAACGCGCGCTAGCGATTTCGGCTCCTTCGGCCAGCGCAGCCAGTTTGGCCCAGACGATTTCGGGGTCGAGCGCATTGCTGCCCGCGTGCACCGAAAACCCGCAATCGACCCCCGCCATCACCCGCTGCGTCCCCAACAGATCCGCATAACGGCCAATCCGCTGCGCGATCAGTTCGGGGTGTTCGATATAGGGGCTTTGCGGTTCGACCATGCCGGGGCACAGGATCTTGTCGTCAGGCATCGAGTGATCGGCAAAGAACGCGAATTCATGCGCGTGGCGCGGGTTGGCACCTTCGATCAGCACGGTCTGCGGTTTGGCCTGCCACACGATATCGGCAATCTCGCCCAGCGCCACATCGCAGTGGTGCGGGCCGGGGTAGTTGCCCCAGCACAGGTGCATCCGCAATTGCTCCGCCGGAATGTTCTGCACCGCGTGGTTGAGCGCGGCGATGTTCATGCCGATACGCTTGCGAAACTCCTCAAGCGACAGGTGGGTGAACTGCACATGGCGGCCCATGGCGAGATCAGGGCAATCGACTTGCAAGGTGATCCCGGCGGCCGCGATGGTTTCGTATTCGTGGCGCAGCCCTTCGGCCAGCGCGAAGACATATTCTTCATCGCTGGCGTAAAACTGGTTGGGGAAGAACAGCGCGGTCACGCCCGGCGATGCGGCAGACATGAAGGTGGCGTGGCCACCCCCGTCTTTATTGGCAGCCAGCCGCACCAGCCGCTCGGCATCGATGCGCGGGGCTTCCATGTCGATTACTTCAATCGGCGCGGTGCAGGCTGGCGCAGAACGTTTGGCCCGGCCCTTGTTGCCGAACACCTGTGCCTTGGCACCGGGGAAGGCCTCTAGGTCAGCGAATTCATACTGGCCGGCCTTGCCGCCAAAACCCGACAGGCGGTGCTTGATATAGGTGGCGTAGCTGGGCTTGGACATTTCGCCATCGTTGACGATGGCAATGCCTGCCTGTTTCTGCCGCGCGATGACATAGGCGGTCGCTTCTTCCACCGCGGCGTCAAAATCGGTTTCGGACACCGCCTGCCCGCCTTCGCGAGCAAACACCAGTTCGAGCAGGGCTTCGGGGCGCGGCAGGCTGCCGACATGGGTGGTGGCAAAGCGGGTAGTCATGATGCGGGCCTTGTTGTGTTAAGAGCGTCGAGGGTAGTGCAGGCGCGCAGGAAGTCACCCACCGTCGTGTTGAAATCACCCGGATTGTCGGCATTGGCAAGGTGGCCCGCGCCGTCGATCAGCGCATGGCGTGCGCACGGGGCCGCATTGGCGAGCGCCATGGCACAGGCGCGCCGCCACTGCGTATCATGCGCGCCGGTCATCGCCAGCACCGGCACGGCCAGCGCGTGCAGGGCCGCTTGCGAAAGGTTCGGAGGGTCGCCAACGGCGGCAAGATCGCGTCCGTCATAATCGGCCAGCATCGCAGCGATCAGCGTGCGCGCCGCGTCGGAATGGGCTTGCATCAACGGATGCGCGGCCCAATCCGCCCGCAGCGCCGCCATGTTGCCTGCGGCCGCCCATTGCCGGTAGCGATCCAGCGCGATCACCTCCTCGCGATCGACCAGCGTGGGCAGCGGCGCACCTGATACCACCACGCCCACCGGCCGTGCCGCATATTGCTGTGCTACATCCAGCGCCACCACCGCGCCCTGCGACAGGCCGATAAGCGCGAACCGGTCAAAACCAAGCGCATCGGCAATCGCGATCACATCCTGCGCCTCACGCGCCAGATCGGGCGGTGCGGTGGCATGCCCGCAGCCGCGCCGATCGGGCATCACCAGCAGGAAATCCGGTGCCAGCCCCTCGATTTGCGGCTGCCACATCCGGTGATCGAGCGTCCAGCCGTGCAGCAGGATGACCGGAACACCCGCTCCCGCCATCCAGATCGGGATCGTGCCGCCGTGAACGGCGACGTCGCGATACTCCATCTAGAGCACTTTCCGACCCTTGCGTGTCCTGTCAGGCAGCGTGTTCGGCGCGGAACGGGTTGTTGTTATGGTATTGCCCCGCCAGCCAACGCTTCAACTCACCATGCGCCGATGCGCGGCGTTCCGCATCCAGCGGGGCCGCGCGCGGATCATCATGGGTGAATTCGAGCAACATGCCATTGGGGTCTTTGATATAGACCGAGCGGCAATAGCCATGTTCGAGCACATAGGTGTCAGGCTCGGCAAATCCGGCGGCGGCGATGCGGCGTTCGATTTCGGCCTGGGCATCAGCGTCCACATCCAGCGCGACGTGCGTGAACGGGCTTTCGGGCATTTCGGGGCCGAATTCAGCCTGATCGTCCGGATCGGCAAACTGGAAAAACGCCAGCGCGCTGCCATCGGCCAGTTCGAAGAACACGTGGCAATAGATGCGTTCCTTGCCGAACAATTCGTCCTTTTCGCAATAGGTCGCCATCAACGGGAAACCGAGCATGTCTTCGTAAAACGCGCGGGTGGCCTCCAGATCCTTGGTCACATAGGCGGTGTGGTGCAGCCGGTTAGCCAAAATCCTTGCGGGCATTTTTTGCGTCATGGTCATCTCTCTCCATCAGTCCCAAAACTGTTCAGGCAGCCAGTTTACCCGCGATCTGGGCAACGTGCGCCCCTTGGAAACGCGCGCCGGCCAGTTCATTTTCGCTCGGCATACGGCTGCCGTCGTTCCCCGCCAACGTCGATGCACCATAAGGCGTGCCGCCGCTGATTTCGCCCATCTCGGCGTTGCCCGCAAAGGAATAGGGCAGGCCGACAATCACCATACCGTGATGCAGCAGCGTGGTGTGGAACGAGGTGATGGTGGTTTCCTGCCCGCCGTGCTGGCTGGCGGTGGAAACGAACACGGAACCAACCTTGCCGACCAGCGCCTTGGTGAACCACAACCCGCCGGTCTGATCGAGGAAGTTGCGCATCTGCGCCGCCATATTGCCAAACCGGGTGGGCGTGCCGAAGATGATTGCGTCATAATCCGCCAGTTCATCCGGGGTGGCAATGGGGGCGGCCTGATCAAGCTTGATACCCGAAGCGGTTGCCACATCATCGGGCACCAGTTCGGGCACGCGCTTCACCACGACTTCGGTGCCGGGGACACTCGCTGCGCCATCAGCCACCGCGGCGGCCATCGCCTCGATATGGCCATAGCTCGAATAGTATAGCACCAGCACCTTGGTCATGGATCGTTCCTTCAGAATGACAAGCTGATTTCGGCACCAAATCGCCGCGGACGGCCTTTCCACACGAACCCACCGGGCGAAAATTCGGTGTTGTAATCCTCGTCAAACAGGTTCTGCGCAAAGGCGGAAAGTTTCCAGCCGTCCTTTTCAAGGCTAACCCGCGTGTCGATAATATCGACCGGATTGCGCGACGTCGAATTGACCAGATCCCACCACGTCCGCCCGGTGCGGCGGTAATCGGCGCGGGCCACCAGATCCATGCCCCGGGCAATCTCTGACCGGTGCTGCGCGGCAAAGTTGAAGGTCGAACGGCTGACACCGGGCAATTTGTTGCCCAGCACCGATGGATCGGCAAAGCTGCGGATTGCGCTGTCAGTGTAGCCATAGCCCACGCTGAGATCGAGCGAATTGGTCGCGCGCAAGGTGGCATCGACCTCAAAACCCTTGAGCCGCGAACGCGGGACATTGCCAAGGTTCTGGGTCGAATTCTCCGCCAGAAACACGAAGAAGTAGCTGTTTTCCGATTTGGTGGTGAACCCGCTGACATTGAACGTCAGCGCGCGGTCCGCCGTGCGGGTCTTGGCACCAATTTCGATGGTTTCGGCAATTTCAGCCTCGAAAATGTCATTGACGCCGACAATGCCATTGGCCGCCGCGACCGCGCCCACGCCGGTCTGGTTGAACCCGCCCGAACGGAAACCACGGCTCCACCCGCCGAACAGCGTGACGTCTTCAACCGGCTTGTAAGTCAGCGTGGCCTTGGGCTGCCATGCATCGAAGGTGCGGCGGCGCACTTCGCCCGCCTGCCCTTCGGGGAATCCCGGAATATTGGGCAGGAACGCGGTCGGCGTCAGTGTGGTGTTGCTGCGCCGGTCGCGATCATAGCGCAAGGATGCGTCAAACCGCAGTTGGTCGTTGATCTTCCACACCGTGTTGCCAAACAACGCCCAGGCGAAATTGTTCTGCCCATCGGCAAGGAAGCTGAACTGCGGGTTGAGCGGATTGGTGGTCGGTTCGCGGAACACCGGGAACACGCCATTGTCGGTATCAATCATATTGCCGACCGAGATGAACCGCTCGGTATCGACCAGATAGCCACCAGCGATAAATTGCACCGGCTTGTCCACCGGGGATTCGTAACGCAGTTCCTGGCTGAACGCCTTCACGTTGAGATACTGGCTCTGGTTAAGGTCAAAGCCGTTGCCCTGACCCAGGATCGCTTCGAACAGGTTGAAGAAGAAGGAATCGGGAATCGGCAGAAAGTCGAAGGCATCGCCGGTCAGAATTTCCGTGACCGTGTCGTATGACGTGACCGATGCGAAGGTGCCGAAATCGCTTTCGTGGCTGACGCGCAGCGCAACATTGTAGAGATCGCGATTATTGATGCCGGCATTGTTCACCTGCACCGGCACCGATGTGTCGTTCACGTCATTGACGATGTTGTAATACAGCCCCTGCGTACGCAACTGGCCGACACTACCGCGCAGGTCGAGCGTCAATTCAGGCGTGGGTGTCCAGAGCAGATTCCCGCGCAGGTTGAAATCTTCAACCGGATCAGCATCTTCTCCCAGAAATTCGTTGCGGATCAGGCCTTTGGTATCATACCAGCTGCCCGCCACACGGAACTTCAGGTTCTCGGCCAGCGGGCCTGACATATTGCCACGCAGGTAATAACCAATGCCGTTGTCGATCCCGGCGGTCAGCTTGCCGCTGAGTTCGTCGGTCGGTTGCTTTGACGTGATGATGATCGCGCCGCCGATCGCATTGCGACCATAGAGGCCGCCCTGCGGGCCTTTGAGCACTTCGATCTGCTCGATATCGACCAGTTCCTGATTGAACTGCGCCGGATTGATCTGCTGCACGCCATCAACCACCACCGCGACCGATGGTTCGCTGTTGCGGTTCTGCGAAATGCCGCGAATGATGACGAAGGAAAAACCCGCATTCTGCACTTCGACCAGGCTGACGTTCGGCGTCAGCGCGATGAAATCTGATGGCCGTTCGATCCCCTTGGCTTCGATCGCATCGGAGGTGAAGGCGGTGATCGAAGCCGGCACGTTCTGAAGCGATTCCGAACGCCGGGTCGAGGTGACGATGATTTCGCTCGAACCTGCAGGCGCGCGGTCGATTGCGACATCCTGCTGATCAGCAAGATCCTGAGCCTGAAGCGGAACAGCGCTGGCAGCCGCGATTGCCACAAGGCTGACCATTGGCGTTCTAAGCGATTTCATCATTCTCTCTCCCCTGTGCGCGCACAGCGCGACGCTCTTATGGCGACCCCATTGTGCCAGAGGAGTTACAAACTTCGCAATGCGAAGTCAACTTCGATATGCGAAAAATAATTGACCCTTGCTAGACCCCTCCTTGACCCCACCTTGACCCCATCTAGACCCCGCCTAGACCCCCGTTTATCTGCCCTGCCCTTGCGGCTTCAGCGCTGCCTCCAGCGTTGGCCAGCGTTTCAGCGATGCCTCGATCTCGCCCGCCGCAGTGCGCAGCAAGGGCAGCCGGGTGCGAACCAGTTCATCTTGCGAAATGCGGGTGGTGGAGGTGGAACAATTGATCGCGGCAATGACCCGCCGATCCCGCCCGAACAGCGGCACCGCGACCGACACGATGCCGTAATCGAGTTCATCCAGCGCCGAATCGTAACCACGCTCCGCCACCAGCGCCAACCGCGCAGCCATTGCCGCGCCATCAGTCACCGTGCGTTCGGTAAAGCGTTGGAACGGGGCGCGCGCCAACAGTTCGGCGCGTTCGCGATCCGGCAGATGCGCCGCCAATGCCTTGCCCAGCGAGGTTGCGTGGAACGGAAACCGCGTGCCGACATTGGCCGCCACCCGAAACCGCCGGTCGGTAGAAACATGGGCAACATACAGGATCTCTGGCCCTGACAGCACCGCAAGGCTGGCACTGTCGCCGGTCGAATCGCGCAAGGATTGCAGCGGGGCTGCGACCACGTGTTCGATCTGCATCGACGCTAGGAACGCCGAGCCAATCGTCAGCACCGCCGGGCGCAGCAGGAACTTGCGTTCGTGTTGCCCCACATAGCCCAATTCCACCAGCGTGATCAGGCACCGGCGCGCCACTGCCGGGGGCAGCGCGGTCTTGGCCGCCACCTCGCTCAGGGTCATTTCCGGGTGATCTTCGTCAAACGCCTTCAATACGCGCAGGCCGCGTTCCAGCGTGGAAAGGTATTCGGGGTTTTTGGCTGTCAGGTCAGCCTCTGCGGATCCCATGTTCTGGCCTTTCGATGCTGCGGCGGACATCCGCATCATCTGCGCCCAATACCGGGGGGGCGGTGACGCTGTCCATCCGTTCACCATCAAAGGTTAGCGGAAAACGGATTGTGCGGAAGGTGCCGTGGGGGCCATCGGGATCGCTGACCTCGATGCCGAGCGCCTTGGCCTGCTCGCTCGCGAGAACTTCGGCGCTGTCGAGCACGGCGGAATTGGGCACTTCCAGCCGGGTAAGATCCGCGGTCCATGCATCGCGCGGACGGCTGGCAAAGATCGGCGCGAGGAAGGCGACGACATCGTCATAATGCGCAATCCGCGCCTCACGACTGGCAAAGGCGGGGCGCGACAGCATATCGGGCTGACCCACAGCGATTGCCAGATTCTCCCAGAACTTGGGCGGCGATGACATATGCAGCGCGATCCATTTACCGTCGGCGCATTGGAACACATAGCTTTGGCTGACATGCGGGCGGCTATACGGCCCCATCACCTGATCGGCGGATAAGAGGTGGGTGAAATCGTCAAGGTTGAAGTGGCACATGGCCTCGAACATCGAGGTTTCGACCACCCGGCCCTTGCCCGTGATATGGCGTTCATTCAGCGCGGCGAGGATGCCCAAGGCGGTGTAGAACCCGGTCATGGCGTCAGCGATCGCGGGGCCGACCACGCGCGGGTGCTGCGGGTTGACCAGCAGGCGCAGAAACCCGCTCGCCGCCTGGGCAACCGTATCGAAAGCAGGGCGATCGCGATCCGGCCCTTCGCTGCCAAAGCCCGAGATCGAGGCATAGACCAGCGCGGGATTGATCGCTTGCAGCCGCGCCGCATCAACATTCAGGCGATCCGCCACGCCGGGGCGGAAGTTCTGGATGAACACATCGGCAGTGGCGACCAGCTGATCGAGCACGGCGAGATCATCGGGCTGTTTGGGATCAATCGTGATTGACCGCTTGTTGCGATTATAGGTCTGGAAATGCGGCGAATAAAGCCCGCCTTTGAACGAGCGGAACGGATCGCCGGTGCCCGGCTGTTCGACCTTGATGACATCCGCGCCCATGTCAGCCAACAGCATCCCGGCGGCTGGGCCAGTGATGAAGGTGCCCATTTCGAGCACGGTGACGCCGGCTAACGGCCCCCCTTTCTTGCGAAGTTTTTCCCGGGCTGTCATCCGCCTGATCCCACCTTGTGTCTTGACAATAGAGCGTTAGTATATTCTTCGCATAACGAAATCAACTTCGAATATCGAAAAGGAACGCCCCATGCGCATCGGCAAGCAGGATAACGCCGTCACTTCGATCTGCACATCGGACGCGACCAGTATCACCGTTCGCGGACTGGATCTGTGCAACGACGTCATCGGCAAGGTCGATTTCACCAGCTATTTCTGGCTGCTCGTAACCGGCACCATGCCAGATCCCCGGCAGAAGGCGCTGGCCGATGCGGTGTTGTGCGCGATTGCCGAACATGGATTGGTGCCAAGCGTGGTCGCCACCCGCATGACCTATGCCGCCGCGCCTGAGGCGTTCCACGGCGCGGTGGCCGCCGGGTTGCTCGGCTGCGGATCGGTGGTGCTGGGCAGCGCCGAGGTGGCAGGCAAGTTCTACGCCGCCTGCGTCGCCCGCGCAGAGGCGGAAGGGATCGAACCAGCAGAAGCAGCCGCGGCAGCGATCAAGGAGCTTCGCGCTGAAAAGAAGGCGATACCCGGCTTTGGTCACCCGCAGCATTCCGGCGGCGATCCGCGCGCGCATCGGCTGTTGGCGCTTGCCGGGGAACTTGGCGTCAACGGCGCGCATATTGCGATGCTGCACACCATCCAGACCGTGCTGCCGACGACGATTGGCCGCCGGTTACCGATCAACGTCAACGGCGCGATTCCTGCCGTGATGCTCGATGCCGGGTTCCCGCTCGCGGCGCTCAAGGGCATTTCGCTGCTTGCCCGCACCGCCAGCCTGATCGCGCATCTGCAGGAAGAAACAGAACGCCCCATCGGCTTCATCATGAGCGGCGCAGCAGCGCAGCGTATCGGGTTTGACGACGGCACCGATTGACAGGCCCCCCGCCCGCACCCTTGCCAGCATCGGCCTGTAGCGCCATTGAGGGGGGAGAGACAGGAGACCCCAATCCATGCGCCAGATCGATCATTTCATTGTCGGCACCAGCCCCGCTGTTACCCGTAAACACCAAATCTGGAACCCGTCGATCGGCGAGGTTCAGGCCGAAGTTGCGCTCGGCGATGCGGCCCTGCTTGCCCGCGCGGTGGAGACCGCCAAGCGGGTGCAGCCCGGTTGGGCCGCCACCAACCCGCAGCGCCGCGCGCGGGTAATGTTTGCCTTCAAGCAGTTGATCGAAGGCAATATGCAGAGCCTTGCCGAACTGCTTTCATCAGAGCACGGCAAGGTGATCGACGATGCCAAGGGCGATGTTCAGCGCGGGCTGGAAGTGATCGAATATGCCTGCGGAATCCCGCAAGTGCTCAAGGGCGAATATACCCACGGCGCCGGGCCGGGGATCGATGTCTATTCGATCCGCCAGCCGCTCGGCATCGGCGCCGGGATCACCCCGTTCAATTTCCCCGCGATGATCCCGATGTGGATGTTCGGGATGGCGTGTGCGGCAGGCAATGCGTTTATCCTCAAGCCCTCGGAACGCGATCCTTCGGTGCCGGTGCGCCTCGCCGAATTGTTCGTGGAGGCGGGCGCGCCTGAAGGCCTGTTGCAGGTCGTCCACGGCGACAAGGAAATGGTCGACGCAATTATCGATCACCCTGATATCGCCGCGATCAGCTTCGTCGGAAGCTCTGACATTGCGCAATATATCTATGGCCGCGGCACCGCCTTGGGCAAGCGGGTGCAGGCGTTTGGCGGGGCGAAGAACCACGGGATCGTGATGCCCGATGCCGATCTGGATCAGGTGGTCAACGACCTTGCGGGCGCGGCATTTGGTTCGGCGGGCGAACGCTGCATGGCGTTGCCGGTAGTAGTGCCGGTGGGAGAGGACACCGCCAATGCCTTGCGCGAAAAACTGATCCCCGCGATCCACGCGCTGCGCATCGGCGTCTCCAACGATCCCGATGCGCATTACGGCCCGGTGGTCACGCCCGAACACAAGGCACGGGTCGAACAGTGGATCACCACCGCAGAGGATGAAGGCGCGGAAATCGTCATCGACGGGCGCGGGTTCACGTTGCAGGGGCACGAGAAAGGCTTCTTCGTCGGCCCGACGCTGATCGACCGCGTGACGCCGCAGATGAAAAGCTATCAGGAAGAAATCTTTGGCCCCGTTTTGCAAATCGTGCGCGCCGATGATTTTGAACACGCGCTGCGCCTGCCGTCGGAACATCAATATGGCAACGGCGTCGCGATCTTCACCCGCAACGGCCACGCCGCACGCGAATTTGCGGCGCGGGTCAATGTCGGCATGGTCGGGATCAACGTGCCGATCCCGGTGCCAGTCGCCTACCACAGCTTCGGCGGGTGGAAGCGGTCTGGCTTTGGCGATATCGACCAATATGGCACCGAAGGGCTGCGGTTCTGGACCAAAGGCAAGAAGATCACCCAGCGCTGGCCCGATGGCGGTGGAGATGGCAGCAATGCCTTTGTTATCCCAACGATGGGGTGAACTGACGGGCGCACGCGCGGCGGCACTGGTGCAATCGCGCGCGCTTTCACGCTTGGCTTGCTGCGCGTTTTGCGTCTAAGGCCCGCGCGCCATGACAAATACGTATCCCTTCACACCTTGCGCCAAGGCCGCAGGCTAAGCCGCGCTGGACATACAATGAAGCGGGTATTCGCCAATATGGGCTGGCTGCTGGGCGGACGCGGGTTCAACGCGGTGCTCAGCCTTGTCTATCTCGCCATTGCCGCGCGCACTTTAGGCACCGAAGGTTTCGGCCATTTCGCGCTGATCATCGCGCTGGGGCAGGCGATCATGGGATTTGCCAGTTTCCAGACCTGGCAGTTCATCGTCCGTTGGGGGGTCAATGATACCGCACCCGGCGTGGATATTGCGCGCGCGCGGGAGGCGACCGGGTTTGCGGTCGCGCTTGACCTGATGTCGGTCATGGGCGGCACGCTGGCTTCGATCATCGTCGTGCTGACCGCGCCCTTGTGGCTCGATGTGCCACCTGACCTGTTGTGGCTCACGTTTTTCTACTGCGTAATTTCGCTAATCTCGATCCGCGCCACGCCAACCGGAATACTGCGGCTGCATTTCCAGTATGCCAAGGCAACCGCCGCCGAAGCGGTGCAGCCAATGATCCGCACGGCCGGCGCGGTGCTGGCGCTGTTTCTGATGCCCAATGTGACCGGGTTCATCCTCGCCTATGCGGCGTCCGAAGTGGCGACCGCGCTGGCGCTGTGGGTGGCAGCGGCGCGGGTGCAACCGGTCAGCTTGGCATCGGTCAACCTGCGCACCATCCCCGCGCAGCACAAGGATGCGTGGCGGTTTGTGTGGTCAACCAATATGTCGGGCAGCCTGACGGTGGCGGGCAAGCAGGTGATGATCCTGCTGGTCGGGACATTTGGCGGGGCGCAGTTGGCGGGCGGGTTCCGCATCGCCAGCCAGTTGGGGCAAGCCTTGATCGCGCTGGCGCAGACGATCTCCAAGGCGATCCTGCCCGAACTGGTGCACGCGCGCGATGATGCGCTCGACATCGCCCGGCGCATGGCCAATATCGCGGCGATTGCCGGGGTAGCGGCGGTGGTCACTGCGATCCTGTTCGGGCGCGAAGGGCTGGATCTGATCGCGGGCGACGACTTCCGCAGATTTTACTGGGTTATGATCATTCTTTCGATCGCCGGTGCGGTCGAACTGGTCGGCGCGAGCCTTGAATCGCTGCTGGTATCGGCAGGCAAGGCGCACGTCGCCTTCATCGTGCGAGCCGTGCCGACCGTGCTGGCGCTGGTGTTGCTGGAAACCGCCATCGACTGGAACGGCGCGAAGGGCGCAGCCTTTGCGATCCTGGGGTCGAGCGCGCTGGCGGTGGTCGGGTTCTTCGTCGCGATCATGAACCTCAGGCAGTTCCGGCTGGTGGTTACGCCGGAGGAGCAAGCGGCAGCGCCGCCGCCTCTTCCTCCAGAACGGTAATAGCTACCCTTCAAACACCAGCTTCGGCTTCCTTGCCGCTGCCGTTTCATCCAGCCGCCGCCGGGGCGCGTAATAAGGCGCTTGTTTCAGCGCCTCATCGCCTGCCAACGCGCGTTCCACCACGGCGCGGAAGGCGGTGATGAATTGATCGATCGCCGCCTTGCTTTCGGTCTCGGTCGGTTCGACCAGCATTGCGCCGTGCACCACCAGCGGGAAATACACCGTCATCGGGTGATAGCCTTCGTCGATCAGCCCCTTCGCCACGTCCAGCGTGGAAAGCCCGCCGGTGAAATCCTTGTCGCCAAACAGCGCCTCATGCATGCACGGGCCGCTGGCGGCGAAGGGCGCGTGGAGGATGTCTTCCATCGACCGCAGGATGTAATTGGCGTTGAGCACCGCATCTTCGGCCACCTGTTTCATCCCGTCCGCGCCGTGACTGAGCATATATGTGAGCGCGCGGGTGAACATCCCCATCTGCCCGTGAAACGCGGTCATCCGGCCAAAGCTCGGCCCGCGTTCTTCGCGGTGTTCTTCCTCGACGAGGTAGAACGCGCCATCGGCCTGCTTGCGCACGAATGGCAAGGGCGCGAAGGGCGCGAGCGCTTCGGACAAGACCACCGGCCCTGACCCCGGCCCGCCGCCGCCATGCGGGGTGGAAAAGGTCTTGTGCAGGTTGATATGCATCGCATCGACGCCAAGGTCGCCGGGGCGCACCTTGCCGACGATGGCGTTGAAATTGGCGCCGTCGCAATAGACATAGCCCCCTGCCGCGTGGACGGCATCGGCGATTTCGCGGAAGTCTTTCTCGAACAATCCGCAGGTGTTGGGATTGGTGATCATCACCGCCGCAACATCCGGCCCGAGCCGCGCCTTCAACGCCGCGACATCAACCCGGCCTTCGGGCGTCGCGGGGATATCCTCCACCCGGTAATTGGCGAAGGCGGCGGTGGCGGGGTTGGTGCCGTGGGCGCTTTCGGGCACCAGCACCACTTCACGCGCATCACCGCGTGCCTCATGCGCGGCGCGGATGGCGAGGATCCCGCACAGCTCGCCATGCGCGCCGGCCTTGGGGCTCATCGCGACGGCGGGCATCCCGGTCAGCTTGCACAGCCATTCGCCCAGCTGGCTGATGACTTCCAGCGCGCCCTGCACCGTCGATTGCGGGGCGAGCGGGTGAACATCGGCAAAGCCGGGCAGCCGTGCGACTTTCTCGTTAAGGCGCGGGTTGTGTTTCATGGTGCACGAACCGAGCGGGAAGAACCCGAGGTCGATCCCGTAATTCTGACGGCTAAGGCGGGTGTAGTGGCGCACCGCCTCCGGCTCGGTCAGTCCGACAAGGCCGATGGGTTCAGACCGCGCCAGACCAGCGAGGCGGGTGGGAGCGGCGGCATCAACCGCGGGCAAATCAACCCCGGTCACATCGCCGCGCCCGATTTCGAACAGCAGCGGTTCTTCGAGCATCAGCGCGCGATTGCCGGTGGTGGTGACGGGGGCCCCGGAACTATGGGCGTGCATCCCGTCTTTGGAGGCGATCATGGCGGGCTTCCAGCCAGATTGGTTGGGGGCGGTCATGCAAAACTCCGTTCGTGCTGAGCCTGTCGAAGCACTGCTTTTTCTTCGAGAACGGCGCTGGAAAACAAGGACGGCCCGTCGACAAGCTCAGGGCGAGCGGGAGAAAAATCGCTCACTTGACGGCCTCCTCAAGTTCGCGGGCCAGCCGCTCGATATCCTCTTGCGTGGTGGTTTCGGTCACCGCCACCAGCAACGCGTGGTCGAGCGCCGTGACCCCGCCATACAGCCGCCCCAATGACACCCCGCCGAGCACACCGCGATCCGCCAGATCGCGGATGATTTCGCGCGCGGGCTTGCCATCCAAAATCAGAGTGAATTCGTTGAAAAACGCCGTGTTGAGCACGCGCACCCCCGGCACCCGTGCCAACCAATCAGCGGCAAGGCAGGCGAGACGGTGGTTTTCTGCCGCCAGTTGCCGCAGCCCCGCCTCCCCCAGCAGCGTCAGGTGGACAGAGAAGGCCAGCGCGCACAGGCCGGAATTGGTGCAGATGTTGCTCGTCGCCTTTTCGCGGCGGATGTGTTGTTCGCGGGTCGAGAGCGTCAGCACGAAGCCGCGTTTCCCTTCCGCATCCTCAGTTTCTCCGCACAGCCGCCCCGGCATCTGGCGCACGTGCTTGGGATCGCGCACCGCGAACAGGCCAAGGTATGGCCCGCCGAATTGCAACCCGACGCCCAGCGATTGCCCCTCACCCACCACGATATCCGCGCCCATTTCGCCGGGCGATTTGCACGCGCCGAGCGCCACGGGTTCAGTATTCACCACCACCAGCAGCGCGCCCTTGGCGTGGGCGGCCTCGGCCACCGGGGCAAGATCGCTGATCCGGCCAAGGATATCGGGATATTGCACCACCACGCAGGCGGTATCGTCGTCGATCCGCGCGATCAGGCCGGCCAGATCGGATTCGGGTTGAATCGCGGGCATGGCATCGGCGATGGTGTCCCCAGTGAACTGCGCCATCGTCTTCACCACCTGCGCATAATGCGGATGCAGCGCGCCCGACAGCACCGCGCGGCTGCGGCGGGTGACGCGGGTCGCCATCGCCACCGCTTCCCAGCACGCGGTCGAGCCATCATACATCGAGGCATTCGCCACCGCGCAGCCATACAATCGCGCGACCTGCGTCTGGAATTCAAACAACATCTGCAAGGTGCCCTGCGCGATTTCGGGCTGATACGGGGTATAGGCGGTCAGAAACTCGCCGCGCTGGATGATCGCATCGACGCTGGCGGGGACGTGGTGGCGATAGGCTCCTGCCCCGAGGAAGAACGGCACCTCGCCCGCCACCAGATTCTTCGCCGCCAGCGCCTTCATGTGGCGTTCCACCGCCATCTCGCTGGCGTGCATGGGCAGGTCGTGGATCGGGCCGTCCAGCCGCGCGATCGCAGGCACGTCGACGAACAGATCATCAACGCTGGCCGCGCCGATTTTTTCGAGCATCGCGCTGCGGTCAGTATCGGTGAGAGGAAGATAGCGCATGGGGTGGTTCCGTGGCTGAGGGGGGGGGGTGATGTCAGGCGGCGGGCGGCGTGCCGGTCACAGCGCTTCGACGAAGGCCTTGTAACCGTCTTCGTCCATCAACCCGTCGAGCTCGCCTTCGTCAGCGATGGTCATCTTGAAGAACCATCCGTCATCTTCGGGCGCGGAATTGACCAGCGCGGGATCATCTTCCAGCGCGGGGTTCACTTCGGTGATCTCGCCGGTGATCGGCGCATAGACATCGGAAGCCGCCTTGACGCTTTCGACCACGGCGGCATCTTTGCCCTGTTCGATCAGCGCGCCTGTTTCGGGCAGTTCGACAAACACGATGTCGCCCAATTGGCCCTGCGCATATTCGGTAATGCCGACGGTGGCGATCCCGTCCTCAACGTCGATCCATTCGTGTTCATCGGTGAAATAACGGGTCATTGTTCAGCTCCCTCTGAAATAGCGGTGGGGGACAAAAGGTGTCGGTGAAACTGTGGCGGCGAGGCGTTTGCCCCGCACTTCGACTTCAAGCGCGGTGCCGATGGCGGCATGTTCGCTCGCGACATAGGCCATCGCGATGGGCGCGCCCAATGTGGGCGAAAATCCGCCGCTGGTGACGGTTCCGATATGGTCGCTTCCTGCAAACACCTCGGCCCCTTCGCGGGCGGGCAGGCGGCCATCAATCCTGAGGCCGACCCAGCGCCGCGCAGTGCCTTCGGCAATTTCACGGATGATCCGGTCAGCACCGGGGAATCCGCCTTCACTGCGGCGGCGCTTGTTGATGCCGAAGATCAGGCCCGCTTCGATGGGCGAGGTTTCGGGCGACATATCATGGCCGTAAAGCGGTAAGCCCGCCTCCAACCGCAGCGAATCGCGCGCGCCAAGGCCGATCGGTTGCACTTCGGGCTCGGCGCAGAGCAGCGTTGCGATATCCTCGGCAGCGGCAGCGGGGAGCGAGATTTCGAACCCGTCCTCCCCCGTGTAACCCGCCCGTGCGATGGTGACATCGTGGCCCGCGATGGTGAACCGCCTAAACCGCATGAAGGTGAGCGCCGACAGCGGATATTCGCCCTGCGCATGGCGCGCCAGCGCGTCCGCCGCCTTGGGCCCCTGCAGCGCCAACAGCGCGTGTTCATCGAGATGGTTCAAGGTGATGTCATCGGGCAGCGCTTCGCGCAGGGTGCCGATATCGTCCCACTTGGTCGCGCCGTTGACCACCAGATAAAGCGCATCGGGCCAGCGCGAAACCATCAGATCATCGAGCACGCCGCCATCCTCATCAAGCAGCAGCGAATAGCGTTGCTGACCGAGTTTGAGCGTGGAGAGATCAATCGGCAGCACCGCCTCAACCGCTGCATCCAGACCGGGGCCGGAGAGCAGCAGTTGGCCCATGTGGCTTACATCGAACAGGCCCGCATTCTCGCGCGTCCAGTTATGTTCGGCGACGATACCTCCGGACGGCCCGGCATAGTGGATCGGCATGTCATAGCCCGCAAACGGCACCATCCGCGCACCCCGCGCCCGGTGCCACGCATCCAGCGGCAGCGGATCAAGCGGCAGGTCTTCGAGATGTTCGTCAAAATCATCTGGGATATCGTGGTCGGTCACTTGAGGTCTTCCCGGCAGAATACGGCAGTCCGACGGGCCTGTCGGCACCGCCACGATCCTGCCCCCTCTGTCGGGTGACCTGAGAGACTGACCCTGCGCAAACTCGCGCAAGGCTTACCCCTTCGGTGGCCACGGATATTCATCCGGGGCGCTTTCCAGAGTGTCACGCAGCCGAGCGGTCCATTGGCCTGAGAGTTTCCGGGGCGGTTGCTCCTTCGGCGCCGCGCCCCGTTTGACCGGGGCAACGGGCTCTCCCGCTCGTCCGCCCGCACAAGAATCGCTTCCCATGCGGATGACCCCTTGCGCTTGCGCGATTTGCTGCATTGCGTCAATCGGGGACGGCGCAGTTTGCCCCGCGACAATCGCATTTGCCTGCGGGTAAGCCGCCGACTAAAGACGCAAGCCCATGAACCTCACCGAAATCTATCTGATCGCGCTTGCCATCATTTTCGCCGTGCCGTGGCTGGTGTGGCGGATATTGCGCATTGATTACTGGGCACCGCTGGTGGTGGTGCAGATTGTCGGCGGCATCCTGCTCGGCCCCGGCGTGCTGGGCGCGGCGTTCCCCGATTATTATGCCTTCGTGTTCCGGCCCGATGTGATCACCGCGCTCAATGGCGTCGCGTGGTGGGCGGTGATGCTGTTCGTGTGGATCGCGGGGATCGAACTCGATCTGTCGCAGGCGTGGAAACATCGGCGCGAAACCGGGCTGACCGCCGGGCTGGCGCTGGGGGTGCCGTTGGTCGCAGGCACCATCGCCGCTGCCATCATCCTGCAATTTCCCGGCTGGCGCGGGGCGAATGGGCACGATTGGCAAGTGCTGCTGGGGGTGGGCATGGCCTGCGCCGTCACCGCGCTGCCGATTCTGGTGCTGTTCATGGAAAAGCTGGCAATTCTGCGCCAGCCGATCGGACAGCGCATCCTGCGCTATGCCAGCCTGGATGATATCGCGATCTGGGGGGTGCTGGCGATCATCCTGCTCGATTGGGAACGGATCGGGCGGCAGGCGCTGTTCCTCGCCGGCTTTGCGGCCGCGGCGCTGGCGGTGCGGTGGTTGATGAAGCGGCTGTCGGAAGGCGACCGCTGGCCGGTAGGGCTGATCTGGCTGGCGCTATGCGGGTTGGCAGGCGACTGGTCGGGGCTGCACTTCATGGTCGGCGCGTTTCTGGCGGGGGTGGTGCTCGACGCGAAATGGTTCGGGCATGAGGCGATGGACAGGTTCCGCAACGTGGTGCTGTTGACGGTGATGCCGGTGTTCTTCCTGTCCACAGGCTTGCGCACCGAATGGCAGGGCGGCGGGCTGGCGGTGTTCGGTGCGGCGGCGCTGTTGCTGGCGGCGGCGGTAGGGGGCAAATTGGCGGGCGTGCACATCGCCGGACGGCTGCTGGGCTGGAGCCGCGCCGAGGCGAGCCTGATCGGCTGGCTATTGCAGACCAAGGCACTGATCATGATCATCTTCGCCAACATCCTGCTGGACAAGGCGATCATCACCCCCACCACCTTCACCGCGCTGCTGCTGATGGCGGTGGCGAGCACGATGCTGAGCATTCCGCTGGCGACGCCGATGCTGAAGCGGCTGGGAGAACGGGTGCGCGCGGCGGCGTAAGCCCGATCAATCGAGGTTAGGCCGCAGCCAGCGCTCCACCGTCGCCAGATCAACCCCGCGCCGCGCGGCGTAATCCTCCACCTGATCGCGGCCCACGCGGGCAACGCCGAAATACTGCGATTCCGGGTGGCCGAAATAGAAGCCGCTGACCGCCGCTGTCGGCCACATGGCAAAGCTTTCGGTCAGGGTCAGGCCGGTATTCTTCGGCGCATCGAGCAGATCGAACAGGATCGGCTTCAACGAGTGATCGGGGCACGCAGGATAGCCCGGCGCGGGGCGGATGCCGCGATATTGCTCCTTGATCAATGCCTCGCAGGTCAGCTGTTCACCCGGCGCGTAGCCCCACAGCGTTGTCCGCACGTGCTGGTGCAGCGCCTCGGCAAACGCCTCAGCGAACCGGTCCGCCAGCGCTTTCAGCAGGATGTCGGAATAATCATCCTTGTCGGCCTGAAACCGCGCGCTGTGCGGCTCGATCCCATGGATTCCGACCGCAAAGCCGCCGATCCAGTCGCCGTTGGGGTCGATGAAATCGGCAAGGCACATATTCGCCCGGTCACGGCTTTTCTTCACCTGTTGCCGCAGGAACGGCAGGCGCACGTGCTGTTCCTGTTCGGCGAGGTGGATCGTCACATCATCCCCGTCGCGCGCGCAGGGCCACAACCCCGCAACGCCGCGCGCGGTCAGCCATTTTTCCGCTATGATCTGGTCGAGCATCGCATTGGCATCGGCGAATAATTGCGTCGCGGTTTCGCCCACCACGTCATCGGTCAGGATGCCGGGATAATTGCCGTGCAATTCCCACGCGCGGAAAAACGGCGTCCAGTCGATGAAGGTGCGCAAGTGCTCCAGCGACCAGTCATTGAACACGTGCACCCCCGGCTGCTGCGGCGGGGCGGGTTTATCTGACAGGAACGCATCGTAAAAATTGGCGCGTGCCTCATCAATGCTCAGCAGCACGCTTTGCGACCTGCCCGCGCGGGCATCGCGCACGTGGATGTATTCATCCGCGACCTCGGCGACGTAATCATCGCGCTGGGTATCGGACAATAGCTTGGACGCCACCCCCACCGCGCGACTCGCATCGAGCACATGGATCACCGGGCCTTCGTAAGCCGGGTCGATCCGCAATGCGGTGTGCACCTTGCTGGTGGTCGCCCCGCCGATCAGTAGCGGCATGGTGAACCCTGCGCGCTGCATTTCCTCGGCCACCGTCACCATCTCGTCGAGCGAAGGCGTGATCAGGCCCGACAGACCGATCATGTCGGCCTTGTTGTCGTTCGCGGAGGCGAGGATCGTCGGCCACGGCACCATCACGCCAAGATCGATCACGTCATAGCCATTGCACTGGAGCACAACGCCGACGATGTTCTTGCCGATGTCGTGCACGTCACCCTTCACCGTGGCCATGATGATCTTGCCCTTGGCCTTGCGTTCTTCCTCGGGCAGCAGGTCTTTCTCGGCCTCGATAAAGGGGATCAGGTGCGCGACCGCCTTCTTCATCACACGCGCGGATTTGACGACTTGGGGCAGGAACATCTTGCCGGAACCGAACAGGTCGCCGACCACGTTCATCCCGTCCATCAACGGGCCTTCGATCACTTCGATCGGGCGGTCGCCATTGGCTGCACGCGCGGCGCGGGCTTCTTCGGTGTCTTCGACCACATAGGCGTCGATCCCCTTGACCAGCGCGTGTTCGAGCCTGCGTTCAACCGGCCAGCCGCGCCATTCCTCGGCGGCCTTTTCGTCAGCGACCGATTTGCCCTTGTAGCTTTCAGCAAGGTCGATCAGGCGCTCGGTCGCATCCGAACGGCGGGCGAGGATCACGTCCTCGCAGGCATCGCGCAGGGTCGGGTCGATCTGGTCGTAAACGTCAAGCTGGCCCGCATTGACGATCGCCATGTCGAGGCCCGCAGGGATCGCGTGATAGAGAAACACCGAATGCATCGCGCGGCGCACGGTTTCATTGCCGCGAAAGCTGAACGACAGGTTCGATAGCCCGCCGGACGTCTTGGCGTGGGGGCACTGCGCCTTGATTTCCTTCACCGCTTCAAGGAAATCGAGGCCGTAGCGGTCATGCTCCTCGATCCCCGTCGCCACCGCGAAGATATTGGGGTCGAAGATAATGTCTTCAGGCGGGAATCCCTCGCCCACCAGCAGATCATAGGCGCGCTTGCAGATGTCGATTTTGCGCTGCCGGGTGTCGGCCTGCCCGACCTCGTCAAACGCCATCACCACCGCCGCCGCGCCGTAATCCATGCAGATGCGCGCCTGTTCAAGGAACTGCGCCTCGCCTTCTTTCATGCTGATCGAATTGACGATCGGCTTGCCCGAAACGCATTTCAGCCCCGCCTCGATCACATGGAACTTAGACGAATCAATCATCACCGGCACGCGCGCGATATCGGGTTCAGCGGCGATCAGTTTGAGGAAGGTGGTCATCGCGTGGACCGCATCAAGCAGCCCTTCGTCCATGTTGACATCGATCACCTGCGCGCCGTTTTCGACTTGCTGGCGCGCGACTTCGACCGCAGCGGCGTAATCGCCCGCCATGATCAGCTTCTTGAACGCGGCAGAGCCGGTGACGTTGGTGCGTTCACCAATATTGATGAAGCGCGCGGAGGATGGCTGGGTCATTGGTTCAACTTTTCAATTCCGTTCGTGCTCAAGCCGCCACGGTGAAGGGTTCCAAGCCCGCCAGCCGCATGGCAGGCGCTGGATGCGGCACTTCGCGGGGTTTCGATGCTGCCACCGCCTTGGCAATCGCAGCGATATGGTCAGGCGTCGATCCGCAGCACCCGCCAAGGATGTTGACCTGTCCGTGCGCCGCCCAATCCGCCACCAGCCCGGCGGTCGTCTCCGGCGCTTCGTCATATTCGCCCAGCTCGTTGGGAAGCCCCGCGTTGGGATAGATCATCAACAGCGTATCGGCGATCTGCGAGAGCACCTTGACGTGCGGGCGCAACTGCTCCGCGCCGAAGCTGCAATTGAGGCCGATGGTCAGCGGCCTCGCATGGCGCACTGCATACCAGAACGCCTCAACGGTGTGGCCCGAAAGGTTGCGGCCCGAAAGATCGGTCAGCGTCATCGAAATCATCAGCGGAATGTCGCGCCCGGTGTCGCGCTCCAACTGCTTGACCGCCATGATCCCGGCCTTGGCGTTCAAGGTATCGAACACCGTTTCGATCAGGATAAAGTCCACCCCGCCCTCGATCAGCGCGGCGGCCTGCTGCTTATAAACCGCGACCAGTTCATCGAAGGTGATTTCGCGGAAACCGGGGTCTTCGACATCGGGGCTTAACGACAGCGTCTTGTTGGTCGGCCCGATCGCGCCTGCAACGAACCGGGGCTTGCCGTCCTTCGCCGCATATTCATCCGCCAGCGTTCGCGCGATTCTGCCGCTCGCGATGTTGATCTCCGCAACCAGTGCTTCCGCCTTGTAATCGGCCTGGCTGATCGCGTTGGCCGAAAAGGTGTTGGTCGAGACAATGTCCGACCCCGCATCCAGATAGGCCCGCGTGATATCCGCAATCACATCCGGGCGGGTCAGCGCGAGGATATCATTATTGCCCTTCTGATCGGCGGGCAGGCCAAGGGTGCCCGCGTAATCCGCCTCGCTCAACTTGCGGTTCTGTATCTGGGTGCCGAATGCGCCGTCAAAGATCAGCACACGGTTTTTGGTGGCGGCGAGCAGACGTTCACGCGCGCTCATGCGGCTTCTCCAACAGGACGTTTGCCGAGCAGGTGGCAAATCGCATAGGCCAGTTCGGGCCGGTTGAGGGTGTAGAAGTGGAAATCGCGCACGCCCCCTGCATAAAGGCGGCGGCACAGTTCTGCGGCGACGGTGGCTGCAACCAGTTGGCGCGCAGCGGGCTTTACATCCAGCCCTTCGAACAATCCGTCCATCCACGCCGGGATCGCCGCACCGCAGGCACCCGCAAACTTGCGCGCCTGCGCGACATTGGTGACCGGCAGAATGCCCGGCAGGATCGGCGCAGCGATCCCCGCCGCTGCGCATTGATCGCGAAACCGGAAGAAAGTTTCGGCGGAGAAGAAGAACTGGCTGATCGCGCGGGATGCCCCTGCGTCCAGTTTGCGCTTGAGATTGTCGATGTCTGCCGCGGACGAGACGGCATCGGGGTGGGTTTCGGGGTAAGCGGCGACCGAAATCTCGAAATCGGCGATGTCCTTCAGCCCGGCGACCAGTTCCGCCGCGCTGGCATAGCCTTCGGGGTGCGGGGTGAAGGGCGCGCCCGGCTCGCCCGCATCGCCGCGCAGCGCGACGATATGGCGCACGCCCGCGTCCCAATATTGCTCCGCCACCTCGCGGATGTCCGCCTTTGACGCAGCCACGCAGGTGAGGTGCGCGGCGGCGGGCAATCCGGCTTCGGCGATGATCCGCGCGACCGTGGCGTGGGTGCGTTCACGGGTCGATCCGCCCGCGCCGTAAGTGACCGAGACAAAGCTGGGGGCAAGCGGTTTCAACTGCGTCACCGCGTCCCACAATTGCGCTTCCATCTTTTCGCTTTTGGGCGGGAAGAATTCAAAGCTCACTGCCACGTCGCCGGGCAGGCCGGAAAACAGCGGCGCGTCGGTGGCGGTGCGATATTCGTGAAGCTGGTCGAGGGTCGGGGTCATCGGGCGGTTTCCGTGGCGGCGGTTCTGGAAGCGGCATCTGCGCGGCGCTTGGCGATCCAGATCTTGACGATCAACTCGCCCCCTTCGAGCGCGATTGGCGCGGCCGCGGTAAACCCGGCGGCGCGCAACAGATCGGCCATCTGGCGATTCCCGAAGCCCAGCCGTGCGTGCTGATGGCGGGTGCGTAGTTCTTCATGGTCGTGGCTGGCGAAATCGACGATTGCAATGCGCCCGCCGCTGCGCAGCACCCGCGCCGCCTCAGCCAGCGCCGGGGCGGGATCGGTGGCGAAATGCAGCACCTGATGCAGCAACACGGTGTCAAAACTGGCATCGCTGTGCGGCAAGTCGGAAAAATCACCCTGCACCAATTCGATTTGCGCGGTCGGCAGGTGTTGCAGTTTCGCCCGCGCGACCCGTAGCATTTCGAGGTTCTTGTCGAGCGCGACGATGCGTTCGGCCTGTCCGGCGAACAGTTCCGCCATGCGCCCGGTGCCGGTGCCGATGTCGAGCACCGCGCCCAGCGGCGCATCGGCCAGCGCAGCGGCAAGCGCCTGCTCAACCTCGGCATCGGGACTATGGAGCGCGCGCAGATCATCCCACTCGCTGGCGTGACGCGCGAAATAGACTTCCGCTGCTGTCTCACGCGCGGCGCGGATCGCGGCGAGCTTGCGCCGGTCGGCCTCGCACAATTCGGCAAAGGCAGGCTCTGCAGATTCGGCAATCGCTAATAGCGCCTGCGCGGCTTCGATGATTGGCGCGGCGGCGCCTTCGGCATCGGCTTGCCGCAGAAACACCCAGCTTCCTTCGCGGCGGCGTTCAGCCAGTCCCGCATCGCACAGAATGCCGACGTGGCGCGATACGCGCGGCTGGCTTTGCCCCAGCACCTGCGCCAATTCGCCAACCGCCAGCTCCATCGTACCCAGCAACCGCGCAATGCGCAGCCTGGTCGGATCGCCCAGCGCCTTGAAGATATCCTCGATCACCATCGCGGATATCATATAAAGATATTTTTATATGTGTAAATCGTCCCTGCAGGGATTCGCGCCAAATGCGCGGCTAGCGCCGCTAAATCACTGCCCCGCCGCCGACCCGCCGGGGTTGGTCGCCTGCGCCGCCTGCACCGCGACGAAATAGTCGACGATGTCGGGGATCGCCTTTTCATCCACCGGAGCCTTGTAGGTCTCGATCATCTTGCCGACGATCGATTCCCACTTCGCGCGCGGAACCTGCGGTTGTTGCAGCATTGTCGACGGCGAATGGCAGGCTGTGCAATTTTCCACCACCGCCTGCCGGCCGGGGCCGGGTGGCAGTTCGGTGAGATCATCGGGCAAGGTAATCGCCGCATCGGCAAACACCACGTCCGGCCTGCTGTCACAGCCTGCCAACAGGCCTACAAGGATGATCGCCCAATGTTTCATTGCGCCCTCAAGCTGATACGTTCGATGACATTGCGGGCATAGCCGCTCGGGTTCCACGCCTGTTCGGCGGGCTGCGTGATCCCGTTGGCATTGGTGGCGCGCGCGCCGATTTGCGCCAGATCGCCCGTCACCTCAGGGATGCGCAGCGACCAGCGGCGGAAACCATATGTGCCTTCATCCGGGCCAAGTTCGCACGGCAATTCCAGCCCCGCACCCACCAGATCGACTTTGGCGAGCGCCGCGTCGCCGCCCATTGCAATCCCGCGCAGTTCCAGCGGCTGACCCAGCGCGATGACCGCACCATCGGCATGGCTGGTGATGAAGGAGCGCGGCGGCATCGCGGTAATCGGAACCGTTTCGAACCCCTTGTCCTGCGGCGTTACCGGGGCAGTGGGAACCCGATATGTCTTGGCGACGTAGTAGCTATCATCATCGCCGGTCAGCACTTCGATAGTGCTCAGCATTTTGACCCAATAGGTCGAAAACCACCCCGGCACCACGATCCGCAGCGGGTATCCGTGCAGCAGCGGCAGCGATTCGCCGTTCATGCCCCATGCCACCAGCACATCATCGCGCATGGCGATATCGATCGGGATCGATTTGATGAATTGCGGCGCGCCATCCACCATCGGCACATCCAGCCCGGCAAAGCGCACGCGCGCGGCGCCATCGGCCACGCCTGCCTTGGCCAGCACATCCTTTAACCGCACCCCGGTCCAGCGCGCGCAGCCCATCGCGCCATTGCCCCACTGGCCTCCGGTAACGCGCGGCTGGGAAAACCCGCGGCCATTGCCCGCGCATTGGTTGATCGCGACCACATCGACATGATCGCCCGCATTGGCGATATCATCGAGCGTCAGCGACACCGGCTGCCGCACCGCGCCGCCCACCGCCACACGGTGCGCAGCGGCGTTGATCTGGGTCGGCATGTCCCAGTTCCAGCGCACGAAGAACCGGTCATTGGGGGTGATCGTGCCCTGATCGAACACCGCCATCGGGGTTTCGAGCACCGGGGGGCGGACGCGATGGACGACCATTTCGCCCTTGCCCGGAAATCGCGGGGTAAGCGGACGCTCGCTCGGCCCGCCGGGCAGGCCGAGGTCGATCATCCCGTCACCGATCAAGCGCTGTGCCAGCACCGGCGCGGCCAGCACACCGCCGCCTGCTCCGGCCAGCAACGCCCGGCGGGTCAACCGGGATCGCGCCGTGCCATTCGCATCATTGCCGTCCGCCATCGTCACGCCCTTTCTGCGTCCGCGCTTTCGATCCGGGCAAGCAAGGTGCCAATATCGGCCACCGCCAGCCCGTGATCGCGCAGCAGATCGCCAATATCATCGATCCGCGCCATTTCACCATCATCGCGCATGATCGAACAGATCACCGCTGCGTCGCCGGCGTCGGCCAGCCGCGCCAGTTCAATCGACGCCTCAACCGCCGAAGGCCGCGCCAGCACCCCGCCTGCCTGCGCAATCAGCGGGAAGACATGGCCGGGCGAATGGATATCGGCCGCGCTTGATCCCGGCGCAATCGCGACTGCGACCGTGTGGGCGCGGTCAGCGGCGGAAATGCCAGTGGAAACCCCGCTCGCCGCCTCGATCGATCGGGCAAAGGGCCGCCCGGTCTGGCGATGCGTTCCCGGATTGATCAGGCTCAGGCTCAGCCGCTTGGCCAGCTCTGGCGTGATCGCCAGACAGATCAGCCCGCGCCCGTGAGTGGCCATGAAGTTAATTCTCCCGCCAGCACAACGATCCGGCCAGCGGCAATATCGGCCAATGCCCGATCGAAAGCAGTATCGGCGTTCACCGCAGCTCCCTCCCGGCGGCAAAGCTGCGCGCGCCCAGCACCACCTGCTTGCCCACCAGCTCCAATTGCCCGCGCGCGCGTTCATCCAGGCATTCGCCATCGGGCGAAAACAGCCCGCGATAGGTCCGGATGGTGGCACCCATCGGGGTCGGCCAGCCGCGCAGGGCATGGGTGATCGCGCGCATCGTCAACAGCGTGCTCATCGATGCCTGATCGCCGAACGCGGTCGCGATCAGCCCGACCGCGCGCCCATCAAGATAGGGGCGTTCATCGCGGGCGAGATCTTCAAGGTAATCGAGCGCGTTCTTGACCACGCCCGAAATCGTGCCGTGATAGCCGGGCGCGGCGATCAGCAATCCATCGGCCTCACGCACGGCGGCGACCATTTCCGCCCCGCACGAAGGATCATGCGTCGGGCCGAGATAGTGCGGCAGCGCGGTGAGATATTCGCCGCCGAACACCTGCACCGTCGCCCCCTCGCCAGCGGCAATGCTGGCGGCAAGCCGCAGCATCTGTTCGGTCGTGCTGCCGGGATTGACCGTGCCGCCAAGGGCCACGATGGTGGTCATGATAATGCCGTCCTTTCGGTGATATATTGGGTCAGCCGCGCGGTTTGTTCCGGCGTGAAATGCAGGCCCAGCTTGGTGCGCCGCCACAACACATCCTCGGCAGTGCGCGCCCATTCGGTATCGATCAGGTAATCGACTTCAGCAGCGGTCAGCCCGTGGCCGAAATCCTCACCCAGATCGGCCGGGTTGGTGGCCGCGCCAAGGATTGCCCATGCGCGGGTGCCATATAGCCGGATCAGCCGCGCCGCCTGTTGCGGGCCGATGAAGGGGTAGGCTGCGGCCAGTTCGCGCGCTTTGGCCGGGGCTTCATCACGCCCGAAATCACCGCCGGGCAGCGGCGCGCCGTGCGTCCATTCCGCGCCGCCCAGCGCGGGGCACAGCGGCGCGAGGCGTTCAATCGCTTCGGCGGCGAGGTGGCGGTAGGTGGTGATCTTGCCGCCGAACACAGACAATAGCGGTGCCTCACCCGCGCCGCCATCCAGTTCAAAGCGATAACCGCGCGTCGCCGCCTCGGGCCTGCCCGAACCATCATCGACCAGCGGGCGCACGCCCGAATAGGTCCACACCACATCATCGGGCGTGATCGGGGTGCGGAAATATTCGGAGGCTCCCGCGCACAGGTAAGCGATTTCATCGGCGCTGGCGCGCACCTCATCCAGCCCGGCGGTGTGATCGACATCGGTCGTGCCGATCAGGGTGAAATCCTGTTCATAGGGGATAGCAAAGAAGATGCGCCCATCGGGCAGCTGGAAGAAATAGGCGAAATCGTGGTCGAAAATCTTGCGCACCACGATATGCGATCCGCGCACCAACCGCATCCGCTGGCTGGTCGGCTCACCCGCCTGTCCCAGCACGTCCAGCACGCGCGGTCCGGCGGCGTTGACCACACAGCGCGCCCGGAACTGTTCGCCGCCAGCGGTGATCAGCCAGCTATCGCCCTGCCGTTCCAGCGCCGTCACTTCGCAGCGGGTGCGGATATCCGCGCCGCGATCCGCCGCATCGCGTGCGTTCAGCACCACAAGACGCGCATCATCAACCCAGCCATCCGAATAAGCAAAGGCGCGGGTATATTCGGGCTTAAGCGGCGCGCCCGCCGGGTGGTTGGCCAACTTCACCGACTGCGTTGGCGGCAAGTGTTTGCGCCCGCCGATATGGTCATACAGGAACAGCCCCAGCCGCAGCAGCCAGCGCGGGCGCAGGCCGGGGCGGTGCGGCAGGATGAACCGCAAAGGCCAGATGATATGCGGGGCAATCCCCCACAGCACTTCGCGCTCGCTCAAGGATTCGCGCACCAGCGCAAATTCATAATGCTCAAGATAGCGCAGCCCGCCGTGGATCAGCTTGGTCGAGGATGACGAGGTGCCTTGCGCCAGATCGCCGCGTTCAAGCAGCAGCACCCGCGCCCCGCGCCCGGCGGCATCGCGGGCAATCCCTGCACCGTTCACCCCGCCGCCGATTACCGCAAGATCATAGGTCTGTTCCATCACACCGCCCATTTCGCAAAGGCCAGCGCCACGCCAAGCGATGCGATGGTCGCCGCCAGCACCGGCATGACCGAGCGCCAGCCCAGTTGCAGCAGCAGATCGGTGCGGGTGCGCATCGCGGTTGCAGTCACCGCCAGCAGCAGCAGCGTCTTGGACGCGATCAGCGCATTGTCCGCGACCACGGCGGGCAAGTTGAGCAATGAATTGACCCCGACCAGCGCAAGGAAAGCGAGAATGAAGCCCGGCAGCATCGGCACCCGCGCACCCGTGCCCGCATCAGCCACCGGATGCGCGCGCGCAATCCACAGCGCCGCCAGTGTCACCAGCGGGGCCAGCAATGCCACCCGGGTCAGTTTGACCACGGTCGCCTGCGCCCCGGCGGAATCGGACACGGCAAAGCCAGCGCCGATCGCCTGCGCGACATCATGGATCGACGCGCCGACCAGAAATCCCGCCTGCGCATCGTTGAAACCCAGCATCTGGGTCAGCGCCGGATAGGTGGTCAGCGCAATTGCCGATGCCGCAGCCAGAATCACCAACGTCAGCGTGAATTGCGCCTGATCGATCCGTTCGCGCCCGATCACACCATACAGCGCCAGCGCGGCAGACGCGCCGCAGATCGCGGTCGCGCCGCCCGCCAGCAGCCCGACCGATGCGCTTTGCCTGGTGGCCCGTGCCGCCAGCAGTGCCGCGATCACCGCCGCCGACATCACCAGCGCAAGGCCGAGAAACGGCACCGCCCCCATCGCGGCCACCTGCATCGCCGTCACCTGAAAGCCGAGCAGCACGATCCCCACCCTGAGACCATGGCGCGATGCGGCGTCCAGCCCCGCATGGGTGCGCGTATCGCCAGCGGCGAAATTGAGCGCAAGCCCGATCAACAATCCGGCAAGGATGACCGGGACACCATAATTCTGGCTGAGCCACGCGGCAGCGGCGCTGGCGATAATGCAGATTGCCAGACCGGGCACGAACCGGGAAAGCGGCTCGCGCGCCGCCGCCGGGGCCGCCGCAGCCGTATCGGCCAGCATGATTTCCCCGAACAGATCGCCCGCATAGGCATCAAAGTCAGGCCGCCGATTGTCCATCATGTCGATCTGACCATGCGCATCGTGTCCCGGAAAGCCTCGCCCATGTTTTCTGTCCTACGGTGTCACACTACTAGGCCGCACATCATCTGAATGCAACCGCACCGCTCATACAGCAGCGCCCAGCGCGCCTTCATCGCGGCGGATGGTTGGCAATAGCCACTGGAACCACGCCAACGCAATCAGATAGGAGCTGGCCGCGAACACGAACAGCGGCACGAACCCGAACCCGGCATCCAGCACCCGGCCCGCGATCAGGCTGATCGCCACCCCGCCCATATTGCCCATGAACGCGCCAAATGCTGTTACCCGGCCCACCTTGGCATTGGGCACAACGTCGGTGATGGTCGAAAAGATCGACAGCGAAAAACCCTGATGCCCCGCCATCACCACGCCGATCATGCAGGCCACCGGCCAGAACGAATTAAGCTCCAGCACCAATGGCAGCGGTGCCACCATCAGCGCCGAGATCAACATCACCCCCTTGCGCACGCGGTTGACCCCCCAGCCGCGTTCAAGCAACCGGGTTGATCCCCAACCCGCCAGCAACGCGCCCAGCCCCGATCCGGCAAAGGCAATCGCCAGCGGCACGCCCAGTTCGATCGTCGAAAGGCCGAATTCCCTGCGGTAGTAATCCGCCAGCCAGAAGTTGATGAACCACCACGTCATGTCGGATAACGCCTTTGCCCCGACGATGGCCCAGGTCTTGCGGTTGGTCAGGATCGGGCCGTATCCGGCGGTGTCGCTGCCGCTATCGGCTGGCGCTTCGTCAACGGTGCGTTCGCGCAGCTGGCTGAGCCCGCGCGCGAGCCATATCCATGCCAGCAGCGAGATAAATCCGCCAATCCCGCCCGCCACCAGCGCGCCGCGCCAGCCCACTGTCAGCGCCAGCGCCGGGATCACGAACGGCATTGCAATCGTGCCAGCACCCGCCAGCATCGTCGCAAACCCGAACGCGAAGGATCGCTGGTTCGGCGGAAACAGCGTCGCCACTGTCTTGATGGTCAGCGGGGTCTGCACCGCCTCTGTCAGCCCCAGCCCGACCCGAGCTGCCACCACCTGCCACGTGGTTATCGCCCAGCCATGAGCGATGGCGGCGAGGCTCCACGCCGATGCGCCCACCTGCATCGAACGGTTCACGCCCAGCCGATCAACCAGCCAGCCGGTGAACAGAAACGCAAAGGCTGCGGAAAATTGCGTGACCGCGGCCAGATCGCCAAAATCGCTGTCGCTCCAGCCGAAATCCGCCATCATGTCGGGTTTGAGAATGGCGATGATCGGGCGATCCATCGCGTTGAACACCCCGGCGATGCACAACACCGTGAACAGCGACCAGCGCAGACGGCTGGACAGGGGTGAAGATTGTGCGGCCATCACAGGCTCCTAGCTGGGAGAAGAGGGGCGGGACAAGCGTGGCCGGACAAGACAAGGGCCGCCAGATCGCTCTGGCGGCCCTGTTCTTATCATGCGACCAGAAGGCGCTCCATCACATACGGGCGCGCAGGCTGACCCCGACATAACGATCCGCCTCACGCGGGATTTGCAACCGCTGGCCATTGCCAACGTTGAGCAGCGCAAAGCTTTCATCGGTGATGTTGCGGATATGGAAGGTCAGACGATAATTGTCATCCGGATCCGAAAACCCGACTGACGCGTTCCAGATGCCGTAGCCATCAAGCGGGCCGCTTTCACCAAGATCGGAGAATTGCGAGCTCAAGTGGCGGAAGTCGGTATCAAGATGCAGGCCAAAGCCACCAAGGTCGGCTTCGTAATTGGCGCCCAGAGTATAGGTGAATTTGGGGGCCAGCGGCAGCCTGGTGCCGTTGCGGGCATCGGGCGCGTTGGTGATCGGATTGGGATTGAATTCCTTCACCTTGGCATCGGCATAGGCACCGCTCGCGCGCAGGGTCAGCCCGCGGACTGGAACCACGACAAGATCGGCTTCAAAGCCTTCGGTCTTGACCGTGCCCGCATTGGTCAGGTTGGTGATGATGGTGCCGTTCAGATTGATGAAGTTATTGGCCTGGAACCCATCATATTCAACCGTGAACGCGGCAAGGTTGAGCTGCACGCGATTGTCAAGGAACTGCGATTTGATCCCTGCTTCGAACGCGTCGGACGTCTCGGCATCGATCGGCACCGCATTATTGGGAGCGGTGTGATTGAAGAACACGTTGAAGGCCGGGCCTTTATACCCCCGCGTATAGCTGGTATACAGCATGACGTCGTCTGCTGCGTAAACCTGCAAAACGGCTTTACCCGACAGATTGCCGTTGGTGCTTGAGCCAGTCGACAGGTTGGTGCCATTGCCGCCGCTGGCGATCGTGCCGCCTGCCGGGTTACCCGATACGCCCGGCCCGGTTGCAGGCAGGCCGGTCGCAGCGTTGACGCCCGGAGCGCGGAAATGGCTGAACTCCAGATCATCCCATGTATAACGCAGCCCCCCGGTCAGCGCGATCATGTCACTGAAATGATAGGTTGCCTGACCAAACACGGCAAAGTTCTTCGACGTGACATCGCTGTCGGATGTTGCGGTGGGGAAAATCGTATTGACTGTATCCGCAAGGTTGCATGGCTGTCCGCCTGTAACCGGATCAACCGGCAAAGTTGAACTGGCGCAGGTTATGACTTCGCGCGTGAACTGCTGCTTGTTGTCGGATTGCCAGGCGAAGGCACCGACCTGATAGAAGAACGGTTCCGTTGTATCCGATGCCAACCGCACTTCGAGCGAATATTGCTCGGTCTTTACCGTGCCGTCATCGTGCAATTCAGCCGTGCCGACCAGCGCGCGCGGCAGGAAATCACCTTCACGAATTTCGCGGTTTTTCCAGTTGCGATAGCCCGCGACAAAGCTCAGCGTGTGGCTGTTGAAAACATCAAAGTCGCCCGATGCAGTCAGGCTCCACTGTTCGTCGCGGGTCTGGGTGACGAGATTGTGGTTGACGTAGCGCTGATCGAGCCCCTGCGCCACGCCGCCGGGCAGGCCCAGTTCGGCATCCAGCACCGCACCACGGCTGACCGTGGTGATATCGGCGCAGCAATCATCATCCGCCTTGAAGTAATCAGCGATCAGGCGGATTTTTGCCGAACCATTGTCGTAATCGACGATCCCGCGTGCGCCATAATGTTCATACCCGTTCACGTCTTCTTCTTGCCCGCCGAAGACGTTGGTGATGTTGCCATCATAGGTGCCGTAAAATCCGGTGATGCGGCCGCTGAGGTTTTCGCCCAGCGGGCCGGAAATTGCCGCGCGAAGGCGATATTCATTGCCTTCAAACCATTCGGCCCGCGCTACGGCTTCCAGAGTGTCAGTGCCACCCTTGGAAACCATGTTGACGAGGCCCGCCGAAGCGTTTTTGCCGAACAGGGTGCCCTGCGGGCCGCGCAGAACTTCGATCCGTTCAAGATCGACAAGATCCATGAATGCCTGGCCAGAACGCGACAGCACAACGCCATCGACAACGGTGGACACACTGGGTTCGGCGGCAACCGAGAAGGTGATCGTGCCGACCCCGCGCATCACAATCGCGCTGTTGGCGCTGGTGGTGCCCTTGCGGAAGGTTACTGATGGAACCAGCCGGGTCAGCCCTTCAAGGCTGGTGGTGCCGGTTTGCTCGAGTCGATCAGCGGTGATTGCAGTGATCGCAATCGGCACATCCTGAACATTTTCAGATACTTTTTGCGCGGTTACAAGGATTTCGGCAATGCCGCCGGTGTCCTCTGCTTCATCCTGCGCGAGCGCCGGAGCGGCGTGCATCAGCGCCAGCGAACTGGCTGAAACTGCAAGCGCTTTAAGCGCGATTCTGGTGGTGACGGACATATTGCACTCTCCCCTCAAACCTGATCAACTCATTTGACGATCGTCAGATCATCGCCCGTGCGGTCGATCTTTGGACGCTTGAGTTGCGCTTTCTGTCGCTGTATGTCAAGCGGTGTCAGAAAGCACCAATACGGGGAGTTAAGGGCGTTGGCGTCGCAGTTGGCTGCACTTCAGGATGGATTCGCCCTGTTGCTGGGCGGGCATACTATTGTCAGTCACAGGCCTGATTTACCTGCCATTGCAATCGGTTCAGGCGACCCAAAGGTAGCGATGGTGCGCGGCAATTTCCGGCTCAGCGATGGGCTGCGTCCCGCCGCGCAACTTACCCAATGCGCCCGCGCTGATGACGGGTTTGTGCTCTCCAGCCTCAATGAAACCGCGCAGATGGCGGTACAAATCGCGCCAGATGGCGGACGGCTCAGCCTTAGGGCGCTGACCCCGCATGATCGCATCACCATCGATTTCAACCTCGGCGCGGATGATGTGCTGTGGGGCGGCGGAGAGCAGATGAGCTACCTTGCGCTCAACACCCGCCGCTTTCCGATCTGGACCAGTGAGCCGGGCGTCGGGCGCGAACCCGGCACGGCGTTGACCGATCAGGCCAGCGCCGATGGCTCGTTTGCGGGCGGGGATTACTGGACCACCAATTACCCCGAACCGACGGTGCTGTGTTCGGCGGGCTGGGCGCTGAGCCTCGCCAATGCCGACTATTGCGAGCTGGACGCGACCCAGCCCGGAAGACTGCGTATCCATGTCTGGTCGGGCGAAGTGGCGATTGATTTGTTTGCGGGCGAGCCGGCTGATCTGGTGCGCCAACTGGGTGCACGGTTTGGCCCGCATCAGTCGCTGCCTGAATGGGCGCTGGGCGGCGCGGTGGTGGGCCTGAAGGACGGGGCGAACAGCTTTGACCGGCTCGAACGCCTGATCGATGCAGGCGCGGCCATATCGGGGCTGTGGTGCGAAGACTGGGTGGGCTTGCGCGAAACCAGCTTTGGCCGCCGCCTGTTCTGGGACTGGCAATGGAACCCAGCACGCTATCCCGGTCTGCCTGATCGCATCGCCGCGCTGAAAGCGCGCGGCATCCGGTTTATGGGCTATGTGAACCCCTATCTGGCGGTTGATGGCCCGCTTTACGCCGAAGCCGCGGCAATGGGATTTTTCGCGCGCCGGCTGGATTCTGACGCCCCCTATCTGGTCGATTTCGGCGAGTTCGACGCGGGCGTGGTCGATTTCACCAACCCCGCGGCTGCGGACTGGTTCGCCGAGGAGGTGATCGGCAAGCGGATGCTCGATTTCGGGCTGGACGGGTGGATGGCCGATTTTGGCGAATATCTCCCGGTCGATCTCAGGCTCCACGATGGCGATCCGATGCAGGAACATAACCGCTGGCCGGTGCGCTGGGCCGAGGTGAACGCGCGCGCCGTCGCCTCGCGCGGGCGCAGCGGTGATGTGTTGTGGTTCATGCGCGCCGGGCATACCGGGGTGCAGGCGCATTGCCCGTTGTTGTGGGCGGGCGATCAATCGGTCGATTTCAGCCGCCATGACGGCATCGGCACGGTGATCACCGCCGCGCTGTCGTCCGGGTTGGTCGGCAATGCCTTCAGCCATTCGGACGTGGGCGGATATACTAGCCTGTTCGGCAATGTGCGCACGCCTGAACTGCTGCTACGCTGGTATGAACTGGGCGCGTTCAGCCCCGTAATGCGCACGCATGAAGGCAACCGGCCCGACGATAATCTGCAAATTGACAGCACACCCGAACTGATCGCAGGCTTCGTCCGCTGGAGCCGCATTCACGCCGCGCTCGCTCCCTATGCGGCGCAGCTGGTGGCCGAAGCGCAGGCCAGCGGCCTACCCGCCATGCGCGCGCTGTTTCTGCACTATCCGCAAGACCGCCAAACTTTCACGATTCAGGATCAATTCCTGTATGGGGCCGACATGATGGTGGCACCAGTAATCGAAAAGGGGGCGGCAATGCGGCGGGTCTATCTACCGGGTGATAACGAACAGGAGTGGAGCCATCTGTGGACGGGTGAGGCCTTTGCCCCCGGCTGGCATGACGTGTCTGCGCCGCTGGGTCAGCCGCCGGTGTTCACCCGCCCGGACAGCGTGTTCGCGGGGCTGTTTGCGCAGCTGCGCGATATCGGAGGCGATCGGGCATGAGCAGGGCCAATATCCGCGATGTTGCCGCGCGCGCCGGGGTGGCGGTCAAAACCGTCAGCCGGGTGCTCAATGGCCACCCCTATGTCAGCGATACCCTGCGCGGCAAGGTTGAACAGGCGATGGCCGATCTGGACTTTCGCCCCAGCGTGGCCGCGCGCATCCTGTCGGGCGCGAAATCCAATCAGGTGGCGCTGATCTACGACAATCACAGCCCCTATTACATGTTCCAGATCCAGAAAGGGTGCTGGGATGTGTGCCACGAAAACGGCATCCGCCTGCTGGCGCAGCCGGTTGACGTGGCTGATCCGCGCGTGGGCGATCAGGTGCGCGGGCTGGTGAGCGAAACGCACGTCGACGGGATCATCCTGTCATCCCCCGTGACCGATTGCGACCCGGTGCTGCGCGCGCTTGAATCGATGGACGTGCCGTTTGTGCGGATATCGCCCGGCACCAACCATGCGCTGACCAGTTCGGTGTTCATGGACGATGCGCAGGCCGCCGACGACATGACCACGCATCTGATCAACGCTGGCCACCGCCGCATCGGCTTTATCAAAGGCCACACCAATCACATGGCATCGGATGATCGCCTGTTCGGCTATCGCCGCGCGCTTGACCGGGTGGGCATTCCGTTTGAACCGCATCTGGTTGTCGATGGCGAATTTGATTTCGATTCAGGTGTGCGCAGCGCGCGCGCCTTGCTCGATCTGCCTGATCGCCCCACCGCGATCTTTGCGTCGAATGACGATATGGCGGCCGGCGTTCTGGCCGTGGCGCATGATCGCAGAATCAACGTGCCCGCCGAACTTTCGGTCGCTGGTTTCGATGATACCACGCTGGCCCGCACGGTCTGGCCGCCGCTCACCACCATCCGCCAACCGATGGCCGAACTGGCGCGCACCGCCACTGAAATTCTGATTGCGGGCGGGGATATCAACCATCGCCGCCTGCCCCACACTCTGGTGGAGCGCGCCTCTGTCGCTCCGCCCAAAGGACCATCTCATGAGTGAATTGCCCCTTCCCCCCGCCACCCGCACACTTGGCCATAGCGGCATTGCGGTGTCACCGATTGCCTGGGGCATGTGGCGCCTCGCTGAAAACGGGCGCACTGCGGGTGATGCAGCGCGGCTGGTGCACGCGGCGCTTGATGCGGGGATCACGTTCCTCGACACCGCCGATATTTATGGCTTTGACGGCGCAGGAGGGTTTGGCGATGCCGAGGCGTTGTTGGGTGAAGTGCTGGCGGCAGAACCCGGCTTGCGCGGGCAAATGGTGCTCGCCACCAAGGGCGGGATCCTGCCCCCGCTGCCCTATGATCAAAGCGCGGATTATCTGCGCAAGGCAATCAATGATTCGCTCACCCGGCTGAAGGTGGATCACGTTGATCTGTGGCAGATCCACCGCCCCGATATCCTCGCGCACCCGCAAGAGGTCGCCCGCGTGCTCGATGATGCGGTGGCATCGGGCAAGGTGCGCAGCCTGGGCGTGTCGAACTTTACGGGCGCGCAGACCGCCGCGCTCAACCATTTCCTTGACCGCAAACTGGTTTCGACCCAGCCCGAAATCAGTCCGCTGCGCATCACCTGCTTTGAAAATGGCGAGCTGGATCAGGCGATGATGCTTGGCCTCACCCCGATGGCGTGGTCGCCGCTGGGTGGCGGGTTGCTGACCGCGCCCGAAAGCGCGCGAGACAAGGCGGTGGCGGCTGCGCTTGATACCGTGGCGCAGGCGCAAGGCGTGTCGCGCACGGTTGCCGCCTATAGCTGGCTGATGGCGCATCCGGCGGGGATCATCCCGATTATCGGCTCGCAGAACGCAGGCCGGATTGCAGAGGGTGCGGCGGCGCTGAGCGTGCGCTGGACGCGGCAGGATTGGTATGCGGTGCTGGTAGCCGCGCGGGGGGTGCCACTGCCCTAATCATGAACCCCACCCCGTTCGTGCTGAGCTTGTCGAAGCACCGTCCTTCTTGAGGATGCGCGGGAGGCATGAAGTGAAGAACAGCCCTTCGACAAGCTCAGGGCGAACGGAAGTTGGATGAGGAACCGGAAATGACCCAACAATGCGAAATCGCGTGGTTTTCCGCGCTGTGCGATGATGATTACGAATTTCTCGGCGTGCCCGACAAATATCTGCAATCCAGCTGGGAGCATTGCCGCAACATCGTGCTGCGCGCCGAAGAAGGCGGGTTCGACAACATCCTGCTGCCTTCGGGCTATCAGCTGGGCCTAGATACCACCATCTTCGCCGCCGCTGTGGCAACGCAGGTGCAGCGGATCAAGCTACTGTGGGCGACCCGGATGGGCGAAGACTGGCCGCCGCAACTGGCGCGCCGGATTGCGACGCTTGACCGCATCCTTGGCCCCAATGCGGCAGGCACCGGTGGGCGGCTGAACGTCAACATCATCTCCTCCGATCTGCCGGGCCAAAAGATGGAAAGTGGCCCGCGTTACCGTCGCGGCACCGAAATCATGAAGATCGTGCGCACGCTACTGAACGGCGAGCATCTCGATTTTCAGGGCGAGTTCTTCCAGCTGAAGCTCGATCCGGCGCGCATCACCACGCTGTCGGGCAAGTGCCCGCCGTTCTATTTCGGCGGGTTGTCACACGAAGCGCGCGAATGCGCCGCCGAGGCGTGCGACGTCTATCTGATGTGGCCCGACACGATGGACAAGGTGCGCGAAAACATCGCCGACCTGCGCGAACGAGCGGCGCGCTATGGCCGGACGCTCAAGTTCGGTTACCGCGCCCACGTGATCGTGCGCGAGACCGAGGATGAAGCGCGCGCCTATGCCGATCGCTTGCTGTCGAAACTGGATGATGACGCAGGCCGCGCGATCCGCGAAAAATCGCTCGATGCCAAGAATTACGGCGTCCAGCGCCAGCAGGAATTACGCAGCGCGGCGGATGGCGATGGCTTCGTCGAAGAAAATCTGTGGACCGGGATCGGCCGCGCGCGATCGGGCTGCGGGGCGGCGATCGTCGGCACGCCCGATCAGGTGCTCGCCAAACTGCGCGCCTATCAGGCCGAGGGGATCGAGGCGTTCATCCTGTCAGGCTATCCGCACGCGCAGGAAGCCGACATGTTCGCCCGCCATGTGCTGCCGCATATCCAGCACGGCCCGTTGAACCTGTAATCCAGCGGGCCGCCGCAAAAATGCCCCCGGATCGCGTGGATTTGGGGGCACCAGCACGGACACTGTTGGAACAGCAACCCCCAATGCCCAGACCAGCTGGCTGAGCTTACAAACAGCCGGAAGGTTTGGGGCAGACGCGGCGACGATCATGAGCCCGCCAGTGAAGCCATGATCATCGCGCAGAGAAGGGAAACCTTGCCAGACCTTATAGTAGTATACGTGGGTTTCGAGACTCCTATACGCGAATAACCAATCTTCGGCTCAATGTGCTTTTTCGCGTGGTAGCAAGCACGAGTTTATTCGCTTTTCAAAGCGGAAAGTCTTTTCGTCGATATTGCTATTTTGCGATTTGGTGACTTTGCCCTATCCTGGCGAGCAGGACGACATTGTTCGAACGGTGGGGGGAGCCGTGAGCGAATACCGTTACCGCGCCTTTATCAGCTATAGTTGGTCCGACGCCAAATGGGGCAACTGGCTGCATCACAGGCTGGAAACTTATCGCACGCCAGCCGCACTGGTTGGCAAGAATGGTGCACTTGGCAAGGTGCCCGCCCGCCTCAATCCCATTTTCAAGGACCGCGAGGAAGAAGCCGCAGGGGCAAGCATCGGCGACGCGGTGGAAAAGGCGCTGCTCGCTTCGGAATTCCTGATAGTCGTGTGTTCGTCCAATTCAGCGCAATCGCGTTGGGTCGACCGGGAAATTGCCTTCTTCAAGGCACACCGCGATCCGGACAAAGTGCTTGCCCTAATCGTCGATGGCGAACCCGGCAACGCCGATGCCGAATGCTTCCCAATAGCGCTGACTCATGGCGTCAATTCCGACCTTACGATTGGCGACAGCCTCGCCGATGCGCCACTGGCCGCCGATGCGCGGATCAGCGGCGATGGCAAGCGGCGGGCCATCCTGAAACTTGCCGCTGCGATGCTGGGCGTGGGGCTGGGCGAGCTGGTCAACCGCGACGAACGCCGTCGCACCACCCGCACCCGCATTGTTGTATCAGCATCACTGGCGCTGGCGACTGTGATGAGCGGGCTGGCGTGGGTTGCGGTGCAGGCGCGCATGGAGGCCGAATTCCAGCGCAACGAGGCTGATGGGCTGGTCGAATTCATGCTCACTGACCTGCGTGACAGGCTCGAACCAGTCGGACGGCTTGATGCGCTCGACGTGGTCGGCACGCGTGCGCTCGATTACTACGCGAAGCAGAAGCTCGGCGATCTTGACAAGGATTCGCTCGGCCGCCGCGCACGAGCGCTGCTGCTGGTGGGCGAGATCAGCAATATTCGCGGGGACAGCGACGATGCCCTGCGTGCTTTCCGGCAGGCCGCGGCCACGACGCAGGAACAGCTGGCGCGCGATCCCGACAACCAACAGCGCGTTTTCGACCACGCGCAAAGCGTATTCTGGGTCGGTTACATCGCCTATAACCGGGGTGAGTTGAAAGCTGCCGAAGCCCAGTATCGCGAATACAAACGCCTTGCCGACCGGCTGATCGCACTCGATCCAGAGAACCCGAAGTGGCAGATGGAAGGCAGCTATGCCGAGACCAATCTTGGCGTGATGTACATCGAACAAGGGCGTTATGCCGAGGCCGAACAGGCCTTTGCGCGTGGGCTGAAGCGGATCGAGACGGTCGCGCGGGCCGAGCCCTACGATGCCGGGCGGCAGGTCGAAATCGGGACGAATATCAACTGGCTCGGGATGGCGAACAAGGGACTGGGCAAGGAACAGCAGGCGCTGACGCTGCACCAGCGCGAGATTGCGGTCTATGAAGAGGTGCTGCGGCGCGATGGGGCCGATGCGATGGCCAAGAATCGCCTGTCAATCGCGCTTCAATTCGCCGGAGACCAGCAGCTCCACCTCGGTCAGCTTGACGAGGCGATCCAGTCCTACGAGCGGGCCATCGCGCTCAATGCGGAGATGCGGCGGCTGGAACCGGCCAATACCGATTGGCAGCATAGCGAGGTTGGCGGGCGGCTTGATCTAACGCAGATTCTCGCCTATGCCGGGCGGACGGCGGAAAGCCGCGCGATGCTGGATTCTGCGGCCGCGTTGCTCGGCCGGATGATCGCCAAAGATCCCAAGAACTCCGCCTGGTCTGGCTACCTCCACAGCCGCGAGCTCAGCACCCGCTCGCGCTTTGCGCTGGCCGCAGGCGATACGGCGCGCGCAGCCGCACTCATAAACAAGGCGCTGGGGCTCGATCTGGAAGACAAGGATCGCATCGCCGTGTTGCTGCTGGCCGGCGATATCGATGCCAGACTGAAGCGGACGGACAGCGCCCGGTCACATTGGACCACCGCGCTGAACCTCCTGCCCGAATATGGCGGGACCGACCTGGATCGTTTCCGGCTGTCGAAGCGGCTGGGGCTTGCCGAGCAGGCGGCCGCAATCAGCGAAAGGCTCGACAGGCGGGGCTTTCGTCACCCCGCCTATCTTGCCGAACGATCGCGCTAGTCCTTCAGCATGAAGCTGCTGGTGCGAGTAGACTTGGTGCTGATTACCGGGTCGATGCTGATGAAATAGCCGTTGTATTGACCAGGTAGAACGAAGCCGAACTTGAACGCATAGGGCGGACTGCCGTCATCGGACTTGTCTTCGATGACCAGATTGAGGCCATCCTTGCGCTTGAAGGCCATCTTGTCGATGCTGATCGGCGGCAGGGCCTGATACTGAAGCGGAGGGCCCATGTCCGTGATCTGGCAGAACCAGCCATATCCGCAGTGCTGCGTCTTGCCCTTGCCATCGGTGTAGGTCGTGCCTTCATCAGATTTTGCCCAGCGCGGCGTGTTGTTGCCCGTCAGCAGGTTGCCATTCGCATCCCGCATGGTGCTGGTATCGAGCAGCAAGGTGATGTCGATGTTCTCATCAAAACCCGGATCGGCGGGCATCTGCGAGATATTGACCGATCCCGAAGTATCGACCGTCGCCGTTCCCGGAGGATCGCTGGCTGTTACTGCAAACCCGATCGAACTGGTCTCGATCGTGGGTTTGATGGGGTCGATCCAGTTGAGCACCGGTGAGACCGTTATGGTGATCGACCTGTCTTTAAGCGAATCCTTCGCCTGCAAGTCTTTTTCCGTCATTGTCGGCATATGATTTCCCCCGACCCTTGGAGCGATCGACGACGCGCCAGCCCGCAAGGGTTGCCGGGCAAGCCGCGCATTGCTTTTGCGAACCGATCGCCGGATGGGTGTCTTGTCGATCTTGCCAGACGCAACGCGCGTTCCGGCCCATCACAGCCCTTGTCTGTCGGGAAAACCACACTGCCGACAGGCATGGCGAATAAATGCGCCGATTATAGGGGGCTGTAAACCATAAGTGCACGCCCGTTGCTGCGAAGAGAATTGCAGCGCCGCGCGGCTTCGTCCGGAATCAATGCGTTACCACAGGGCGGCTTGGCAACCGTCCCGTTCAAGACAAGATGTTGTTTTTATTTGATGAAATGGTGCCGCCTACAGGACTCGAACCTGTGACCCCCGCATTACGAATGCGATGCTCTACCAACTGAGCTAAGGCGGCACTTGTGCTCACCGCCCTAATTCCGGGGGGCAATGCGCGCAATGCAAAGGTGGAGGCCCGAGCCGGAATCGAACCGGCGTGCAAGGATTTGCAGTCCTCTGCGTAACCACTCCGCCATCGGGCCGAGCCATCCGGGGCATGCTTCCCGAACAGAGCGCGCGCACTAGCGATTCGCTGCGGGCTTGGCAATCTGTGTTTCGTGGCAAGGCTTGGGGGTTCGGTTGACGCAACGTCAATCTGGACGCCACGCAAACCGCACGGCAAAGCAGCGCGCATGACCATTGCCAGCCTGCTTGAACCCATCACCGGCCAGCCCGGCCCGGCCCGCCTTGCCCATGCCGCCGACTGGATGCAGGGGCGCACGCTGTATGGCGGGGCATCGGCGCTGGTGGCCTATACGATGGCGGCGCGCGCCTTTACCGGCTTGCCGCCGCTGCGCGCCGCGCAGGTCGCATTTGTCGCGCCGGTGGGCGAAGACATTGCCCTAACCGCCGAAATTATCCGGCAGGGACGCAACGTTACGCAGGTGCGCAGCGAGATCCTGTACGATGGCAAGGTGGCGCTTTCGGCCTTCTGGCTGTTTGGCGAAGGCCGCGAAGCGAATGCGCTGCGCCCCGCCGATCCGCCCGAAGACTGGCCTGGCGCACCGGACGCCAACGATGTGGCGATGGGCGGGCTGGGGCCAAGCTTCGTCCAGAACAATTTCGAACTGCGCTATGGTCAGGTCAAAGGCGCAGATCACGGCGCGACCGTGCGCCGCTGGGCGCGGCTGACCGAACAGCACGATCTCGATCCGGTGTCCAAACTGGTGCTGATGGGCGACGTCATGCCGCCGGGCGCGATGCGGGCGATGCGTCGGATTGGCCCGATCAGTTCGATCAACTGGTCGTTCAATGTGCTCGACCCCGAAACCCGCTCCCCCGGCGGGTGGTATCTGGCCGAAAACGCCAGCCAACACGCCGATAGCGGCTATTCATCCGAACGGCTGCGAATGTGGGATGCGGACGGGCGGCAGGTGCTCGACGGGGTTCAGTGCGTGGCGGTGTTCGGGTAAGCGCGTGCCGCTTACAAATCCTCGAAATCCGGCTTGCGCTTCTGCATCGCCGCCATCACCGCTTCGACCTGGTTGCGGCTGCGCATGATGCCGTGCTGTTCGATGCTTTCTTCAAGCAGAATGGCATTGGTATCGCGATCGATCATGCCCGCATGCAGCCGCTTGGCCGCGCGGATTGCGTGGGGATTGCGATTGGCAATCTCGCGCGCGATGGCCAGCGCGCGGTTGAGTGGGCTTTCATCGACATGGGTCGCAAGGCCGAGCGCCTGCGCCTCCGCCCCCAAAAATTCGCGGTTGGTGTAGATGAGTTCGCGCAGCACATCATCGCGCACCAGCCCGCGCCAGAGCGCATAGCCGCCCATGTCGGGCACCAGCCCCCACTTCATTTCCATGATCGACATCCGCGTTTCCGGATGGATGATACGGATGTCCGCGCCGCTGGCGATCGCCAATCCGCCGCCGAAACACACCCCGTGCACCGCCGCGATCACCGGCACCGGCAGTTTGCGCCACTGCATCGACACCTGCTGGAACTTGTTGGCATTGCCGTATGTCCGCTCGGTCAGCGACGGCTCGTCCTCGCTTGGCGTGCGGGTGAAGCTGGCAAGATCAAGCCCGGCGCAGAACGCCCGGCCTTCACCGCAAAGCACCACCACGCGCAGGCCCTTCATGCGCTGCAATGCGCTGCCCGCTTCGATGATGCGTGCGAACATTTCAGGGTCAAGCGCGTTCATTTTGTCAGGGCGGTTGAGGCGCACCAGCGCGACGCCGTCTTCCCCCAGCGCAATGGAAACCCTGTCGTTGGCGGTCATGGAGGCGGTGGCAGGCATCGGATCAGGCTTCCTTAAATCACTGGTTTGCGGACGGCAGATTGACCGATCCGCTGCCCCAAGTCCAGACTTGCCCCGGTTTAGAGTATCCGTGATGATCAAGCGTCATGTCCGCTGCTTCGCGCAACTGCGGGATCATCTCGTCGCTGCGTTGAAACCGGCTTGCAGACAGGATGGCGTTCACAGCAGCCCCCCTGCGCGCATCGAATAGACTGCCCTGTTGGTGAAAATGAGATGATCGATCAGCGTGATATCGAGCGCGCGGGCGACATCCTGCAATTGCCGTGTGGCGGTCAGATCAGAGCCGCTTGGCTGGCACTGTCCCGAAGGGTGATTATGCGCGAGGATGAGGCCCGATGCGCCCAGCCGCAAAGCCTCGCCAAACAGCGCCCGCATCCGCAGGTGCAATGTGCCGAGGCTGCCCATGCCAAAGGCCGCATCGCCCAGAAAGGCGCGCTGCGCATCCACAAAGATCGCATGGCCGCGTTCGTGCAGGGCAGGCGGCGTCAACACCACACTGCGCAAATAGTTGACCATCGCCGAGGTGCGCTGCTCGTGCGATGATGCATGGTCATGCGCGGGTGGGGGTGCCAGCATCACCATGGTGCCCGCAGTTCCGCCTGCGCGGCGAAAGGATCTGGCATCGACATCCCTGGCGCAATCACAGGCTTGGCCACTGCGCACCGGGCGTCGATGAGCGCCAATCGCGATAGGGGCCGAACTGGCGCGTTCGGGTGACATGGCGGGCGAACCCGGCAAATATCAGTGCCAGCTGGCAATAGGATGGGCCGCTGGCGAGGATCAGATACGCGATCGGAGACACCGTATCGACCAGCCCTTTGACTGCATGTGCGCTGATCGCGACCAGCTGGAAGCCGGCGATCCACAATGGGTAATTGCGGTTGGCTTTCAGCGCCACTGCCACGAACCCGATGCCCGCCAGCAGGTCGATGCCAACATAGAGTGCAGCGTTCGGGCCAAAAACCAGATCGCCAATTCCAGCCCATTCCGCAATTCTTACGGGCAGCACCATCGCGGCGATGAATATCACAATCAGCCAGCGTTCGGGTGCCGCACCCCAGCGCCATATCGCCAGTGCCAGCAAGACACTGGCGATATGTTGCGCATCGCCGCGATAGATGTTGAACAGCTCAAGCATCAGGGGGTGCCAAATCAGGCGATGACCGATTCCGGGCGCAAGGCATTGGTCGCGGTCGAAGTGGCAACCGCTTCCGCCGGAATAATCGTCTCGTGGCCGGCATCCCCGCCAGCGTGAACGCGGGCAACCTTGCTCAATTCATCGTGGACACGCAGCAGATTGGTGGACATCGCCATGGCCTGACTTTCAGCCTCGGTCAGCCGCATCAGCGCGCGCTGGCCGGTGTGGACTTCGACTTCAGGGTTCTGGCGCGCGGCCAGCATCGCCTGCTTCAAACGGGCCATGGCAATGATCGATTCATCGGCAATCGCCTCGGCTTCGCGGACCAGTTTCTTCAATTGATGGGCGTCGGACAGGATACGTTCGTTCATCGTGATACTCCGCAGCCGCCGGTGCTCAGCCGGCAACTTGAGGATTTTCCACAGAGACGGCCGCCTTGCCATTCATCGCATCGCTCAGGGCCACGGCTGCGGTCACAGTCAGCACCACGGCGGCAAGGATCCCTGATGCGATCCCCACAATGGCTCCCAGGCGAAGCAGAACGGCATGCTCACCGTCGAGCACTCCGGGGACCACCCTCGGTTCGCCCGGTCTGAGCCACGGCGCCTGATCAATCAGGGGCATCGCGTCGCTCAGAACCAGTTGGCCCGGGTCATCCCGACCGCCCAAATCAGGAAAATCCGTCGCCGCGTTAATCTGATTATTTGTGTATGCAGGTTCGCTCAAGGGGGGACGCAAAACTGCATCAGGGCTGCCCCCTAGGTCGTTTCCCTGATCCTCTGGCGACAATTCCGGCCCGCGCGTGGCGCGATAATTTTCGACCAACTCGCCCAGGCTGCCAGCCTCGTAAACGTCTTTAAGCACGCGGATATGCTGGTTTATCCGGGTTTCGGATACGCCAAGCTCCTGCGCGATAACCTTGATTGGCACGCGGCGATCAATGCGCTCTATCACTGCGCGCTGCCTGTCGGTCAGCCGCCGTGCGGCTCCGGACAACATTGGGCTCTCCTTCAGCAGTGAATCCCGTTTAACACATCGGGCGACGCAAATCGGTAGGGGATTCTCCTATGTCGCATCCGAATACGTAATGCCTCGTCAGACCTCTGCCTTGCGCCGCGAAATCAGGCCCCCGAACTGTTCACCCCGACTGACTGCAAATAGCGTTTGACGTTGCGCGCTGCCTGCCTGAGCCGCTGTTCGTTTTCGACCATCGCGATTCGGACATAGCCTTCGCCATTTTCACCATAACCCACGCCGGGTGCAACCGCGACTTGTGCCTGGGTGAGCAATTGTTTGGAAAATTCAAGGCTGCCCATACTGCGCAAGGCTGGCGGCAGCGGGGCCCAGGCGAACATTGATGCGGGTGGCGCAGGAATATCCCAGCCTGCCCGGCCGAACGCTTCGACCATCACGTCGCGCCGCTTGCGGTAAAGCTCGCGGTTGGTTTCAACAATGTCCTGCGGGCCATTCAACGCCGCGCAAGCCGCCGCCTGAACCGGGGTGAAAGAGCCGTAGTCGAGATAGGATTTTACCCGTGTCAGCGCCGCGATCAGCTGTTTGTTGCCGACCGCAAAGCCCATCCGCCAGCCTGCCATCGAATAGGTCTTGCTCATGCTGGTAAACTCAATCGCGACATCCATCGCGCCCGGCACCTGCATGATCGACGGAGTTGGCTTGCCATCGTAATAAAGCTCGGAATAGGCAAGGTCGCTCACCACCCAGACCTGATTTTCCTTCGCCCAGGCGACCAGCCGTTCGTAAAACGCCAGATCGACCACCTCGGCGGTGGGGTTCGACGGGTAACTCACCACCAGCACGCTGGGGCGCGGCACGGTGAAGTTCATCGCCCGTTCTAACGAGATCCAGTATTCCTCGTCAGGGGTGGTCGGCACCGACCGGATCGTTGCGCCCGCGATGATGAACCCGAAAGTGTGGATCGGATAGGACGGGTTGGGGGCCAGCACCACATCACCCGGCGCGATGATCGCTGTGGCGAGGCTGGACAGCCCCTCCTTCGATCCCATCGTCACCACCACTTCGCTTTCGGGATCAAGTTCGACCCCGAACCGCCGGGCATAATATCCCGCCTGCGCGCGGCGCAGACCGGGAATGCCCTTGGACTGTGAATAGCCATGCGCATTGGGCTTGGCCGCAACCTCGCACAGCTTGTCGATGACGTGCTGCGGCGGGGGTTGATCAGGGTTGCCCATGCCCAGATCGATGATGTCCTGCCCGGCCAGCCGCGCGGCATGACGCATGGCGTTGACCTCCGCGATTACATAGGGGGGCATTCGCTTCATCCGATAGAACTGATCATTCATCGCCTGTCATCACCTTGTCTCGGGCGGGATTGAGTGGGCAACACGCCGATTTCCTCCTAGGCTAATATCTCGGCCAGTGGGAAGGCGTTTTCGGCAATTGCCGCGCGCCCGGATTGGCGGCACTATATAACGCGCGTCGGACAAGGGACAGTTCAGGCTATGGCAGACGATAACAACCCGATGGCTGGTGCAGGCGAAAGCCTCAAGGGGTTCTTCGACATGCAAGGCAACGCCATGCGTGAAATGATGTCGGGCAAGGGGATCGAATCGCTGTTGCCGCAGGGGATCGATGCGGGGGAGTTGGGCGAATGGGCCAGCGCCAGCGCGCAATTGCAGCAACTATGGCTCGATTTCGCGACGCATCAGGCGCAGGCGGCAGCCACCAAAGCGGCCAAGGGCGCGAACACGCTTGATCCGGCGCAATGGCTGGTGCTTTCGCAAAGCATGCTGGGCCAACTGCCCAAGGGGCTGTTTGATGCCCAGGCCCGGCTGGCGCAGGATTCGCTGAAATTATGGTCAGGCGTGATGGAACGGTTTGTCGCAGGCGTGACCGGGGGCGGCGCGGCACCCGAAGCGCCCGATCCTGCCGCGCTGCCCAAAAGCGACCGGCGCTTTTCCGATCCCGCATGGCGCGAACACCCGGCCTTCCTGCTGCTGCACCAGACCTATCTGCTGCTGGCCGATTACTTCCGCCAATCGGTCAAGGGCATGGACGGGCTTGATCGCGCCAAGCGCCAGCAGCTCGAATTCGCGGTCAGCGCGCTGACCGAAGCGATGAGCCCGGACAATTTCGTGGCGCTGAACCCGGTGGTGATGAAGCGCACCGTCGAAACCCGCGGGCAAAATCTGGTGCGCGGGATGCAGCACCTGATCAACGACATGAAGCGCGGGCAGTTGACTCACACTGATCCCGACGCGTTCCGGTTGGGCGAAAACCTCGCCGCGACGCCGGGCAAGGTGGTGCATGAAACCCCGCTGTATCAGCTGATCCAGTATAGTCCGGCCACCGAAACCGTGCTCGAAGTGCCGCTGATCATCTTCCCGCCGTGGATCAACCGGTTCTATATCCTCGATCTGACGCCGAAGAAAAGCTTCATCAAATGGGCGGTGGATCAGGGGCTCAGCGTGTTCGTGGTCAGCTGGAAATCGGCCGACGAAAGCATGGCCGATGTGGTGTGGGATGATTACATCCGCGCCCAGATCGACGCGATCGACCATGTTCGCGCGCGGCTGGGCGTGCCCCACGTCCACACCATCGGTTACTGTGTCGCGGGCACCACGCTGGCGGCGACGCTGGCGATCCTGTCCCGCCGGGGTGAGTCCGATAAGGTCAAGAGCGCGACCTTCTTCACCGCGCAGGTCGATTTCGAAAAGAGCGGCGACCTGAAAAATTTCATCGATGATGGCCAGTTGGAGATGATCGGGCAGTTGTCGTCACAACAAGGCTATCTCGATGGGCGCTATCTGGCCGCCGCGTTCAACGCGCTGCGTGGACGCGATCTGATCTGGAATTATGTGGTCAACAATTACCTGCTCGGCGAAGATTACCCGGCGTTCGACCTGCTGCACTGGAACGGCGACGTCACCAACCTGCCCGCCAAGTGGCACAATGATTACCTGCGAGACCTCTACCGCGACAACAAGCTGGTGGTGCCCGATGCGTTGCAAGCCGACGGCACACCGATTGATCTGACACAGGTGGCAACGCCCAGTTTTGTGCAGGCCGGGCGCGAAGATCACATTGCGCCGGCGGAAAGCGTGTGGCGGATCACGCAGCACTTTACCGGGCCGCTGGAATTTCTGCTGGCCGGATCAGGCCACATTGCAGGCGTGGTCAATCCTCCGGCTGCGGGCAAGTATCAATATTGGGTGGGAGACAGCGCGGCGCCATCGCTCAAAGCCTTTGTCGAAAGCGCCACCGAACACCCTGGCAGCTGGTGGCCGCATTGGCTCGAATGGCTGCACCGCCAATCCGACACGCGCGTCCCGGCCAAGGGCAAACGCGCACCCGGCGGCAAGGGCGATGCGGGAATCGAGGATGCGCCGGGACGTTACGTCAAGACGCGTTGAGCGGATGATTTTCGAATTATCGCATAACTTCAATAATATAAAGCAAAATTGTGCACTGCACAAAAATGCTTGACTTCGCAGTTGCAATCACTATTTTGTGCAGTGCAACATGAAGCGAGGTCATCATGTCCGAAGTTAAAAACACTGCCGCTGAAGCCACCGCCCCGATCGCCAAGATCGATGCCGCCGCGCAAAAAGCCTATGCCGAAGCATCGGCCAAGGTTGTAGCCGCACCGAAGGCTGTAGCAGCGCCCGCCGCCAAGGTGGCGAAGGCTGCCCCGGCCGCAACCAAAACCGCAGCGCCGAAGAAGAAAGCCCCGCTCGCCAAAAAGGCAGCCGTGGCCAAGACACCCGCTGCCAAGACCGTCAAGAAGACGGCAACTGCCAAGCCCACGGTCAAGAAGCCCGTGCTGGCCAAGAAGGCTGTCCGCAATGCCGGCAAGCCTGCCGCCGCGCCCAAGACCAACCCTGTCATCAAATTAAAGGATACCATCATGGCCACTGCCAAGAACACCGACATCGCCGCCACCGCCAAGGAAGTCATCGCTGACGTCCAGACCCGTGCAAAGACTGCCTATGCCAAGACCACCGTTCTGGCTGCCGAAGCTGGCGAATTCAGCAAGGCGAACGTCGATGCCGTCGTCGAAAGCGGCAAGATCTTCTTCGCTGGCGCACAGGACATTGTCCGCAGCGACATCGAAACCGGCAAGACCGTGATCGAAACAGTCACCGAAGACGTCAAGAAGGTTGCGGCCGTCAAGTCGCCGACCGAACTGATGCAGCTGCAGGGCGAAATCGCCCGTCGCAACTTCGATGCCTTGGTCTCGTTCGGCTCGAAGCGCACCGAAGCCTGGGTGAAGCTCTATAACGATGCTTTCGCTCCGATTTCGAACCGCGCCAGCGTCGCCGCCGAGAAGATCTCGAAGGCTGCATAAGCACACAAGTTTCTGAACCGGGCCTCTCTCCTCTCTCCCAATCCCGGTTTACGAAAGCGCGCTGAAAAGCGCCGGGCCGGACAGACCTGCGGGTTTGTCCGGCCTTTTCTTTGTCTCTGGCCTACACACGCGCAGCAAGCGCTTGCGAATGGGGCCGCATATCCCATAATGGGGGCTCATGCCGATCCAGCGACCGCCTGCCCTGCCCGCTCTTGCCGCGCTGCCCCTGCGGCGCGTGGATCGCGTGTGCGCGGGCGATGAAGACGGCGGCAAGGATGATGACGGCAGCGGCGACAGCCAGATCGGCGTCGCCACCAAGACCCGCGCCAAGCCCAAAAAGCCGAACCAGTACAAAGTGCTGATGCTGAATGATGACTACACCCCGATGGAGTTCGTGGTGCTGGTGCTCAAACGCTTTTTCAGCATGGATCTGGAACAGGCCACCCGCGTGATGCTCCACGTGCACCAGCGCGGGGTCGGCGTGTGCGGGATTTTCCCTTATGAAATCGCCGAAACCAAGGTCAATCAGGTGATGGATTTCGCCAAGCAGAACCAGCACCCGCTGCAATGCACGCTTGAGAAAGCGTGAGGCGGCCGGTCGGGCGGGGTTTGCGGTGGCCGGGTCATCTTGTTCAATTGCGGGCCGTTCGGCGGCTTTTACGGCAACCGGAATTGGGGGCATGACGCGCGAGCCCGAAGGCGCTAGGGCGTTATGGCCTTCGCGCAATCGACGGAACCGCACTTGCACAATCTGATCCCCAGCGTTGACCGGTATATCCTGCGGCTTACCATCATGCCGATGCTGGGCGTGTTCGCGCTGGCCGCCTCGTTGTTGCTGCTCGACAAAATGCTTAGCCTGTTCGATTTCGTCGCGGTTGAAGGCGGGCCGGTGGCGGTGGTGTTCAAGATGCTGGGGGCGCTGATCCCCGAATATGCCAGCCTCGCCATCCCGCTGGGCCTGCTGCTGGGCGTGTTGCTTGCCTTCCGCAAACTCGCCACCTCATCCGAACTGGACACGATGCGCGCGGTCGGGCTGTCGTATAACCGCCTGCTCAGGATGCCCTATGCGATCACGCTGGTGCTGGTTGCGATCAATGTGGCGCTGGTGTTCTACATCCAGCCGATCAGCCGCTATTATTACGAACAGATGGATTACGAACTGCGATCAGGCGCGCTGGGTGCCTCGATCAAGGTCGGGGAGTTCACCACCCTTGCTGACCGTATGGCCTTGCGGATCGAAGCGAGCGAGGACGATGGGCGGCGGCTGATCGGCATTTTCGCGCGGGTCGCCAACAACAAAGGTCAGGTGCTGTCGATCAGCGCGCGCGAAGGGGCGTTCCTTGCCACGCGTGACAATCCCGATACGATCATCCTGCGGCTGAGCGAAGGCACGATCATCCAGGACACCACCATGCAGAAAGGCGGCGGCAACACGCCGCGCGTGCTGTCGTTCAGCCGTCACGATCTGCCGATCGATCTGCCCGCGATCGAGCAATTTCGTGATCGCGGCGATGCGACCCGCGAATATATCCTGCCCGAACTGCTGAGCATCGGCTGGAGCGACAAAAGCCCCACGCAGGAACGCGCTGCCAGCCTTGCCAGCTTTAATTTCCGGCTGGTCGAAATCGTGATGATGTTCCTGATGCCGCTGCTTGCGGTGGCGCTGGCGATCCCGCCCAAACGATCGACCAGCGCGCTCGGCGTGTTTGTGTCGATCGTGATGGTGGTCGCCTATCACAAGATCAATCAATACGGCGAAGATGTCGCCGCGCTGGGCCGGCTGGATCCGGTGCTGGCGCTGTGGGTGCCGTTCGCGCTGTTCGCCGCGCTGATCATCTGGATGTATTACCGTGTTGCCTATGTGCCGGGCGGTCAGGCGATTGGCGCGCTGGAAACGGTCTTCGCCAAATTGTCGAAGCGGGTGGGCAAGCTGTTCGGGCGCCGCACCCAGCGCGCCTATCGTCCCGTGCCCGGAACGGCAGCGGCCCCGGCAGAATAGGGACATATGCAGCTCGATTTCTTCCCTTCGCGCACGCTGACGCTGTATCTTGCGAAAATGTTCGTGGTGCGCATTGTCGCGGTGCTGGTCATGCTGGTGCTGGTGCTGCTGGCGCTTGATCTGCTGTCGGCGACCGGCAAGATCCTTGAAGCTGCGGGCAATGGGCAGGCCGAAATCATGCGCTATGCCGGATTGCGCCTGCCGCAGCTCGTTTCGCGGTTTTTGCCCTATTCGGTGCTGCTGGCGACGCTGATCACGCTTGTCACCCTCAACCAGAACAGCGAAGTGGTGGCGATGAAGGCGGCGGGGCTTTCCGCGCATCAGGTATTGTTCCCGCTGCTGTTGACGGCGGCGGTGGTATCGCTGCTCAGCTTCGCCTTTAACGAACGCGTCGTCACCCGCGCCAATGCCAGCCTCAAGGCGTGGGAGTCGGTGCAATATGGCCCGATCCCGGCCACCGAGGCGGGGGGCACAAGTGTGCGATCGAACGTCTACCTCACCGATGGCCCCAACATCCTGTCTGCCGCCACGCTGATGGGGACAGGCGATGATATCGTGCTGTCGAACGTTACCTGGTACGAACGCACACCGAGCGGGATCATCCGGCAGCAGGTGCGCAGCGCCCGCGCAACCTATGCCGCGCCCGGCTGGCGGCTGGAACAGCCCCAACGGTTCGATGTCGCCGGCGCGATCAGCGAAACACTGCCGCCACTGGTGGTGGGCGAAGGCCTCACCCCAGACCGGATCATGCTGCAATCGGTCGATCCCGATGCGCAAAGCTTCTGGGAACTCGGCGCCACTATTGATGCGTTCGATGCCGCCGGGCGCAATACCGATGAAATGCGGGCCAAATGGTGGCACCGCCTGTCGGGGCCGCTATCGGCGCTGTTGATGCCGCTGCTCGGCTCGATTGCGGCGTTCGGGCTGGCGCGATCAGGCCAGCTGTTCGTGCGCGCGATCATCGGGATGGCTTTGGGGTTTGCCTATTTCGTGGTCGATAATGCGGCGCTGGCGATGGGCAGCTTTGGCGGTTATCCGCCGCTGCTGGCCGCATGGGCGCCGTTCTTCCTGTTCCTGCTGCTGGGTGAAACGGTGCTGATCCGGACTGAGGAATAGGCTCAGGCGAGCCGCAGCCGATCTCAGCCCCGCCGCCCCATCGTGCTGCGCGCAATCCGCGCCACCAGCACCAGCATCCCCGGATGGTTTGCGCCTTCATAAGTCGATCCGGTGCCCAATTCACGCGCGAGCCGCCGATGCGCTTCGGGCAGGTCATGATAGGGCATCGACGGCATCAGGTGATGCAGCGCGTGATAGCGCAGGCCCACCGGCGCCCACAGCTCAGCCGCGATCCCCGGCGGCGGCACATTGACCGAATCGAGGAACTGCGCGGTCACTGTCATCGGTTCACCCTCGTTCTCCCACAGATGCGCGACCAGCGTGCGCAACTGGTTGAGCACTGCGGTCAGCGATAGCACCGCAAACGCGATGGCAAGCGGCTGCCAGCCGACCACGAAGACGCTGGCGATCAGCGCATAGGCCCAGATAAATGCGCCGAATTCCTGCCAGCGCACAAGCCGGGCAAAATCGCCTTCGGGCGGCCTGCGGCGGAAATCGGGGTTGATCGACAGCGAGGAAAAGCGCTGCCAGGTAAAGCGCCGCACTGCCGGGATCACCGCGCCCAGCGGCACCAGCACTGCAAACCGCACCAGCAGCGCAACCGGCGCAAGCAGCGCCACCAGCACAAATAGTGGCAGGCTCCACGGTTTCATCAACGCCAGCGGCAGATATTCGGGGTCTTCGATGGTGCCATATTGCGTGCGTTTGTGGTGGATGGTGTGCACGCCTTCATACATGAAGCTTGGCGTCAGCAGCGGGATGCCGACCAGCAGGTTCCACGTAAGGCGGAAGCCCGGCAGTGCATCGCGGTGGATATGGGTGAGTTCGTGAATGAACAGCAGCGCGCGGTAGAGCGCCAACGCCGCCACCAGCCCCAACGCAATTTTGACGCCAAGGCTGGAACTGATGATCGCCGCCGCAACCGCGGCATAACCAATGCCTGCAAAAAACAGCATATCGCTCCAATAAATCGCCGGTTTTGCCTCCCCCAACCCCTTGGTCAGGTCGCGCGCGGCGCGCAGCATCGCCTTGTCATCCTCAGCCATGAATTGGCTGCGGGTCGCACGCGGGTGCGAAAGCGCATCGGGGCGGGTAGGATCAATCGTCTGGTGCACAGTCATTTACGGGCCATTTTCTGCAAAAATCTAACGTTCGTCCTACTCCAATTCCGGGGGTAAGCCAAACGAGGGTTATCGGTAAGAGTGATCGATAGGCTTGCGTCAATCACGCAGGCGCGACACAGACGCATTGATCAAAAACAACCATGGGAACTGCGGTGTGACGGATGCAGCAATGCGCAGGGAAGAAATAAGCATCGAGCCGGTATCCGGCAAGCGCGGGCGCGCCGATTTTGTCGATCTGGGCCGGGCCTTTTCCGCGCGGCTGGAACATTTCGTGCCGCAAATCCGTTCTGAACAGCTTGAACTGATCGATCCTGACAAGAACCCGTTTTTCGGCCATGCGCGCGTGCAATTGTTCATCGCGCGGCGCGGCGGCCAGCCGGTCGGGCGGATTTCGGCACATATTGATGAACTCGCGCTCGCCATGCCTGCCGAACAGGGGTTTGGCCCTGGCACCGGGTTTTTCGGCTATTTCGATGCGGAGGACGAAGATACGGCGCGCGCGCTGCTGGCCGCGGCAGAGGCATGGCTGGTGGGTGAAGGGATGCGCCGCGTGCTCGGCCCGATCTCGCTGTCGGTCTGGGAAGAACCGGGCCTGTTGATCAGTGGTCAGGATCACCCGCCGATGATCATGATGGGGCACCACCCGGCGCATTACGCAGGCTGGATCGAGGCGGCGGGTTATGCCCGCGAGAAGACGCTTTATACCTATGATCTCGATATCACCCGCGATTCCCCCCCCTTGATCCGGCGGATTGTGCAATCGGGGCACAAGAACGCGCGCATCAATGTCCGCCGGGTCGACAAAAGCCGCTGGGACGAGGAAGTCGCCACCGTGCTGATGATCCTCAATGATGCGTGGTCGCACAATTGGGGGTTTGTCCCCTTCACCCCGGCAGAAGTCGCCTATGCCGGTAAAAAGCTACGCCCGATCATCCACGAAGAACTGAACATGATCGCCGAACTTGATGGCCGCCCGGTGGCGTTCATGCTGACCTTCCCCGATGTGAATGATGCGCTGACGAAAATCGGCGGGAAGCTGTTCCCGTTTGGCTGGATCCATCTGCTGCGCTGGCTGAGGCACCCCAAGGGCGCGGGTATGCGGGTGCCGTTGATGGGCGTGCTCAAGGAACTGCACAACAGCCGCCTTGCCAGCCAGCTTGCCTTCATGATGATCGAGGCGATCCGCGCTGAGGCAAACACCACGTTTCAATCGACCCGCGGCGAGATCGGCTGGATCCTTGACGACAATCAGGGAATGATCGCCATCGCCGATACGATCCAGAGCAAGATCAACCGCGAATATGCGGTCTATGCGCGCGCGCTTGCCTGACAGGCCCCAAACAAAAGGCCCGCCGCATCGCTGCAGGCGGGCCTTCCAATCGACTTGCGATCAATATCAGGCGTAAGTCCACACCTGACCGCGCGCGAGGTTTTCGCTGGCGAAGGCCCAGTTGAGCTTGGTTTCAACCACCGCATCGAGATAGGCCGGACGCTTGTTCTGGTGATCGAGGTAATAGGCGTGTTCCCACACGTCGAGCACCAGCAGCGGGTTAAAGCCGCTGTCGGCCAGCGTGTCGGCATCGTGGGTTTCCTCGATGCTGAGCTTGCCGTCCTTTTCCGCCAGCCACACCCAGCCGCTGGCAAAGTGGCCAAGCCCGCGATCCTTCAATTGCTGTTTCAACGCATCGACCGATCCGAACGCCGCATCGATTTTGGCGGCGAGGTCAGCCGAAGGTGCGGTGGTCGCCGGGGCCATCGAATGCCAGTAGAACGCGTGGTTCCATGACTGCGCTGCATTGTTGAACAGGCCCTGATTGCTGCCGCGCGAAGCCGCGATGATCGCTTCGAGCGAGGCATCGGCGTGCGGCGTGCCTTCGATCGCGGCGTTCGTCTTGTCGACATAGGCCTGATGATGCTTGCCGTGGTGAAACGACAGCGTCTCAGCCGAAATCGCCGGTGCCAGCGCGGTATCGGGATAGGGAAGCGGGGAAAGTGCGAAAGCCATGGTGTCCTCCAGAAGCAGGTTGGGTGAATCGGATGGTTGCATTAACGCAGATGTGGTCGAAGTGTTCCAGCTTCAAGTCGCAGGCGTTTCAGGCGTGCGCACGCTGCGGTCAACCGCGCTGGTCACTGCCACGTTCATGGTGACATTGCCCAGCGTGCGCATCAAGTCAGGCAGCATCTCTACCGCCACCAGCAATGCCAGCGGTTCCACCGGCACGCCCATGGCCAGGGCAATCGGCCCGATTGACACGACAAAGCTGATCGAACCGGGCAGGCTGACCGCGGAAAGGCTGATCACGCTGGCGATCAGCACCCCGGCAATCGCAATCGCCCACGGCACCTCGATCCCCGCAAGCGCGGCGATGTAATAGACCACCGCAAGGTTCATCGCCGCACTGGTTGCGCGGAATATCACCACCGACAGCGGCAGCACGAATTCGGCTGTGGAAGCCCGCAGCCCCAGCCGCCCGGCGCTATCCAGCATCGCAGGCAGGCTGGCGAGCGAGCTTTGCGTGGACAGCGCCACCGCCTGCGCAGGCAGCACCGCACTGGCAAAGCGCGCGCCTGTCCGCCCCAGCCCAATCGCAATCGCATAGGCCAGCGCCAGAATGAAGGTGCCCATCAACGTCACCGTCAGCACATAATGCCCCAGCGTCGCAAACGCCCCGCTGCCGCTCTTCACGCCCACCCCGAACGCCAGCGCGAACACCCCGATCGGCGCAATCGCCAGCACCCAGCCGATAATCAGCAGCATGACATTGCCGAGCGCGTGGAAGAACCCCAGCAGCCGGTCGCCCTGATCGGCGGGCAGGCGGGTGATCGCCACGGCAAACATCACGAAGAACAGCGTCAGCGGCAGCATCGCGGTTTCGGCTGCGGCGGCGATGATGTTGGGTGACACCAGCGAGGCGGCAAAATCGAACACGCCCGGCACCGCGCCGACATTGTCCGGGGTCTGCGCCAGAAGCGCGCTTGCCCCCTGCGGCACCGGAAACGCCCTGAGCAGGGCCGGCATCGCAACCGACGCGAACGCGCCGCCCGCCAATTGCACCCCGATCATGATCAGCAGCATCCGCCGCGCCGCCGTGCCGACCCGCGCGGCCATGATCATCTGCACCAGCCCCAGCACCAGCAGCGCCGCAACCAGCGGAATGATCGTCATCTGAAGCGCGCGCAGCCACAGCCCGCCGACCAGCGCGGCAAAGTCCTGCACCGCCTGCGGCACATCCAGCGCCGCTCCGGCAATCCCCGCCACCAGACCCGCAATCAGCGCGGCAAAGGTCAGCGCCACCGGCAGACGGATCGATACCAGCGCGAACTTGCCCCCCGCGCCGGAACCGTTGTTTTCACTCTCCAGCAATCTCGTATCCTTTGTCTGGGCGGCTCGCCCTTCGCTCTTGGGTCTAGACCGTGGGCGATAACCGCGCCAGAAGCGCGATACAATCATGACAATGGGCATGTCAGTGGGGCGGAGTAGGCAAATTCATGACACGCAAACTGTTCGGAACCGACGGAATCAGGGGCCGCACCAATGCCGGCGTGATGACCGCTGCCACCGCGATGCGGGTGGGCCAGGCGGCGGGCACCTATTTCGTGCGCGGCGGGCACCGGCACCGCGTGGTGATCGGCAAGGACACGCGCCTGTCGGGCTACATGATGGAAAGCGCGCTGGTCGCGGGGTTCACCAGTGTCGGGATGGACGTGATCATGACCGGGCCGCTGCCCACCCCCGCGATTGCGCTGCTCACCCGCGAAATGCGCGCCGATCTGGGCGTGATGATCTCTGCCAGCCACAACCTGTTTGCCGATAACGGGATCAAGCTGTTCGGCCCCGATGGCTTTAAACTGTCCGACGAGGCCGAGGCCGAGATCGAGCGGCTGATGCAGGGCGAAGTCAAACTCGCTCCCGCCGAAGGCATTGGCCGCGCGCGGCGGATTGATGATGCACGCGGGCGTTATATCCACGCGGTCAAGCAATCGGTCGCGTCAGAAATCCGCTTCGATGGCCTCAAGGTGGTGGTCGATTGTGCGCACGGCGCGGCCTATCAGGTCGCCCCGTCGGCGATCTGGGAACTGGGCGCGGACGTGGTGACGCTGGGGGTCAGTCCCAATGGCACCAACATCAACGATGGTGTGGGGTCGACCGCGATTGCTGCATTGCAGGCCAGGGTGGTCGAGGAACACGCGGATATCGGGATCGCGCTGGACGGCGATGCCGACCGGCTGATCGTGGTCGATGAAAAGGGCCGCGCGGTCGATGGCGATCAGATCATGGCGCTGATCGCCACCCGGATGCACGACAAGGGCGCGCTCACCGGCGGCGGGATTGTGGCGACAGTGATGAGCAACCTCGGCCTCGAACGCTATCTGGCGGGGCGCGGGTTGACGCTGGCCCGCACCAAGGTGGGCGATCGCTATGTGCTCGAAGCGATGAAGGCGGGCGGGTTCAATGTTGGCGGGGAACAATCGGGCCACATGATCCTGCTCGATCACGCCACCACCGGCGATGGCACCGTGGCGGCGCTGCGGGTGCTGGCGAGCCTGGTGCGATCCGGCAGGCCGGCGAGCGAGCTGCTCCACGTGTTCGATCCGGTGCCGCAATTGCTCAAGAACGTGCGCTTTGACGGCGGCAGGCCGCTGGACGATGCGCGGGTCAAGGCGGTGATCGCCGATGCCGAAGCGCAGCTGGCAGGCCGGGGCCGGTTGGTGATCCGCCCTTCAGGCACCGAACCCGTCATCCGCGTCATGGCCGAAGGCGATGACCGCGCCGAGGTGGAACAGGTGGTCGACGCCATCTGCGAAGCCGTGCACGCGGCGGTTTAGGAGAAAAATCCGTTCGTGCTGAGCTTGTCGAAGCATCGCACTTTCTTCTTTCCGCACCTCAAAAAGGAAATACAGCCCTTCGACAAGCTCAGGGTGAACGGGATGGGAGTTACTGACAATGCTCGAAATGCGCCCCGATTGCGAACGCTGCGGAACCGGGCTTGCCGCCGACGCCCCCGGCGCGTTCATCTGCAGCTTCGAATGCACCTTCTGCGCCGAATGTGCAGATAGCCTGGATGACCGCTGCCCCAATTGCGGCGGCGAGCTGATGGACAGGCCGACGAGAGCGAAGGCACTCCACGCGAAGTTCCCGCCGAGCAACGAGCGGAAGTACAAGGGGTGACCGGAGCGGGGTCCGATTTGGCAGGGCTTTGGAAAAAAGCTGCCGGTCGGGAAACGACCCCGGAGCGGACGAACAGGACATTGCTTTGAAACGAAACTCATGCAATCAGCAGGCATGGAAAGTTTCGATAAATCCCGCATTGGAATGCCACGGCGGGGACGATGCCCGCAATGCGGAACCAAGATCAGCGCACTGCAAGCGGGTCTGTCTGGCACAAGAAAACCCTTTGAATGCCGGGGGTGTGGTAGAATTATTCAGAAAGCTTCTTCGGAAGCCGCTCTTGTTATGGTGGCCCTTGTCACATTTTGGGTGGCCAAATCACAGACCGATAGCTGGCTTGAGTCAGGTGCCATCTTCGTCGGCCTTTGCATCGCGATCGTTCTCAAGTCGCAACACCGGACGATGATAGAACTTCACTCGGAATAGCCGGTCGGCAGGAATCCGCCCACTTTTGGTCATTAGCGGCAGCGATACATGATCCCGAAACCCGCCCTCACCGTCACCCCGGCGAAGGCCGGGGCCCAGAGCCTCATCGGGCAGCGCGTGCCGCTCTGGGTCCCGGCCTTCGCCGGGATGACGAGAGATGGCAGAAAACCACCCACAACCGGCCGTTCACAACAACGCGCGGCATCCCTGAAAGCTGCCATTTTGTTTGCCGCTGGTGAAATCGGTGCCGTGTGCCGTCCGGTCTTGCTATGACGGCGATATGACCACCACTCCTCCCCCTCGCATCCTTGCCATCGCCGGTTCCGACAGCTCCGGCGGCGCAGGCATTCAGGCTGATCTCAAGACCATCGCCATGCTTGGCGGTTATGGGATGACCGCGATCACCGCAGTCACCGCGCAGAACTCTGTCGGGGTGCAGGCCATCGCGCCGCTTTCGCCAGAGATCGTGCTCCAACAGATCGCCTCCTGCGCCGAGGATATCGGGGTCGATGCGATCAAGATCGGGATGCTGCATGATTCCGAGATCATTCGCATGGTCGCCGCCGCGCTGGTCGCTACGCCGGGGATCAAGGCGCGGTCGGCGCTTGGCCATGCGCGGCGTTCGGGCGGGTCTGCGGCAGCGCGTTTCCCGATCATTCTCGATCCGGTGATGATCGCCACCAGCGGCGCGGCGTTGATCGCGCCCGATGCGGTAGCGGCGATGCGCGAACGGCTGTTCCCGCTGGCAACGCTGATCACCCCCAACCTGCCCGAACTCAGCGCGCTGGTGGGCCGCACGATCACCACCGGCGCGGACATGGTCGCCGCGGCCGAGGAACTGGCGGAGGCGACCGGCGCGGCGGTGCTGGCCAAGGGCGGGCATCTGCCCGATCAGGGCGATGGCGCGCGGATTATCGACGTGCTCTATATCCCCGCTACCGATACGGACGGTGCGCGCGCGGTGCAGTTCGATCACGCGCGGATCGACACGCGCCACACCCACGGCACCGGCTGCACACTGTCATCCGCCATTGCGACGCTGATCGGCCACGGTCAGCCATTGGAACACGCGGTGCGGCTGGCGCGGCAATTCGTGATCCGCGCGATCGAGGTTGCCCCCGGCTTTGGCGCGGGCAACGGCCCGCTGGGGCATCAGGCGGTGCGAAGTCTCTGAGCGTGCGCTCCCGCGAAAGCGGGAGCCTCAGGCACCTTGGCGCTTTCCCTTTCCGAGAACCCCGCCTGCGCGAGGACGCACAGGCTGCGGCCTATTCCTTGATCTCATAGAAATCGCAGATGCAGGCCCATGCCTCCTCGGCGGTTTCGCACCAGGTGAACAGGTCGAGATCGCTCTTTGAAATCGTGCCTTCTTCGGCCAGCGCTTCGAAATCAATCACCCGCGTCCAGAAATCCTTGCCGAACAGGATGATCGGGATCGGCTTCATCTTGCCGGTCTGGATCAGGGTGACGAGTTCGAAGAATTCATCAAACGTCCCGAACCCGCCGGGGAACACCGCCACTGCGCGGGCACGCAGCAGAAAATGCATTTTGCGCAGCGCGAAGTAGTGGAACTGAAAGCTGAGATAGGGCGTGACGTAAGGATTGGGCGCCTGTTCGTGGGGCAGCACGATGTTCAGGCCGATCGATTCGTTGCCCGCATCCGATGCCCCGCGATTGCCCGCCTCCATGATCGAAGGCCCGCCGCCGGTGGTGATGATGAACTGGCGTTTGCCATCCTCGATGATCGACTTTTCGCTGACTAGCCGGGCAAGCTTGTAGGCTTCGTCGTAATATTTCGCCTTTTCCGCCAGCCGCGCGGCGACCTTCTGATCATATTCGCTGCCACTGGCGGCGGCTTCGGCCAGTCGGGCTTCGGCCTGTGCGGGCGAGGGAATGCGCGCCGAACCATACATCACCAGCGTCGATCCCACCCGCGCTTCATCGAGCAGCATTTCGGGCTTCAGCAATTCCAGCTGAAAACGCACCGGACGCAATTCGTCGCGCAGCAGGAAATCGGTATCGCGAAACGCCAGCGTGTAGGCCGGATGCGCGGTTTGCGGAGTGCGTTCGGGGCCGCTTTCAGCAAATTGGGTTTCTTCGCCGGCGCGATAGAATTTACGGTCAGTCAGGTCTTTGTCGGTCATGGTTAGACCCCTAATAGGGGCCACCTAGGCCCGCAAGCAGATTGATGGGATGGGTGTTTCACGTGAAACATTGATGCAAGGTGCGGCTGCACCACAATACCGTGCGGCTGGATGCCCCGTGAGGATTCGAACCTCAATTGACGGAGTCAGAGTCCGTAGTCTTGCCGTTAGACGACGGGGCAACAGGCCATGCCCCCCAAACTTGCGGGTGGCATCAGCGAGCGCGCTCCCTAGTTTTGTGCGGCGGCAAGGTCAAGCGCGGCGTTGCTTGCTCTTGCGCAGTGCTTGGGTTAGCTTGGCCCCAAGTGCTGCCCGCCGAAACGTGCGGGCAGTGATATGAAAGTTGCACGATCATGGCGGAATTTCTCCCGCCGGACAGGAATTCGAAGGCTGGGACTAAACGGGGCGGCAAGTCCGGGAAAGTAGCTGATTTTCGCTACAAACGCCCCCCTCAGCAAGATTGCCGCAAGACCGGCCGTGATGGCCGGGGCAGCGGCGAAGCGCGCCAATCACGCACCGCGCCCGACCTTTCCACCATCGGCACAGCGCGCGGTAACGCCCACGGCGAAGCCTATGCCGCGCTGGACCTTGGCACCAATAATTGCCGCCTGCTGATCGCGCGCCCATCGGGCCGGGATTTCACCGTGATCGACGCTTTCAGCCGCGTGGTAAAGCTGGGCGAAGGGTTGGCGGCCAGCGGGCGATTGTCGGACAAGGCGATGGATCGCACCCTGTCGGCCCTCAGCATCTGCGCGGATAAACTGCAACGTCGCAACGTCCGCCTCGCGCGGTCGGTGGCGACCGAGGCCTGCCGCCGCGCGGAAAACGGGTGTGAATTCATCGAACGTGTCCGGCGTGAAACCGGCATCGCGCTCGACATCATCAGCGCCGAGGAAGAGGCGCGGCTGGCGGTGCTGGGGTGCCACATCCTGCTCGAATCGGGCGATGGCCCGGCGGTGATTTTCGACATTGGCGGCGGTTCGACCGAACTGGTGCTGGTGGAACCGGGCAGCACCGAAGCAAGCCGGGTGCCGCGCATCCTTGATTGGCAGAGCGTGCCGTGGGGCGTCGTTTCGCTGACCGACACCGTGGGCCGTGGTGAGGACAGCGAGCAGGCTCGCCTTGCCCGTTTTAATGCAATGCGGCGCATGGTGTCCGATAGCTTCGCGCCGTTTGCCGCCCGCGTTGCCCAGGCTGCCCGGCATGATGATATCCGCCTGCTGGGCACCAGCGGCACGGTGACGACGCTCGCCAGCCTCTATCTTGAACTACCGAGCTATGATCGCAAGGCGGTCGACGGGTTGATCGTGCCTGCGCCCGCGATGCGCGATATCAGCGCGCGGCTATCGGCGATGACACCTTATGAACGCAGCAATCTGCCGTGCATCGGGCAGGACCGCGCCGATCTGGTGGTGGCAGGCTGCGCGATCCTTGAAGCAATCCTCGACCTGTGGCCCGCGCGGCGGCTGGGCGTGGCCGATCGCGGCATCCGCGAAGGAATCCTCAGAAGCATCATGGCCTCGCAGCATCAGTCCGAACGCACCTTGCGCCAGTTGCACAAGCAACGCTCTGGTCGCAGCGCGCAATGACCCGCGCCAGCAAGACCCCGTCCAAGCGGGTCAAGACCGCCAAGGGCCGCACCGCATCGCAGGTGCGCTGGCTCGAACGCCAGCTCAATGATCCTTACGTGCGGCAGGCCAAGGCCGAAGGTTATCGCAGCCGTGCGGCGTATAAGCTGATCGAGCTGGACGAGCGTTTCAACCTGCTCAAAGGCGCGGCCCGGGTGGTCGATCTGGGGATTGCGCCGGGCGGGTGGAGCCAGGTGGTGCGGGCCAAGGCGCCGCGTGCCGAGGTGGTGGGAATCGATCTGTTACCGGTCGAACCGCTGGAGGGCGTGACCATTTTCGAGATGGATTTCATGGCCGATACCGCCCCCGCCGCCCTGACCGAAGCATTGGGCGGCGCGCCCGATCTGATCCTGTCGGACATGGCGGCCAACACCGTCGGCCACAAACAGACCGATCACCTGCGCACGATGGGTCTGGTTGAGGCAGCGGCGTGGTTCGCGACCGAGAACCTTGCCCCCGGCGGCGCATTTGTGGCCAAGGTTCTGGCGGGCGGAACCGATTCTGATCTGCTGGCGCTGCTCAAAAAGCATTTCACCGTGGTCAAGCACGCCAAGCCCCCGGCGAGCCGCAAGGGATCGTCGGAATGGTATGTGATTGCCCAAGGGTTCAAGGGTTAAGTTTTAACGCTCACGCGCTGGCGCGCAGGCCCTTGAACAGTCGGTCGCTTAAGCGGCGGGTGCGGCTTCGCCTTCGGGGGTTGCAGGCGCTTCACCTTCAACCGCAGCCGCATCACCTTCAACCGGCGCTTCAGCCGCAGGGGGCGTAAACGCGGGCACGGGCAGATTCGCGCCCTTGGAATTGAGATAGGCCGCAACCGCAGCGCGATCTTCAACCTTCGACAGGCCGGCAAAGCTCATCTTGGTGCCCGGAACATAAGACTTGGGGCTTTTCAGCCACGCGTCCATCTTGTCCCAGTCCCACTGACCGCCCAGCGCCTTCAATTCCGCGCTGTAAGCAAACCCGGCATGGGCCGCGACCGCGCCGCCCATTGACCCGGAAAGGTTGGGGCCGACCCCATTGGCGCCGCCCGCATCAATCGTGTGGCAGCTCTGGCACTTGGCAAAGGCTTTTTCGCCCGCCGCGATCAGCTCTGCTGAAGGCACTGTGTTGAGCACTTCGGCCATCGTGACTTCCGCCGGGCCAGCGCCTTCGTCCGCCACGCCTTCGATTACATAGCCGAGCTGTTCGGGCCGTTGCGGCTTGTCGCCGTGGAAATACTTGCCCGAAAGGATCGCAAGACCCAATCCCAGACCGGCGGCAAACAGCACCCAGCCTGCGGCAGTGTTGAACAGATCGCCGCCACCATTCTGGCCTGCGGCACCATCTTGCGAAGAATTGTCCTGTGTCATCACGGCAGGCCCATAGTGTCGCCCACGCGCTCGCGCAAGACTGATCGTGGCATCTATCCTCGTTGCTTTTGCAAGCAGGCTTGCCGATCACGCCGCACCGCTCTAGCAGCCTGCCCCAAGATGCGATCTTTCCCTGCCCCTGCACTTGCGCTTGTCGACCGGATGCGTGCCGCCGCCGCCGCCGATTCTGCGCGGGCGATTGCGTTCCAGGGTTCGCCCGGCGCCAATTCGCACCGCGCCGCAACCGAAGCCCGCCCCGATGCCCTGCCGCTGCCGTGCTTCAGTTTTGAAGACGCGCTCGACGCGGTAAAAGATGGCCGCGCGGGTGAGGCGATCATCCCGATCGAAAATTCGCAGCACGGGCGGGTGGCCGATATCCACTTCCTGCTGCCCGAAAGCGGCCTGCGCATCGTCGCTGAATATTTCATGCCGATCAATCACGCGCTGATGGCGGTGGGTGCCAATGCGCCCGGGCGCACGTTCGAGGCAGCATACAGCCACCCGCAGGCGCTCGGCCAATCGCGCCATTTCCTGCGGGCACGCGGGATCGTGCCCCTGAGCCATGCCGATACCGCTGGCGCTGCCGCCTATGTGGCGGAACGCGGCGATCCCACCATCGCCGCGATTGCCCCCGCCATCGCCGCCGAACTTTACGGGCTGGAGATTATCGAGCGCAATGTCGAGGACAGCGCCGACAACATGACCCGCTTCGTCATCCTCGCCCGCGAACCGATCACACCAGAGGCATTGGCGGGCAAGCCGGTGATGACGACCTTCATCTTTGAAGTGAAGAACATCCCCGCCGCGCTTTACAAGGCGCTGGGCGGGTTTGCCACCAACGGGGTCAACATGACCAAGCTGGAAAGCTACCAGCACGGCACCAGCTTTGCCGCGAGCGCATTTTACGCCGACATTATCGGCGCGCCGGGCGATCAGGCGGTGGATCGGGCGCTGGAAGAATGCGCGTTCCATTCCAAGGAACTGCGCATTCTGGGCAGCTACGCACAGGCCCGCCCACGCGGGTGATCCGCGCCGGGAACGTTTCCCGGTTGCGCCCGCGCGGGTGCCATGCCACCACCTGTCGCGCATGACCGCATCTGCCCCGACCATCCCTGCTGAATCAACAGCGGTTTCCGGCGCATCGGCCCCTGCCGGTTGGGCTGACATTCGCAATAACGGCGATCTGCAATTCGCACCGGTCACAATCCCCGAAATCCCGCCGCGCCAGCCGGGCTGGTTCGAACGCGTTCTGGACGATCTGTTTGGCTGGCTGGCAGACCTGTTCGCGCCGCTGGGCCAGTTGCTCGGCGCATCGTGGTGGTGGCTGCAATGGGCGCTGCTGGCCGCTGCCATCGGATTTGCGCTGGTGATGCTGGTGCGGATGTTCGGCCCCGGCGCAGGCTTCCGCCGCCCGCGCAAAACGGCGCAAGACGCGGAGGAATGGCAACCCGATCGCGCCGCGACGCTCGCGCTGCTCGAAGATGCCGACCGGCTCGCCGCCGAGGGCCGGTTTGACGAGGCGACCCACCTGCTGCTGCTGCGCAGCGTCGGCCATATTGCCGATGCCCGCCCCGACTGGGTCGATCCATCGAGCACCGCGCGCGAACTCGCCGCGCTGCCCGCCCTGCCCGATGCCGCGCGCACCGCGTTCGGGGTGATTGCCGAAAGGGTTGAACGCAGCCTGTTCGCATTGCGCAGGCTTGACCGGCCCGATTGGGAGGCAGCGCGCGCGGCCTATGCCGAATTCGCGCTCGCCCGCCTGAATACCGCGGGCGGCGCGGCATGAACCAGGCGGGGCCCGCCACCTTTTCGCGCGCAGGCGCATTGGCGCTAGTGGCGGTGGGCTTTGCGGTGTTCCTCGCGCTCATCTATCTGATCGCTGCGGGCGAGGAGTTTGGCGGCAACCGCAATAATGGCGGGGCCCATGCCGCCGCCAACGGGCTGAACGGCTATGCCGGTCTGGTTCAGATGCTCGAAGCAGGCGGTTATGAGGTTAACCGTTCGCGCAGCCCGGCGGGGCTGGAAACCGATGGCCTGCTGGTGCTGACCCCGCCCCCTTTCGTCGATGCGGATGAATTTGCCGAACTGCTTCAGCGCCGCGAGTATATCGGCCCGACGCTGGTGATCCTGCCCAAGTGGGACGCCGCGCTGCCGCCTCCCACGCTGCCCGCCGAAGCGCGCGATAGGTTCAAGCCCGGATGGGTGGTGCTGACCGGGGCCGATGCGGTGGGTTGGACAGCCGAACTGCCCGCGCCTTACGCCTTCACCCACGTGAAAGAGACATTGCAGAAGGACGAGATCCCCGGCTGGGACGGATTCGGAGTGGAAGGCAAGCTGCCGACCCGCACGATCCTCTACGCCGAAGATGATCCGCAGCACGAAACTCTGATCGCTGATGCCGCGGGCCATGCTCTTGCTATCAAAGTGATCGGTGAACCCGATAGCGATTACTATGAAGACGCCCATTGGACGATCTTTGTCACCGATGCCGATCTGATGAACAATTACGGGCTGGGCGATGCCGCCCGTGCCAGGGCCGCCATCGCGCTGGTGGATGAAGCAACCTATGATGGTGACATCACGGGGGTGACATTCGACCTGACCCTCAATGGATTCGGCGCGTCGGAAAACCTGCTGACGCTGGCGTTCCGCCCGCCGTTCCTCGCCGCGACATTGTGCCTGCTGATGGCGCTGCTGATCGTCGGCTGGCGCGCGTTCCAGCGGTTTGGCCCGGCAGCCAGCGCCAGCGGCCCCGCCATCGCATTCGGCAAGCAGCGGCTGATCGCCAACGGCGCGAACCTGATCCTGCGCGCGCGCCGCCTGCCCTTGCTGGCCGCGCCCTATGCGGCATTATCGGCGCGGCGTGTGGCAGAACGGCTCGGCGTCCCCCGCGCGGATGCCGCCGCGATTGACGCCGCGCTTGCGCGCCGCCTGCCGGAAGAAGAGCCGTTCAGCCGCCGCGCCGCCCGGCTTGAGGCTGCGACGCGGCCCGCCGATATTCTCGGCGCCGCACAGGCGCTTGATGACCTTACCGCCAAGCTATCACACCAATCTATCACAGGGACAACAACCCGATGACCATGCCCCTCACCGACGTCCGCACCCTTGCCGACGCAATCCGTGCCGAAGTCGCCAAGGCGATTGTCGGGCAGGAAGCCATGGTCGACATGCTGCTGACCGCCATGCTTTCCGAAGGCCACGTCTTGATCGAAGGCCCGCCGGGCACCGCCAAGACCTTCCTCGCCAATGCCTTTTCCACGGCGCTGGGGCTGGATTTCGGGCGCATCCAGTTCACCCCCGATCTGCTGCCGGGGGACATTCTGGGATCGAACCTGTTCAACTTCCAGACCAGCCAGTTCACCCTGACACGCGGGCCGATGTTCTGCGATCTGCTGCTGGCCGATGAAATCAACCGCACCCCGCCCAAAACTCAGGCCGCGCTGCTTGAAGCGATGCAGGAACGCCGCGTCACGCTGGACGGGGAAACCCACCACCTGCCCGAACGATTCATGGTGATCGCGACCCAGAACCCGATTGAAAACCAAGGCGTCTATCCGCTGCCCGAAGCCCAGCTTGACCGATTCCTGTTCAAACTGTTGGTGCCCTATCCGGCGGAAGATGAAGAGGCGCGGATCGTGGCGACTTATGGCCAGCGGGCCGGCCCGCAGCGGCCCGCCGATCTGGGCGTGGCGGCTGTCACCAACGCCGCCGGATTGGTCGCTGCCAGCGCCGCTTTGTCACAAGTAACCGTGGCCGATGACATCACCCGCTATGTCGTGCGCCTGATCCGCGCCACCCGCGAACACGCTGAACTGACCGTCGGCGCGTCGCCGCGCGCGGCAGTGCTGCTGGCCGGGGCCGCCCGCGCCCGCGCCGCTTTAGAGGGGCGCGAATATGTGATCCCCGATGATGTGAAGGCATTGGCCGTGCCGGTGCTGCGCCACCGCCTGACGCTCAGCCCCGCTGCCGAGATCGAGGGGCGCGATATGGAGGCGCTGGTGGCTGAACTGGTCGAAGCCACGCAGGCACCCCGATAGGCAATGGCGCGCCTCGCCCTCCCCCGCGTAAACCTGCCGTCGCTACCGCTGGTGCCGACCGAGCGTGCGGCGTGGGTATTTGCCGGCCTTGCCCCGGTGGCGCTGGTGATCGCGGCAGCTTCTCCCGGCGCATGGGTGATCGCCCCGCTGGCGGGGGCCGTGTTGCTGGCGCTGGTGGTGGCCGATGCGCTGCTGGCGGGCCGCTGCGCGGTGTGGGATGTTGAGACGCCCGTTGATGTCGAGGTCGGCCAGCCTGCGACGATCACCGTCACCGCGCGCTTCACCAGCGGGCGGCGCACCGGGGTTGCTGCTGCGGTGGCCTGCGATGCGCGGCTGGCCCCCGGCGGACGGATCACCGCCGATCTTGCACCCCTGCCCGATGCACCCGGATGGCGCGGGCAAACGACTGTCACGCCCACCCGTCGCGGCACCGCCCCCGTCACCCGCGCGTGGCTGCGGTGGGAAGGGCCGCTGGGCCTTGGTGCACGGCAGGTCAGCCACCCGCTTGAACAGGTGGTGCGGATCTGGCCCGATCTGTCACCGGTGCGCTCGCCCGAATTGCAGACCTTCCTGCGCAACGCCCAACTCGGCCTGATCAACCGCCGCATCCGGGGCGAAGGCACGCAGTTTGAGGCCTTGAGCGAATACGAACCCGGCATGGATCGCCGCCGCATCGACTGGAAAGCCAGCGCCCGCCACACCCGCCTGTTCGCACGCGAGAACGAAAGCGAGCGCAACAACCAGATCGTCTTTGCCTTCGATTGCGGGCAGGCGATGTGCGAGCCGGTCGACGGGTTGCCGCGCATCGACCGGGCGGTTTCCGCCGCGCTGACCTGCGCCTATGTCGTGCTGAAGGGCGGGGACAAATGCGCGCTGTTCGGGTTTGCGCAGGCCCCGCAGATCATGACCCCCTTCATCGGCGATGCGCGCGCGTTCCACCGCTTGCAAAGCGCGGCTGCCGGGCTGGATTATCAGGCGGTCGAACCCAATTTCACGCTCGCGCTGGCGACCCTCACGTCCAAACTCAAACGCCGTTCGCTGGTGGTGCTGTTTTCCGATTTCACCGATCCCACCTCGGCCGAACTGATGGTTGAAAGCCTGGGGCGGCTGGTGGACAAGCATCTGGTGCTGTTCGTCACCATTGCTGACAGCGAGATCGAACGGCTGATCGCCGCGCCCCCCGGGGATATTGCCACGCTCGCCCGCTCTGTCACCGCCGATACGCTGGCGCAGCAACGCAAGCTGGTGTTGCAACGATTGCGGCGCATGGGGATCGACGTGATCGAGGCTCCGTGGGACGCCATCGGCCCGCGCCTGATCGATCGCTATTTCGCAATCCGCGCCAGTGAGGCGATTGGATGAAGACACCGCGCATCTCGTCATGGTTCGGGCGCGGACAGCTCGCCGCGCCGCCCGATATTGCCAGCGCGACGCTGCGTTCCGACCGTTTCCGGCTGGAGCGTGAGGGCGATTGGCGGCGGCTGGAGACGATCATCAACCGGATGGAGCGCGGCGGGCTGCGCCGCATCGCGGATGATGATCTGCTGGCGCTGCCGACGCTGTATCGCACCGCCGCATCCAGCCTTGCGGTGGCGCGCGAAACCTCGCTCGACGCGGCAACGCTCGCCTATCTCGAAGCGCTGGTGCAGCGCGCATGGTTTCAGGTTTACGGCCCGCGTCAGGGCTTTGCCCGCTGGCTGCGCGATTTCCTGCTGGGCGGATGGAGCCGTGCGGTGCGCGAAATCTGGCTGGATATCTGCATCGCGCTGTTCGTGATGGTATCCGGCACGGTGGTCGGCTGGCTGCTGGTCGCCCAGAACGAGGAATGGTATTACCGGCTCGTTCCCGGCGGGCTGGCTGATGACCGCGTGCCGGGGGCCAGCCGCGAACAATTGCTGGCGACGCTGGGGGCCGAGGAAAACGCGGTCGGCTTGTCCTCCTTCGCCGCGCAATTGTTCAGCAATAATTCCGCCGTTTCCATCCTCGCCTTTGCTCTGGGGTTTGCGTTCGGCATCCCGTCGCTGATGCTGCTGGTGCACAACACCGCGATGCTGGGCGCGCTGTTGTGGCTGTTTGCGAGCCAGGGCCTGCTGGTGGAGCTGGCGGCGTGGCTCAGCGTGCACGGCACCACCGAACTGCTGGGCATTCTGCTGGCAGGCGCGGCGGGGCTGCATATCGGGCGGGCGATGGCCTTTCCCGGCACGCGCCCGGTGCTGGACGCCGCAGCCGAGGCCGGGCGGCGCGGCGCGGTGGTGATGGTGGGCGTGGTGATCATGATGATCGTCGCCGCCTTCCTCGAAGCGTTTCCGCGCCAGCTGGTCGATGGCGCAGGCAGCCGCTTCATGATTGGCGGGGCGATGCTGGTCTTCTGGCTATCCTATTTTGTCCTCTACCGCCCGCGCCGGATTGCCGAGAGCGCAGGATGAGCGCCGCCGCCCGCGCCCCCAACACCGATAAGCGCGCGCGCACGCTGGTGACGCCCGAAGGGATCGTGCTGCCGATCATGCTGGCATCGCGCGGCAGCCGGGCGGGCGCGCTGATCCTTGATGTGATGATCATCATGTTCGGGCTGCTGGCGTTTTACCTTGTGCTGATTTGGATCGCGCGCGGGCTGCTCGACGGCACCGGCCTGGATCCCGCCGCCGCGCCGCGCGGGGCGCAGGAATTCATGCAGATCCTGCTGGCGCTGATCGGATTTTTCACCTGGTATGGCTATTTTCTGGTGCAGGAACTCGGCCCGCGCGGGGCGACTTTGGGTAAACGCATCACCGGCATCCGCGTGGCGGCGCGGGGCGGCGGCAGGCTGACCCCCGAAGCGGTGATCGCCCGCAATCTGCTGCGCGATATCGAGGTTTTCTATCCGCTGATCGCATTGCTGGTGCTGGCGGTGATGAACGACGCGAACGAGGATGCTGGCCCGCTCGGCTGGGTGATGACCGCGTGGTTTGCGCTGTTCCTGCTGTTCCCGTTCTTCAACCGCGATGCCCTGCGCGCGGGCGACATCATCGCGGGCACGTGGGTGGTCGAACGCCCGCGCGCCAAGCTGGCCGATGTGCTGAGCGCCCAAGGCGCAGCAGGCGCACGCGGGGCCAGCGCAATCACCGGCGTGCGCTATGCCTTTGGTGAGGCGGAACTGGCGGTGTATGGAGAGAAGGAGCTCCAGACGCTCGAACGGATGCTGCGCGACGCCCAGCCCGATGCCTTGGCAGCGGTGCACACCGCCATCTGCCGCAAGATCGGGTGGGAACCGGGGTCGGGCGACGAACGGGCGTTCCTCGAAGCCTTCTATGCGCAATTGCGCGCCAAGCTCGAAGGCGACATGCGCTTCGGCAAACGCAAGGCGGACAAGTTTTCATGATGATTGATCGGCGGTTTTTGCTTGGCGGCAGGCTGACCGGCAATCGCTGTCGCGCGTGGGCAAGGTGATCAAGGAATTCGCCGAACCGGAACGCGGGTTGCCGCTGGTGGGTAAGCTTTATTGAGGCATTGAGCCAAACCCGTTCGCCCTGAGCTTGTCGAAGGGCTGCCTTTCTTTCTGACCTCGTTCAAAAGGAAGAACAGTGCTTCGACAAGCTCAGCACGAACGGTTGCTAATCAATGATCCGGCGTGGCCGAAGCCTGCTCCTCGCCGCCGAAAATCGCCACTTCGTTCACCCCATCGCTGGTCGCGCGGCCGCGATACATCCCGCTGGTGTTGAAGCTGAAGATCGCGTCGCCGTGGGGCGTGACGAGGATCACCCCGCCGTCGCCACCCAAGTCTTTAACGTCGGCCATAACTTCATCGGCAACGGTCTGTGCATAATTCTTGATCGTGATGGGATCCCACGGGTGAAGCCGAAATTCTAGCGCGGGAATGGTGTATCGAAGCCGCGCGCAAATCTCGTGCGCCACGCCCACCCGCAGGAAATACTCCCCCCACCCCGTCGCTGACACCGCGCAGGCGCGATTATCCGCATAGGTCCCAGCCCCGATCACCGGCGCATCGCCCACCCGGCCCCAGCGTTTGCCGGTCATCCCGCCGGTCGATGTGCCCGCCGCAAGGTTGCCCTGCATATCGAGCGCCACCGCGCCCACCGTGCCGAACTTGTGATCGACATCGAGCGCCGAAAGCTGCTGCGCCTTCATCCGCTCCAGCGCCTCGGCCCTCGCAGGCGTAGCGAAATATTCGGGCGGGGTTACGGCAAAGCCCTGCTCCGCCGCGAACGCCTCCGCGCCCGCGCCCATCAACATCACGTGCGGGCTGGCGGTGCGCACGCTGTCAGCCAGCAGGATCGGGTTCTTGACCGTCTTGACCCCCGCCACCGCCCCGGCGCTGCGATCACGCCCGTCCATGATCGAGGAATCGAGTTCATTCGTCCCGTCCCACGTAAACACCGCGCCCTTGCCCGCATTGAACAGCGGCGAATCCTCCATCGGGATGATCGCGGCCTTGATCGCGTCCATCGCACTGCCGCCTTCGGCCAGCACCTTGGCCCCGGCATCGAGCGCGACCTGCAAGGCAGCTTCGTAATCGGCGCGGCGTTCGGGCGTCATCGCGTCGCGGTCGAGTGTGCCTGCCCCGCCGTGGATGGCAATCGACCATTTGGGTTCGGGCGGCGGCGTATCCTGAGCGACAGCGGCGGTGGGCAGCAGGGTGAGCGCGATGAGCGTGATGAGGTTCTTCATAGCCGCAGGTCTAACGCGGCCCGCTACGTTTCGCCAGCTTAACAACGCGCGCCCACAGCGTTAGGGCGCTTCCCATGATCCTGCGTCCTGCCACCATCGCCGATGCCCCCGCGCTTGCCGCGCTGGGGGCCGAAACCTTCACCGCCGCCTTCGCGCATCTCTACACCGCAGCAGACCTCGCCGCGTTCCTTGCCGAGGTGCACGATCCCGCTGCCGTGGCGCAGGAAATCGCGGGCGAGGAATGCACCCACTGCCTTGCCGAAGTGAACGCAGCGCTGGTCGCCTATTGCAAGCTGCGTTACCCCAGCCACTATGCCCACCATTCCGCCGCGACAAACCCGATTGAACTCAGCCAGCTTTACGCCCTGCCGCAGCACACCGGCACCGGGGTCGGGGCACAGCTGATGGAATGGGCGCTGGATCAGGCCCGCGCGGGCGGCCATGATGCGGTGTTGTTATCGGTCTATTCCGAAAATTACGGCGCGCAGCGGTTCTATCAACGCTATGGCTTTGCCAAGATCGCCGATATCACCTTCCGCGTCGGCACGCAGCTGGACGCGGAATTCCTCTACCAATTGAAATTATAAGCGCAGGAGAGAGCAGATGAGCACATTCGGCAAAGACAGCACCACGGATGAGGTGCTGGCGGGCAAGGACATGGCCGGGCAGACGGTGTTCATCACCGGGGCCAATTCGGGGCTGGGTCAGGAAACCGCGCGGGCGATGGCGGCGTGCGGCGCGCACATCATCATGGCCGGGCGCGATTCTGCCAAACTGGATGAAGCCGTAGCGGCGATCCGGGCGCAGCACCCCGATGCCAGCATTGACACCATCATCTGCGATCTCGGCAATCTTTCCAGCATCCGCGCCTGCGGGGGCGAGGCCCGCAAGCGCTTCACCGCCATCGATCTGCTGATCAACAATGCGGGCGTGATGGCCTGCCCGCTGATGCACACCGCCGATGGGTTCGAAATGCAGTTCGGCACCAATCATCTGGGCCATTTCGCGCTGACCGCAGAACTGCTGCCGCTGATCGAGGCAGGCAATGCCAAACGCATCGTCAACCTATCCAGCCGCGGCCATCACTTTGCTCCGGTTGATCTTGACGACCCCAATTTCACCGAACGGCCCTATGATCCGTGGCAAAGCTATGGCCATTCGAAGACCGCGAACATCCTGTTTACCGTCGGGCTGGAGGCGCGTTTTGCCGCCAAGGGCATCCACGCCTATGCGGTGCATCCCGGCGGCATCCGCACCAATCTGGGCCGCCACATGACCGAAGAAATGACCGCCGCGCTGATCGAGCGCGTGACCAAAAGCGACAGCGGCTTTGCATGGAAGACCATCCCGCAAGGCGCGGCGACCAGCTGCTGGGCCGCGACCGCGCCTGAACTGGAAGGCACCGGCGGGGTCTATTGCGAAGATTGCCATGTCGCCGCCGTCGACAACCAATCATCCGAAGGCGGCGTGCGTTCCTATGCGCTTGATCCGGCAGCGGCTGAACGGTTGTGGACGCTCAGCGAACAGCTGACCGGGGCGCAGTATCCCGCCTAGGGTCATTGCTCCGTCATGCAGGCACGGCTATAGGCGGGCGCATGTCTTCCATTCGGCCCTGGCGCACAATCGAACGGCGCAAATCGCGCCAGATCATGGTGGGGAATGTCCCCGTGGGCGGCGATGCGCCGATCACGGTGCAGACCATGACCAACACCCCGACCGAGGATGTGAAGGCGACAATCGACCAGATTCGCCGGTGTGAGGACGTGGGCGCGGACATTATCCGCGTTTCCTGCCCGACCGAAGAATCGACCCGCGATTTCAAACAGATCACCCGCGCCGCGCGCATTCCGATCGTCGCCGATATCCATTTTCACTACAAACGCGCGCTCGAAGCCGCCGATGCGGGCGCGGCGTGCCTGCGGATCAACCCCGGCAATATCGGGTCAGCCCAGCGCGTCGCCGAAGTCGTGCGCGCGGCCAAGGCCAATGGCTGCGCGATCCGCATCGGGGTGAACGCGGGGAGCCTTGAGAAAGACCTGCTCGAAAAATATGGTGAACCCTGCCCCGAAGCGCTGATCGAAAGCGCGCTCGATCACATCAAGCTGTTGCAGGATCACGATTTTCACGAATTCAAGGTGGCGGTGAAGGCGTCTGATCTGTTTCTTGCGGTGGCGGCCTATCATGGGCTGGCCGAAACCGTCGATTGCCCGCTGCACCTTGGCATTACCGAGGCGGGCGGGCTGATCGGCGGCACGGTCAAATCCTCGATCGGCATGGGCAGCCTGCTGTGGGCGGGCATCGGCGATACGATCCGCGTCAGCCTGTCGGCGGAACCCGAGCAGGAAATCAAGGTCGGGTTCGAGATGCTCAAATCGCTCGGCCTGCGCACCCGCGGCGTTCGCGTTGTCTCGTGCCCCTCATGCTCGCGGCAGGGGTTCGACGTGATCCGCACGGTTGAGGCATTGGAAGCGCGGCTAGAGCACATCAAGACCCCGATGAGCCTGTCGATCCTTGGCTGCGTGGTCAATGGCCCCGGCGAAGCGCGCGAAACCGACATCGGCCTGACCGGCGGCGGGGCGGGCAAGCACATGGTCTATCTGCGCGGCGTCACCGATCACACGGTCGAAAGCGAGGACATGCTCGATCACATCGTCCGCTTGGTCGAGACCAAGGCGGCCGAGATCGAGGCAGGCGAAGCAACCGCGTTCGATCCCCACGCAACGCCTGCGCAACCGGCGGAAGCGGCGGAGTGATCAAACCGATTGTTTCGGGCCTGATCGCGGGGCTGTTGGTGATCGGTGGTTCAGCGATTGCAGGCAGCATCGCGTCCGCCGCCGGCGACCATCCCGAGGCGAGCGCCTATGCCGTGTCACCCGATGCGATGGGCGATGTCGACGCCGCGCTCACCCGCGCCGCTGCGGCAGACAGGCGGGTGCTGTTGGTGATGGGCGCAAACTGGTGCCACGATAGCCGCGCGCTGGCCGGATGGCTCGGCACCCCGCGCTTTGCCGCGCTGGTGGCGGCGCATTACGAATTGGTGTTCGTCAATGTCGGGATGCCGCAATCGGGTGATGGGCATAATCTGGATATTGCGCAGCGGTTCGGCCTTGCCGATTTCCCCGGCACGCCTGCGCTGCTGGTGCTGACCGCCGATGGCAATCTGGTCAACTCCGACACCGCAACAAGCTGGCGCAACGCTGCCAGCCGCAGCGAGGATGCGATTTACGCGGAACTCGCCGCTCTGGCTAAGGTCCGCGCCCCGCAGGTGCCATAATCAGGACACAGCCGTGATCGAAGCCCTGTTTCTTGCCCTCGCGCTGGCGATGGATGCCTTTGCCGTCGCGCTGACGCAGGGCGCGCGGTTTCGGCCTGATGCGCGCGGCGGCCTTGCCATCGCGCTCACCTTTGGCCTGTTTCAGGGCGTCATGCCGCTGATCGGTTGGGGGATTGGCGCGTTTGCCATGGCCCATGTCGCGGCGGTCGATCACTGGATCGCCTTCGGGTTGCTGACCTTCCTCGGGGTGCGGATGCTGGGCGGGCACGTGGGCGAGGAGGAAGCATCGCACAGGCTGACGGGCCGGGCGCTGCTGGTCGCCGGGGTCGCCACCAGCATTGATGCGCTCGCCGCCGGGGTTACCCTGCCAACGCTGGATGTCGCGCCGCTGGTGGCCGCCGCGTTGATCGGTATCGTCACCTTTGCGCTGAGCGCGGCGGGGGTCATACTGGGCCGGATCGCAGGTGACCGCTGGGGCACATGGGCAGAGCGCGCGGGCGGGGTAATCCTGATCGCGCTGGGGGCGAAGATTCTGGCCGAACACACCGGGTGGTTGTGAGACTGTCCTACAGCGAATGAAGGTGGCATGATTGCCTGCATGAACGCCCGGTTTCTCCCCTTCACCCCTGCCATTGCCGTTGATCTGGCAGGGCCGGGTTTTCTGCTTCTGGACAGTGTCACATGTGTCTCCAACAGGCGGGCGGGACGGGTCTGAATGCTCCACGTCGTCCACCATGCAGACTATATGGCACCGCGCCCGGAACGGGGCACGTTCCGCTTCGACAAATACTACCTCGTGATGGAGGAATTGCGCGCCAGCGGAGCCCCGATCACCGAACACGCGCCAGAGCCTTGCCCGCGCGCATGGCTCGAAGCGGTGCATTGCCCCACCTATGTCGATCAGGTGTTTCGCGCTGATGTTCCGCGCGACAAGGAACGCCGGATCGGCTTTCCGGTAACACCCGCCATCGCCAGCCGCGTGCGCCACACCAATGGCGGCACATGGCTCGCCGCGCAGCTCGCCATTCGCCATGGCTACGCCGCCAATTCAGCGGCGGGCAGCCATCATGCCTTGCATGATACCGGCGCGGGTTATTGCGTGTTCAACGATCTGGCAGTGGCCGCCAACCGCCTGATTGCCGAGGGCGATGCAGCGCGCGTTCTGATCGTCGATCTGGACGTGCATCAGGGCGATGGCACCGCCAGCCTGACCGCCGGGCGGGAGGATATTTTCACCCTCTCGCTCCACGCGGAAAAGAACTTCCCGGTGCGAAAGGCACGCTCCAGCCGCGATGTGTCCTTGCCCGATGGGGTGGATGATGATGGCTATATGGCGGCGCTGGCCCGCCACCTGCCCGAAGTGATCGCCGGTTTTGCGCCCGATTTCGTGTTCTATCAGGCGGGGGTTGATCCCCACGCGGATGACAAGCTGGGCAGGCTCGCGCTGACCGACGCGGGGCTGGCGGCGCGTGATCGTTTCGTTATCGCAGAGGCGCGCCGCCGGGGCCTTGCCATCGCATCGGCGCTGGGGGGCGGATATGGCGATGATCCGCGCATAGTCGCCGCGCGCCACGCCGCATCGATGCTGGTGATGGCGCAGGAAAACGCTGGTTACGCGGCAATTCTCCCGCGAAAGGAGGCATAGCTGCGATGAACGGTGTTTTGCCTTATTGGGAACGCAAGCCCGGCGGGTTACTTTACAGGGTAATGAACCGTCGCGATCTTCTCAAAGGCTCTCTGATTGCGGGGGCGACACTGGCACTGCCAATGCGCGCCTTTGCGGCGGTATCACCCGGCACTCCGCGTGATCGCATTCTGTTCGAGATTGCGAGGCGCGAACTGGCGCGCGCGGGCGATGCGATCTGGAAACGCGATATTGTTGGCATTGCGGATTACGGCCTGCATTCGGCCAAACCGCGGTTCCACTTCGTCAACCTCGACCGGGGTGAGGTGCAATCCTACCACGTCAGCCACGGGCAGGGTTCCGACCGGCAGCATGACGGCTGGCTCAAGCAGTTCAGCAACACCGAAGGCAGCAACGCGACCAGCCGCGGGGCTTACGTGACGTGGGAATGGTACAAGGGCCGCTATGGCACATCGGTGCGGCTGGGCGGGCTGGATGATACCAACGACGCCGCGCTGCGCCGCTATATCGTGATGCACCGCGCCGATTATGCCGAAGCCTCGCATCTTGAGAAATATGGCCGCCTCGGGCGCTCCAACGGGTGTTTCGCGATGGGTGAGGAACAGTTCCGCATCGCGCTGATGCACTTATCGGGCGGGCGGCTGCTGTTTGCCGACAGCCTTGGGCTGGAAGAAGACGGCAGCATCCAGCCGCTGCCCGAACTGGCGATGATCGAGCGCGCGCCGCTCAACCTGTAACGCGACAACCTAACTATCGCGCAGATTATCCTCGATGACGATCACCTCGTCGACCGGCACGTAAGTGCGTTCGCGCACGCGCGGCTTGTCGAGGCTGGCGAGCACCGGGGCGTCGCGGCCGTAGATGTCCTTGAAGGTTGCCATCTCGCCGTTGATGTCCGATGCCATGGTGAAATAGGTGATGTAGGCGGGCCACTGCTTTTCCATCATCACCTTGGTGTATTTGCCCGAGGACGAGATCGCCACCGCTTCGTCCTTGGTCGCGCCCTTGCCCAGAATTGTCATCGTCATCGCCAGTTCCAGCGCGCGTTCGGTGCGGATGCAGCCGTGGCTCAATGCGCGGTTATCATTGGCGAACAGGTGGCGCGACGGGGTGTCATGGAAGAAAATCGCCTGCGCATTGGGCATTTCCAGCTTCATCAGCCCCAACGAATTGCCCGGCCCCGGCTGCTGCACCACGCTGATATAGCCATTGGCCCCGCGTGTTCCGACATAGCCGTTACGCTTCGCCCATTCGGGGTTGGCGAGCACTTTGGCGCCCAGCCCTTCGCCTTTGACGATCGACTGCGGCACCGTCCAGGTCGGGTTGAACACCACGCCTTCGATCGTTTCAGCCAATTGCGGGGTGGCGGTGCGCCCCGGCTTGCCAACCACCGTGCGATAGGTGCTGATGATCTTGTCCTTGACCGTCAGGCGCAATTGAAACTCGGGCACATTGGTGATCAGATATTGCGGGCCAAGATCGCGCGCCAGCCAGCGCCAGCGGTCCATGTTCGCGCGGATCAGCTTGCGTTTGGCGGTGTCGGTTTCGGGCGTCTTGGCCAGTTCATCGCGCAGCCGCGCATAATCGGGGTGCGTCGGGGCGAGTTTTGCCAGCGTGCCTGCAATATCGCCGGTCGCAAGCGCTTGGGCGAGGATATCGCCGGTTCGCAATGTCTCACGGTCGGGATCGATCACGAACCACTGTTCGCGCGCCTCCATCGGGGTGCGCCCATCACGCAGATCCTCAACCAGCCAGACAAAGCTTTGAGAGGCGATCTGGTTCAATTCATCCGACGGGCCGGAGGCAAGCGCGACCTTGAGCGGTTGCAGATCATAATCCGCCGGATCGAGGCCTTCTGCGCCGATACCTTCGATCACCGCCACCAATCGCGCGGCCTGCCCGATGCTCCATTCTTGTACCAGCGGCGCGGGTGCTTCCATCCCGCCTTGCACCATCGGCTGCGAAACTGTCGGGAAAGCCTGATCAAAGGCATCACGCGGTGTGGGCAGTTGCGCAGGTTGAGGGCCGCCCTGCACTTCGGGCTTGGGCAGCATTTGGGCACGCACCGCGCCGCTATCCTGCCCCAGCGCCGCTGTTGCCACCAGCGCCGCGACTGCGGCACCGCCTGCAAATCTTTTCGCGAACCTCATCACTATCCTGCCTTTTCGCCCCATGCCGCCATCATTCACCGCGGCCATGTGTCCGCTGCAATCATACGCCGCGCGGGCACTCCCTATCAACCACCTTCGCTTTCGCAGCGATTAATGTGCACAGCCACTGGCACCAGCGCCGCGCGCGCGTGACGCAGACGGCCGAACGGCTTATCGCATCCGCCATGCCAAACAGAGGCCAACTACTGCTGCCCTTTGCCGCCGCGCTGGCGGGCGTGGGGTTCCTGTCATTAATGGATGCCTTCATGAAAGAGGCAGCGCTGATCATCGGGGCCTATACCGCCACCGTGCTGCGCGCCGGGATTGGCGCGGCGATCATTGCGCCGATCTGGCTGGCGCGCGGGCCTGCCTGGCCAAGCCGCGCGGTGTTGAATCTGCACCTGACGCGCGGCGTTATATCGGCCTTCATGGCGCTGACCTTCTTCTTCGCGCTCACCCGCCTGCCACTGGCCGAGGCGATTGCGCTGAGTTTTATGGCGCCGTTACTGGCACTCTATCTCGCTCACGTATTGCTGGGCGAAGCAATCAGCCGTGCAGCTATCGGTGCCAGTCTGCTCGGCTTTGCCGGGACGCTGGTGATCATCGGCGGGCGGATCGGGCAGGGTGAATTCGATGAAGGCGCAGCATTAGGCATTGCTTCGCTGTTCGTCTCGGCACTGCTTTACGCCTATAATTTCATCGTCATCCGGCGGCAGGCGCAGGTTGCCGGGCCGATTGAGATTACCACGTTTCACAGCGGGATCGGTGGATTGGTGCTGCTCACTCTCGCCCCGCTGCTGTGGACACCGCCTGCGCGGGAGGCGCTGGCGCCTCTGCTGGCAGCAGGCGCGCTGACCGTGGCGGGGTCGCTGGCGATTGCCTGGGCCTATGCCCGCGCCGAAGCAAGCGCGCTGGTGCCGACCGAATATTCGGGCTTTGTCTGGGCAACCTTGTTCGGCTGGCTGTTTTTCCGCGAAGCGGTAACTGTGCCGACACTGGCGGGAACCGCACTGATCATCGCGGGCTGTTGGCTGGCGACACGCAGACCCGCTGCAACCGCCCCAAAAACACCCGCTTAAGACCATTCTCCAAGGCCGGTTTGGCCTTGGCCCCCTTGACCTCGCGCGTGCGAAAGCGCAGGTGCGCCTCGTAAAACCGCGCCCTTGTTGGATCGGGGGCGGGCCAATCGAAAAGGATGGAATCCCCCCATGACCGCAATCGGCCAGGACACGCTCAAAACCCGTCAGACCCTTAATGTCGGCGGCAAGGAATACGCCTATTACTCGCTGGCCAAGGCCGCAGAGCAGTTGGGCGACATTGCGCGCCTGCCGATTTCGATGAAGGTGCTGCTGGAAAACCTGCTGCGCTTTGAAGACGGCGGTTTCACGGTGGGGCGTGATCATATTCAGGCGATTGTCGATTGGCAGGACAACCCCACCACGGGTGAGGAAATCCAGTATCGCCCGGCGCGCGTGCTGTTGCAGGATTTCACCGGGGTGCCCTGCGTGGTCGATCTGGCCGCGATGCGCGATGCGATCAAGAAACTGGGCGGCGATACTGCCAAGATCAACCCGCTGGTGCCGGTCAATCTGGTGATCGACCATTCGGTGATGGTCGATGAATTCGGCCATCCCAAGGCGATGGAAGCGAACATGGCGCTCGAATATGAGCGTAATGCCGAACGCTATGACTTCCTCAAGTGGGGTTCCAAAAGCTTCGAAAACTTCTCCGCGGTGCCGCCGGGAACGGGCATCTGCCATCAGGTGAACCTGGAAAACATCGCGCAGGCGGTGTGGTCATCGCAAGGCCCCGACGGGGTAATGGTCGCCTATCCCGACACCTGCGTCGGAACGGACAGCCACACCACCATGATCAACGGATTGGGCGTGCTCGGCTGGGGCGTCGGCGGGATCGAGGCGGAGGCCGCGATGCTCGGTCAGCCGATTTCGATGCTGATCCCCGAAGTGGTCGGCTTTTATCTTGAAGGCCGCATGTCCGAAGGCGTGACCGCCACCGATCTGGTGCTGACCTGCGTGCAGATGCTGCGCGAAGTCGGTGTGGTGGGGCGTTTCGTTGAATTCTACGGCCCCGGTGTGGCCAACCTCACGCTGGCCGACCGCGCCACCATCGCCAATATGGCACCCGAATATGGCGCGACCTGCGGGTTCTTCGGGATTGATGACAAGACCATTGATTACCTGCGACTGACCGGTCGCAGCGAAGAAAACATCGCTCTGGTTGAAGCCTATGCACGCGCGCAGGGGATGTGGTTTGATCCCGCCAATGTGCCGGTGTTCTCCAAGACGCTGAGCCTCGACATGGCGGCGGTCGTCCCCAGCCTTGCCGGCCCCAAGCGCCCGCAGGACAAGGTGATCCTGCAAGAGGTCGATGAACTGTTCAACGGCGATCTGTCCAAGGTTTACGGCAAAAGCGGCCCCGCGCGCGTGGCGGTAGAAGGCAAGGATCACGACATCGGCGATGGCGACGTGGTGATTGCCGCGATTACCAGCTGCACCAACACCTCCAACCCCGATGTGCTGATTGCCGCCGGGTTGGTCGCCAAAAAGGCGAACGAGCGCGGATTGCGCCCCAAGCCGTGGGTCAAGACTTCGCTGGCGCCGGGATCGCAGGTGGTGACGGACTATCTCGTGAAGTCGGGCCTGCAGGAACATCTCGACGCGGTCGGGTTCGATCTGGTCGGCTATGGCTGCACCACCTGCATCGGCAATTCCGGCCCGCTCGCCGCGCCGATCAGCGCCGCGATCAACGGAAATGACATCGTCGCCGCCTCCGTCCTGTCGGGCAACCGCAACTTCGAAGGCCGCGTCAGCCCCGATGTCCGCGCCAACTTCCTCGCCTCGCCGCCGCTGGTGGTGGCTTACGCGCTGAAGGGCACCGTGACCGAAGACATCACCACCACCCCGATCGGACAGGACCAGAACGGCAACGACGTGATGCTGGCCGATCTGTGGCCGACCAACGCCGAAATTGCCGAGCACCGCGCCGCCAATATTGATCGGTCGATGTTCGTCAGCCGCTACGCCAATGTCTATGATGGTGACGAACACTGGCAGGCGATCACGGTTGAACCGTCGGATACCTACCAATGGCGCGCCGGATCGACCTACGTCGCCAACCCGCCCTATTTTGACGGGATGACGATGACCCCCGCGCCGCTGACCGACATCGTCGATGCCAAACCGCTGGCGGTGCTGGGCGATTCGGTCACCACCGATCACATTTCGCCCGCTGGTTCGATCAAGGAAGACAGCCCGGCAGGCTCCTACCTCAAAGCGAACCAGGTCGCGAAAAAGGACTTCAACTCCTATGGTTCGCGGCGCGGCAACCATGAAGTGATGATGCGCGGCACCTTTGCCAATATCCGCATCAAGAACGAAATGGTTCCGGGCGTCGAAGGCGGATTTTCGACCTATAATGGCGAAACCATGCCGATCTACGATGCGGCGATGCGCCACAAGGAAGACGGCACTCCGCTGGTGGTGATCGGCGGCAAGGAATACGGGACTGGCTCGTCGCGCGACTGGGCGGCGAAGGGCACGATCCTGCTGGGCGTGCGGATGGTGATTGTTGAAAGCTTTGAACGCATTCACCGTTCCAACCTGGTCGGCATGGGCGTGCTGCCCTTGCAGTTCAAGGATGGTGACACCCGCGAAACGCTCTGCCTGACGGCGGACGACACGTTCTCGATTCGCGGCCTGGCCGATCTGACACCGGGGCAGAACGTCACGGTTGATGTCAACCGCGCCGATGGCACCACCTTCAGCTTCACCGCGCTGTGCCGGATCGATACCGCCAACGAAATGGAATATTACCGCCACGGCGGGATTCTCCATTACGTCTTGCGCAAACTTGCGGCATGATGCGGGGATGATACCATTCCGCCGCGCCTTGCGTCTGCTCCCGGTTGTTCCGATTGCCCTGGGTTTGGGGGCCTGTGGGGCGAGCGATCGCGATGATTCGTCCTTGGCCCCGCTTGGCGTGGAACTGGCGATGGCGGCGGATTCAGAGGCGGCCACTACCCTCGCCAGTGCGCCATTGATCGATCTCTCACCCCCAGAGCTTGCCGCGCGGATGGCGGCGGGCAATGTCCGGCTGATCGATGTGCGCACCGATGCCGAAGTGGCCGAAGGCGCAATTCCCGGCGCGGAACACATCGCGCTTGATCGGTTTGACCCGGCCAAGCTTGATCTGTCGGATGGGCGCGAGGTTGTGCTCTATTGCCGTTCAGGCCGCCGATCAGCGATTGCGGGTGAGCGGTTGGCCGCTGCAACTGGCAAGCCGGTGGAACACCTCGCCGGAGGGATCATCGCCTGGGAAGACGCGCAGCAGCCGATCGCGCCGCGATAATTCCCCCACCATCGGATAAGAAAAGGGCGGCTCCCCCCGGTGCCGCCCTTTCCGCTTGCCGTGCAAGCGTGATCGCGTTTTCGTCTTTAGGCGGTCGGCGTGCCCGTGAACTTGCGGCGGCCGAGGATCGCGGCGGCGGCAAGGCCGAACAGGATCATCATCGGCGGCGCGGGAACCTCGTGACCGCCTGAAGTGCTGCTGCCGCTCGACGATGACGAAGAAGAACTACTGCTGCTCGACGAGGAGCTCGATCCCGACGACCCGCTGCTGCCTGACGAGCCGCTGGTGCTGCTCGACGAGGAGGAGGACGAGGATGTGCTGCTGCTGGTGCTGCTGGTCAGATCGCCCGAGGTGCTACCGCCGCTGGTCGCGCCGCCCGATGAACTTGACGAGGACGACGAAGAGGAACTCGACGAAGAGGACGAGGACGAAGATGACGACGACGAACTCGAAACTGCGCCAGTCGAAGAACTGACATTCCCAGACGAGCTGGAAACATTGCCCGAACTGCTCGATACATTGCCGGACGAGCTTGAAACGTTGCCCGAGGAACTGGAGACCGCGCCAGTCGAACTCGACACGCCGCCAGTGGAGCTGGAAACCGCGCCGGTTGAACTCGACACAGCCCCGGTCGACGAAGAGACATTGCCCGAACTCGACACCGCACCGGTCGACGACGAGACATCGCCCGATGATGACACCGCCCCGGTGCTGCTCGACACCGTCCCGGTTGAGGTCGAAGTCGAAACCTGACCCGTCGATGAGCTGATCTGTCCGGTGGACGAAGTGGTGGAGCTGCTGATCTGGCCCGAAGACGAGGTGGTCGAGGTCGAATTGTCGATAACGATATCGACGATCACCCCGCTGCTGCCTTCACTGCCGCCGCTGGTGCTGGTGGTGGTCGAAACCGAAACATCGCCCGACGACGAACCGCCACCGCCGAAGAACCCGCCAAAGAAGCCGCCGCCAAAGCCGCCGCCAAAGCCCAGCCCGCCGCCGTAACCGCCAAAGCCGCCGACAGGGCCACCGCCACCCGAAATCGGCGGAAGCGGGGGCAGCGGGGCCGGCATATAGGCGACCTGCGCAATCGGCGGGCATTCATTGGGATCGAAATAGGCCTCAACCGCGCCCGCAGGCACGCTCGGCGCGCCGACCGCGCCGGGGGCGACCGGCTGGCATTCAACCGTGCGTTCGACAATCCGGCGGCGGCGCTGTTCGGGCGGCGGCAGATCGCGGGTGCGGGTCTTGATATAGCGCGCGCCGGTTTGCGGATCGACCGCGATCAGCTTGCCGTCAATTTCCGAGCTGAACTCCGGCGCTTCGGTATTCATCGGCTCGGCCACGCGCACCGCGCCGCCTTGCAACAATGCGACACCCGCAGCAGCAGCGGAAAGCTTTGCGATGGCCAGTTTGAGCGACATAGTCGTTAACCCTGTTTGCCTGTGGCGGGGAATGCGGACCATCCGCACCCCCCCCTAATTCCAACCTGCTTTTGAGGTCAGAAACCGCCACCGGGCAACCGGCTTAACCATGCCAAAGCCCGACAACGCCCCGGATTCGGCCCGAATTCGCCGGATTTCGGGCGCGCTGTCCCGAACTGGCACCGAAAACAGGCGGTCAGTTAGTCGGCTGTGTTAACCATCTTCATCGAACAGCCCGCTTTGCTGCGGTGCGGACGAATCAGCGGGCCGCGCCAGTTCCAGATGCGCCCAGCCATCATCATTCAGCATCCGTCCGCGCGCGGTGCGGGCGATCAGGCCGAGCTGGATGAGGTAGGGTTCGACCACCTCCTCCACCGTGTCGCGCGGCTCGGCCAGGCCCGCGGCGAGCGTTTCGATCCCCACCGGGCCGCCTTTGTAGGTGGTGGCGATCATGGTGAGGTAGCGCCGGTCCATCGCATCAAGGCCGAGCCGGTCGATCTCCAGCCGGGTCAGCGCTTCGTCCGCCACGTGGCGGGTGACAGAGGCCGCGCCCGCAACATCGGCAAAATCGCGCACCCGCCGCAGCAGGCGTCCGGCCACACGCGGAGTGCCGCGCGAACGCCGCGCGATTTCATGCGCGCCATCGGGCTGGATCGCGAGGCCAAGCAGCCCGGCGGCGCGGGTGACGACGCGCTCCAATTCCGCATGGCTGTAGAAAGTGAGCCGCACCGGGATGCCGAAACGATCACGCAGCGGCGTAGTCAGCAAGCCCTGCCGTGTCGTAGCTCCGATCAGGGTGAAAGGCGGCAGGTCGATCCGCACAGAGCGCGCCGATGGCCCCTCGCCAATGATCAGATCAAGCGCGCGGTCTTCCATCGCGGGGTAGAGCACTTCCTCAACCACGGGGGAGAGGCGGTGAATCTCGTCGATGAACAGCACGTCGTGCGGTTCAAGATTGGTGAGCAGCGCGGCCAGATCGCCCGCCTTGGCGATGACGGGGCCGCTGGTGGCGCGGAAACCCACGCCAAGCTCGCCCGCGATAATCTGCGCCAGCGTGGTCTTGCCCAGACCCGGCGGGCCGAAGAACAAGGTATGATCCATCGCCTCCCCCCGCGCGCGCGCGGCAGCGATGAACACCGCTAGGTTGCCCTTGGCAGCCTCCTGCCCGACGAATTCAGCGAGCCGCTTGGGCCGCAACGCAGCGTCCGGATCACCCGGCTGGCGGGCGGGGGTGTGGAGGGGGGTGTCAGGGGTGGTCATTGCGTAGCTTTTCCAGCCCTTCTTGAATCAACCGATTAGTTTCTTCAATGTTTGCAATGATTGTTTCGGGGTCCAGCCTAAAGGGCATCCACTTCGCTTTAGCAGAGAGATGCCAACGGCGCCTTTGGCGGTCTGTCATCGGACCCAATTGCCCATACATCCAGTGACTGTCGGCATCGTCAAACCTGCGATCCTCCTTCATCCTGAACAGCGCAGGTTTGATCACCGTCGACTCGCCGATAACCCCGATGACGCGGCCAACCACATATCCCGTCAGAACGCCTTCCTTTATGTCATGATCTCTCGACCAATGCTCATACCAGGTGTCGCAAAAGGGCAGCCGACCCATGATCTCGATCTTGGCGTTGATGGGCAATTGGCCGTCAGTCTCCAAAAGAAACCCCCTAACCCCTTGGATTTCATTACGATCGGCGTCAAAAAGAGCTTCTTCGAACCGAACACGGTAAAGACTTGCGTCAGGCGGCAGCTTATCCGGCACCGTATTCAAGATGACCGAGCGATAGCTGGCTCTAGCCGAGCAGGCGCTCGCGGTTTCGCTCATGCCGACAACGACCAGCAGCGAAAATGCAAACCACAGCGCATGAAGCGTGTGCAGCCCCCTCACAACAAGCTCGCCGTCGCGCCATTGCGCGGCCACTGCGCTGATGGCGGGATGGACCCTGAAACGAGTTCAGGGTGACGGGGGGTGGGGCAAACCTTTGAGAAATCGTCATGCTGAACTTGTTTCAGCATCCATCGTGCCGCAGTCTCAATCCCATGCGAACCGAGCGCCAGCCTTGCGTCTACATCCTCGCGAGCCAGCCGCACGGGACGCTTTACATCGGTGTCACCAGCAATCTCACCGCGCGGCTCTGGCAGCATCGCAACGAAGTGGCCGAGAGGTTCACCAGCCGCTACCACGTCCACCGCCTCGTCCGTTACGAGCTGCTGGGCGACATGGAGCGCGCCATCGCCCGCGAAAAGCAATTGAAGCGCTGGCACCGGCAGTGGAAGATCAACCTGATCGAGAGCGAGAACCCCGATTGGCATGATCTGGCGGTTGGGTTGGGACTGCCTCCCATCGACCTGCGCTGATGGCGGGATGGACCCTGAAACGAGTTCAGGGTGACGAGGGGTAGGGTTCATCGGCCCCATCAAAACGGGTTCACCGTAAAGCCGTTCTGCTGCAACAGCGCGTGGGCGGTCATCGCGGAAAGCGCCATTTCCACGCCGGGGATCAGGTCTTCGGGCTTGATCCCGTAAGCCGCCGCGCTTTGGCCGCACAGGATAAAGCGCACGTCCGCCTCCAGCAGCGCCTCCACCAGTTTGGCCGAAGGGTTATCGCCCCCGCCCCCGGCTGCGTTCGCGGCGTGGGCTGCGTTGGTCAGCACTTCGAGCGAGGCCTTGCCATGCACCACCACCGCCAGCCGGATATTCTCTTGGCGCACACCGTTCGCCACGTGCATATTGAGGAACCGCGCCGCGCTTTCAAACCCGCGATTGGCGCTGCCCTCCGCCGCCGGGGTCGCCACATCGAAGGCGACCGCGAATTCGGTGTCAGCGGGCAGTTGCGTCACCCCCGGCACCGGGGCGTGCGGGCCGAACTCGGTGATTACCGGGCCGGGTTTGAACGCGCTGCGATCCTGCGCGGCGAGCGGCGCTGCGGCGATAACGGCCAATGCCAGCGCAAGAGTGGTGGTGATACGCATGAGACTTCCTCCTAGGATGCTGCCTTCTTCAATGCCACGCGGATGAGGTCGCCTTCGCTCGCGCCCTCACCCAGTTCGTCGAGCGCGCGCGCCACCGCTTGCGCCGCAACCGCCGGTTTGAACCCGAGGTTTTCAAGTGCGCTGGCCGCGTCCGCGCCGACGCCGCCCGCCGGGGCCGCCGCTGCGCCGAGCGTGAACACGCCTGACCCGCCGGGCCCAGAAGCTGGCATAGCGCCCGCCTTGTCCTTCAATTCGTTGACGATCCGGCTTGCCAGCTTTGGCCCCACGCCCTGCGCCCTCGCCACCATTGCCGCATCGCCGCGCCCGCAGGCATCGCGCAATTCTCCGGTCGAGAGCGCCGAGAGTATCGCCAGCGCGACCTTGCTGCCCACGCCCTGCACCCCAGTCAGCAGCCGGAACCAGTCACGCTCGGCGCTGTCGGCAAAGCCCAGCAGGCGCATGTCATTCTCGCTCACCTGCAATTCGGTGTGGACGGTGCAGGCCTCTCCCACCTCACCCAGCGCGGCGAGCGTGCGGCGCGAACAATGGACGAGGTAGCCGACCCCGGCCACATCAACGATGGCCCAATCCTCGCCCGTGGCACCGAGCCTGCCGGATAGTTTTGCAATCATGGTTTGTTCTTGCCCGACAACAGAACATTTTACCAGCCACCCTCCCGCCTTGTCCGCAATGGGCGCGATGGTTGGTTCGCGCCAAGCCGCCAAGGCGCCAAGAAACAGTGCTTGGCGGCGCAGCCCCCAATTTACCCGGGCGGGGGGCAGGTTCAGGTTCAGATTCTTGGTGTCTTGGCGGCTTGGCGCGAACCTGAAACCTACACGTCGCGCCAAATTGGACAGTCGCAGGAAGTTGCGCCAAAGGGCGCATATGAGCTGGAACACCTTTGGGCGCGTGCTGCGCTTTACCACTTGGGGCGAAAGTCACGGGCCTGCGCTGGGCGCGGTGGTGGACGGGTGCCCGCCGGGGCTGGCGATCAGCGAAGACTATATCCAGCCGTTCATGGATGCGCGGAAGCCGGGCACCAGCCGCTTCACCACCCAGCGGCGCGAGGATGATCTGGTGCGTATCCTGTCGGGCGTGTTCGAAGGGCGCACCACCGGCACGCCGATCAGCCTGATGATCGAAAATACCGATCAACGGTCAAAAGACTATTCGGACATCGCGCAATCCTATCGCCCCGGCCACGCCGATTACGCCTATGATGCGAAATACGGCATCCGTGATTATCGCGGCGGTGGGCGTTCCAGCGCGCGCGAAACGGCGGCGCGGGTGGCGGCGGGCGCAGTGGCGCGGCTGGTGATCCCGGAAGTCAGCATCGTGGCCTATGTGTGCGAGCTTGGCGGCGACCGGATCGATCCCGCGCGCATCGACCACAACGAAATCGCGCGCAACCCGTTCTTCTGCCCCGACCCCGAAGCCGCCAAGCGGTGGGAGGCCAAGGTTGATGCAGCCCGCAAAGCCGGATCGTCATTGGGCGCAGTGGTCGAATGTGTCGTCACCGGGGTTCCGGCAGGCTGGGGCGCGCCGATCTATGCCAAGCTCGACAGCGATCTGGCCGCCGCGATGATGAGCATCAATGCGGTCAAGGGCGTCGAAATCGGCGACGGGTTCGAAGCCGCGCGCCTGACCGGCGAACAGAACGCAGACCGGATGCGCCCCGGAAATGAGGGTGTGCCGATCTACGCCAGCAACCACGCGGGCGGCACGGCGGGCGGGATTTCAACCGGGCAGCCGGTGGTGTGCCGGGTGGCGTTCAAACCGACATCGTCCATCCTTACCCCGGTCGAATCGATCAACAGCGCGGGCGAAGCAGTCAAAGTCGTCACCAAAGGCCGCCACGACCCCTGCGTCGGCATCCGCGGCACGCCGGTGGTCGAAGCGATGATGGCGCTGGTGCTGGCGGATCACAAGCTGCTGCACCGCGCTCAAGTAGCATAAGCGATAGCGCGGGCAGGAACGCGCGCAGATGGGTTAGCGGTCGCGCGGGCAGGACACCTCGGTTTCGTGATGCCCCACGCGCCCATCAATCGCTTCCATCAATCAATACGCGCGCATTAATCGATTGGACGCGCCATCGTGAAAGCGTCATTGTCCAACCATAGACTGCGCCCGACTGGCGAGTCTCACGCAATCAACCTGCAAGGAGAGAACACTCATGGACGCAAAAACTGGCGAGATGAGCGGCTGCCCATTCAACGGCGATGCCGGAACACGCAGCCTGCTGGGCCGCACCAACCGCGATTGGTGGCCCGAAGCAATGCAGATCGACATCCTGACCGAAGGCGGGCGCAGCGCGAACCCCTATGGCGAGGATTTCGACTACGCCGAAGCCTTCAACGCGCTCGATTACAATGCGCTCAAGGCCGATCTTACCGCGCTGATGACCGATAACCAGCCGTGGTGGCCTGCCGATTACGGGCATTACGGCCCGCTCTTCATCCGCATGGCGTGGCACGGCGCAGGCACTTACCGCACCGGTGACGGGCGCGGCGGCGCGGGCAGCGGACAGCAGCGGTTCGCTCCGCTCAATTCATGGCCCGATAACGGCAACCTCGACAAGGCGCGCCGCCTGTTGTGGCCGATCAAACAGAAATATGGCAAGAATATCAGCTGGGCCGATCTGTTCATCCTCGCGGGCAATGTCGCGATTGAAAGCATGGGCGGCCCGGTGTTCGGCTTTGGCGGCGGGCGTGCTGACGTCTATGAGCCCGAAAGCACCTATTGGGGCACCGAAGAACAGTGGGTCAACGAAGGCGTTGCCACCCGCATCCGGCCTGATGATGACGCTGATCTGGAAAACCCGCTCGCCGCGATCCAGATGGGGCTGATCTACGTCAATCCCGAAGGGCCGGGCGGCAATTCGCATGACTGGGACGGCATGGTCCGCGATATGCGCGAAACCTTTGGCCGCATGGCGATGAACGACGAGGAAACCGTGGCGCTGACCGCCGGTGGCCACGCGTTTGGCAAGGCGCATGGCGCTGCCCCTTCGGACACGTTCAGCGGCGCGCCCGAAAGCGAAGACCTGCACCAACAGGGCTTTGGCTGGCTGACGGACGAGGCCGAAATCGCGGCGGGTAATATTACCACGTCCGGTCTGGAAGGCGCATGGTCGAACAACCCGACCAGTTGGAGCCATGATTTTTTCCGTATCCTGTTCAAATATGAATTTGAACTGGTGAAAAGCCCGGCAGGCGCGCAGCAGTGGACGCCGATCAACCCTGATCCCGAAGACATGGCTCCCGACGCGCGCGACCCCAGCAAGCGCGTGCCGACGATGATGACCGTCGCCGATATGGCGCTGAAGATGCACCCGGAATTGCGCAAGATTTCCGAGCGGTTCCTGGCTCATCCCGAACAGCTTGACGATGCCTTTGCCCGCGCATGGTTCAAACTGTGCCACCGCGATATGGGGCCGAAAGCGCGATACCTCGGCCCGGAAGTCCCGGCTGAAACGCTGATCTGGCAGGATCCGGTGCCCGCTGGCACCACCCCGGCCGACGCTGAAGTGGCGCGCTTCAAGGCGGCTATCCTCGGCTCTGGCCTGACCGTCAGCGAATTGGTCAAGGCGGCGTGGGCTTCGGCCTCGACCTACCGCAATTCCGACCATCGCGGCGGCGCCAACGGCGCGCGGGTGCGGCTGGCCCCGCAAAGCGGCTGGGCGGCGAACGATCCTGACGAACTCGCCAAGGTGCTTGGGCAGATCGACGCGCATCGTGGCAGCCTCAGCATGGCTGACGGAATCGTGCTGGCCGGTTCGGCTGCGATCGAAAAGGCAGCCAAGGATGCCGGCCATGACGTGACCGTGCCGTTCACAGGCGGGCGCGGCGACGCGGGTGAGGAACACACCGACGCGGCAAGTTTTGAACCGCTCGAACCGTTTGCCGATGGTTTCCGCAACTACCTCAAGACCAAGGCATCGGTGCGCACCGAGGAGATGCTGATCGACAAGGCGCATCTGCTCGGCCTGTCGATCCCCGAACTGACCGTGCTGATCGGCGGCCTGCGCGTGCTCGGCGCGAACAGCGGCAACCGCAAGCACGGGGTGTTCACCGACAAGGTTGGCGTGTTGACCACCGACTTCTTCCGCAACCTGCTCGACATGGGAACCAAGTGGGCGCCCGTGGATGGCAGCGGCGATGAGGAATATGTCGGCACGTGCCGCACCACCGGAGCGGAAAAATACCGCGCCACCCGCGCCGATCTGGTGTTCGGATCAAACGCGATGCTGCGCGCTCAGGCCGAGGTCTATGCCGAAGCCGGGGCCGAGGGCAAATTCGTGGCCGACTTCATCGCAGCCTGGAACAAGGTGATGAATGCTGACCGCTTCGATGTGAGCTACGCCCAATATCACTGAGCGTATGGTGAGTGACACAGGAAGGCCTCCGGTAGCGATACCGGGGGCCTTTTTGTGTTTCAGCGCACGTTCCAATGCGGGCTGCTGGCGGTGCTGGGCCAAGCGACCATAAGCCCGGCCGAATCCGCTTGACTGCCGCGCATCCTGATATAAATATGATATCATAATTATATCGAATCGGAGAATTCGTCATGGCAATTGCTGATACCCCCGCCCTCAATCGCAGCCGGGAAACCCCGGCGGCGACGCAGAGCGGTTATATGATGCTGCTGGTTTCGCTGGTGTTGGTGGTCGCGGCGGTGTGGCTGTTTATCAGCGCGATGACCCCGGATGACCCGGATGGGCTGCGTCTGGTCGCTGCGATCATCACCGGTGTGGTCGGTGTTCTGGTGCTCACCGGGTTTTACATGATCAACCCCAACGAAGCCGCCGCGATCCAGCTGTTCGGCGCGTATAAGGGCACTGACCGCAGCGAAGGCCTGCGCTGGGTGCTGCCGTGGTTGACGCGCAAGAAAATCGCGGTGCGCGCCAACAATGTCATCTCGGAAAAGATCAAGGTCAACGACGCACGCGGCAACCCGATTGAAATGGCCGCGCAGGTTGTATGGCGCGTTACCGATACGGCGCAGGCGTTGTTCGATGTCGATGATTACCGCGAATTCGTCGATGCCCAGATCGAAGCCGCGGTGCGATCAATCGGATCACGTTACCCCTATGATGATATCGAACATCTCGAAGTGACCTTGCGCGGCAATCACGAGGAAGTGGGCGTGGAATTGCGCGCCGCCTTGATCGAGCGGCTGACGGTGGCCGGGATCACGGTGGACGAATGCGGTCTCACCCACCTCGCCTATGCCCCCGAAATCGCAGGCGCGATGCTGCGCCGCCAGCAGGCCGAAGCGGTGATTGCGGCGCGTGCCAAGCTGGTTGAAGGCGCGGTGTCGATGGTGGAAATGGCGCTGACGCAGCTCAGCGACAAGAAGGTGGTCGAACTCGACGACGAACGCCGCGCGGCGATGGTATCGAACCTGATGGTGGTGCTGTGCAGCGAGCAGGAAACCTCGCCCATCGTCAACGCAGGGTCGCTCTACTGATTGCATCATGGCCGTAAAAAAAGCCTTTGCCCTGCGCCTCGACCCAGCGCTTCACGATGCGATTCAACGCGCGGCGGATGCTGACCTGCGCAGCGTCAACGCCGAGATCGAAGTGCTGCTGCGTGAGGCGCTGGCGCGGCGCGGGGTCAAGGTGGCGGTCAGCAAGGGCGCGCGGCGCGGACGGCCCGCCGGGCCGCATGACGGTTCAGCGGAAGGCTGAACAGGCCCACCCCCCGCCGGAATCACGTAAGTATTGGCAGGGCGGAGAATGCGGTGTTCGCCGGATCGAATGGTGCCGGGGATCAGCCTTTCGCCGCGTGCTCGGCGCGGGCGATTTCGTGCAGCCAATCGGCGTGGCGCGGGGCTTTCTTCGTCTGCGACCATTCTTCCAGCATCAACGGCGCGACGCGGGCAAGTTCGGCATATTGATCCGCCGTGCCAATGTCGGCGGCAAGTTCAAGCCGGTGCCCGTTGGGATCGAAGAAATAGATCGACTGGAAAATGCCGTGATGCGTCGGGCCGAGCACGTCCACGCCCTGCGCTTCGATATGCGCCTTGGCCGCCATCAGCGCCGCCATATCGGGCACCCGCAGCGCGATGTGCTGCACCCAGGCTGGCGTGTTGGGGTCTTTGCCCATGTCCGGCTGGTTCGGCAGTTCGAAAAAAGCGATGATGTTGCCGTTCCCTGCATTCAGGAAGATGTGCATGTAGGGATCATATTCGCCGGTTGACGGCACGTGATCCTCGGCAAAGGCGGTGGTATAGGTCATGCCCAGCACGCGGGCATACCATTCCACCGTCTCCTTTGCATCGCGGCAGCGATAAGCGGCGTGGTGGATGCCGGCCAGATTCACCGGGTGTGCTACGGGGTGTGGGTTGGTCACGTTCATTCCTCTCCTTTCGTCATTGCGAGCCGAAGGCGAAGCAATCCATGGACAGGTCTGGCCGAAATTGAAATGTCAGACCATGGATTGCCGCGTCGCCTGTGGCTCCTCGCAATGACGACGCTGGTTACTCCGCCGGTTCCTCAACGTTTAACACGCCGCGGATGATCTGGTCGCGTTCCATGCTTTCGAACAGCGCCTTGAAGTTGCCCTCGCCGAAGCCGTCATCGCCCTTGCGCTGGATGAATTCGAAGAACACCGGGCCGACCTGCGCCTGCGCGAAGATTTGCAGCAGCAGCCGGGGCTGGCCGCCTTCGGTGGTGCCATCAAGCAAAATGCCGCGCATCTTGAGCGCGTCCACATCCTCACCGTGGCCAGGCAGGCGTCCATCGAGCATGTCGTAATAGGTCGCAGGCGGCGCAGTCATGAACGGGACGCCCAGCGCCTTCAGCCGATCCCAGCACGCCAGCAGATCATCACAGATCAACGCAATGTGCTGGATGCCCTCCCCATTGAAGGCCTTGAGGAACTCGTCGATCTGGCCCTTCCCGCCTTCACCTTCTTCATTAAGCGGGATGCGGATCTTGCCGTCGGGCGCGGTCAGCGCCTTGGACGTGAGGCCGGTATATTCGCCCTTGATGTCGAAAAAGCGGATCTCGCGGAAGTTGAACAGGGTCTCGTAATAGTCCGCCCAATACTTCATCCGCCCGGTGTAAACATTGTGGGTCAGGTGATCGATGGTGTGGAAGCCCGCGCCCACCGGATGCGGATCAACGCCGGGCAGGTATTCGAAATCGATGTCATAGATGGTGAGGCCCCCACCCTTACCATTACCAACGCCCGTATCGGCATAGCGATCAACCAGATACAAAATCGCCCCGCCGATGCCGCGGATCGCGGGGATGCGCAGTTCCATCGGGCCGGGTTCGTTGGCGACGGGTTCTGCCCCTTGGGCGATCAGATGGGCATAGGCCTTGGCCGCGTCGCGCACCCGGAATGCCATCCCGCAGGCCGCCGCGCCGTGTTCCCGCGCGAAATACCACGCGGCGCTGCGCGGTTCGTAGTTGGCGATCAGATTGATGCCGCCCTGCCGCCACAGATCCACGTCTTTCGACCGATGCTGGGCGACGCGGGTGAAGCCCATCGCCTGAAACACGGGTTCCAGCACGCCCTTTTCCGGCGCGCAGAATTCGACGAATTCGAACCCGTCGAGCCCGGCGGGGTTTTCAAACAGGTCGGTGGCCGAAGCTTTGTTGGTCAGTGCGTTCATCGCGGCAATCCCCTGCGGCAAGCAATTAGTTTCAATTGAAACCAGTTACCCGAAGGCGGCGATTCGCGCAAGGGTGGCTGTGCGCTAGGCGATCCGCCCGATGCTGCGCCCATGCTCATCGTGCACCACCGCCAGCCGCGCTCCGAACGGCGCGCCGCCTTCAAACGCCGCAGCGGTTACGGGGTCGGTCAGATCAGCATTGCCGCACACCCGTTCGCCTGCCGGATTGCGCCCGATGAATATCGCCGCATCGCCCTTGGGGGAGCGGTTGATGGTGTAGGTTTCCACTATGGCGCTATCGAACGGCGCGGCGGCAACGGGGACGCCATTGGCCGCCTTGGGCAGTTTGGCAAAGCGGCCACCCGCAGACCAATCGGCTGGCGTGGTCGAGTAGATGCCGGTGGCATATTTGCTCATCCACCCGCCATTCGCGCCCACCAGCGCGAAAGCCCCCCGGTCGCCGCGCACCCGCTGCACGGCTTCGGCGATGGCGTGGGCCGAGTAATTGTTCCCCGCCCCGCCAAAGAACGGCAAGCCCCCGGTCAGGGTCAACCCGCGCGGATCGTCGACGCTGAGGCCGAAATGGTCGCATTGGTTGAACACGGGGATGGCGAAGCACGAATAGAAGTCGATATAGGCGATGTCATCCATGCCCTTCCCCGCCCGCGCCAAGGCCGCTTCGACGCTGGCGATGGAGGCGGGGTTGGCGGCCAAGTCGGGCCGCTCGGGCAGCTTCAACTCGGTCGCGGCGGTGACGGCGTGGATATGCACCCACTTGGCTTCGGGCACACCCAGCGCGCGGGCCAGCCCAGCGCTTACGACAATGATCGCAGCGGCCTGATTCACCTGATCGCGCGCCACGGTCATGCGCGGGTAAGGTTCCGCCACGATGCGGTTGCGCTCCGTCACTGTTGCCAATTCCTCCGCGCTGCGTTCCACCGGGGCGGCGGAATGCGGGTTGGCGGCGGCCACGCGGGTGAAGGGCGCGAACAGCTTGCCGATTTCCAGCCGGTATTCCTCCAGCCCCATGCCCAGCTTCGCCCGCCGGGCATTCTCCGCCAACGCATAAAGCGGGATTGCCCCGCTCGCGCCGTGGGCAAACAGCGCGGGCTCCAGCAGCTCCTCAAGCCCGAAGCCCTGATCTTCGCAATCACCGCCGATGACTTCCGACCAGTCGGGTGTCTCGCCCTTGGTGCTCAAGGCCAGCACAGTCGAGATCGCTTCCGATCCCACGATCACCGCGCATTGGCTGTCCCCCGCCGCGATCGCAGCGGCAAATTCGCCCAGCAATTGCTGATTGGTCTGCCCGCCGGTGGGGGTTAGGATCGCGCGCGCCGGGTTCGCACCCACGCGCTTCGCCAGCGCGCGCGGCACATTATCCGCCGCACCGAACGGCGGTTTGCGATCCGGGCGCGACATTTCAAACGCGCGGATCGCGGCGAGGGTATCAATGGCATCGGCCACAGACCCTGTCGCGCCGCTGTCCGCAATCGCCGCAGCCAGCGCCCGTCCGCCCAGATCCATGTAGGAAAGGGCGGCATAGCCCGGCTCGCCCACCCGCTCCGAATACTGCCCCACCCCGATGATCACCGGGGTGGAGTCAGGCACGTTAATCGACAAAACCATCGACCCGTTCAACGATGATCGCCGGGGCCATGCCGCCCGCCGCACACATCGTCACCAGGCCATAACGCCCCCCGCGCGCTTCCAGCTCATCGACGATGGTGCCGATCAGGATCGACCCCGTCGCACCAATCGGGTGGCCCAGCGCGATTGATCCGCCGTTGACGTTGACCTTGTCCCAATCCAGCCCCAGATCGCGCACGAACTTGGCGGCGACCACCGCGAAGGCTTCGTTGATTTCGAACAGGTCGATATCGTCCACCGTCAGCCCCGCCTTCGCCAGCACCTTCTTGGCGGCAGGCACCGGCGCATTCAGCATCAGCGTGGGATCATCGCCCATATTGGCGGTGGCAACGATGCGCGCGCGCGGTTTCAGCCCGTGCTTTTGCGCGTAACCCTTGCTGGTAATCAGCACCGCCGCCGCGCCATCGACTACGCCGGACGAATTGCCCGCGTGGTGGAAATGCTGAATGTCGAGATCGGGATATTTCTGGTTGATCAGCTTGCGGAAGGTGGTGCCCTTCTCATCCAGTGGCACATCGGCAATCTTGGGAAAGGCCGGTTCCAGCTTGGCCAGATCGTCCATCGTTGTCTGCGGACGCGGGTATTCATCGTGGTCGAGCAGCACGGTGCCATCATCCGCCACCACCGGCACCAGCGATTTGGCGAACCGCCCCGCCGCCATCGCTTCGGCGGCGCGTTGCTGCGAACGGTAGCCGACCGCGTCCAGATCGGCGCGGGTGAATCCTTCCATGCTGGCAATCGCATCGCCGCAAATGCCCTGATGCGACTGCGGATGCACCGCCTGCAGGCGATCATTATAGCTGCCCATCATCGGCGGTTTCAGCCCGGCGCGCATTTTCTCCTGAGACATGGCCGAGGTAAGGCTCATCATCTCGGTTCCGCCAGCGACGATGCAATCTTCCATCCCGCTCATCACCTGCGCCGATGCCAGCGCGACGCTGGTGATGCCGCCGCCGCAGAACCGGTCTAGCGTGGTGCCCGACGAGGTAATGTCATAGCCCGCATCAAGCGATGCCATGCGGCCCAGATCGCCCGCCTGCATCCCGTCCTGCGTCGAAACCGACCAGATCACGTCATCAACCGTGCTGGTGTCGAGGTGGTTGCGCTCCGCAATCGCCTTCATCACCGTGGCGGCGAGATGCTGCGGATGCTGCGCCGCCAGCGCGCCCTTCCCCTGCTTGCCGATCCCGCGCGGGGTGCGCACTGCGTCGATGATATATGCTTCAGCCATGGTGATCCTCTCCGATATAACGAAATTGCGGTTGACGTGTTGGTAAACCGCCTGCACCACTCACACAAGAATTGAGTTTCAATTCGCAATGCTAAAATCAATAGGGAGACAGCCGTGAGCGAGAATACCCAACCCGAAGTGCTGACCGAAGTTGAAGGCGGCATCCTGATCGTCACCATCAACCGTCCCGAAGCCAAGAACGCGATGACCAAGGCGGCTGCCGAAGGAATCGCGGCGGCGATGGATCGGCTGGACGCCGAGGATGATCTGCGCGTCGGCATCATCACTGGTGCGGGCGGGACATTCTGTTCGGGGATGGACTTGAAAGGCTTCCTGCGCGGCGAAAGCCCCAGCGTCGAAGGGCGCGGGTTCGGCGGCGTGGTGCAGGCCCCGCCGGCCAAGCCGCTGATCGCGGCGGTCGAAGGCTATGCATTGGCAGGCGGGCTGGAACTGATGATCGCCTGCGATCTGGTGGTCGCCAACGCCAATGCGAAATTCGGCATTCCCGAAGTGAAGCGCGGGCTTGTCGCCGCTGCTGGCGGCGTGATGATGCTGCCCGATCAGATCCCCGAACGCATCGCGCTGGAACTGGCGCTGACTGGCGATTTCATCGGAGCAGAGCGGGCCTATCAACTGGGCCTGATCAACGAAGTCACCGACGGTTCGGCGCTGGACGGCGCAAAGGCGCTCGCCGCCAAGATCGCGGCCAATGGCCCGCTGGCGGTGAAGGTATCCAAACAGGTGATGAAGCAATCGCGCGGCTGGGGACACGAAGATCGCTACGCCAAGCAGGGGCAGTTGATCGGGCCGGTCTTCGTCAGCCACGATGCGCGCGAAGGCGCGGCGGCCTTCGCCGAAAAGCGCAAACCCAACTGGACGGGGAAATAAGCACCGGTTTCGCCCACCCCCGGCGGGAAGTCCTACTTGGCCTGGTCACTCCAGACCCTGCCTAGACCCGCCTTAGACCCCGCTAGGCCGATGTTTCACGTGAAACATTTTTGGCGGCTTGGGTAAGCGAACCGACAGTATTTGGTATCACAGGGAGAGAGAAATGCCCGTCATCAATGTGCCGCAACCGGCCTTCATGGAAGAAGAAGAAATCGCCATTTTTGCCGATGCGGTCGGCAAGTTCTATCAGCAGCACGCCCCGCAAAAGCGCGTCCAGCAATGGCGTGACGATGGCATGGTCGAACGCGAATTCTGGCGCGAAGCCGGGGCAGCAGGCCTGCTCGGCGTTAGTGTCCCGACCGAATATGGCGGCCACGGCGGCGATTTCCGGCATGATCTGGTGGTGATCGATCAGCAGTCCAAACACGACGTTGATGGGTTCGCTGCCAGCCTGCATAATACGATCATCCTGCCCTATCTGGTGCGCCACGGCACCGAAGAACAGAAGCTGAAATACCTGCCCAAGCTGGTCAGCGGCGAGCTAGTCAGCGCGATCGCGATGACCGAGCCGGGGGTGGGCAGCGACCTTCAGGCGATCACCACCACCGCCCTGCGCGATGGCAATGGCTACCGCATCAACGGGGCCAAGACCTATATCTCCAACGGTCAAACCGCCGATTTCATCGTGGTCGTCGCCAAGACCAACCCGAACGAACGGGCCAAGGGCATCTCGCTGATGTTGCTGGAAACCGAAGGCGCCGAAGGGTTCCAGCGCGGCAAAAAACTCGACAAGATCGGGCTTGATGCAGCCGATACGTCAGAACTGTTCTTCGACAATGTCTTCGTGCCGGCCGAAAACGTGCTCGGCGGGGTTGAGGGCAAGGGCTTTTACCAGCTGATGGGCGAACTGCCGCAGGAACGTCTGGTAATTGCCATCGGCGCGGCCACGGGGATTGAAAAGGCGCTCGATACCACGGTCGAATATGTCAAATCGCGCAAGGCATTCGGACAGACGATCTGGGATTTCCAGAACACCCAGTTCGTGCTGGCCGATCTTAAGGCGCGCGGCACGGCTGCACGGGTGTTCGTCAATGATTGCATCGCCAAACTGCTCCGGGGGGAGCTCGATGTTGCCACTGCGTCGATGGCGAAATACTGGGTGACCGAACTGCAAGGCGAAGTCGTCGACAAGTGCCTGCAACTGCATGGCGGCGCGGGCTATATCAACGAATATCCGATCGCCAAGATGTACCGCGATGCCCGCATCACGCGCATTTTCGGCGGATCGAACGAAGTGATGAAGATGCTGATCGCTAGGAGTATGTAGTTTGTTTTGCGCTCCCGCCTCCGCGGGTGCGTCCTCGCTAGACGGCCTCCGCTACGCTGCGGCCCCGCTGCGGGCGGGCAGTCGCCCTTGCGGTCGCTAAAGCGACCGCAAGGGCGGCAGGTTCAACAACAAAAAAGGAGCAGCTCGAACCATCGTCGAGCCGCCCTTTTTTGTGGCCGAAGGCCGAGCGCCCTAGATGTTTAGTCCCGGCATTTGATGGTGTAATATTCAGCCATCAATGGAAGGACGCGCTATGGGACAGATTCTGCACGGGAGCGCCCGCACGACAG
>PHEB01000012.1 GCA_002842735.1 Alphaproteobacteria bacterium HGW-Alphaproteobacteria-7 | reverse complement strand
GCCGCCGACATATTTGGTCAGCGAATAGGCGACAATATCCGCGCCGTGATCCAGCGGGCGCTGCCACAACGGGCCGAGGAAGGTGTTGTCGATCGCAATCGGGGTGTCCGCAAGATGGGCATCGCGCGCATCGCGCACCGCTTCGATGTCGACCAGCGCGTTGGTGGGATTGGCGGGGCTTTCAAGATAGATCATCGCCACCTTGCCGTCTTGCGCTTCGGCCTGTGCCTTGGCCTTGGCCAGCACCGCATCCAGATCAGACCGGGTCGCCCCGGCGGGGAAATCAATATAGGTGACGCCAAACCGGCTCAGCACCTTGGCGACAAAGCCTTCGGATGCGGCATAGAGCGGCCCGGAATGCACGATCACGTCGTTCTGGCTGGCATAGGCCATCAACAGGATGCAGATCGCGGTCATCCCGCTGCTGAAGGCGAGCGCGTCTTCGGCCCCATCCCAAATGGCGAGCCGGCCTTCGAGGATTTCCTGATTGGGGCCGTTGAACCGCGAATAGACCAAGCCTTCCGCGCCGCCTTCACGCAGGCCGGTGATGCCTTCGAAATGGCGCTTGCCCGCAGCGGCACTTTCAAACGCGAAGGTCGAAGTGAGGAAGATCGGGGCTTTCAGCGATCCTTCGGACAGCACCGGATCATAACCGTGGCCCATCATCAGGGTGGATGGCTTTAACGCGCGCCCGCCGATGGACTTGATGCCGGGTTTGGGTTTGCGGCGCGGGGTGGGGATATTGGTCGCATCGACAGCGTCGGTCATGTGCAGATTGCCCTTCCTAGACATACGCTCCCAGGAAGGCGGGAGCCGGTCGCAATGGGCAGGGCACCCGTTCCTAACCTCCGCAGGAACGCCTCTCCGCAGCCAGTGCTCAATCGCCAACCGAATATCGCGCGCCGACCAGCGTTGCAAGCGCAGCGGCGGTGGTTTCAGACAGGCGAATCAATATTCAGACAAGCGCCGCAATTCCCCACACCACACCCACGATCAGCACGATGCCTGCCAGATCAAGCAGTGCGCCCGCTGTCACCATCCGTTCGATCCGGATGCGCCCCGTGGCCCAGGCGATCGCGTTAGGGCCAGTGCCTGCGGGCAGCATGAAGCCCCAGCTTGCGGCCAGCGCTGCGGGCAGGGCGAGCAACACCGGATCAGCCCCCAACGCCACCACCAGCGCGGCGACCACTGGCACGATCCCGGTGGCAGTGGCGACGTTGCTGGCAAATTCGGTCACCACGATCACCAACGCAACCACCGCCAGCGCGACCAGCAACAGCGGCCAATGTTCGAGCGGCAGCAGCGCCTGCCCGACCCAATCAGCCAGCCCCGATGCCTGCATTCCGCCCGCCAGCGCCAACCCGCCGCCGAACATGAAGATCACGCTCCACGGGGCGCGGTCGGCCTCTTTCCACACCAGCAGCGGGCGGCCCGTGCCATCGGGGATCAGGAACAGCGCAAGGCTGGCGATCACCGCGATGGTTCCATCGGTCCATGACCCGGCGGGCAGCAGCGGCGCGACCAGCGGCTGCGTGACCCACCCGACGAAGGTGACAAACACCAGCGGCACCAGCCGTTTTTCCGGCGCGGCCCATGCGGCGTGACTGTCAATCGCGGCGCGGGCGGCGGCAATGTCGAACGGGTGGTCTGCCACGCGCTGCACCCGGCCGATGATCCACGCGGCCAGCGGAATGCCCAGCACAACCACCGGCACGCCGTACATCGACCATTCGATAAAGCTGATCCGCACCCCGGCAATGCTATCCAGCAGGCCCACCGCAATCGCATTGGTGGGCGATCCGACGATCGTGCCAAGCCCGCCGATGCTGGCCGCAAAGGCAATGCCCATCGGCAGTGCGCCCGCGATGCCTTCTTGGTGCGGCGGCGCATCGCCTGACGCGACGCTCCCGCCCCCCTGCAACACCGCCAGCGCCATCGGCATCATGATCAGCGTGGTCGAGGTGTTGGAAATCAGCATCGAGAGCAGAGCCGCCGAAATCATGAAGGCCAGCAGCAATGTCCCCGCGCCGCCGCGCCCGCCTACCGCGCGCAGGATCGCAAGGCTCAACCGGCGGTGCAGCCCGGTGCGTTCAATCGCCAGCGCGATGAACGCCCCGCCCAACAGCAGGAACAGGATCGGCGAATAATAGGTGCTGGCCGTGGCCTGAGCATCGGCGACGCCCGACAAGGGCAACACCACAAACGGCAACAGCGCGGTCACAGCCAGCGGCACCGCCTCGGTCATCCACCAGGCAGCCATCCACACCACCAGACCGGCAATCAGCCACGCCCCCGGCGCCATCCCCGCAGGCGGCAGCAGCAGCGCGGTGAGCGCGAATGCGGCGGGCCCGAGCAAAAGGCCGATCCGGCGTGCGGTCATGGCTTGGTGCGTCCCCTTGCAGCGTGGCCCGCAGGCCTATCAGCGCAGCGCCCCCGGCGGCAAGCCCTGCTACGAACAAGCCCCGCCACGAAAAGCCCCGCCACGAAAAGGGGCGCGAACCGTCACCGGCTGCGCCCCTCGTGTGAGTAAACCTGCGGTCAGCGGCCTATTTCGGGGCCAGCACCATCAGCATCTGGCGGCCTTCCAATCGCGGGAAAGCTTCGACCTTGGCGACTTCGGCCACGTCTTCCTGCACCTTTTTCAGCAGATCCATGCCAAGATGCTGGTGCGCCATTTCGCGCCCGCGAAACCGCAGGGTGATCTTCACCTTGTCGCCGTTTTCAATGAACTTGGTGACGTTGCGCATCTTCACGTCATAATCATGCGTGTCGATGTTCGGGCGCATCTTCACTTCCTTGATGTCCTGCGTTTTCTGCGTCTTGCGCGCCAGATTGGCTTTCTTCTGCGCTTCATAGCGGAATTTACCGACATCAAGGTATTTGCACACCGGCGGGTCCGCATTGGGGGACACTTCGACGAGGTTCAGGCCTTTCTCGTTGGCCTGCTCAATCGCTTCGCGGGTGAACATCACGCCAAGGTTTTCGCCTTCGTCATCGATGACGCGGACCTTGGGGACATTGATCATGGTATCAAACCGAGGGCCGCTTTTTACGGGCGGGGCCATCGAGCGCCGGGGTGGACGTGATATGGGGTGTTCTCCTGTGGTTGCTTACGTATCAGCGCGCTCCTTAGTGCGAAACGAAGGCGAGCGCTAGGTGGAGTCTTGCTGTGGTGCGGTTCACGACCGAACGGGCCTACGCAATCCCACTTAAGTTTTTCATAAGTGCCGGTGCTGGTTCTAATTGGCTAACACCCTTCCTACAGGCCCGACCGTTGAAGGGTGCTTCGCTTCGGTCGACAGCCTATTCGCTCTGCACGAGGAAAATATGGGCTCAACCTTTGACAACGCGAATGCGGATGAGTTTCTGCAAGACAGCGAACGCGATTTTCTCGCGGTTTTACGGTCTTGTCGTTCTGTTCACAGCGCGGCCCAGGCATCAGGCGTGTCCCCTCGTGTTGTAGCAGGCTCCCTCAGATCAATTCGAATTATGCTGAGTGCAAACGACGGAGAGGTGGACGATTTTCTGTCTTTGGTCGAAAACTGGAATCCTGATGGCATCGAAGGCTTCATGTTTCCTGACCGAGCCTCATCGGTCGATGACTATGTCCTTGAGGCAAGCACGGATAGTGAAGGCGAAGCTGCAAATCAGCCCAGCGATTCCGCGCACAAAAAGCAAAATGTCATCGATGAAATCGAGCGCGGCTGGTCCCCGCAGGAAATGCGCGACTTGGGTGCGTCGCTCATGCGACTTGCCGATGCGCTTGATCAAAACTGGAATCCAGGCGCATTGCAGTCCTCGTTCCACTGGCCCTCTGCGGCGAGGCAAATTGAGAGAAATGCGATTGAACTCGCGAAGAAGGCCACACTGATCAAGCGACAACTGAATATGAGAAAAAAATACCTCCCCGAAGCCATGTTGGTGGAGCCGACATGGAACATGCTTCTTGAACTTTTTTGCCAATTTGCTGGAGGCGCAAGCGTTAGCACGAAAAGCCTTTGCATAGCCGCAGACTGTCCGGAATCCACTGCACTTCGCCATATTGATCGACTTGAGGAAGTGGGGCTTATCCGCAGGTTTCGATCAAAGGCCGATGGGCGCGTTACCCTGACCGAACTTACCAAAAAAGGCGTAGTTGGCGTGGGCAGGGTTTTAGAGCGAATCTCGATTTAATCCCCCGCGTGCCACAGCGCAAACCGCGCAATCCGGCCCTTGGCGGGCATCAGCGCTTCGATCCGGTTCGCGGGTTGCAGCGCGGCGCGAATCTCTGGGGCGGCGGCGTCCATCCCTCCGGTCAGCGTGCCGAAGGCGGGGAGGATCATGCGCTCGGCCCCGGCAGCACTGCGCCCCAGCACTGCGCAAGGGCGGGCAATATGGCGGCTTCTTACATTCACCCGCAGTTTGGGGTGGTAGTGGCCTGACAATTCAGGCGCAGTCTCGCCAGCGCGGGCTTCGTGGCGGAGGGTTACACCTCCAATTTCGAGTTCTGGCATAATCGTCCCGCCGAAGCCTTTGGAAAGCATCTCGTCATGGTTGCCGGTGATCCAGACCCAGTCAAGCGCGCGGGTCAGCGCCTCCAGCATCCCGGTGCAATGCGCATCCAGCCGCAATGCGCCCGCATCATCGTGGAAATTGTCGCCCAGCGTAATCACCCGCCGCGCGCCGGTGATCCGCACCGCATCCGCCAGCCGTTCGAGAGTATCGCGGCTGTCATAGGGGGGCAGCATCTGCCCGGCCTTCGCAAACCAGCTGGCCTTTTCCAGATGCAGGTCAGCCACCAGCAGCGTGCGTTCGGCTGGCCAGTATAGTGCGCGCGCGGGGCCGAGCAGCATTTCGTGACCGGCGAACGGGAAGGGCGCGAACATAGCGGGAACCATGCACCCTCTTTTGCTGGCTTTCTCGCCGCCTGCAACAAAAACCGCTCACCCTGATGCTTCCGACAGGCTCACGACAGGCTTGTCGAAGCATTGTCTTTTCTTCTAACCCGCCCTCTCGGGAGAAGGACGGCCCTTCGACACGCTCTGGGTGAACGGGATTTATGGATTGGTCTGACAAGACAGCGCGCGCGCGGGCGTGGTTCGAAAGCTTGCGCGATTCGATCTGCGCGGAGTTCGAGGCGATCGAACGTGAGGCGGGTTCTGACGCCAGCTTCACCTACACGCCCTGGAACCGCGCCGAAGACGGCAACCCCGATCCCGGCGGCGGGGTGCAGGGGTTGATGAAGGGCAAGGTGTTCGAAAAGGTCGGCGTTAATGTTTCGACCGTGCGCGGCAGCTTTGCCAAGGAGTTTGCCGGCAGCATCAACGGCGCGAGTGCGGAAGAACCGGGGTTTGTTGCCACCGGCATCAGTCTGGTGGCGCACATGGCCAACCCGCACGTGCCCGCCGTCCACATGAACACCCGATTCCTGACGACGACCAAGGCATGGTTCGGCGGCGGCGCGGATTTGAACCCGCCGATCCCTTACGCGGAAGACACAGCGGAATTCCACGCGGCGATGCAGGCCGCCTGCGATCCGCACAATCCGACTTATTACGAACGGTATAAAAAGTGGGCGGACGAATATTTTTATCTCCCCCACCGGCAGGTGCATCGCGGGGTCGGCGGGATTTTCTACGATCACCTCGAATGCGTCGATGATGCGGCGTTTGATCGCAATTTTGCCTTCACACAGGATGTCGGCAAGGCGTTCCTCAGCATCTTCCCGGCGCTGGTGCGCAAACGCATGGGGAGCAAGTTCACGCCGGAGGATGAGGCCCGTCAGCTCGAATACCGGGGCCGCTATGCCGAATTCAATCTGGTCTATGATCGCGGCACGATCTTCGGCCTGAAAACCGGCGGCAACATCGACGCAATCCTGATGAGCCTGCCGCCCAGAGCCACGTGGTCATAACGCGCGACGTGGAGTTAGCCCACCACCACCCGCTGCCGGAACCAGTCGGCGAGTTCGTCTTCGCTGAGTTCCCCTGCGGCGAGGGCGATGAAGGCGGCCGCGACTTCGGCATCGCTGGTCGCCGGCATTTCAAAGCCGTTGACCACCAGAAAGGTCTCGCTGATCACCGCGGCGGTTCGCTTGTTTCCGTCGGTGAAAGGATGGTTGCGCGCAATCCCGAAGGCATAGGCAGCAGCCAAGGCGGCGGCATCCGGTTTGCCATAGGCCTCAAGCTGCTGCGGGCGCGCCATCGCGCTTTCCAGCAAGGCGGGGTCGCGCACGCCGTCCAGCCCGCCATGCTCGGCGAGTTGCTCGCGATGCGCGGCCTGCGCCACCGACGTGGCCACCCAAATCCATTTCCGTAAGGTCAAGCGACGACCCTATTTCGCCAATTCAGCCAGAGCGCGCTTGCGCTTGCGCATGATTTCGCGCGCAACGCGCATCTGCTCTTCGAAGTCGTCTTCGGGCACGCTGAGTTCGATCCCGCGCGGCGTGGCCGTCAGCGTCAGTTCGTCCCCGAGTTCCGACTGGAGATGCGTGAGGACATCCTTGGGCAGGATAATTCCAGCCGAGTTGCCGATCTTCGTAATCTTGAGCGTCGTGTTCATACGCGCGTTATAACACTTCTTGCATTGCACTGCAATATCGCGCTTGCTCCGTTTGGCCCCTGCGCCCATATCCGTCCGCTATGCTGCGCCAATACGAACTCGTTGAGAAGGTCCTCGATTACGACCCTGACGCCGATGAGGCGATGCTGAACCGCGCCTATGTCTATACCGTGCAGAAACACGGCACCCAGAAACGCGCGAGCGGCGATCCCTATTTCAGCCACCCGGTCGAAGTGGCGGGCTTGATGACTGACCTCAAGCTCGATCAGGCGACCATCATCACCGCGCTGCTGCATGATACGGTGGAAGACACCCTCGCCACGATCGAGGATATCGAGGCGCATTTCGGCCCCGAAGTCGCACGGCTGGTCGATGGCGTCACCAAACTTTCCAAGATCGAGGCGATGCCCGAGAATGAACGCGCGGCGGAAAACCTGCGCAAGTTCCTGCTCGCGATGTCCGAAGATATCCGCGTGCTGCTGGTCAAGCTGGCCGACCGGCTGCACAATATGCGCACGCTGCATTTCATCAAATCGCCCGAAAAGCGCCAGCGCATCGCGCGTGAGACGATGGATATCTATGCCCCGCTGGCCGAGCGTGTGGGGATGTATGAATATATGCGCGAAATGCAGGCGCTGGCGTTTCGCGAACTGGAGCCCGAAGGCTACGCCACCATCAACACCCGGCTCGAACAATTGCGCAGTCAGGACGGCGGGCAGGTTGATGCGATCGCGCTCAAGGTGAAGCAACGCCTTGCCGAAGCCGGGTTGAAGGTTGAGGTTTCGGGCCGCGAAAAGCACCCCTTTTCGATCTGGCACAAAATGGCCGAACGCCATGTCAGCTTTGAACAGGTCACTGACATCATGGCCTTCCGCGTGCTGACTGAGACCGAGGAGGACTGTTACTGCGCATTGGGGGTGCTGCACACCACCTGGCAGGCCTTGCCGGGCAAGTTCAAGGATTACATCTCGACCCCGAAAACCAACGGCTATCGCAGCATCCACACCGCGTTGATGTACGAAAATTCGATGCGGGTCGAAGTGCAGATCCGCACCCGCGAAATGCACAGCCGTAACGAATTCGGGCTGGCGGCGCACTGGGCCTACAAACAGGCTGACAAGGCCGATGGGCAAGTCGGCTGGCTGCGCGATCTGATCGAGATTGTCGAACAGAGCCACGATGCCGAAGAACTGCTCGAACACACGCGGCTGGCGGTTTATCAGGATCGCATCTTTGCCTTTACCCCCAAGGGTGCGCTGTTCCAGCTGCCCAAGGGCGCGACCGCGGTGGATTTTGCCTTTGCCGTCCACACCAATCTGGGCCTGGCGACGGCGGGGGTGAAGATCAACGGGCGGCATATGCCGCTGCGCACCGCGCTCAATAATGGCGATGTGGTGGAGATCATCAAGAACCCGCACGCCGCGCCGCAGCTGTCATGGCTGGGGTTTGTCGTAACCGGCAAGGCGCGCGCGTCTATTCGTCGTTCGGTGCGGCTGAAGGAACGCGCCGAGGTGGCGGCGATCGGATCGAAACTGTTCGATGAAATCGCGATCCGCGTGCCGGCCCGGATCGGCAAGAAAGCGATCCGCGCCGCGATTGAACGGCTCGGCATGGATGAGCCTGATGACCTGATGTATGCGATCGGAGCGGCCAAGCTGTCCGACCGCGAGGTGATGGAAGCGCTGGTGCCCGGCTGCACCGCCGGGATCGAGGCAGACGAACACTGGACGCGGCGCGAGCGCGCGATCTCGATCCGCGGCCTGACCTCCGGTGTCGCGTTTGAACTGGCGGATTGCTGTCATCCGGTGCCGGGGGATCGCATCGTCGGTATCCGCCGCAAGGGTGAAACCGTGCTGGTGCATGCCATCGACTGCCTTGAGCTCGCCAGCGGGGTGGATAGCGACTGGATTGATCTGGCGTGGGGCAGCCGTTCGGTCGGCGCGCTGGGGCAATTGTCAGTGACGCTGTATGACCGGCCCGGAACGCTGGCGGAAATGGCGGGGATTTTCGCGCAGAACAAGGCCAACGTGACCAGCCTGGTGCAAAGCCAGCTCGATCATCCCTTTACCACCTACGACATTGAAATCGAGGTGCAGGACGTGGCGCACTTGAACCGCATCCTCTCCGCACTCAGGGCAAGCGATGCGGTGGCGCAGGCGGAACGGCAGTGATGGCGATCATCGGGCTCGATCACGTGCAACTCGCGATCCCGCAAGGGGGCGAGCCGCAGGCGCGCGCGTTTTATTCCGGGCTGCTGGGCATGGCCGAAGTGCCCAAGCCAGCCAACCTTTCGGCGAGCGGCTGCTGGTTCACGAGCGGCGCGGTGCAAGTGCACATCGGCGTCGATCCCGATTTTCGCCCCGCCAAAAAGGCGCACCCCGCGCTGCTGGTGGATGACCTTGCGGGTTTGCGCGCGCGGCTGACGGCGGCGGGCTGCGTGACCCGCGATGACAAGCCCGTGGCAGGCTATCTGCGGTTCTTTACCGAAGACCCCTTCGGCAACCGGATCGAATTGATGCAGTGGGCCGAAGCCTGATCCTCGTCATTGCGAGTGTAGCGAAGCAATCCATGGACAGGTCTCGCGGCTGGTGCAACGTCAGTCCATGGATTGCCGCGCGACCTGCGGTCGCTCGCAATGACGATTATTCGGCCACCCGCCGCACCGGCACGCGGATGTTGCAGATATCCGCGCCGCCAGCAGGCGCGATGAAGAACGGATCGCGGCGGTTGGCGATGGCTTCGGCGTATGTCGCGAAGGCGCCGCTCTCCGTCGAGAGGTATTCGAAGCTTGGTTGCTCGGACGGGGCGAGGTCACTCGCCACCCGCACCGACAGAATCGGCGTGCGCTTGGCGCTTTCCTCGGCGGTGTAGAACCCCAGCGCGCCCGACCCGCGCGGCAGGCTGGAGAGGTGCTGCATCCCCTCAATCACCCGGCCCACCAGCGCGATATTGCGATCAAGGTGGCGCGGCGCATGGCCGATCACAGTATAAAGCTCCGCGCCCGATCCGGTGTCGGGCGAATAGTTCCGCCCCACGCCGACCATGCCGTAGCAGTGGGTGGGCCAGCGACGCAGCACACGCGTTCCCTCGCCAATCTCGATCCCGAGTGGCCACCCCTTGTCGAACGTTGCGCTGTCGGCATAACTGTCCAATAGATCAGGCTTGGGGTGCCAAAGCGTGATTGTGTCCTCGTCCGGCCCCGCGGCACGAATGACGTCGATGTACTCCGCCTCCCCCATCACCTTAAGCCCTTCCGGCAAGGGCTTCGGCGTCCCCGTCGCTTCGGGGTTGTCGTAATTGGGATCGCCCCACTGGGTGACGTAATTGTCCTGCACCCGGTTGACCGAGATGCCGTCATACCACCCGGCGCGCGCGAACAGGCGGATGTTGTGGACCCAGCCTTGCGAGAAGGGGGCAGGCATCAACTGGATTACCACTTGGCGCGGGCTTCCATCGGCATCGGGCGCGAGGGTCATCACCAGCAGATCCTCCGCCGGAATCGCCACCCAGTCGGCGGCTGGCGCAGCGGCGACAATCTCCGACGGGGCACGGGCTTCCTTCGGCTCCTCCTGAGCGGAAGCGGGCAGGGCAAGGGCGAAGGCTGCGGTCGCAGCAAGAAGCAATGTTCGCATAAGCATAGTGGTGCCACTACGCGCCTTGCGAAGCAATCCATTCGCGGCTAGTGGCGCGCTCTTGCCCTAGTCGGCAAATCGGAGCGGTGGCCGAGTGGTCGAAGGCGCACGCCTGGAAAGTGTGTATAGGTCAAAAGCCTATCGTGGGTTCGAATCCCACCCGCTCCGCCAGTTGCCTGTTTTTGGCTATTCCCGACTATCGCCAGCCTCCATATCGGGTTGATGATCGCAACCCATACCGGTGTTTTGATACCGTAGCGGGAGCCATCCACCTCATCCGCTCTGCAGCTAATCAGCGTGGAAGAAACCGGCGATGGTCAACCGCCCGGTCAGGGGATCGTCGCGATGGGCCACCCCGGCCGGGACGATCGAGCAATGCAGCAGGTTGCCCGGATAGATCACTGCCCGGTTATAGGCAAAATCAACGCTGCCGATTTGCGCGAAGGCCAGCGTGTCGCCTTGAATATAACCGGGTTCAGGGCGTCCGTGGTCGGCGAGATCGGTTTCTAGCGCCGCCAGATATGTGCGGTGCTGCGCTGCTGCGATTTGCGCAAAACCAGTGCTTCGCTGGCGGTAAAATGCGGTTCCGCCGAATGCGGTGTGGACCAGATAATGAACCATGGCATAGCTGCCCGGTGCGACATCATCGATATGCGGGATACACTGGGCGAGCGACAATTGATCCGGCTGTGTGCTGACAAGTGAATAGAGCGCCCGGTCGACCCGTAGCGATTTCCTGCATCCGAAAACGGATCGCATGATCGCGCCCAGACGTTGTCCGATGTCCTGAAAATAGGCCGGGTCGACCGGCTTTCGCTGTCCCGGATAAAAATCGCCGCGATAGTCATAATCGCCGCCCATGGCTTGTTCGCGCCATCGTTCGGGGGCCGCAGCAAACCCATCGACAATCGCGACCGGGCAATCGGTGCCCGGCAGTTCGATCACCTCGACAGATGGCCGGATAGTCATTGATCGGGCCGCCCGCCAAAGACAGGAAACCCGTTCCCGGCGCATTTCATGATCGCGGGCCCGCGAGCGATTGCAGGATCGACTTGCGCATGGCGGCGATCATTTGCGGTGTCGGGCGGCTGAGTATGCCGCGGCTTTGCGGTGGGATATGCGCCGCAGGATCGCCATTGTCTTCAAAGATATAATGCGCGAACATCGCGCTCCAGACGCGCTTTTCGACCGCAGAAAGCCCGCGCAGCGCCATAAAGCCGTGCATCAACGCATCCCAGGGCGAAGGCCCCTCATTCGCGCCCTGCCACCAGTAGTTCACCAGCAGATTGACCGGCGAAAGCGCCTCGACATGGTGATACCACCCGGTGGGAATGAAAATGCCGTCACCCGGCTCAAGCTCGGCCACGCGCGCCCGGCCCAGCGCCGCGCGGAACCGTGGGAAGCGCACATCATCGGGCGCGAGCGGATCTGCGAGCGAAATCTGGGTTCCATTGGGAACCGGGTCGAACGGCCCGAGATAAAGATTGCCGATTTCTTCCGGCGCGAACAGCGTGAACCGCCGTTTCCCGGCGGCGACATAGGCAATGTTCGGCGCCGGATCGCAATGGATGGCAACTTCTGCGCGGGTTCCCAGCCATAGCCTGTATTCGCCGCCCGCGGGTGCGCAGGCAATCGCGTTTTCCGCAGCGAATTGCGGAGCGGCCTCACGCGCGCGGATTCCCTGGATTGCAACGGCCCCGTCGTGCTCATCATCCACGAGCAGTTGGTTGACGAAGCTATGAAATCCCGTCGCCCGCCTGGAAAAATTGAACCCGGTCAAATCGTCATTATAACCGAACTTGCCCTGCGCTTCGGCTGGTGCATGCAGCGCCGTCACCTCCACTTCCCGCGCATGACCGGCAAGGTACCGCAACAGCTCCTGATCCCCCTTGCGCGCCGCCTCGACAACAGGCAGGTCTGCGGCCAGCCCGCGCACGACCACCGGATCCAGCACTTCGGCGGCACGGGCCGCAATGCGGCCGAGCGCGTTCTTATCCACCGCGCTGATGGTGTTTGGCATCGGGTCGCTCCTTTTCCCGCAGGCTAATCGACAATGCGATGATTGGGAAGCGCTTCCATTGTGCTGCGCATTGGCGCATGATGATGCACGCACCGCCGTTCAGGGGGTCGCAAAGCGGGGTTACAAATGTCACGGCGCACAACATTTGCTCCCCCGCGCAACACCCGATAACACTATAGAAAAGCCGGAACCCGGCGCAGGCAAATTGAGCGAGAGAATTGGATAAAAAGCCGACGATCGATGATGTCGCCCGTGCCGCGGGGGTGGCGCGAGCAACCGTTTCGCGGGTGCTGAATTCCAGCCCCAACACCAGCGAACGCGTGCGCGAACGGGTTCTGCAGGCGGTCAAAGACCTGGGCTATCAGGTCAATCTTCAGGCCCGGCAACTGGCAAGCGGATCAAGCCGTCTGGTTGCGTTGATTTTTGCTGCCGATGCCGATGCTGAACCGAACAGCTATTATCACTCGGCGGTCGAACTGGGGGCCATGCGCGCCTGTTCGGAACTGGGGTATGGCCTGATCGCCCACACGCTGGATCCGGCGAAGGATGTGCACCGTTCACGCGTGCTGGCGATGGTGGATGAACGCCGCTGCGACGGGCTTGTGCTCACGCCGCCGTTTTCGGATGACGCAGGCCTTATACGGGCGCTTAAGCAGCGTGACGCCCCGTTTGTGCTGATTTCAGCCGGGCCTGATGCGCGGCGGTTGGCGCATTCGGTGGGCATTGATGACCGGCAGGCAGGCTTTGAACTTGGCGAACATCTTGTGCGGGGCGGACATCGCTGTTTTGGTTTCATCAGCGGGCCGCAAGACCATAGATCGGCGGCATTGCGGCTCGATGGATTTCTGGAGGCGTTGAACCACGCCGGGGTTGATGAAAGCTGCGTGACAGTAGCCAAGGGAAACTTCACATTCAAATCCGGGATCGATTGTGCGGAAAAGCTGCTTGCTTCCGCCGAACGGCCAACCGCACTCGCCTGCGCCAATGATGACATGGCGGCAGGCGCGTTGTTCAGTGCGCACCGGATCGGGTTGAATGTGCCATCCGACCTGTCGATCACGGGGTTTGACGATACGCCGGTGTCGCAGATCGTCTGGCCGCCGCTGACCACAATCCACCAACCGCTGCGCGTGATAGGTTCCAAGGCGGTCGAATTGCTGGTGGGCCAGATCATGCACGAAAACGGCGCAAGCGATGCAGCGGATCACCAGCATCTGGTTCCATTCCAGTTGATCCAGCGATCGTCGACCGGACAAGGCGCGCCCAATTAATTTGTGGAAGCGCTTCCAATTTTGATTGACATTACCCCTCGCTGTCGGCAACTCCCTATGGAAGCGCTCCCAAACGGGTCGATATTGAACCCCCCGTTAACGGAACGTGCGAGATTATGGGATTGATAAGCAGGAATATAATCCTGCCATGGAGGGGTACATGAAGCTTCAAACTCGTTCTTCGAGTCGCACTTTTTTGCTTGGGATAACCACATCGGCGCTTGCGCTGGTTGCCGGGTTGCCCAGTGTGGCTTTCGCGCAAGACGCGGAAGAAGCAACGCAGCCCGCCGAAGATGTGGCCACCGATGCTGACGGCAATGTCATCGTCGTCACGGGCATCCGGGCCGGTCTTGCCAGTTCAATCGCTCTCAAGCGCGAGGAACTTTCGATCGTCGAAGCGGTTTCGGCAGAAGACATCGGCAAACTGCCCGATATTTCGATTGCTGAAGCGATTTCGCGCCTTCCCGGCCTGACCACGCAGCGGGTCAACGGACGCGCTCAGGTGATCTCCATCCGCGGCATGGCGCCCGATTTCTCCACCACCCTGCTCAATGGTCGCCAGCAGGCGAGTTCGGGCGATAACCGCGGTGTGGAGTTTGACCAATATCCTTCCGAATTGCTGTCGAGCGTCGTGATCTACAAGACCCCCGATGCCAGCATTGCCGGCATGGGCCTGTCGGGCACCGCCGATATGCGGACGGTGCGCCCGCTCGCATTCGGCAAGAAAGCAATTGCGCTCAACCTGCGCGGTGAGGTCAATTCCGGCAGCCAGCTGAATGACGATATCCGCAAATACGGGTTCCGCGCCAGCGGCAGCTATATTGACCAGAGCGAGGACGGAACGCTGGGTTGGGCATTGGGTTTCGCCTATCTCGATTCGCCGTCATCCAACCGCCACTACAAAGCCTATAACTACGAAAGCTTCGGCGGTGCTGACTTCACCCGTGATCGCATTTCCCCGGATACGGCGGATACGGCGCTGTTCCTCAGCGGGCAGGAAATTTTCGCAACTTCGCGTTCGAACAAGCGCGCTGCCGCGATCGGCATTCTTGAATGGGAACCGAGCGACAGCGTCCATTTGACCACTGATCTGTATTACTCGCGCTTTGAACAGCGCGAAGTAACGCGCGGCGCGCAGTGGTTTTCGAACGTGTGGGCCGATAATCAGACCTTCACCAATGTTGAAACTGCCGACATCGGCGGCACGCAGGTGGGTGTTTCCGGCGTCGTCAACGGCGTGGCACCGGTTCTCCGCAATGATTACAACACCCGCGACGATGATCTGTTTTCGGGTGGGCTGAACGCCGAATTCAAAATGACTGACCGGCTGCGCCTGATCGGTGACCTGTCCTATTCACGCAACGAACGTGACGAAAGCATCACCGAAACCTACGCAGGCTTTGGTTGCTGCGCGACCAATGTGACACAGAACGCCAATCGCGTGTTCGACAGCATCGGGTTTGACCTCTCCAATCTGACCAATGGTGGTTTCCCGACCTACAGCGAAGGCCTTGACTACGCTGACGCATCGCAAGTCTCGCTTGGCGACCGTGCGCCGTGGGGTGGTTGGGGCCATGATGGGCAGACCAAGGAACCGCATGTCACCGAAGATGTCTTTGCGCTTGATCTTGGGTTTGAATATGACATGGACGGGTTCTTCGAACAGTTCGATGTCGGCGCGAACTTCACCAAGCGGACCAAGAGCAAGCGGGTCGATGAATTCGATCTGATGCTGAAGAATGGCCGCCTGCAGACCCTGGTTGATCCGGCCGATCTGGTTGATCCGACATCGCTGGACTTTGCCGGGTTTGGCAACGTGCTCGCGGTTGACCTGCGCACGGCGCTGCCGAAATATTACGACAAGATCGATTTCATCAACGATTCCACCTTCGACAAGGCGTGGAAGATTGATGAAGAGGTCCTGACGTTAAGGACCAAGGCAACTTTCAATTCGGGCAACTTGCGCGGGAACATCGGTGTTCAGGCCATCCATCAGCGGCAGGAATCGAGCGGGAGCGTGATCAATGCCACGCTGACCCCGCGCGTTGTCAGCCCGGTCAATGTCACCAAGGGATATTGGGATGTGCTGCCCAGCCTGAACATGATCTACGATTTGGGTGATGGGCATCGGCTCAGGTTCGCCGCGGCCAAGGTTATGGCGCGGCCCCGCATGGATGAAATGCGGGCCAGCTTCATCCCGAATTTCCCGCGTAGCCCCTGCACCCCGACTGCGCAGGTTCCCACGCCATGCGTTGTCGGCGTGGAAAGAACCGGCCTGTGGTCAGCATCGGGCGGCAACGCCTTGCTCGAACCGTGGCGGGCCAGGGCGCTCGATGTTGCCTATGAATGGTATATCGACCGCACCAGCTACATCAGCGTCGCAGGGTTTTATAAAGACCTTCAAAGCTATATCTTCACCCAGCGGCAGGTGTTCGACTTTACCGGGCTTCCTATCCCGCCATCGTCCCTGCAAACGCCAACCCAGCCCAACGGCCTTCCGCCAGGGGTGCCAGTCAGTCCGCTGGGTCAGATCGATCAGCCGGCCAATGGTCAGGGCGGAACGATCAAGGGGATCGAAGTCAGCGGTGCGCTCGGCTTTGGCAAGCTGCACAATGCGCTGGACGGGTTTGGCGTCATCGGTAGCTATTCCTACACGGACTCGAACCTGAGCCCGACCGCAAGCGAGGACCCGACCGTGCGTCAGGCCACGCGTATTCCGGGCCTTTCCGGCACGGTTTACACGGTGACGGGCTATTTCGAGAAGGACGGCTTCCAGGCCCGCGCAGCCTATCGCTATCGTTCGGCGTTCAAGGGTGAAGTGACCCAGTTGTTCGCGGTTCGCGGGGTGACGGAAATCCTCGCGGATGAAGATGTCTCGGCGCAGATTGGCTACACGTTCCAGCCGGGTTCTTCGCTGGCAGGTCTGGGTATGCTGTTGCAGGTCAACAATCTGACCAACGCCGCCTACCGGACCCGGGTCGGGGTCGATGGCGGCGGGGCCAGAACGGCGGATGGCGATTTCCTGCCTGAAACCATTGAAAAATACGGGCGGCAGATACTGTTCGGGTTCAATTACCGTTTTTGAACCGATTGGGATCCGGATATCCCCCCATCCGGATCCCAATTCCCGTTACCATAGGGGCTGCTGATCTGTAGTTTCGATGCAGATTATCGCACGTCATCAAAGCCCTGCCGTTCAGGCAGGGTGATCAAATAGCAATTGGAATGGAGGGGCGAACGTGCTCGCTAACAGCAGGTTTATTCGCGCTCTTGCAGGGACAGCGGCGTTTGCCAGTCTTGGCGGGTGCGCCGCCAATGCCGGTGCACCCCCAACCATTGCAGCGCCAGCGATCGCGCAATGGCCAACCCTTGCCAAACCCGATCAACACGATCCCGCGATCGAAGCCCGCATCATCGCCATTCTGGGTCAAATGACCCTGCGGCAGAAAATCGGGCAGATGACCCAGGCGGATATCAGATCTATCACGCCTGATCAGGCCCGCGAGCATTATATTGGCTCGGTTCTGAACGGCGGCGGGGCATGGCCGGGGGGTGAAAAACAGGCTGCGGTTGCCGATTGGGTGTCGCTCGCCCGCGACTACCATGAAGCCTCGATGGCGACCGATCTGGCGACCAAGATTCCGATTATCTGGGGAACCGACGCCGTCCACGGTCACAACAATGTGTTCGGCGCAACGCTGTTTCCGCATAATATCGGCCTGGGCGCGGCGCATGATCCCGAACTGGTCGGGCGCATCGCGCATCTCACCGCCAAACAGGTAAGGGCAACCGGCATAAGCTGGATTTTCGCCCCCACTCTGGCGGTGGTGCAAAGCCCGCGCTGGGGCCGAACCTACGAAGGTTACTCTTCGGATCCGGCCTTGGTGCGCGATTATGCCTCGGCATTCGTTACCGCGATGCAGGGCGATCTGACCGGGCCAACCACTGCAATCGCGACGGCGAAGCACTTCATCGGCGATGGCGGCACCTTGCTCGGCAAGGATCAGGGCGAAGCGCGCACCACGCGCGAAGAACTGATCAAAACCCATGCTCCCGGCTATTTCGGCGCGCTCGAAGCCGGGGTTCAGACCGTGATGATATCCTACAGCAGCTGGACTGATACCGGCGCGGGAGTGGCGCACGGCAAGATGCACGGCAACCGCGAACTGATCACCGATGTGCTGAAGGGCGAACTGGGCTTTGACGGCTTTGTCGTGTCGGATTGGAACGCGATCGAGCAAGTCGACGGCTGCACCCGCACCAATTGCGCGCAGGCGGTCAATGCCGGGATCGATATGTTCATGGTCCCCGATGACTGGCAGCAGTTTATCGAAGAAGCCATTGCCGATGTCGAATCCGGCGCGGTGCCGATGAGTCGTATCGACGATGCTGTTACCCGCATTTTACGGGTCAAGCTGCGTAGCGGCCTGTTTGAAACTTCCCCCATTCCCGCAGCGGCTGCCGACGCCGATCTTGCAAGCGACGCGGCGCGCATGACAGCCCGCGAAGCTGTCGCAAAATCGCTGGTGCTGCTCAAGAATTCGGAGCGATCACCGCTCCCGCTGGCGGCGAATTCGAAAATTCTGCTGGTTGGCCGGGCGGCGGATAAGGTGCCCCCGCAGCTTGGTGGCTGGTCGCTGACCTGGCAGGGTGATCTGACCGATGATAGCGATTACCCGCTGGCGGATGATATGCTGTCGGCGCTGCAAAAGGCGCTTTCGGCGGGCGGCAGGGTTGATTTCAGCGAAGATGGTCAAGGCGTCGATGTGAGCGCCTATGACGCGGTTATCGTCGTTCATGCAGAGGACCCCTATGCCGAGATGAAGGGTGATATCGAATATCCCGCGACCATCCGGCACTCCGCGCGCTATCCGCAGGATCTGGCGGCGCTTGAGCGGGTATCGGGAAAAGGCGTTCCGGTCATTTCGATCCTGTTTTCGGGCCGCCCGGTCTATGCCAATGATCTGCTCAACCTGTCGGACGCCTTCGTTGCCGCCTGGCTTCCGGGGACGGAGGTGCTGGGCATAACCGATGTCCTGCTGCGTCAACCGGGCGGCGGGCAACACAAGGATTTTACCGGAAGGCTGCCGTTCGTCTGGCCAGCCGATCCCTGCCCCGAAGTCGCGGCAGACCCGGTATTGTTTGAGCGTGCTTACGGGCTGCAAACTTCCGACCGCACAAAATCCGTGGGTCTTCCGGTCGACAATCGGCTAACCTGTCCGGCACTGCCGAACTGACATCTCCGCCCTGGGAAACGATCCATGCCTGCAAGACTGAAGACGATATTGATAGTCGGCGGCGGTTCTGCCGGGTGGATGGCGGCTGCGTTGCTGTCGAACCTGTTTCAGGGGCTATACCGGATCAAGCTGGTGGAATCCGAAGATATCGGAACCATCGGCGTGGGGGAGGCAACGATCCCGGCGATCAAGAAATTCAATGAATTGCTTGGCCTCGATGAAGTGCAATTCATGCGCCTGACGCAGGGCACATTCAAGCTGGGCATTCAGTTCAACAACTGGGACAAGATCGGGTCGAGCTATGTCCACGGTTTCGGGGTCATTGGGCAGGATCTGGGCTGGCTGCGCTGCCATCAATACTGGCTGAAGATGAAGCTGCAGGGTGAAGCGTCGGATTTTGCCAATTTCTCGATCAACACCGCGGCCGCGCTTGAAAACAAGTTCATGCCGGCCCGCACAGACGCAGGCGATTCGCCGATCGGGCATATTGCGCACGCCTATCAATTCGACGCCGGTCTGTATGCGCGTTTCCTGAGAACCTATGCCGAAGAACGCGGCGTCGTGCGGCAGGAAGGCAAGATCGTCGATGTCAATCTGCGGCCCGATGATGGCTATGTCGATTCGGTCGTGCTTGAAAGCGGGGAAACGCTTGCCGCCGACCTGTTCATCGACTGTTCGGGCTTTCGCGGGTTGATCATCGAACAGGCGATGAAGACCGGGTTCGAAGACTGGACCCATTGGCTGCCGTGCGATCGTGCGATCGCCGTGCCATGCGAACGTTCCGACAACTTCACGCCCTATACCAAGGCCACGGCGCATGGCGCAGGCTGGCAATGGCGCATCCCGTTGCAACATCGCACCGGCAACGGTCACGTTTACGCCAGCAGCTATATGGATGAAGCCGAGGCAGAACGGATCCTGCTGGAAAATCTTGATGGCAAGCCGCTGGCAGAGCCCAACCGCATTCGCTTCACGACCGGCAAGCGCAAACAGATCTGGAACCGTAACTGCCTTGCGGTCGGGCTGGCGGCGGGTTTCCTCGAACCGCTTGAATCGACCAGCCTGTTTTTGATCCAGTCTTCGCTGATCCGGCTGATCCGGCTGTTTCCCGATGGCGACTTCGATCAGGCGAATATTGATGAATTCAATCGTCAGACCGATTTCGAATATGAACGGGTGCGCGATTTCATCATCCTGCACTACAAGGCGACCGATCGTGATGATACGCCCTTCTGGCGCTATTGCCGCGACATGGATGTGCCCGCCACGCTTGCGCGCAAGATCGATCTGTTCCGTGCCAATGGCCGGATTTTCCGCGAGGATGAGGAATTGTTCAGCGAAGAAAGCTGGATTCAGGTGATGCTTGGTCAGGGTGTCATCCCGCAAGGATATGATCCGCTCGTCGATATCAAGAGCGAGGCGCAGGTTGCGCAATTCCTCGGCAATGTCGAAAATGTCATCAAGAAATGCGTGGCAGTGATGCCGACACACGAAGATTTCGTGGCCAAATATTGCGACGCGAAAGCACCGGTGTGATCAATTTTCCGATGCGATGGACCAATCACCTCACGGTTGTGGGCCTGATCGCCGCTGGGTTGATGGCCTGTTCCGGCACAACCGCAAGCGCGCCCCCGGTCGTCCCCGGGGCTGGCACGGCTCCACCAACCGATGGCGCGCAAGCCTGGCTGACAACCGCCGATGGTGCGCTCAGGCTGGCCCCGTTCGTGGCGGGCGCAATCCAGCTTGGTGCGGGACAAACCGCCGACGTCGTGATCGACACGCGACAGCGGCACCAGCCGTTTTCCGGTTACGGCGCGTCTATCACCGATGCCACCGCGTGGCTGCTCGCGCATGAACTCGGCGCCGATGACCGGGCGCGGCTGCTGCAGGAATTGTTTGGCGATGGCGGAGAGCTCGGCCTTGACCTGACCCGCATCACCATCGGCGCATCGGACTTTTCGCTCAGCCACTATACCTATGCCGATACCCCGGGCGTGGCCGATGCCGATATCACGCCCGCCACATCGGAACTGATCCCGGCGCTGCTGCAAATTCGCGCGATCAACCCGAAGCTCAAGGTCATTGCCAGTCCATGGAGCGCGCCGGCGTGGATGAAAACCAGTCGCAGCCTGATCAAGGGCAGGCTGGACCCGGCGCATTACAATGATTTCGCGCAGTATCTGGTCAGCTACACAAAGGCGATGGCGGCGGCGGGCACCCCGATTGATATGCTGACAATCCAGAACGAGCCGCATTTCGAGCCGGAGGATTACCCCGGCATGCGGGTCGATCCGGCTGAACGCGCCAGCTTTGTCGGCGAATATCTTGGCCCGATGATGGATCGAGACATTCCCGAAACCCGCCTGCTTGACTGGGATCACAACTGGAACGAGCCGGAAAGCCCGCTTGCCGTGCTGGCCGATGCCAAGGCCTCGCAATTCGTCGATGGTGTGGCGTGGCATTGTTATGGCGGGGATGTCTCGGCGCAATCCATCGTTCATGCGAAGCACCCTGACAAGGAAACCTGGTTCACCGAATGCGCTGCGGGTGATTGGAGCGGCGACTGGGCCTCGGCCTTTCAATGGTCTGCCAGAGCGCTGGTGATTGGTGCTCCGCGCAACTGGGCACGCGGCGTTGTGATGTGGAATCTGGCGCTTGACCAGAACCACGGCCCGCACCTGGGGGGCTGCGGCAATTGTCGCGGCCTTGTCACGATCAACACCGAAAGCGGAGCAATCACGCGGGAACCCGAATATTACGCCTTTGCCCACGGAAGCCGATTCCTGCCGCAACAGGCCGTTCGAGTGGAAGCGGCCGCCAATATTCCCGGGGTAGAAACCGTCGCTTTTATGGGTGATGGCGAAAGCACTGTTGTGGTGATTGTATTCAACGGCAATGATCGCGATGAAGACATTTCGATCAATGTCGACGGCAGTGTATGGCAAGGGAAAATGCCACCCGGATCGCTGGCGACCTATGTAATCAAGATCGATGGTGGATAGGGGCCGCTCGGATGAAGCAACAGCTATCGGGTGTTTCGGCCGCCTTCCTGTCTGTCACCACCCTGTTTTTTGCCTGGGGCTTCATCGCATCGAACAATGATCCCCTGATCGCGTCGCTCAAGGCCAGCTTCAGCCTCAACTACACCGAAGCCATGGCGACCCAGCTTGTGTCCTTTGCGGCCTATGGGATCATGTCCTTTCCGGCAGCCATCCTGCTTGGCAGGCTGGGTTCGTTGCGTGCGATCCTTGTCGCGCTGGCAACCATGATTGCGGGCTGTCTGCTGGTGCAGTTCATTGTCCGCTATCAGGACTATACGCTGATCCTTGCAGCATTGTTCATTCTGGCCTCCGGGATCACCACCTTGCAGGTCGCCGCCAATCCGCTGGCCGCCGCGCTGGGGCCGCCTGAAAGCAGCCATTTCCGGCTGACCTTTGCCCAGGCGTTCAACTCGCTCGGGGTGGTGCTCGGCGTGAATTACGGTTCGCGCATCATGCTTGGCGAAGATGTGCTGCGGGCTGACCATGCCCCGATCACCAATGCCGCAGACCGGATGATTGCGCTTTCGGCCGTATCGCACGCCTTTCTGCTGATCGCGACAATGCTGGCGGGCTTGATGATCTTCATCTGGCTGTCGCGCGCGCGCATTGCCAGGGCCGCCGAAGCCTATGAGGAAATCGGCAAGGGATCGGTGCTTGATGCGCTGCGTTCGCGCTGGGCGATTTTTGGCGCGCTTGCCATCGGCCTGTATGTCGGGGCCGAAGTGTCGATCGGCAGCATCATGATCAACTTCCTCAATCAATCGGATATCATGGGCCTGCCGCTTGAAACGGCGGGTTTTTACCTCGCCAATATCTACTGGATGGGGGCGTTGGTTGGCCGGTTTATCGGTTCCTATCTGCTGACGATTATTCGTGCCCCGGTTCTGCTCGGGCTTGCGGCAGGCGCTGCCACGTCGCTGTGCCTGATTGTGGCACTGACCAGCGGGCCGTGGGCGGGTTATGCCGCGCTTGGGGTCGGGCTGTTCAATTCGATCATGTTCCCCACGATTTTCACCATCACGCTTGAACGCGCCGGGGTTTCCCAGGCGTCGACATCGGGCCTGCTGTGCGTCGCGATTGTGGGTGGGGCGCTGCTGCCTTATGCCGTCGGGCAGATGGCCGACGCGGCAAGCCTGTCCGCGTCATTCTTCATCCCCATGACAGCCTATGGGGTCATATCCTTGTTCGCCTTGCTCGCCGCGGCGGGGCGCAACGGGCAGCCGGGCTTCGTTGGTAGCCCGAGCAAGGCCACCACCGGGAAATGATCCGATGCCACGCGCCCGTTGGCGTGCTGGGCGATGACCATTGCGCGGATGATGTCGATCCCCTTGCTGACAAAGATATGGTCGATGACCTTGCCGGGGGCAGGCAGCGGATCGTAAGCGTTGAAGGTGGATGGTGCCAGGCTTTCAGGCAGCGTCCCTGCACCTTCGGCAGTCGGCACAATCCCTGCGCTTTCGATCATCTGTGCGATTGCCGGAGTCTCAACACCAGTGTTGAAATCGCCCAGCAGCACCAGCGCCTCGCGTGCGCCAAGGTTGGCCTTGATCCATCCGGCCAGCTGCTGGCCGCTTTGCACGCGTGCCTGTTCGCCTATGTGGTCCCAGTGGGTGTTGATCACCAGCAACCGCGCGCCATCCTGCTTGCGCCTGACATGGGCCCAGCTGGCCACCCTGCGAAACGCAGCGTCCCATCCCACGGACGGAACATCGGGGGTTGGCGAAAGCCAGAACGTGCCTGCGGACTCGATCTTGAACAGCCTGCGGTCAATCGCAAGCGGAGAAGCCTCTCCGGCAAGCTTTCCATCGTCACGGCCACCGCCGATAAAGGCATAGTTGGGCAAGGCGGCTTCAATATCGGCGCGCTGGTTGGGGAGCACTTCCTGCATCCCCAACACGGCCGGGCGCAGCGTCTGAATCTGCGCAATCAGCAAATCGCGCCTGTGGGCCCAGCTGTTTTCCCCGTCCGCCGGGGTGTCGAGCCGTATATTGTAAGTCATCGCCAGAAGCGGTTGCAGGCAAGCGTCAGCGTGCGGCTTCGCGGCCGCTCCGCCAGCGGCCGCAGCCCACGTAATCAAAGCCAGCATTGTCACGAACAGCCTGTTCACCCAATCCCTCCAATATGCTTTGCGCGCATTCTATGGTAGCGCTTCCAATTGAGACTTCGTAGTGCAATTCTGTCGTATGGCCAATTGAGAGTGACAGTGAAACAGGTTCGCACCCTGCACAAGTCAGACGCATCGCTGGCGGCGTTTCGCGCTGCTGGTGAACCGGTGCTTGTGCGCGGGTTGGTGGCCGATTGGCCGGTCGTCGGTGCGGCCTTGGCCGGCCCTCAAGAACTGGTCGCGCGGCTGATCGCGAATGCCGCCGATACGCCGCTTTCCTACGCTGCGGGCGATCCGGAATATCTGGGCCGCTTCCACTATACCGCCGATGGCCGGCACCTCAATTTCACCCGCCACGAGGCCAGCCTGCCGCAGTTCCTGCAAGTGCTGCTGGACGAGGCGGAAGCCGACCGGCCAAGGGCGCTCGCGGCCCAAGGCCTGCCTGTGCATCTGTGCATCCCCGGGTTCGCGCAGGCGCACGCCATGCCACTGCTGCCGCCTGCGATCATGCCGCGCATGTGGATCTGCAATCGCGCCGAAGTTGCCGCGCATAATGACGAGTTGGAAAACATCGCCTGCGTAGCGGCTGGCCGCAGGCGCTTTACCCTGTTCCCGCCCGAAGCAATCGGCGATCTCTATATGGGGCCGTTCGAACTGACGCCCGGGGGCACGCCAATCAGCATGGTGCATGTCTCGGCACCCGATCTCACCCGGTATCCGCGCTATGCAAACGCCGCGAAAGTGGCGCAGGTGGCCGAGATGGAACCGGGCGATGTGCTGTATATCCCCTATCAGTGGTACCATCACGTCGCCGCGCTCGATCCGGTCAACATTCTGGTCAATTACTGGTGGGATGCCGCGCGCCAGGATCTGGGTTCGCCGTGGGATGCCATGCTGCACTGCGTGATTGCCCTGCGCGAATTGCCGCCAGACCAGCGCCGCGCATGGAAGGCCATGTTCGATCATTATGTGTTCCTTTCCAATGATGATCCGGGGGAACATCTTGCGCCGGAAATGCGCGGAATATTGGCACGCAGCGATCCGGCGGCGACCGCGCGGCTGAAACAGGATCTGATCAATAATCTCGGCGAAGACGGCTCAAAATCCGGCCCCTTTGCATGAACAGGAAGGCAGTGTTGTGATGAAACTTGCACTGAAATTGGCGGCTGCGATGCTGGGCTGCGGCCTTGCGGTGCCGCAGGCGGGATTGGCGCAGGACGTCCCCTTCGCCGATGAAATCCATGTGTTCGGGATCGAGGATGAAGTCTATCCGCCGCAGGGGTGCGAGACATTGTTCGTTGGCAGTTCCAGCTTTCGTTTCTGGTTCGCGATGGCGCAGGATTTCCCGCGCGCACGTTTGCTGAAGCGCGGTTTCGGCGGATCGCAGATTTCCGACATCAATTTCCATTTTGATCGTGTCGTGGGCCGTTATCGCCCTGCGCGCATCGCCTTTTATGCGGGCGAAAATGACATTGATGCGGGCAAATCGCCGGACGCGATCATGGCCGATCTTGCCCGCTTCATGTCCCGAAAGACCGAAGCCCTCGGCACCACGCCAGTGTTCTACGTATCGGCCAAACCATCATTGGCGCGCTGGGCGCAGTTCGAACAGCAATCGCAGCTCAACCGCATGGTCGCGCAAATGGCGAACGAACGCGACGATCTGGTCTATGTCGATATCGTCAGCGCGATGATGAAGGATGGCAGGCCTGATCCGGCGCTGTTCATTTCTGACGGGCTGCACATGAAATCCGATGGCTACAAGCTGTGGCGCGAACAGATCCGCGCGGCCTTCCGCCACGCGCGGACAAGCAAGGCACCGGGATGCTGAAGGGGGCCATCCGGCGGGCATGGGGTGCATTCGCACTGGCGGTTTTTGGCCTGCTGTCATTGCCCGCGGCCGCGCAAGTGATGCCCGAAGGCCCGGTCCTTGCAGCAGCAGACCTGCGAGGCGGGCAGGATCTTTCCGGCCAATGGAACTGGTCGATCGATCCCTATCGCGATGGTCTGGCCGGGTTCCATGGCGGGGAGGCCGGGCCAAGCCAGCGCCGTCATGCCGATACTGATGTTGCAAGCGTGCGCCGGGCCGATCCGCTCGCACTGTTCGAATATGATATGGACGCTGCGCCCGTGGCGATGCTCCCGGCATCATGGCTCACGCACTCACCCCAGATGCGCCATTATCAGGGGCTGGTATGGTATCAGCGCCGTTTCGATGCGGTGATCGATCCGGCTTCGCGGAGCATTCTGCGTTTTGGCGCTGCCAATTATTCGGCAGAAGTCTGGTTTAATGGCAAGCGGCTGGGGCGGCATGAAGGCGGCTTTACACCCTTCGCGTTCGAAGTAACCGGGATGCTGCGCGCGCACGGCAACCGCCTGGTTGTGGCGGTTGATTCGCAGCGCACCAGCCACGATGTGCCGCCGCCGGTTACCGATTGGGAAACCTATGGCGGGATCACCCGCGCCGTGCGCCTGATCAACCTGCCCGGAACCTTCGTCGATGATGCCTGGGTCAGGCTGGAAGCCGATGGCAGGATCAGCGCCGATATCCGCATCGACGGCGTGCAAAAGGCCGGTCTGTCCGTGCGATTGACCATCCCCGAACTGGGAGTCGACCAGCGCGCGGCAACGTGCAGGGATGGCGCAGTTGCGCTGCGGATCACACCGCGCAAGCCAATCGAGCGCTGGACGCCAGACAGCCCGAAGCTTTACCGTGTCGAGATTTCTGCTGGTGAAGACCGCTGGCACGATATCGTCGGTTTCCGCACGATTTCCGTTCAGGGCAGCCAGATATTGCTCAACGGCGAGCCGATCTTCCTGCGCGGGATCAGCCTGCACGAAGAGGAGTTGGGCGCTGACCCCACCCGCCACATCACCGATGCTGCGGCAGAAGCATTGCTGCGTGAGGCAAGGGACGGTCTGGGCGGCAATTTTGTCAGGCTGGCCCACTACCCCCATGGCGAGGCGATGCTACGGGCGGCGGACCGGCTGGGAATGATCGTGTGGAGCGAAATCCCGGTATATTGGCGGATCGCGTTCGATGATCCCGCAGTGCTGGAAAAGACCCGCCGGATGCTGGCTGAAATGATCCTGCGCGATCGCAACAGGGCGTCGATTGCGTTGTGGAGCGTGGGCAACGAAACCCCGATAGGCGATGCGCGCAACAGCTTCATGGCGCGGCTTGCGCTCGACGTCAGAGCGCTCGATCCGGACAGGCTGGTCACGGCGGCGCTGCTCACGGGCCGTGAAATGGATGGCGGCCGGCAGGTGGTGACGATTTCCGATCCGCTCGCCGCATCAGTCGATGTGCTGGCGGTGAACACCTATTTCGGCTGGTATGGGGGCGACCGGCTGGACGTCATCGGGACATTCGGCTGGGATCTGCCCACGGACAAGCCGTTCCTGTTTTCAGAATTCGGTGCCGGGGCAAAGCTGGGCTACCACGCCGAAGGGCCGCCGCAGAAATTCACCGAAGAATATCAGGCAGATTACTACCGTGCCACGCTGGCAATGGCAGAAGGCATTCCGACGCTGGCTGGCCTGTCCCCCTGGGTGCTCAAGGACTTCCGCTCCCCCCGCCGCCAATTGCCCGGCGTGCAGGATGGCTGGAACCGCAAGGGACTGATCAGCGAGTTGGGCGAACGCAAGCAGGCTTTTGCCGTGCTGGCTGAATGGTATGCGAAGATGGAAGACACGCGATGAAGCGCATATTGGCTGGCTGCCCCGCTTTCTTTCTGATCGCAGCGCTGGCGGCGTCTCCGCTGACGGCATCAGAGCTGGCGGCATCAGGGCTGGCAGCACAGGACAAACAAGCGCTGGCCCTGGCCCCGGTCTATTCCGATCACATGGTGTTGCAGCGCGGCCATGCCATCCCGGTCAGGGGCACGGCATCGCCCTCTGCGCACATATCAGTCGAGCTGGAGGGGTATCAGCCGGTCAGTGTGACGGCGGGCGCATCAGGCGCGTGGGAAGCGGTGCTGCCCGCGATGGGTGCTGCCACCGGGCTTGCACTCAAAGTGACAGCGGGCGCAGAGACGATCCGCTTGGAGGATATCGCGGTGGGCGATGTATTCCTGTGTTCGGGCCAATCGAACATGGAATTCCCCCTGCGGCTTGCGACCGATGCCGACAATGCCATCGCGGCAAGCAACCGCAGCGAATTGCGGCTGCTGCATGTCCCGCGGCAAAGCGGCGCGGCGGCACAATCCACCTTTGCCAGCGCAACCGCTTGGCGGGTTTCCGCGCCGGATAGCACCCGAGAATTTTCCGCCGCCTGCTATTTCATGGGGGTTGAACTGCAGCGGCGCAGGCAGGTGCCCATCGGCCTGATTGCGGCATCATGGGGCGGGTCTTTCATCGAAGCCTGGCTGGGCGCAGACACCCTGCTTGCTGACGGGCAGTTCAGCGATGGGCTCGGGCTGCTGGCACAGTGGCAGGCTGATCCGGTGGCCGCCGAACGCAAATGGCTGGAACGCACGCAAGCTTTTCTGGCTGATAACCTGTCCAGTGATCGCCCTCTGGTCGATGCCGATCCGACGCTGATCTGGGAACAGTGGGGCAATGGCCCCGGTGATTCTGGCCTTGCCGACTTTGACGGATTTGGCACTTACACAACAACCGTCACATTGTCGGCATCGCAGGCGATGGCCGGACAGCGGATTATGCTTGGCCCGATTGATGATATTGATCAAACTGTCGTCAACGGACAGCCGATCGGGATGACCACCGGCTGGGACATCCAGCGCAATTATGCCTTGCCGCAAGGTCTGCTGCGGCAAGGCGTCAACCTGATCGAAGTCCGCGTGCTCGACACGGGCGGCGGCGGCGGACTTTATGGCACAGCACCGCGCGCGATCATCTTGCGCGATGGCGCATCGGTGGAACTTGGCGAAGCGTGGCAGTTCCGGCCCGGCCGCAGCTTGGCGCAGGCAGGGGCCGCGCCGCAAAAACCGTGGATGCCGATATCGGGGCTTGGCACGCTGGCGAACGGGATGATCGCCCCGCTGGGCCGCGTTCCACTGGCCGGGATTGCCTGGTATCAGGGGGAATCCAATGCATCCGACCCATCGGCCTATGCGCGTCTCCTGCCGCTGCTAATGGCGGAATGGAGGGAGCGGTTTGACACGCGGCGTTTCGCCATCGTCCAACTCGCCAACTTTGGCGCGCTGAACGGCGCGCCCGGCGAATCCCGCTGGGCACAGCTGCGCGACGCCCAGCGCCGCATCGCCGCATCAGACCGCGATGCGGGGCTGGCAATCGCGATCGATGTGGGCGATCCCTATGACATCCACCCTGCCAACAAGCGGAGCATCGGCGTGCGCCTTGCATCGGCGATGAATGGCGCGGGCCATGCGCAGTTGCCCGTGGTGGTGACAGCGGGCGACCATGCAAGGCTGAGTTTTGCCCATGATCTTGTGCTTGTCGGCGGGGCAAGCCCGGTCGGCTTCGAGCTATGCAACCAGAACAAATGCCGCTTCGTCGAGTCGCAAATCATCGATGCCCGCACGGTGTCGCTGCACCTGGAAGCCAGTGACGACCATGTCCGCTATCTGTGGTCAGACAGCCCCGTCACCAACCTCTATGATCGGGCTGGCGTCCCGGTCACACCCTTTCAGATTGCACTTCCCAACCAGCGCTGACGAGAGCGTGAATTGGAATGATTCTGTTGAAAAACTTCCCCTTACGACGCGGCTAAAGTATTGATTCAATGTCTCGGAATGCAAGCGGAGACAGTCGGATGATGGGCGAGCGGACGGCGGCGCAAGAGGCGCTGATTTACAGCTTCGTCGTGGAGCGGCATGTTCCGACGGATCACCTGCTGCGCTCGATTGACCGGTTCGGCGACCTGTCAGGCACCCGCGAACATTGCCGCATCGCGGGAACTCACGCCGGTCCAGAATTGTTCGCGCGGCACCTGGCGCACGTTCTATGGCGTCGATCAGCAGACAGGCTCGCCAGTCGCGATAGAAGCGCTGCGCCGCATCGTTGATCTCTAGACGGTCGAGGCAAAGGTGCGCGGCAATTGGCTTCGTTTTTTCACCAGTAACCGCGCTCATCACTTCGCCTTCAAAACCCTCAAGGGCGCAATTTCGATTATGGTGGACTGGCTTCGTCACGCTCACGATTCTAACGTTAAGCCCCTCGGTCGAACGCAGGCGCAACACGGGACATGGCGAAAAATGATGCGATATTATCGGCAACTGTCAGCAACGCCGCAGGTCACTAAATGGCAATTGCCTGCGCCAGCAGCGCGCCCAGGTTCAGATCGTCGATGTGGCCGAAGTGGTGGGTAAAAAGCCCGCCATCGCGCGTGTAAATGAGCGTCGTTGGCGTGCCGCGCATCTGATATGTCTGCATTGTCGCTGGTAATCCGCGCGTTACCGCAGGAGCATCGATCCCCACCGGAAAGGTGATGCGATATTCTTTCAGAAAGGCCGTCAGCGCCTCGCTGGTTCCCTGCGCTGCGTGGTGTTCGAACACGCTGTGCAAGCCAACCACGGCAAGGTCAGCTTCCTTGAACGCGGCGCGCACGCGCTGGAGTTGGGGTAGCGCGTGACTGACACAGCCTGGACACAGCATCTGGAACGCGACCAACATGACGGCCCGGCCTGAGAGCGTGGCAAGCGACAACGGCTTGGCGGTGTTGAACCATTGCGCAACCTGCCAGTCTGGGGGATTCGATTTCGTGTTCATGTGCTTGCCTTGCTGTTGCAGCGTCAGCGGCGGCACCCTCCCGCAGATGCCGCCGCTGGAGCGCGGGATTATTCGCCCTTCACTTGCGCCATCGTGGCACCGTGATTGACGTGGAATACGTTCCCGTCGATCACGAAGGCTGGCACAGATTGAACGCCAGCCGTTTCGGCTTCGGCAATCCGTTCCGGGCTGTCGGCGAAATTAACGATTTCAACGGTATAGCGTGCAGGATCAAGCGCGTAAGCGAGATTCTGTTCCGCATCGACACACACCGAACAACCGGCGTGATAGAATGTTGCAACGCTCATTATATTAGGACTCCTATATATATTATGCGCGGGTTTGTGTGCGCATAGTTGCAGGCGGCCCGCCTGCGGGGATCAGCATCGCTCCCCCTGCGGAGGCAGCGATGGCTCAATCAGGTTTCTACGGTCGCGCCAGCGCCCGCAGCTTTATGCCGGTTCCAAATCGGCAGACATGATGTGATCCGGACAATCCAGCATCATGCCCAATGGGCCGATGGGCTGATCAAGATACCGGCAATGGTTCGGCAGTTTTGCATCATCATGGCAGCCCTGATCAAACTGGCTGCAGGTCAGACACATGCGCTGGAGCGGCACTTCACTGCTGCGCTGGAGGGTGGCGATGGTTTGTGCCAAGGTCGCGAACAGGCCCGCCCGCCTTTGCTGGGGGACGGCCACCGCAACAGCGGAATGGCCGCGCGACAGGCGAGAAACCAGTTGCGCCCCTTGCTTTGTCGGGGTGAGACGTTGGGCCCTGCGATCATCCGGATCTGGCGCGCGTTCAAGCAGTTGTTTGGCGACCAGAGCCCCCGCCGCATCGCTGGCGGTGGGTTGGGATACGCCGATTTGCGCTGCGGCTTTGGTCAGGCGGACACCATCGGTGCGCGCTGCGGCAAGTTCGAGGATCGCGATTTGCGTCGGCGTCAGGCCATATTGCTCAGCAACTGCCCACTGCTTCTGCCGGGCATAGGCCGCGATCCGTTCCAGCCCAAAGCTGATTTGCGCGTCAAGAAGGTCGCCATCACTATGCATCGTAGTCCTATGCATATGGATCGAAGGTAAGTCAATGGCGCTTTGTTGCAGCTACGGGCAAGGCGCGCCGCAGGTCAGGGTTCCCGGCTTGCGTTACGTTACGATCACGACGATCAGCAAAATCCCAATCCCGAACACGACGAGCGCGAGCGGGATGGCCAGAACCTGCCCGGCAACGGCTGACGAACTCATCGGCCCAGTCCAGGTTTGCAGCGGCCTGCCCTGCGCCAGCGGCGATGGCTTTTCATGGCCCTTGATCGAGGACAGGACGGTGGCGAGGCCAAAATACATGGCTGTGTAGAGCATCGAAACGACGATGGCGAAGACAGCTCTGCCTCCGCTCCCGGTTGCCAGCGTTACAGACAGGAAAAATATCGCATAACACCCCAGCATCGCACCCCAGATCCAGGCGGGAAACTGGAATCCATGCTGCACCCCGCTGGTTTCATGGTCGGGCGGAAGGGGTTTGTCAGCCGACATGTCGGCAACCGCTTCGGTGTCCCCCGTTGCCGGGCTGTGATCGTCAAGCATGGGGCAATCCCTTTCCAGCGCGAGCACCGCCCATGCCGCGACGATTGACTTCGATGCCGGTCAGCAGGCTGTCGGCGATCATTCTGGCCTTGTCAGCCACCAGCCAGGTGGCCTGGGCAGAGGTTTCGATTTCGGACAGGGTGGCGTAGAACAGGGCGAGCCAATGTTCGAAATGGCGGCTTTCCAACCCCGGTATGGCCATGTGTTTGACCATCGGATTGCCCGAAAATTCACCGCTATTGTGCAGGATTGATCGCCAGAAGCGGTTCATTTTGTCGAGATGCTGAGGCCAGTCCGTAATCCTCTGCGCGAAGATCGGGCCGAGCAATTCGTCGTCTCTGATGCGCGCATAAAAACGCTCGACAAGAAGAGCGATGAAATCGGCGTCGATGCCCAGTAATTCGGCGTTGGCGCGTTTGGCCTCCCGCGCGCGCCGCGCATGATCGTTTACCGGGGGCCTTGCCCCAGCGTCTGGATGTGTGCCCGTGCCTGCACCAGACTGTTCCATGACATATCCCTTAAAGACGCATATGAAATACCTCTATTCCATTCCTTGAGGCGAAAAGCAATATCTCATATACGCCATTGATGCATTTGAGCCTGCAAACCGATTACGCCCTGCGCATCCTGATGGCCTTGTCGTCGTTTGGGGAGCAGATGTCGGTCGACGATATCGCGCGCCGCTATGGCATCTCCCGCAACCATCTGGCCAAAGTCGCACATCGGCTACAGGCGCTCGAACTCGTGCAGGCGACGCGTGGCAGGGGCGGCGGTCTCAGGCTGGCAAAGCCTGCCGAAGAGATCAATGTAGGCGCGGTTGTCCGGGAGATGGAGAGTCTCGACGGTTTTGTTGAATGTATGCAGGCAAAAACAAATGGTTGCCCCGTGGTGGGTGCTTGCGGCCTGCAGGGCGCGCTGTCTCGCGCGCTGGCTGATTTTCTGCGCTGCCTCGACCAGTATCAACTGTCAGACCTGACGCCTAATCGTGCGCGGTTTGCGGCCTTGCTCGAAGAAAAGCCTCCTGAACCCGCGCCCTCGAATTGATTTGACAGGCGATATCGCCTGACCTTATTTACGTATATAACATACGTGATAAGGGGGCGGCAATGGCAATCCAGTCAAATGTACTGCTGATCAGTCTGGTGCTGATGGCAGTGGTTGCAGGGTTCTTTATCAGCGCTGTTCGCGCCAGCCGCAAACCTGATACCAGCGCTCCGCGTGAAGTTGTGCGAACGCGCTTCATCTATGCCTTGCTGACGGTTGGGGTTATCGTCACCGCCGTATCATTGCGGCCATGGCCGCATGCCATCAGCGCTGCCAACGGGCCAAGCGCCACCGTCAATGTGACCGGGGCCATGTGGTATTGGGAAATAGATCGCGAAACCGTGCCGCTTGGCGTGCCAGTCATCTTCAATGCCCGCACGACCGACGTCACCCATGGTTTCGGGGTGATGGATAGTCAGGATCGCCTGCTGTTCCAGACGCAGGCGATGCCGGGTTACGTGAATCAGGTGGAGCATGTTTTCCGCCAACCCGGTGTCTATCGCGTTGTCTGCATGGAATATTGCGGCGTCGCGCACCACGCGATGACCAATGAATTCACGGTCGCGGCCGCAAACTGAAACAGGGGGCACGATGATGGACAACAACTCTGCACAAAGGTTGCCCGGCCCACAGGCTGGCGCAGTCAAATTCACCATGCTGCTGGCAGGGGTTGTGCTGCTGCTGATGATGGTTTTCGGCTTTGTCATGCGCGCCGCGCAAGGCAATCTGATCGATCTTGATCCGGCCATGTTCTATCAATTGCTGACCGCGCATGGCGCAGGCATGGTGGGAACCGCCGGGCTGACCGGGGCGGCCATCCTGTGGTATTTCATGGGGCGTTACGTGCCGCTGGCGCGCGGGGTGTTCTGGGCTTTTCTCGGCCTGTTCCTGCTCGGCGTGGTGCTGATCCTTGGCGCGATATTCATCGGCGGTTATGGCGGCGCCTGGACGTTTCTGTTCCCGCTCCCGGCGAATAGCGGCGGGGTTTGGGGAACGGATGCGGCGGCTGCTTTCCTGCTCGGCTACGTCGCCATCGGCGTTGCATTTCTGCTGCTCTATCTCGAAGTCGGACGCAAGCTGATCGCGTGCTATGGCGGCATCGGCGGGGCGCTGGCATGGCCGCTGGTGATGGGCAAGGGCACGGCAGAAGATGCGCCGCCGCCCGCTGTCGTAGCGGCGATGGCAACCACGATCTTCAACACCATCGGCACGGTGGTTGGCGCGGCGGTTCTTGCCAGCAGCCTCGTCAATCTCTACTTCCCTGAATTCAAGGTCGATGCCTTGCTGGCCAAGAACATGATCTATTTCTTCGGCCATGTGTTCATAAACGCCAGCATCTACATGGCGGTGATCGCGGTTTACGAAATCATCCCGGAATATACCGGCACCCCTTGGAAAACATCGCGCGTTTTTGCCGTGGCATGGTCGCTGGTGTTGCTGTTTGTCATGGCGGTCTATCCGCACCACCTGTTGCAGGATACGGTCATGCCCGCATGGTCGTTGGCGATGGGTCAGATTGTTTCCTACCTGTCGGGCATCCCGCTGCTCGCGGTGACGGCCTTCTCGCTGATCGTCTATCTGCGCAAGGCCAATGCCATGCGCTGGGATCTGGCCTCGGCACTGCTGGTGCTGGGGGTGGCCGGCTGGTCGGTGGGATCGGTACCGGCGATCATCGACGGCATGATTTCGGTCAACAAGGTGATGCACAACACCCAGTGGGTTCCGGGACATTTTCACATTTACCTCATCCTTGGTGAAGTGGCGATGGCCTTCGGCTTCATGATGTGGCTCATCGGTAAGCCCGAACACAAGGCTGTCGGCGGCTTCAACTGGGCCGCATTCAGCGCCTATGTCCTCGGCGGAACAGGATTTACCCTGATGTTCCTGGTCTCCGGTGCGCTTTCGGTGCCGCGCCGCTGGGCGGTGCATGCGCCGGAATGGGTGCTGCAAAGCCAGATCGCCACGGGCTTTGCCTTGCTCGTTATCGTGGGCGCGGCGATGTTTGTGCTGCGCTATCTGCTGGGGCTGAAACACTCGGCGGGGCGGTGATGCGATGCAGGCGCTGCTGGCATCGCTGTTGGTTGTTGCTGCCGGGGGCGGGCTGTTGTGGCAGGCAACCGATGGCGGGCAGGCGCTGACAGCGGAAAGCGCGCGGCGCCTTGCCGTCCAGCGCGCCCCGCAGCCGGTTTCGCCATTTGCGCTGGAAACCATGTCAGGCGCATCGGCCACGATCCCCGATGCCCGCGGCAAAGTGGCTCTGGTCGAGTTCATCTACACCACCTGCCCGACGCTGTGCCAATCCGCCGGGGCAGATATGTTCCGGCTGGGAAACAGGGTCAGGGAAGCCGGGCTTGCTGATCGGGTCACGCTGATGTCGGTCAGTTTCGATCCCGAATTCGATACGGTCGAACGGATGAAATCTTATGGGGAGCGGCATGACGCCGACGGCGCGCTGTGGACCATCGCGCGCCCGCGCCCGGACGTGCTCCCGCAAATACTGAGCGACTTCGGCGTGATCGCCATCCCTGACCGGATGGGCGGCTATACCCACAATGTTGCGGTTCATGTGGTGACGGCTGATGGCAGGCTGGCAGCAATCCACGATACCGGCGATTTCGAAGGGATTATTGCCGCCGCGCGACAGGCCTTGCGATGAAGCGCCGCCTGCGACCGGGCTTGGCTGCCATCATCATGTTCGCCTGCATATTGGGGAACCGCGCGCTTGAAGCTGATCCTGTGCTGCACGTGCTGGTGCAACTGCCCATGCTCGGCCTCTGCGGCGCATTGCTGGCACCGCGCCGCGAATGGCGCTGGGCGCAGGGCGGGTTTGCGCCATTGCTGGCTGCCCTGTTCGGTATTGCCTTCTGGATGCTACCCCGCTCGATCGATGGCGCGGTGAGTTTCCCGGTGATGACACTGGCAAAGTTTCTGTCGGTCCCGTTGATCGGGGCCCTGCTCGTGATTGGCTGGCGGCAAGCGCACGCCTTGTTGCGCGGTTTCCTGAAAGCACAGGCCATCTCGATGGCGGGATTCATGGCCTTCCTGTTCACCCATTCCCCGGTTCGATTGTGCAACAATTATCTGATCGATGATCAGTGGCGGTTGGGCCATGGTTTCCTGTTCCTCGCCATCGGCCTCGCCATGGCATGGACGATCCCACTGCTTACCAACGCGCGGCCACGTCCATCGCCGCGCACCCGCGCAAAACCCATAACGCCCGTTCAATCAGGAGTTTCCGCATGAAACGCAGATTTATCCCGCTTTTCGCACTGACCTTCGCGCTTGCTGCCTGCGGGAAGAGCGCCGACGGTGCGCCGGATACCTCAAGCACAGCGCAGACCGATCCTGTCGCTGTTGCATCAGCGCAAGCCCCCGAATCCGCTACTGTCGCTGCCACTGATCCCGTTGCCCACGGCAAAACCCTCTTCGCCCGATGCGCGGCGTGCCACAGTGTCGCACCCGGCAAGAACGGCATTGGCCCATCGCTTCATGCAATTACGGGCAAGGCTTCGGCATCGATGGCTGGTTTTGCCTATTCCCCGGCGATGCAGTCCGCCAATCTCACGTGGGATGATGCGACCTTGTCAGCCTATCTCGAAAATCCGCAGGGTTTGATCAAAGGCAACCGGATGGCGTTTGCCGGGTTGAAGAATCCGCAGGATCGCGCCGATCTGATCGCCTACCTCCACACGCTGAAATGACGCGCGGTAAAGCCGCCGAAAGTCTGCACAGAATGCCACAAGGGGCTGGGCCTTGGGGTTGTGCAGGGTGACGTGCCTCACCCCCGCGCCACGTTCTCCAGCAATTCTGCTGTTACTGGGTAGCCAGCATCGCTGAGGATCGTGAGCCACGGCTGGCCGTTGTGTTCGACCACTTGCGGCATGATTGTCCTGACCGGGATCGCTTCGGCCTGGGCCTTGGCTTCATCGAATGATGCAAACAGCGCGAGCCGTTCCAGATTGCGGCGGGTGGGGAAGATCAGCTTGATTTCGCCGCGTTCCGCCGCGTCCAGCGCGCCTTGGGCGGATGTCCAGAACAGGTGCGTGTTTTCGGCATGGTCAATCGATACATCGACCGCGCCGGTGCCGAGATTGGCGAGGTAGAAGCGCGTGTCATAGACGCGCGGGATGCGCTCGTTTTTGGGAAACCAGCGCGCGAAAGGCGTGATTTGCGACAGGTCGAGGCTCCACCCGAACGCCTCCAGCACCGGGGCGAGCGCGCCCATCTCGGCCAGCATCGCCCGCGCCTGCGCCGCACGTTCGGCATTGATGTTTCCTGCAAGGCCCAGCGCCAGCCCGGTTTCCTCCAGCGTTTCACGCACCGCCGCGATTTGATGCGCGGCTTCGTCTGGCGTCATGCCGCCGCCTGCGGCCACCGCTTCGCCCAGTGCAAAGTCCGCCGGGTCGACCCGCCCGCCGGGGAACACGGCCATGCCGCCGGCGAAGGTCATGTTGCGTGAACGCACTGTCATCAGCACTTCTGGCATCAGCACTTCTGGCATCAGCACTTCGGGCGCGCTGCCCAGAGGGGCATTGCGGAAGATGATGATGGTTGCGGCGGGGATGCCCTGAGGGCGGGAATCGGTGTTCATCGCGGCAAAGCATGGCCCTGTGGCAAGCGCTTGCCAAGGGGCAAAGGGTGTCTCTGCCGATTTGGCTGAGAGGTGTCGGGATAGTTTACAATTTGCTTCGCAGCGGGCGGTCAGGTAATCAGAAAAACGTCAGAATTCTGCCCTTTTTCAAGTTTGGCACGCGCTGTGCATAATCATTTCTGTCTCAATGGTCTTCAATGAGAGGCGCATCCTTCCTGGTCTCCGGATCGCGCCTCCCCAAAATAAAAACCGCCTCGCACTGGTCCTGCGGGGCGGTTTTTCGTTTGGGGGAACTTTTCTGCTTTGCCCTCAGGCGCCGGGCGCAGCGCGTCCGCGCTGCTTGGCTTTCGGCCTGACCGGCCGGCGCGCAGTCGCGCTTGCGGCCCCTTGGGCCGAAATCAATCCAGATTGTCTTTGGCAACTTTTTCTTAGTTGCTGATCTGATCCATCAGCTGCTGCAATTCGCCCGCTTCGAACATCTCCATCATGATGTCGCTGCCGCCAACGAATTCGCCCTTCACGTAAAGCTGCGGGATCGTTGGCCAATCGGAAAAGCTCTTGATCGCCTGACGGATTTCCATGTCCTGCAGCACGTCAACGCTTTCATAGGCGACCCCGCAATGGTCGAGGATCGCAATCGCGCGGCTGGAAAACCCGCATTGCGGGAACAGCGGCGTGCCTTTCATGAACAACACGACATCATTGCTGGTGACGAGATCGGAAATGCGGGAATTGGCGTCAGACATGTTGCGGGCAGCCCTGATATGAGGTTCAAAGTATGGTGCGGATTACGTGGGGACCACGGTGGTCACTTGCAAGGCGTGCAGTTCGCCGCCCATGCGCCCGCCGAACGCGGCATAGACCAGCTTGTGTTGGGCAACGCGGCTTAATCCGGCAAATTGCGGCGCGGTGACGGTCGCCGCCCAGTGATCATTATCCCCGGCCAGATCGGTCAATTCCACGCGCGCGCCGGGCAGGACGGTCATGATCGCGTCTTCGATGGCAGCAGCGGTCATCGGCATGGCGTGCTCTCCCCGATGCGCAAGATCACACTTCGCCGAGCAGCTGACGGCGTGCTTCGACTGTCATTTCGTCAAGCTTCACGCGGATTTCGGCATCCGTAACATCGGCGTTTGCAGCGGTAAGATCGCCCAGCAGTTTGCGGATCACGTCTTCGTCGCCCGCTTCCTCGAAATCAGCCTGCACCACCGCCTTGCAATAGGCATCGGCTTCTTCGGGGGTCAGCTTCATCAGACCCGCGGCCCATTCACCCAGCAGGCGGTTGCGGCGCGCAGCGATGCGGAAGGCGGTTTCGCCGTCCAGCGCGAACTTGGCTTCTTCGGCGCGTTCACGGTCTTTGAAATCGGTCATGTGAGTGTCCCTTCGCAAGCGGATATAATGTGTAAGATATAGGGGGCAGGGCAGGGCTTCAAGCGGCAAGCCGCCCGCGTGGGGCACTATTCCATGGTGACGACGAGCTTGCCCACCGCCTCGCGGTTTTCCAGCTTGGCGATGGCATCGCCCGCGCGCGCGAGCGGGAAGGTTTCGGATACCAGCGGATCGATCTTACCCGCCTTCAGCAGCGCGAATAGTTCATCCACCTGCGCGCGGAACGCTTTGGGTTCGCGCGCGGTGAAGGCGCCCCAGAACACGCCGCAGATGTCGCAGCTTTTGAGCAGGGTCAGGTTCAGCGGCATTTTGGCGATCCCGGCGGGGAAGCCGACCACCAGAAAGCGGCCCTCCCACGCGATGGCGCGCAGCGCGGGTTCGGAATATTGCCCGCCAACGATGTCATAGACGATATTGGCGCCATCGGGGCCGCACGCCGCCTTGAACGCTGCGGCAAGCGCCTTGGAGGCATCCTTGTCCATCGCTTCGCGGGGGTAGATCACCACTTCGTCCGCGCCTGCCCGCCGCGCAACTTCGCCCTTGGCTTCGGATGAGACAGCCGCAACCACGCGCGCGCCGAACGCCTTGGCCAGTTCCACCGCCGACAGGCCAACCCCGCCCGCCGCGCCAAGGATCAGCACGGTATCGCTCGCCTTGATATGCCCGCGATCCTTCAGCCCGTGGATGGTGGTGCCATAGGTCATCAGCAGGCTGGCGGCCTTTTCAAACGGCACGCCATCGGGAACCGGGAACATCCGACCCGCAGGCACGACGACCTTTTCGGCCAATCCGCCATTGCCGATCCCGGCCATCACCCGGTCGCCCACGGCATAGCCTTCAACGCCCTCGCCCACAGCCTCAACCACACCAGCAATCTCGCCGCCGGGCGCGAAGGGGCGCTGCGGCTTGAACTGGTAGAGGTCGCGGATGATCAGCGTGTCGGGATAGTTGATCGCGCAGGCCTTGACCGCGACCAATACTTCGCCAGCGCCGGGGGTGGGCGCGTCAATTTCGTCGAGGGTCAGCGTTTCAGGCCCACCTGTGGCGTGGGTGCGGATGGCTTTCATGATTGTCTCTCCCTTGGAATTGTCAGATCGCGGTGCCGCGCATCAACCATGGCTGATCGCTGGTGCGGGCCGCTTCGAAAGCCCCAATCGCCGTGCCGCGCGCCATTGTCAGGGCGATTTCGTCCAGCCCGCCCAGCAGGCAATCGCGGCGAAACGGATCGAGCGTGAAGGCAAAACGATCCTGATAGGGGGTCGTCACGGTCTGGGTTTCCAGATCGACGGTGATCGGTTCGCCTTGCCGTGCGACTTCCATCAGGCGGTCAACCGCATCCTGCGGCAGAACCACGGGCAGAATCCCGTTCTTGACCGCGTTGCCCGAAAAGATGTCGGAGAAACTGGGCGCAATCACCACCCGGATGCCGAGATCGCCCAGCGCCCAGGCGGCGTGTTCACGGCTAGACCCGCAGCCGAAATTGTCGCCCGCGATCAGGATCGGCGCGCCCGCATAGGCGGGATCGTCAATCACATTGCCGGGTTCGGCCCGCAGCGTTTCAAACGCGCCCGCGCCCAGCCCTTCGCGGCTAATGGTCTTGAGCCATTTGGCCGGAATGATGATGTCAGTATCGACATTCTTGAGGCCAAGCGGGATAGCGGCGCCATCGACGCAGGTAAGCGGTTGCATCAGTGCCTCGTCCTCAGTCGGTTTCGGGCGGCTCACCCGAGGGGATCTTGCCGGGCTGAGTTGGGTCATTCGGCTTTTTCTTGGCGGCAAACTTGCGCCCTGCATACAGCAGCGCGGCAGCCACAGCCGCTGATCCGATTGCCGCCGCGCCGATGGCGGTGGACGATTTCATCGGGCTTTTCTTCTTGTCGGTCATATCTGTTCAATGCGCCTTGATCGGGTGCGTTTCAAGTGTTTGACGTCACACCAAGCAAGCGCACATCGGCCAGCCGCCCGGTGACTGCGGCAGCCGCCGCCATGGCGGGCGAGACGAGATGGGTGCGCGCGCCGGGGCCCTGGCGGCCAACGAAGTTGCGGTTGCTGGTCGAAGCGCAGCGTTCGCCGGCCGGAACCTTGTCGGGGTTCATCCCCAGACAGGCCGAACAGCCCGGTTCGCGCCATTCGAACCCGGCGGCGGTGAAGATGCGGTCGAGCCCCTCGTCCTCGGCCTGCGCCTTCACCAGACCCGATCCCGGCACCACGATCGCCCAGCGCACATTGTCCGCCTTGCGCCTGCCTTTCAGCACCGCAGCGGCGGCGCGCAGGTCTTCGATGCGGCTGTTGGTGCAAGACCCGATAAACACGTTTTCGATTGGCACATCGGTCATCGCAGTGCCGGGGGTAAGGCCCATGTAATCGAGGCTTTTCTGCACCGCGACCCGCTTGGATTCGTCAGCGAAGTCATCGGGCGAGGGCACGCGCCCGCCAATCGCCACCACGTCTTCGGGGCTGGTGCCCCATGTCACGCTGGGTTCGACAGTGGCGGCATCGATCACCACGCTTTTATCGAACAGCGCGCCGTCATCCGAATGGAGCGTGCGCCAGTAAGCGACGGCGGCATCCCATTGTGCCCCCGCAGGTGCCATCGGGCGGCCTTTGAGATAGGCGAAAGTCACGTCATCGGGTGCGATCAACCCGGCGCGCGCGCCTGCCTCGATGCTCATGTTGCACACGGTCAGCCGCTGCTCGATGCTCATGCGTTCGAACACCGCCCCGCGATATTCGATCACATAGCCGCTGCCGCCTGCCGCCCCGATCTGGCCGATGATGTGCATAATCAGATCTTTGGCGGTCACGCCGGGGCCAAGATCGCCGTTTACGCGCACCTCCATCGATTTCGATTGCTGCAACAACAGCGTCTGCGTTGCCAGCACGTGTTCAACCTCGCTGGTGCCGATCCCGAAGGCGAGCGCGCCCAAGCCGCCGTGGCAGGCGGTGTGCGAATCGCCGCAGACAATGGTGGTGCCGGGCAGCGAGAACCCCTGTTCGGGGCCGACCACATGGACGATCCCCTGTTCCTTCGCCGTTGCCGGGATGTAGCGGATGCCGAATTCGGGTGCGTTGCGTTCAAGCGCGGCGAGCTGCGCGGCGCTTTGCGGGTCGACAATCGGCAGCACCATGCCATTCGCATCACGGCGCGGCGTGGTGGGCAGATTGTGATCAGGCACCGCCAGCGTCAGTTCGGGCCGCCGCACCGGCCGTGCCGCGATCCGCAACCCCTCAAACGCCTGAGGACTGGTCACTTCGTGCACCAGATGCCGGTCAATATAGATCAGCGCGGTGCCATCATCGCGGGTTTCAACCACGTGCGCGTCCCAGATTTTTTCGTATAGCGTGCGCGGGCGGCTGGCCATGATTGTGTCCATCGGGTTGGGGGTAAGTGCCCCGTCCTTACTCATGATTGCCGATCCGTGGCAAGATTGCGGCGATTTTTGGGCAATGGCTGGTGGAAATTGTAATAATTCTCCGCTAGCTTACAGCCATGTCAGCAATCCTTCCCTCAGCATCCGCGTTTGTCCACCCGATCAAGGTTGAGGCGGCGGACATCGATTTCATGGGCCACGTGAACAACGCGCGCTACCTCAACTGGGTGCAGGATGCGGTGCTGGCGCATTGGAACAATCTGGCCCCGGCCGAAGACGTGGCGAGCAAGGCGTGGGTCGCGTTGAAGCACGAGATTACCTACCGCAAACCCGCCTTCCTAGAAGATGACGTGATCGCGCAGACCGTGCTCGAACGGTTCAACGGCGCGCGCGCATTCTATTCCACACTGATCAAGCGCGGCGAGGAAGTGCTGGCCGAAGTGCAATCAAGCTGGTGCTGCATCGACGCTGAAACCCTGCGCCCCGCCCGCATCGGCGAACACCTGCGCGCGTTTTTCTTTCCGCAAGGGGAGTGAGGGCGGGGCGCGCAAGTTTAGCGCGCCTCCCGATCCCTGCCATTTCCGTCATCCCAGCGAAAGCTGGGATCTCAAGCGGTGAGCACTGCCATTTGCGGCCCTAGGCCCCAGCTTGCGCTGGGGTGACGATGGACGCGGGTTGGTGATCTCCCACTACTCGTGGCGATAAGTTGCCCTAACCCTAAGCACGGGGCGACGATTGAAGGCACCAGCGCAAGCCCACTCCCACGAAACGCAATTGCGCCGCCGCGCAGGGGTTCTATACGGAGCCGGATGACGGGTTTGGGCGTATCTGTTTAATATGAAACTGCATGGCACCCCTTTCGCGCGTGCGTGGCAGAGCGCGGTTGGGTTGACGCTGGGCGCGGCTATCGCCGGGGGCTGGCTGGGCTTGCACGCCTATGCGATGTTCGTGTTTGAACTCACGTGGAGCAATTGGCCCTTCGCGCTGGCGCTGGCGGCGGTGCAATGCTGGCTTTCGGTGGGGGTGTTCATCGTCTGCCATGATGCGATGCACGGCAGCCTGATGCCGGGCAGGCCGCGCTGCAATGCGACCATCGGTGCGGTGTTGCTGGCGCTTTATGCGGGCTTTGGCTGGAAGCAGCTGCGCGATGCGCATTTCGCCCATCACAAGCTGGCAGGGCGCGCGGGCGATCCTGATTTTGACGAGCATCACCCCGATGATTTTATGCGCTGGTATGCCACGTTTTTCCGGCGCTATTTCGGCTGGCGATCGATCCTGTATGTCCACACGGTGGTGGGTATTTACTGGCTGGTGATCGGGGTTCCGATGGCGCAGATCGTGCTGCTCTATGGCCTGCCCGCGCTCGCATCATCATTGCAGCTGTTCTACTTCGGCACCTTCCGTCCGCACCGCCACCGCGCAGGCGAGGACGCGGCGAGCTTTGCCGATCGCCACAACACCCGCAGCGACGAATTCGGCACGCTTCTCAGCCTCGCCACCTGCTTTCATTTCGGCTATCATCTGGAACACCACCGCCGCCCCGATGTGCCGTGGTGGGCGCTGCCCGCTGCGCGACGGGCCGGGGCGGCGCAGGTATTGGCTGAAAAGGTGCCCGCATGAGCTGGCTCGAAATCACACTCACCGTGCTGTCCTCGCTGATCGGGATGGAGTTGTTCGCGTGGTATGCCCACAAATACATCATGCATGGCTGGGGCTGGGGTTGGCACCGCGATCATCATGAACCGCACGATAACACGCTGGAAAAGAACGATCTGTTCGCGGTGGTGTTTGGAACGATCAACGCCGCGATGTATATTTTCGGCTCGCTTTACTGGGGCTGGCTGTGGTGGTTTGCGGTCGGGATCACGCTGTATGGTGTGATCTACACGCTGGTGCATGATGGGTTGGTGCATCAACGCTATTGGAACTGGGTGCCGCGCAAGGGCTATGCCAAGCGGCTGGTGCAGGCGCATAAGCTGCACCATGCGACCATCGGCAAGGAAGGCGGGGTCAGCTTCGGCTTTGTCTTCGCGCGCGATCCGGCCAAGCTGAAGGCTGAGTTGAAGGCGCAGAAAGAAGCGGGGGTCGCGGTAGTGCGGGACGCTGCTGTTTAACCCGTTTCAGGCTCCCCTTGACCCTGTCTAGACCCCCTCTAGACCCCCTCTAGACCCCTTCTAGACCCCCTCTAGGCCCTTGTTAGCCTGCTTTTGGGCGGATGTTTCACGTGAAACATTGCTGGCTGTTGAGTGTTGGGCGGTCAGCCCGCCGCCAACCGCGCGGCGTGTCCTTTTACCAGTGCGATCATGTTCGGCACGCCCTGGGTGCGGTTGCTCGATAGCTGGTTTTTGAGGTCGAACGGGGCCAGCGCGCCCATCACGTCCATCGCGGCGACTTCGGCGGCGGGCCTGTCCTGCACGGCGGCGATCACCAGCGCGACGATGCCCTTAGTGATCGCGGCATTGCTGTCCGCGAGGAAGTGCAGTTTCTGCTCCTTTTGCGAGGCGGGATAGACCCACACCGCCGCCGAACACCCACGCACCAACGTCGCATCGGTTTTCAGCGCATCGGGCATCGGTTCCAGCGTCCGGCCCAGCTCGATCAGCAACCCGTAACGGTCATCGCCTTCGAGGAATTCGTACTCTTCGAGAATGTCGGAAAGGGTGCGCATGGGGGGCAGGTAATGCGATCCTTTGCGAAACCCAAGCCCCCTTTCGTCATTGCGAGCCGCAGGCGAAGCAATCCATCGACCGGCGTTGCGCCTGTTACAAAGGGCGTTTCATGGATTGCCGCGTCGCCTTCGGCTCCTCGCAATGACGAGGGGAGTTTACCCGCTCAGCCCGCCGGGGCGGGTGAAGGCGTGATAGATGACATAGAACCAGCCGAAAAACCCGTGGACGATTGCCCAGATGATCGACTTGTTAAGGCTCCAGCTGATCGCCACTGCAATCGCGCTGCCAAGCCCGATCCCCGCCTGCGCGGCGGTATTGGCCCCGCCGCTCACAGTTCCACCCCGCTGGCGATGGCTTCCAGTTTGCGGATGCGTTCCTTGAGGTCAGCCAGTTCGATCCGCGCGGTGCCGATGGTCGAACCTTCGTCGGTGGCGGGGCGGTGGCCGCTGCGTTCCAGCTCCTGCCGTTTCAATTCCAGCCAGCCGTTCCATGCGCGCAGCAGGGCGGCGGCGATGACGATGATCGCGATGAGGCCCGATGTGGCCGTGATCAGCGTCGGGTCGAGAAGGGGCGTGATCATTCGCTGCGTTCCTCCTTGCTTGGCTTGTCTGTCGCAGGCAGTGCCCGCAGGGCTTCGATTTCGGCAGCGATGCGTTCGCGTTCGCGCGCCTCGCCGGTGTTGCCATCGGTGGCAATGCGTTCGAGCACCTTCACCCGTTCGCGCAGTTCTTCGACTTCGCGGCGCGCCTGTTCAAGCTCGGCAGCGCTGCGGCCATCATCGCGCGGGGCGAGGGTTTCCTTGCCATATTCGTCGCGGATGATCCCGGCGCGGGCCTTGGCATATTGCACCACGCCCCAAACGATGATCGCGATGACGGCAACGATGGCCCAGCTGCTCATCATGCTTCACCTTTGTCCTTGAGGTTCGACAAGGCCCGATCCCTGAGCGCGTCGATTTCCGCGCCAAGGTGATAGCCGCCATCGGTGACGATCCGTTCGACATTGGCCATGCGATCCTTGAGGCTGCCGAGTTCAGCGCGCAGTTCGGCGTTTTCCTGGGTCAGCAGGGTAACGCGCTGGGCGTTCTGGGCATCCGATCCGGGCTTCAATGACTGGCCCCACATCCCTTCGAGCGGGTAGCCATTCTTGATCTTCATCCGGGTGGTCTGGAACGAGGTGAGGATTCCCGCCACACCCAGCACAAACGACCCGCCAATGATCCAACCGAGATAGGGGAGAAAATCGACCGCTTCCATCACACGCGCTCCTTGCTGCCAAGGCCGAGCGGAATGCCCGCGCCTTCCTCGTCCACCCGGCGCTGGTCGCGCAGGGCTTCGATCTGGGTGGCGATGTCATAACCGCGATCGGTGACGATGCGTTCGAGCACCTGCACCCGGTCTTCCAACCGCTGGATGTGGGTCGCATATTGCGCGGCCTTTTCAGCGGTCTGTTCGGCGGTGGCGCCAATCTGCATTTCGGCGATTTTCTGCTGGTGCTTGGTCCAGATCGCCACAATCGGGATCGACAGCGCGACGATCGGGATCAGCAGTGCGAGTATGCCTTCCATTATTCAAACCCCCTCAGGTCAAAAGTTCAGCGCAGCCGCTCGATTTCGGCGGTCAGGCGCGGGTTGCTGCTGACATAGTGGTGTTCCACCGCGGCCAGCCGCCGGTCGATATCGCGGAAATTGGCGCGGATTTCGCGCGCGGTGCGCTTGGGATTCTGGCGTACGCCCTGCCAGTATTTCTGCTCGCTTTCATCGCGGTAGAGGTAGGGTGGCTTCTTGTTGAGCAGGAACCCGGCGATCAGATAGGCGATGATCGATGGGCCGCCGGTGATGAAGATCGAAGCAACCGCGGCCAGCCTGACCCAAAACACATTGACCCCGGTGTAATCGGCAATCCCGGCGCAAACGCCCATCAGCTTGCCATTATGCTTGTCACGGTAAAGCGTGGTGCGGGGGCTGTTCATGCGCGGGTTCCTTTCTTCTCGGCAATCAGCGCTTCCAGTTCGCGCAGTTGCTGGTTGTCCTTTTCCTGATCGGCAATCAGGCGGCGGGCGGGGGTGAATTCGGGATCGTCGCTGGCGACCAGCCGTTCAACCGTGTCCATCCGTTCATCGAGCCGCTTGGCGAGGTTGTAGAGTTCCTCCAGCAGCACCTCGTCATCAGTGGTGATGGTGGCGGCGGTTTTCCACTTGGTCATGTAATGCAGGATGACCCATGGCAGGCCGATGAAAAGCGTGGCGACGATCATCACCGCGATAAGTCCGTCTTCCATGGTCTATTCCCCCTTGCTGTCGTCGGCTTTGCCGAGCGCTTTTTTCATCGCTTCCAATTCATCATCAATCGCGTCCGATCCGGCGAGCGCCGCAATTTCATCGGCGAGCGTCGGGGGCTTGCCTTCGGCGATCTGCAAAGCGTCGGCGCGGCCTTCGGCGTAATCGACCCGGCGTTCGAGCTGGTCGAAGCGGGCGAGCGCCTCGTCGGTGCGTTCGGTGCTCATCAGCGTGCGCAGCTTGACGCGGTTTTCCGCGCTTTCGAGGCGCGCGGCGATCGCAGTCTGGCGGCTGCGGGCTTCGCGCAGGCGGTGCTGCAGCTTGGCGATGTCATCCTCGTAAGCGCGCAGCGCATCATCAAGCACCGCGATTTCGGCCTTGAGCTGATCGGCCATGTCACCGGCCTTCTTCTTTTCAACCAGCGCCGCACGGGCCAAATCTTCGCGATCCTTGCTGAGTGCGAGCTGCGCCTTTTCCCCCCAGTCGGCCTGAAGGCGGTCAAGCTTGACGCAGTGGCGGTGCATTTCTTTCTGATCGGCAATCGTGCGCGCCGCGCTGGCGCGGACTTCGACCAGGGTTTCCTCCATTTCGAGGATGATCATGCGGATCATCTTGGTCGGATCATCGGCCTTGTCGAGCATATCGTTGAAATTGGCGGCAATGATGTCGCGGGTGCGGCTGAAAATGCCCATGAAGGCTACTCCATCAAGAAACGAATTGATCTGGTCGCGGGGAGCGACTCGGTCTTGCTCCGGTTCGCCGGTGCGCCCGCGCGTTTGCTTCGCGGAAGGGTTGCGGCGCAAGGCTTCGATTTCCTCATCGAGCCGCGACAGCCGCCCTGCGCTCAGCAAGCGGGAAGGTTGGGCCGGAGCGTCGCTGCTCTGGTTGACGCCTGGGGGGCTTGCGTCACCGGCAGCATTTGCGGGGGGGACAGCCCGCTCTGGCCGCTCCGGCCCGAGGGGATCGTGTTGGTCACGCGGGTTTCTGGGATTACCCATATCAGGCGATCTCGATCATCGTGCCGACTTCGGACGCGGGGTGAACGATCGGGGCGGCGCTGACCGCACCCGGCTGGATCTGCGAAGACAGCGCGATCATCATCACCATGGCGGCAATGCTGGCCATCGCGGCGTGCCCGAGCTTGCTGCTCCAGAAGGTGCTAGTGGCGGGTTTGGAGTTGATCATGATGAGCCTCTCAGGTGGTATCCGTGGTCTTGCCGAGTATTTTGCAACCCCCGTGCCAAATCGCAAAAATGGCGGATTATCGCGGTTTTTTACTGAAAATCACCCGTGCCCATTGGGGTCTATTGCCAAGCATTGGGAAATTTCACTATAAGTTTGGATATGCAGCACGAAACCCAATTCATCGGCCAGTCGGGGGCTTTTCTCGATGCGGTCGAACGTGCCAGCCGCGCGGCATCGATGAACCGCCCGGTATTGGTGATCGGTGAGCGTGGCACCGGCAAGGAACTGATCGCCGAACGTCTGCACCGCCTATCGAGCCGCTGGGACGAGCCGCTCGTCACCATGAACTGCGCGGCCTTGCCCGAAACCCTGATCGAAGCCGAATTGTTCGGGCACGAAGCCGGGGCGTTTACCGGCGCGACCAAATCGCGCGCTGGCCGGTTTGAGGAAGCCGACCGCGGCACGCTGTTCCTTGATGAACTCGGCACGCTGTCGATGGGCGCGCAGGAACGGCTGCTGCGCGCGGTCGAATATGGCGAGATCACCCGCATCGGCGCATCGCGCCCGATCCGGGTCGATGTGCGAATTGTCGCGGCGACCAATGATGATCTGCCCGCGCTGGCGGCGGCGGGCGAATTTCGCGCCGACCTGCTCGACCGGCTGAGCTTTGAAGTCATCACCTTGCCGCCCTTGCGGGTGCGTGAGGGTGATATCGGCGTGCTGGCGGAATATTTCGGGCGGCGCATGGCGGCAGAGCTGGAATGGGACCGCTGGCCGGGATTTGCAGATCACGTGATGGATGCGCTGGAAGATCACCAGTGGCCCGGCAATGTCCGCGAATTGCGCAACGTGGTTGAACGCGCCGTGTATCGCTGGGCCGACGCAGAAGCGCCGATTGCGCACGTGCAGTTCGATCCGTTCGACAGCCCGTGGCGGCCGCAACCGCCGCAGCATCGCCGCGCGCCAACCGCGCCATCTGCCATTGGTGCTGCTGCCAATATTGTGCCTGCTGCAACCGAGGTCGACGCAATCGACGACCTGCGCGCAGCGGTTGACGCGCACGAACGCACGATCCTGCAACATGCGCTGGGCAAGCATCGCTGGAACCAACGCCAGACCGCGCGGGCGCTTAACCTGACCTATGACCAACTGCGCCATGCGATCCGCAAGCACGGGCTGATGGAGGGGCAGGAGGAGGGCGCCTAACCAAATCGCAAGATTCAGGGATTAATCGCAACCCGATGTTCGTTTGGGAGCGGGACGATGCGCGCACTTCTCGATATTGTTGAAAACCTCACCAGCACTGTCCGGTTTATTTTCGGGATCATTGCGCTTGGCTTCATTGTCACGGGTCTGATGTTCACCATTGGCGCGTCCTATTTCGTGCCCAAGGCAGTCGATTCAGTAGGCGAGCGGGCCGAGCGGATCGGCGAAAAGGCGATCATCGCCGCTCAGGAGGAACGCCGCGCTGCAGAAATGGCCAAGGATGGCTGGGGCTACCGACCGCCAAGCGCGGCATCCCAGCGCGATCGGCAGCGCGATAATTCGCGCGACAGCCACAAGGATGGTGGCTGGGGCTATTAGCTCCTGACCTTATGATCGCCGTCTGATGTCTCAGTAAAAACCCGTAGGTGCATGGTCGCACCGCGCTCACCATGCTGCTGTTATCCTGCAGCACTATGTCGCCGAAACTTGCCACGCCTGATCGCGGCCCGCTGGAAAACGTCGGGCGGCGCGGCGCATCGCGATTGCGGCTATCGATACCGGCGCGGTTGATAACGACAACTGAAACACAGATGTGCGTGCTGCTCGACCTATCACGAACGGGCGCGCGAATCGGGCTGGCGCGCCCTCTCAATAAAGGCGCAAGCGGCTATCTCCGGATCGAAGGCATGGAGATGTTCGTCACCGCGATCCGGCGCACTGCGGGCATTGGTGGCGGCACCAATGGTTTGGCGTTCGACCTGCCGATTGCGCATGATGCGGTCGTGGCGATGCGGCATTACGCAGCCTCCTTCGAACGGCGCAAGCGTGAGGACTTGCGCGATCAGGTTCGCCGCTGGGTCACGGGCTGCAACTGACGGTTGCGACACGGCCCACTGCCTTCGCGCTTGCCAAACCGCGCGCGCGCGCCTAATGGGCCGCTAATCCCGGCATTGTGGTAACAAGGTTTGGATGCTGGCGCCGCTTGGGGCCGGCACAAACCCGCATTTCTGCATGGCGGCCCTGATGGAGCAAGAATGGCCGATATCGCGCGCCTTATCCAGTTGATCGAACCCGAGGCGCAGGCGCTCGGGTTTGAACTGGTGCGCGTGGCGATGATCGCTTCTGAAGCGGGTGATGGCGGCATGGCGCTGCAGATCATGGCTGAAGACCCGGCTACCGGACAGCTGGTGATCGATCAATGCGCGGCCCTGTCTCGCCGGGTATCCGACGTGATCGACGCCGCCGAAGAAGCGGGCGACGTGCTGATCGAGGGGGCATACCACCTCGAAGTCAGTTCGCCCGGCATCGACCGCCCGCTGACCCGCGACAAGGACTTTGCCAATTGGGCAGGTCACGACGTGCGGATCGTGATGGACAAGGGCTACGCCAGCGAGTTTGGGGGCCAGCGCGTCAACAAAGGCGTGCTGCATGGCCTTCAAGATGGTATGGTGCATATTACCGAAGTCAAGGCAGGCGATGTCCGCCTTCCGCTGACACAGATTCACACGGCCAAGCTTGTCCTGACCGACGCGCTGATCGCCGCTACCCGCCCGCTGGATACCAGCGGGGCCGAAGAACTTATCGAAGACAACGTAGAAGAAAAGGCAGACGACTGATGGCCAGTGCCATTTCCGCCAATAAGGCCGAACTCCTTGCGATTGCCAATGCGGTCGCCACGGAAAAGATGATCGACAAATCCATCGTTATCGAGGCGATGGAAGAAGCGATCCAGAAATCCGCGCGTAACCGTTACGGTGCGGAAAACGACATCCGGGCAAAGCTTGATCCGCTGACCGGCGATCTGACGCTGTGGCGCGTGGTCGAGGTGGTCGAGGAGGTCGAAGACTACTTCAAGCAGGTCGATCTGAAGCAGGCTGAAAAGCTGCAACCCGGCGCGACCGTTGGCGATTTCATCGTCGACCCGCTGCCCCCAGTCGATCTTGGCCGCATCGATGCGCAATCTGCCAAGCAGGTGATCTTCCAGAAGGTTCGCGATGCCGAACGCGAACGCCAGTTCGAAGAGTTCAAGGATCGCCAGGGCGAAGTCATCACCGGGGTGATCAAGTCGGTCGAATTCGGCCACGTGATCGTCAACCTTGGCCGCGCCGAAGGTGTGATCCGCCGCGATCAGCAGATCCCGCGCGAAGCTGCCCGCACGGGTGAGCGCGTGCGCGCGCTGATCACCAAGGTCGAACGCAATAATCGCGGCCCGCAGATTTTCCTGTCGCGCGCCGCGCCCGATTTCATGCGCAAGCTGTTCGCGCAGGAAGTTCCCGAAATTTACGACGGCATCATCGAAATCAAGGCCGCCGCCCGCGATCCGGGCAGCCGCGCCAAGATTGGCGTGATCAGCCACGATTCCAGCATTGACCCGGTCGGCGCCTGCGTCGGCATGAAGGGCAGCCGCGTGCAGGCGGTGGTGCAGGAATTGCAGGGCGAAAAGATCGACATCATCCCGTGGTCGGAAGACACCGCGACCTTCGTGGTCAACGCGTTGCAGCCCGCCACCGTCAGCCGCGTCGTGCTAGACGAAGATGATGGCCGCATCGAAGTTGTGGTGCCCGACGATCAGCTCAGCCTGGCGATTGGCCGGCGCGGCCAGAACGTGCGGCTGGCGAGCCAGCTCACCGGCCACCAGATCGACATCATGACCGAGGAAGAAGCCTCGGAAAAGCGGTCGAAGGAATTCGCCGAACGTTCGAAGATGTTCGAGGAAGAGCTCGACGTCGACGAAACCCTGTCGCAGCTGCTGGTTGCCGAAGGTTTCGCCGAATTGGTCGAAGTCGCCTATGTCGACCTGGCTGAACTCGCGACCATCGAAGGGTTCGACGAAGAACTCGCCGAAGAACTGCAAAACCGCGCGCTCGAAGCGCTCGAACGTCAGGAAGCAGCCCACCGTGAGGTGCGCCGCGAACTGGGCGTTGAAGACGCGCTGGCGGAAATGCCGCACCTGAACGAAGCGATGCTGGTCACGCTCGGTAAGGCGGGGATCAAGACGCTGGATGATCTGGCCGATCTTGCCACTGACGAATTGATCGCCAAGAAGCGCGAAGCTCCGCGTCGCCGTAACAATGATGCCGCCGGCCCGCCAATGCGGCGCCCGCAGCGTGAACAGGACAAGGGCGGCGTGCTGGGCGAATATGGCCTGAGCGAAGAACAGGGCAACGAAATCATCATGGCAGCCCGCGCACACTGGTTTGAAGACGAAGACCCCGTCTCCAGCCCCGACACTCAGGAGGCCGCCCATGCGGACTCCACCCAATGAGCGCCTGACGTCCGATATCGTTGAGCCGGAACTCCCCGCCGCGGTCGCCAATGACCCGGGGAGCGAGCGGCGCTGTATCCTTTCCGGGGAAAGCTCGGCGCGGGATGATCTGCTGCGTCTGGCGATTTCGCCTGACGGGCTGGTGCTGCCCGATGTGGCTGGCAAGGCTCCGGGGCGCGGGGCGTGGATCACGCCGGACCGCGCGCTGCTGGAAACTGCGCTGGCAGATGGCGCGCTGAAGAAAGCACTGCTGCGCGCGTTCAAGGGCGCAGTCCTGACCATCCCCGATGATTTGGCTGACCGCGCGGAAGCCGCGCTGGCGCGCCATTTGTGCGACCGGTTGGGGCTTGAACTGCGTTCTGGCAAGATTGTGCTGGGATCGGCGCGGATTGAAGAACAGGCGCGATCAGGCAGGCTTGCCGCCTTGCTCCACGCCAGCGACAGCAGCGAAGACGGGCGGCGCAAGCTGGATCAGGCCTGGCGCGTCGGGCGTGAGGTTGAAGGCTCGGGCGAACGGGGCCAGGTCTTGCCACTGGACCGCACTGCGCTGTCTGTGGCATTGGGCCGCGACAATGTCGTCCACTTGGGCGTTGCCGGACATCCCGGCGATACACGCGCGGCGAAGCGGGTGCTCGATCCGGTCACCCGGCTGGCGAACTACCTTGGTGAGCGCGACGCGCACATGACGAATGATATCGGTCGGGACGCATCCGGCCACGGCGACCAGCCCATATCGGGGCTGGCGACAATTGATGAATACGTGAAGGATTAAAGAGTTACAATGAGCGACGACGACAACCAGCGCACCCGCAAGCCCCTCGGCCTCAAACGGTCGGTTGACGCGGGCGAGGTCAAGCAGACCTTCAGCCACGGCCGCACCAACAAGGTGGTGGTCGAGGTGAAGCGTCGCCGCGCGATCGGCAAACCCGGTAGCGAGCCCGCTGCGCCTCCGCCGCCCGCACCGCCTCCGGTCGCCGAAACGCCCGCTCCGGCGCCAACCCCGAAGCCGCGCCCGGCGCGCGCCGCGCCTGCTGGCGAAACGCCGCAGGAACGCGTCAAGCGGCTCCAGCTGGAAGCCGAGGAAGAGCGGCTGCAACGTGCACAGGAAGCGCGCAAGCGTGAAGAAATCGAAGCGCGCGAGCGCGATGAAGAAGAACGCCGCCGGGTTGAGGACAATCGCCGGGCTGAAGAAGAAGCCGAAAAGCAGCGCGGTGAAGCCGCAAACGCCGCGCCCGTGGCTGACCCCGCACCAGTAGCCGACGAGTCGGCTGTGGCCGCCGAGGCTGAAACTGCTACCCCCGCCGACAGGTCGGACGCCGCGCCCAGCCCGCGCCGGTTCACCCCGATCGAACGGCCCGAACCCAAGCGGCCCGAGATCAAGAAAAAGAAAGAAGACAAGCGCGCCGCGCCAATCGATGCTGACAAGGACAAGCGCCGTTCAGGCAAGCTGACCGTCACCCGCGCGCTCAACGAAGACGAAGGCCGCCGCGCCCGCAGCCTAGCCGCGCTCAAGCGTGCGCGCGAAAAGGAACGCCGCGGGCAGGGCGGCCCGTCTAAGCCGCGTGAAAAGCAGGTGCGCGACGTGGTCGTGCCCGAAGCGATCACCGTCGGCGAACTCGCCAACCGCATGGCCGAAAAGGGCGCGGATCTGGTGAAAGCGCTGTTCAACATGGGCATGATGGTCACGGTCAACCAGACCATCGATCAGGACACCGCCGAACTGCTGGTTGAGGAATTTGGCCACAATATCACCCGCGTATCGGCCAGCGATGTCGATATCGACAATTCCGAGGACATGGACCCGGCAGAAACGCTGCGTCCGCGTCCGCCGGTGGTAACGATTATGGGCCACGTCGATCACGGCAAGACCAGTCTGTTGGATGCGCTGCGCGGCACCGATGTGGTGAAGGGCGAAGCTGGCGGGATCACGCAGCATATCGGCGCCTATCAGATCACCGCGAAATCGGGTTCGGGCGATGAGCAGAAGATTACCTTCCTCGATACGCCGGGCCACGCCGCCTTTTCCGAAATGCGCATGCGCGGGGCGAACGTCACCGATATCGTGATTCTGGTGGTCGCGGCGGATGACGGGATCATGCCGCAGACGATTGAAGCGATTAAACATACGCAGGCAGCCGGTGTGCCCATGATCGTGGCGATCAACAAGTGCGACAAGCCAGAAGCCAATCCGCAAAAGGTGCGTGAGCGCTTGCTCGAGCATAACGTGATGGTCGAGGCGATGTCGGGCGAAGTGCAGGATGTCGAAGTATCGGCAACCACCGGCGCGGGGCTTGATAAGCTGATCGAAGCGATCGGATTGCAGGCTGAATTGCTCGAACTCAAAGCCCGGCCTGACCGCGATGCCGAAGCAACCGTGATCGAAGCCCAGCTCGACAAGGGCCGCGGCCCGGTGGCGACTGTGCTGGTGACGCGCGGCACGTTGAAGCGCGGCGACAACTTCGTGGTTGGCACCCAAAGCGGCAAGGTGCGCGCGATTGTCGACGACAAGGGCAATCAGTTGCAGGAGGCCGGGCCTTCGATGCCGGTCGAGGTGCTGGGTCTGGGCGGTGTGCCGTCAGCAGGCGACAACCTCACCGTGGTCGAAAACGAACAACGCGCGCGCGAAGTTGCCAAATATCGTCTCGAAATCGCGACCGAAAAGCGCACCGCGCTGGCCCCGACCAATTTCGACACGATGTTCAGCACCCTGTCTTCCAGCGTCATCGAATTTCCGGTGGTGGTGAAGGCCGATGTGCAAGGCAGCGTCGAGGCGATCGTCAACGCGCTCCACAACCTTTCGAATGACGAGATCAAGGTGCGCGTGCTGAATGCAGGCGTAGGCGCGATCACTGAAAGCGATGTGACGCTGGCCGCAGCGTCAAAGGCGCCGATTATCGGCTTCAACGTGCGCCCCAATGCCAAGGCGCGCGATTTGCTGAAGCGCGATAATGTCCGGATGATGTATTATGATGTCATCTATCACCTGACCGATGCCATCGCCAAGGAAATGGCGGGCGAGCTGGGGCCGGAACGGATCGAAACCGTGGTTGGCCGGGCCGAAGTCAAGCAGGTGTTCCCGGCGGGCAAGAAGGACAAGGCAGCCGGGCTGCTGGTTCTGGAAGGCGCGATCCGCAAGGGCCTGTTCGCACGCCTTACCCGCGCCGATGTTATCGTTTCGGCGACCAAGATCCAATCGCTGCGGCGGTTCAAGGACGATGTCGACGAAGTGCGCACTGGTCTCGAATGCGGCGTGGTGCTGGAAGATACCAACGACATCAAACCGGGCGACAACCTCGAAGTCTTCTCGGTCGAGGAGCGTGAGCGGACGCTGTGAGCGACGACGCCTTTTACCCTGACGAAGCCGGGCAGTCGCCGCACACCGCGCTGCTCGGCTCGCAATTTGTCGGCTGGGATGCAGCAACCCAGACCGCGACCATGCGTTTCACCGTGACGCGTGCAATGACCACTTGGCGCGGCGGCGTGCAGGGGGGATTGGTTGCGGGTTATCTGGATGATGTGATGGGCTATGCCTATGTCGCGTCAACCGATGGTGAGATGGCCCCGCTGAACCTCGAAATTTCCATGTCGCTGATCCGCCTGATCCCCGAAGGCGCGACGATCATCGGCAAGGGCCGGGTGGTCAAGGCCGGTCGGCGCGTGGTGTTCCTTGAAGGCGAATTGCTGGGAGAAGACGGCACAACCTACGCCCGCGCCACCTCAACCGCGATCCCGACGCCGCGCCCCACGCCAACCGAAACCGGGATGGGTTGAAGCATGGCAAAGACCCCATTCACCCCCGAACAGCAATCGGTGCGCGTGCTCAAGGTGGGCGAGCGGGTGCGGCATATCCTGTCGGAACTGCTGGCGCGCGGCGAAGTGCATGATGACGTGGTCAGCGCGGCGAACATTTCGGTCACCGAAGTGCGCATGACGCCCGATCTGCGTCACGCCACCGCTTACATCAAACCGCTGCTGGGTGCGGGCGAGGATGAGGTGGTGCACGCGCTGCGCCAGAACACCGCGTTCCTGCAACGCGAGGTAGCCAAACGGCTCGGCCTTAAATTCGCGCCCAAATTGAAGTTCCGGAAGGATGAAAGCTTTGCCGAGGCTGACCGGATCGAGGCGCTGCTGCGCGATCCCAAGGTGGCGCGCGATCTGGGCGAAGAAGAGTGAATCCCCGCCCCTAACGCGGTAACATCCGAGCCTTCAGCATGATGTCCACCTTGTTGCCGACGATCAGCTGATAGGATTTCATTCCATATTGCCGCCGGTCAATCGTGGTGGTGCCGGTGAAGCTGACCGGCTGGCCCACCTGCGTCAGCGGGTCGGCATCGAAGGTGACGGTTAGCGTCTGCGGCTTGGTCACTCCGCGCGCGGTCAATTCGCCTGAAACCGTGCCGCGCGTCGGGCTGGTCAGTTTCAACGATCGGCCAACGAAGTGCACGGTCGGATATTTTTCGACCCAGAAGAATTTTTCCCCGCGCAGCCGGGCGAGCGTTACCTCGTCCGGCGCTTCGATGGCGGTGGCATCAAACGTCACGTCAATCACCGCGCGTTCGGGCGCGCCGGGAACAATCGTGACTGCACCCTGCATTTGGGGAAAGCGTGCGGTTTTGCTGGCGATCCCGAAGAACGGAACCTTGGCCGATACATTGCTGGCGCTGGCATCAAGCGTGTAGCGCTGCGGCGCGCCGATATTCGCAATCGCAAAGACTGCCAGCAGCGGCAGCAGGATCATCCGAACAAGGGCGGCTGGTTTGCTCATTATGCTGCTTATACGCCTCAACCGGGCAAAAGGTCCAAGCCCTATCTCGCCGCGCGCGCGACGAATCGTTAGGCTGGTGCGATGGCCAAGCTATACTTCTACTACGCCAGCATGAACGCGGGCAAATCATCGCACCTGTTGCAGGCGGATTTCAATTACCGTGAACGCGGGATGCGCACGATGTTGTGGACCGCCGCGCTTGATAGTCGGTCGGGGGGCATGGTGCGCAGCCGCATCGGGCTGGAAAGCGCGGCGCAGCGGTTCCATCCCGATACTGATCTGTGGGCAGAGGTTGCCGCTGCCCATGCTGCCACGCCGCTCGATTGCGTGTTGGTGGACGAGGCACAGTTCCTTGACCCCAAACAGGTGTGGCAGCTTGCACGGCTGGCGGATGGGGCTGGGGTGCCGGTGCTGTGTTATGGGTTGCGCACCGATTTTCAGGGCGAATTGTTCCCCGGTTCGGCGGTGCTGCTGGGGATTGCGGATGCGCTGGTGGAACTGAAAGCGGTGTGTCACTGCGGCCGCAAGGCGACGATGAACCTGCGGGTTGATGCCAGCGGAAAAGCCGTGCGGCAGGGCCAGCAGACCGAAATCGGCGGCAATGATCGCTATGTCGCGCTGTGCCGCAAACATTTTTCGCAGGCGTTGGCCGGGTGATTGTGCCCTGCGCCTCTGGCTTTCGCCGGGCTGCACCCTACATGCTGCGGCGATGACCCAAACCCTCTCCCTTGCGCTGGTGCTGATCCCGGCGCTTGTCATTGCCATCGTGTTTCACGAGGTCGCGCATGGTTATGCCGCCAAATTGCTCGGCGATACCACCGCGTCGGATCGCGGGCGGTTGACGCTCAATCCGATCAGGCATGTCGATCCGGTCGGCACGCTGTTGGTGCCGGGCGCGCTGGCGCTGCTGGGCGGGCCGGTGTTTGGCTGGGCCAAGCCGGTGCCGGTCAACAAATGGCGGCTCAGCAATCCGCGGTTCGGGATGATGGCGGTGGCCGCCGCCGGGCCGGGGAGCAATTTCGTGCTCGCAGCTGTGGGCGCAGTGTTGCTGGGGCTGGCGATGCCGTCGGGCGTTGGCATGGGCGGCGATGTGGGCGACGGTGCGGCGCTGCTGGTCAATCGTCTGGGAGAGACGCAGTGGCTTGCCACCGGGTTATTTTACTTCATCCTCATCAACATCTTCCTCGGTCTGTTCAACCTGTTGCCGATCCCGCCATTTGATGGATCGCACATTGTCGGCGGGCTGTTGCCAGCGCGGTTGCAGGCGGGGTGGGAAAAGTTGCAAGGCATTGGCATGGCGCTGCTGTTGATCCTGATCGCAGCAAGCTGGGTGTTCGGAACGGGTTGGCTTAGCCAGGTGCTGATGCCGCCAGTCGGCGCAGCGATGAGCCTTTATCTGAGCCTGGCAGACGCGATTGCGGCGCTGATTGCCTGATCGGTGCGCGGGCGCACGGCGTGGCGTTATGGGCGCGGCATGGTTAAGGGGGTAGGGTGAACGACGCCGTTAAACCCGTGCCGCTGTCTGGCTGGCTGATCCTCGACAAGCCGCGCGGGTTGGGCAGCACCCAAGGCGTTAGCGCGGTCAAGCGCGTGCTACGGCAGGGGGGCCATGCCAAGACCAAGGTGGGGCATGGCGGCACGCTCGATCCGCTGGCCGAAGGCGTGCTACCAATCGCGCTGGGAGAGGCAACCAAGCTGGCCGGACGGATGCTGGATGCCAGCAAGATCTACGAATTCACCGTGCAGTTTGGGGCTGAAACCGCAACGCTTGATACCGAAGGTGAGGTGGTGGCGACCAGCGATCACTGTCCGACGCTGGCTGAGATAGAAGCGATACTGCCGCGCTTTACCGGGCCGATCGAACAGGTGCCGCCGGCCTATTCCGCGCTGAAGGTCGATGGCCAGCGCGCCTATGACCGGGCCCGGGCGGGCGAGGCGGTGGAATTGAAGGCGAGGGCGGTGACGATCCATTCGCTCACTATCTGTCATTCCGGCGAAGGTCATGGTGACGATATTGTGCAAGACATCACCCTTGTCGCCCACGTGTCCAAAGGCACCTATATCCGCAGCCTCGCGCGCGATATTGCCAGCGCGCTTGGCACCTGCGGTCATGTCACCTACCTGCGCCGCACCAAGGCTGGGCCGTTCACCGAGGCCCAAGCGATTTCGCTGGACTTGCTGGAGGAATCCGCTAAGCGCCGCGCATTAGAAAACCTGATCCTGCCGTTAGAGGCAGGGCTGGACGACATCCCGGCCCTCCACCTCGATCAGACAAGCGCGCAGGCGGTCCGTCAGGGCCGGGTATTGTCTGACATGCCCCAATCATCCGGGCTTTATCTGGCGAAACTGGGCGCTGTCCCGGTCGCGCTGATGGAAATCACGGATGGCATGGCCACGGTCGTGCGGGGTTTTAACCTTCCCGATGTCGCTGAGTAAGAGAGAAAACCTATGTCGGTGACCGCCGAAGCCAAACAAGTAATCATTGCTGATAACGCTCGTGATCCCAAGGATACGGGCAGCCCCGAAGTTCAGGTTGCGATCCTCACGCAGCGCATCCGCAACCTCACTGAACACTTCAAGGGCCACCACAAGGACAACCATTCGCGTCGCGGCCTGTTGATGATGGTCAACAAGCGTCGCACGCTGCTGGCCTACCTCAAGAAAAAGGATGTGGAGCGGTATAATGCTCTGATCCAGAAGCTGGGCCTGCGGAAATAAGAGTTTTGCGAAAAGGCGGCTCAACGGGCCGCCTTTTTTGCTTATGGGGCAAGCAGACATCCGGTCTGCCCGCCTTGGGGTCAAAGCGCCCCACACCGGACCGGGACGGTCTTTTCCCCGGCACATGAGGCCCCGCACGCAATAGGGCGACCGCGGGTCAGAAGGAAAATCAATGTTCGACACGAAAACCGTATCGCTGGAATGGGGCGGCAAAACCCTCACTCTGGAAACCGGGCACGTTGCCCGTCAGGCCGATGGCGCAGTGCTGGCCACCTATGGCGAAACCGTGGTGCTGTGCGCCGTGACCGCCGCCAAGAGCGTTCGGGAAGGGCAGGATTTCTTCCCGCTCACCGTCCACTATCAGGAAAAATTCTCAGCCGCCGGGCGCATCCCAGGTGGCTTCTTCAAGCGTGAACGCGGCGCGACCGAAAAGGAAACGCTGGTTTCCCGCCTGATCGACCGTCCGATCCGCCCGCTGTTTCCAGAAGATTTCTACAACGAAATCAACGTGATTTGTCAAGTTCTTTCGTTTGATGGCGAAACTGATCCCGATATGGTCGCGATGGTCGCCGCTTCGGCTGCGCTGACCATTTCGGGCCTGCCGTTCATGGGCCCGATTGGCGCTTGCCGCGTGGGTTATATTGATGGCGAATATGTCCTCAATCCCAAGCAGGATCGTGCGCTGGCTGAAGGCCGGCTCGATCTGGTGGTTGCTGCCACGGATAGCGCAGTGATGATGGTCGAATCCGAAGCCAAGGAACTGACCGAGGAAGAAATGCTCGGCGCGGTGATGTTTGCGCATGACGAATGCCGCAAGGTCATCGGCGCGATCGTCGATCTGGCTGAACAGGCGGCGAAGGAACCGTGGGTGATCGACACCTCGGATAATACCGCCGACATCAAGGCCAAGCTTAAGGATCTGGTCGGCGCTGATATCGCAGCGGCTTACAAGGTCACTGATAAATCGGCGCGTTCGAACCTTCTCAACGAAGCACGCGCCAAGGCCAAGGCCGCTTTCGCCGATGAAGGCGGGCAGACCCAGAACGTCGCCAGCAAGGTGATGAAGAAGCTCGAAGCCGAAATCGTGCGCGGGGCGATCCTCAAGGATGGCCAGCGGATCGACGGACGCAAGCTTGATCAGGTTCGCCCGATCGAAGCAATCGTTGGCTTCCTGCCGCGCACGCATGGTTCGTCGCTGTTCACTCGCGGTGAAACGCAGGCGATCTGCACCACCACGCTGGGCACCAAGGATGCCGAGCAGATGATCGACGGGCTCGAAGGCCTCAGCTATTCGAGCTTCATGCTTCACTATAACTTCCCGCCCTATTCGGTCGGCGAAGTGGGCCGTTTCGGTGGTTCAAACCGCCGCGAAATCGGCCACGGCAAGCTGGCGTGGCGTGCGCTCAACCCGATCCTGCCGTCAAAGGAAGACTTCCCCTATACCATCCGCGTATTGTCGGACATCACCGAGTCCAACGGCTCGTCCTCGATGGCGACGGTGTGCGGCGGGTGTCTGTCGATGATGGATGCCGGCGTGCCGGTGAAGGCGCCTGTTTCGGGCATCGCAATGGGCCTGATCCTGGAAGGTGATGAATTCGCCGTCCTGTCCGACATTCTGGGTGATGAAGATCACCTGGGCGACATGGACTTCAAGGTTGCTGGCACCGAAAACGGTATCACCACCATGCAGATGGACATCAAGATTGCCGGCATCACGCAGGAAATCATGGCCAAGGCATTGGAACAGGCCAAGGCTGGCCGTGCGCACATCCTGGGCGAAATGACCAAGGCGCTGGGCTCTGCCCGCACCGAAGTCAGCAAGCACGCGCCGCGCATCGAAACGATCCAGATCGACAAGTCGAAGATCCGCGACATCATCGGCACCGGCGGCAAGGTGATCCGCGAAATCGTGGCTGAAACCGGCGCCAAGGTCGATATCGACGATGAAGGCGTGATCAAGATCTCGTCGAGTAACGTTGATGAAATCGAAGCCGCCAAGAAGTGGATCCTCGGCATTGTCGAGGAAGCCGAAGTTGGCAAGATCTACAACGGCAAGGTCGTGAACATCGTCGATTTCGGCGCGTTCGTGAACTTCATGGGCGGCAAGGATGGCCTCGTCCACGTTTCGGAAATGCGCAACGAGCGGGTGGAAAAGCCCACCGATGTCGTTTCCGAAGGCATGGACGTGAAGGTCAAGGTGCTCGAAATCGACCAGCGCGGCAAGGTGCGCCTGTCGATGCGGGTGGTCGATCAGGAAACTGGTGCAGAGCTCGAAGACACCCGCCCGCCGCGCGAACCGCGTGAGCCGCGTGAAGGCGGCCGGGGCGGCGATCGCGGTAACGACCGGCGCGGACCCAGAGGTGATCGCGGCAGTGATCGGGGGGGCCGTGGTCGCAGCGGCGGCGGTGATCGCGGTGGCCGTGATCAGGACAGCGGGCCGGCCGGTCTGCCCGACTTCCTCAAGGACTGATCGTCTTATTTGAGGGTAACAATTGGGGCCGCCCGGAGCGATCCGGGCGGCCTTTTTGTTGAAAGGGATGTCTGACGATGCTCAAACGCGAACACCTCGCCAGCGCACAGATTGCCGATGGCGAATTGCTCGAACTCTATACGCATGCTGGCCACTTCATGATCGTGATGGGGCGTAACGAGCTGATGAGCTCGCGGATGCGCTTTTCGGAAGAACAGCTTGCCGAACTCACCATCGACCGGCTCGGCAAAGCCAATGCGCGCATCCTGATCGGCGGTTATGGCATGGGCTTCACCTACCGCGCAGCACGCGCGCGGTTGGGGGACAAGGCGCAGATCATCATTGCCGAAATCGCCGAGGCGATCATCGATTGGGCCAAAGGGCCGATGGCCGAACTGACCGGCGATAGCCTGTCAGACCCGCGCCTCGATCTCAGGATCTGCGATGTTGCGGCGCTGATCGATGATGCCAATGACGGCACCTCGGCCAAGTTTGATGCGATCCTGCTTGATGTCGACAATGGCCCCGATGGGCTGGTGCGCGATGCGAATAACCGGCTCTATTCGCGCACGGGTCTTGCCAAGGCGCGCGATGCGCTTGCGCCCGGCGGTATTCTGGCCGTGTGGTCAGCTGCGCCCGATCCCGCATTCCGCAAGCGGTTATACGACACCGGCCTCACCGTGATCGAGTGGAACGTGCGTTCGCGCCCCAACAACAAGGGCGCGCATCACGTCATCTGGTTTGCTCAGAAATCGTAGATCAGTGTCATCCGGCTCAACGTATCGGTCTGCACGGCACCGGGCGGGGGGTTGCTGTTGTACTCGATGGCATAAGAAAGCCGCGCCGACAGGCTGCTGTTTAACTTTGCATTGAGGCCAGTGGTCAGATCGATGCTGGTGTTTCGCGAATCGATGATCGCGATCGCAGAGCCACCCGTTTCGGCGACAGCATTGGTATCTTGGGTCAGCTTGAGCCGGTCGGTAATGTCCCAGTCAAAGTCGATGCCCACAAGTCCTGCAATCCGGCTTTCGCTGCGTCCGTCGACAAATTCGATGACGCGGTAGGCCGGGCCAGCTTTCATGGAAAGCTGGATGTCGTCTTTCTTCAGGGCTTGATAACCGATACCGCCTGAGACGGCATAACGCCCGGAAAAGCCTTGGAAGCGGTCGCGTTCATATTGCGCCAGCGCATAGATGTAGAATCGTTCAGAGACATTGAAATTGGGTTCGTAGCGACCAAGGAATTGTTCGCGGGTGGTTACGCCGCTGGCGCGTTGGTAATCGGCCCGCCCGGTCAGCTTGTGCCGCCAGTCTATGCCTGCGCGTTCAACTGTCAGGCTGGTAGTAAGGCCGGTGTTATTGCTATTGCCCGTCGCGCGGAATCCGCCAAATTCGCCCTTGCCGTTCCAGTAATCGAACAACCCCGCAGTGCGGATTGCATCTTCCTTGGCCTGGGCTTCGGCCACCCTGCGCGCGGCCATTTCAGCTTCGAAAGTGGCGAGGATGGCGGTGATCTCATCCCCATCTGACGGGTAGGTATCGCGGGCGATTTCGGCCACTGTGCGCACCTTGTTTTCATCACCCGTAGCGATGGCGGCATCAATCATCGCGCGCACCGGCGCGGGCAGTTCGGCATGGGCGGGCGCAGGCAGAGCGATCAAGGCACCCGCTATGGTAAGCGCCTTTATCAACACACCGATAATCGCGTTCATATTAACACCCACTTTGGCCCGTATCAGCCATAGCGGGCAGGGCAGATGCGGGGGAATCCCCGATGCGCAACCCTGCCCCAGTCTTGCGATTACCGAACGCGCGGGCCACCAAACGGCAGCGGCGGAGGCGGGCGACGGACGCCGCGCGGCAATTGCGCCTGATAGGCCCGGCCGCAATGTTCCACGCAATAGGGGAAACCGGGGTTCACCTGTTGGCCGCAGAAGTGGAAATCAGGTTCGCCGGGATGGCCCATCGGCCAGCGGCAGACCTTTTCCGACAGATCGAGCAGGCTGGTCTTGTCGGCGATTTCCGGGCTTGGCTTGGCTGGCACCAGACGGCGCGGCGGAGCAGGTGGGATCGGGGGCTGCTGATCACCGGGGCCCTGACGCAGGAAGCCACCGGGGCCGACCGAAACAATTTTGGGCAGATCGGACGCCGGGTTAGGAATCGGCTGAGAGGGCCCCGTGTGGCCGCTCTGTTCGGCCACGTCGCTGCGCGCTGCGACTGCCGTGGGACGGGTCGGTGCACGCTGGGGTGCGATTGCGGCCGACCGCTCGGTTGTTTCGGAACGCGGCGCGGCAGCGGGCGTGGGCGTGGCAACAGGCTTCTTGGAGGCCGGGGCCTTCTTCTTGTCGTTGGCCTTCACCGGGGAAGGGCGCGCTTTCAGTCCCAACCTATGCGCCTTGCCGATCACAGCATTGCGGCTGACCCCGCCAAGCTCGGTGGCGATCTCGCTGGCGGTGGCGCCGCCTTCCCACATTTTTCTGAGCGTCTCGATGCGCTCGTCCGTCCAGCTCATATGTATTACCTGTTCCTGTGCTTGCGGCGGATACTTGTCATGGAACCCTGCGCAGCCTAGGCACCATGTGCCATGGCCGAACCAGCTTCATTAAACCCGTTTTCCGCGCCGCTCCCGTGACTGAAAAGAACCTGTCTGACAAGACCGGTGGAAGCGCCCGGTTTTCCCCTCGCGGTGTTCCGGTGATTTCCGGGATCAACCGCGTGGGTCTGTTCGCCCTCTATATGAAGGAGGTGCGGCGATTTCTCAAGGTGCAGATGCAGACGATCTGGGCACCCGCCTTTACCACGCTGCTGTTTCTGGCGATCTTTACGGTCGCTTTGGGTCGCGAAGGACGCGAAGTGCTCGGCGTGCCGTTTGCGAGCTTCGTCGCGCCGGGGCTGATTGTGATGGCGATGATGCAGAATGCCTTCGCCAATTCCAGCTTTTCACTGCTGGCGGGCAAGATGCAGGGGACGATCATCGATCTGTTGATGCCGCCGCTTTCGCCGGGCGAGTTGATGAGCGGGATTATCGCCGCCGCAATCACCCGCGCGATTGCGGTGGGCTTTACCGTTGCCTTGGCGATGGCGCTGTGGCCGGGCGTATCGCTCAGCATGGCGCACCCCTGGGCGGTGGTGTGGTTCGGGTTGATGGGGTCGCTGTTGCTGGCGACACTGGGGCTGGCAACCTCGATCTGGGCTGAAAAGTTCGATCACAATGCGGCGATTACCAATTTCATCATCGCCCCGCTATCGCTGCTGTCGGGCACGTTTTATGTGATCGACAACCTTGATCCCGCGTTCCAGTGGGTGAGCCGGATGAACCCGTTTTTCTATGTGATTTCGGGCTTCCGCTATGGCTTTCTGGGGGCCACCGACATGGGATCTAGCACCACTGTAATCGCGGCTGCAGGGGGTCTGGCGGTGGTCAACGCGGGGCTGGCGGCGGGTACCTATGCGCTGCTGCGTTCAGGCTGGAAGCTGAAAAGCTGAACTTCCTAATGGGTCAGGGCTCTGCGCATTTTGTAGCGCCCGTCCTTGAAGCTGTCGAACAGCTGGCGCACCGTGGGATGATCGACCGGCCCACCATCGGCATCCACCACCAGATTGCCCTGACTGACATAGGCAACGTAGGAGGAGTCTTCGTTTTCGGCGAGCAGGTGATAAAACGGCTGATCGCGGCGCGGACGGATATCCTCGGGGATCGACTGATACCATTCTTCGCTATTGGCAAAGACCGGATCGATATCGAACACCACGCCGCGAAAGGCGAACAGGCGGTGGCGCACCACGTCTCCGATGCCGAAGCGGGCCCGGGTCTGCCGCGGGGCAACAATGGTGCGCCCGGCCTGACTTGAGAAGAACTCTGCGCGTTCCATGGGCGGAATATGGACTTTCAACGCGCCAAAACAAGCAGCGCGATGGTGCAGGTGCGAGATATGCCCGCATTTTCTGGCTTTCCGGGACTTGGCAAGGGGCAAGGCTTGGGCTAACGCGCGCGCTCCCTGTCGCCTGCCGCCCCGACCACGCGGCGCACCCGTTTGCGACAGACCTCGCGGAGAGGTGGCAGAGTGGTCGAATGCGCCGCACTCGAAATGCGGTTTACCGGCAACGGTAACGTGGGTTCGAATCCCACCCTCTCCGCCAGAGTTTTTCATTAAAACATTTGAATTACACATTAAATCGGGATCAATAGGTTTCTGGTCCCATTTTCGGTCCCACTTCAGGGACACGATCATCCGTCTGCCTTCGCCGTCCTATCCGATATGTTGATCGACTGGAGCGTCTTCAGAGGAATGTTTGCCGTGTGGCTACCGTTCGGCCGATACGCCATAGGAGCTCACATCTGATTAGGGTGATCCGAATTCAGGTTGATCCCAATCGCGGTGCATTTCGAGCAGTGACAGGACCTTTTGATAACTGTCGTCCCGCTTCACCTCACCGGCAAATCCAGCGTCTCTGATTTCCTGTTCACGTTCCTTCGCTTCGAACGAAACGAGGCGAGGATCGACGCTCACCGTAAGAAATGTCTCGTTCGGATCGAAGTTGAGAAGCCGGATGCTCGGAACGTCAGCGGACGGCTTCGTCCGGTCGATCAGGATCAGCCGAACTTCCGCCTCATGCTCAAAATATTTCCGCTTCCACAGGAGCGATTCGGCGCGTCCTTGAACTGTGCCAAACATGCTCGGCCCATGCTTGCCATTGCACCCATTGACTATGCGCTGCCAGATCTCCTGATCGGCAAGATACTCAACCCGGCCAGCAACGAGGTAGCCGTTTGCCCCTTCCCGGTGCCAACGTTCCCCCAGTGCCAAAAGATGGCGCACAGTTGTCGAGACAGTGACGCCTTCTTGATCTGGCAACATGTTCCGTTTCGTCTTGGGATCAACCCTTACCTGAGAATAGGCGCGGAGCAGCGTGTCTGACCCTGGATTGAGGGACCAACACTGCGCCCACACTGGCGCAAGAAAGTCCGACAGTGGTTGCTGCATTTTTCCACTGACTTGGCCTCGTCCGTCAAGCATGCACATGGAGGGAGCGTCCTCTCTAGGATCGTCCCATAAATGGGGCGCAACGAGGGCCAGCTTGCCACTGCGGACCGCTTCCAGAAATCTATGCAGCGGAAAGATTCGGCGCACGACGGCGTCGAGGTCTGGAAGGCGAACCCAATGTCTCGACGCCTCGCTTCCAACTTTAAGAAGATCCATTCAAGCATCCTATCGTTGTTCCGTTTCGGCATCAAAGATTTCACGGCACTCAGTATCTTCTCCGTTCGAGGGGTATGGTATCGCAGGCTCAAATCCCAAGCCCTCTCCCTCGCCCTAGGCCAAGATCAATGCCATGCGTAAATGCAAGTTCACGGCCAAGGCTACGGCCTGAGCTGATGGTGATACCGAGCTCGCGCTTGCGGCTGGCCAGTATCGACTCCAGCTGCGGATCGCGCTCAAGGCTCTTGGCCATATTGCCCATCGCCGAGCGCGTGGCCTTGTAGCCGGACATGTCGGCGGTGCGGTACTGGCGTTCGCTGTTTTGTTTCAGTTCCTGCCAACGCGCAACGAAGCGATCGGCGCGGCGCTGCGGATCGGTGCGCAGCTCGGTTTCGAGCTGAAGCGCCTGCACAGCCCGCCGGACCTGCCCACTGCCTGCCTCGCGCGCCAGTTCCGGGTTCTTCTTGTAGGCAGCTTCGGCATCGCGCCAGCCATAGGGCCGCACTTCCTCGAACGCATCGCGGGCAGCGTTGAGCTCACGGGTTTGAGCTGGACTCCACTTGTCGCCCACATCCTGAGCGGCAAAGATATTGTCGACCGCGCGGGCATGGCGGATGAGCGCTTTGGTGCGGGCGCGACGGAGTTCTGCCTCGGGATCTTCGACCACCTTCCGTTCCGGTGACGTTTGTTCCGGACCATCGGTTTTGGCGCTGGGCAAACGCAGCCCATCAAATATGCCGCGCACTTTCTCAGGCGCGCCTGATGGTCGCGTGCCTTGCTGGAAAACCGGTGCCCACTTTTCCAGGCCACGCTCGACCTTGCGGATGATCTCGACCACTCGCTCGCGGAATGTGATTCCGCGCCGCTCGGCGAACGCCTGCGCCGGATCGGCGCGCGCGTAGTCGCTGGCCATATCCTTGCCGCGCTCACGGCTGAGCGTGCGCACCAACTTCGACCGATCGGCGAAGTCATCGCGGCCATAGTGCAGCGCCACACCATCCCGGTGGCGCGACAGGGCGACATAGGCTCCGTGGCTGTCCATCCCCGGCGTCGCCAGCACATGGGCCCGGTCAACGGTCATACCCTGCGCCTTGTGGATCGTGGCGGCGTAGCCATGATCGATATGCGCATAGTCCTTTAGGTCGAAGGCAAGGCTGCGGCCGTCATCGATCCGCACGCTCATACGCTGCGGGGTCACCTCTTCTATTGTGCCCAGCGTGCCGTTCTTGACCCCAAGCTCGCGCTCGTTGCGCAGGAACATGATGCGGTCGCCGCTGGCAAATTGCCGTTGGTCGCGCTCCGCACTGATGGTGACGTCTTCGCCAAGCTCACCCGCGTCGCGCAGCCGTTCACGCGCAGCCTCGTTGAGCGCACGAACCTCGTCATTGGTGTGGGTGAGGATGATCCGCGTATCGCCCGGGCTTGCCTGCCGTTCGCGGTTCCAGCCCTCGATGAGCTCCTCGCGCGAAGCGTCGCGCGTCCCGGCGACATGCACCATGCCATGCCCGGAGTACGCGTCCAATGCCTCGGCGGTGCGCCCGGTTGCCAGATGCCGGGTGGCATCGCGCTGCCAGTCCGCGCGCTGCCGCCGCACTTCGGTAATCTCGACGCCGCCATGGCGCTCATGGATCACGCGGAAGGCGGCACCGGCTTCGATTGCTTGCAGCTGCTGCGGATCGCCGACCAGCACGACCTTGGCTCCAACATCGGCGGCATGGGCGAGCACGCGCTCCATCTGGCGCGTGCCGACCATGCCGGCTTCGTCGATCACCAGAACATCGCGCGAGGTAAGCAACTCGCGACCCTCGCTCCACTGATGTTCCAGGCTGGCAATGGTGCGCGAAGCAATGCCCGAGCCGTTCTCCAGACCTTCGGCGGCGATGCCCGACAGTGCCGCGCCGCGAACATTGTAGCCCGCGTCTTCCCAGGCATCGCGGGCAACGCCGAGCATCGCGCTCTTGCCGGTCCCGGCATAGCCGACCACGACGCTAAGCCCGCGCTCGCCGGTCACATGCTCGAAGGCCGTGCGCTGCTCGCCAGAGAGGACCATGCCGCGCTCTGTAGCGCGCGCCAGTGCCGCGTCCCGGCCGCGCTCATGAACCCGATGATCCGTGCGCTCGGCCATCAGTTCCGAGGCACGCTGTAGCTGTTGTTCGGTCTCGATCATGTGACGCGATGTGAACCGCTCCTCGCCGCGTCCGTCCTTGCCCAGTGCAACAAGATCGGGCGATTGGCGCAAGGCGCTCATCACCTCATCGAACTGTTCCTTGCCGTCGCTGTGGCGGTGCACGAAGCGGGCGAGGTCACGATTGGTGAAGGTCGCCTGCTGGTGCGTAATCGCATCGAGCGCGATGGTCGGATCAGCAATGATCCGCGCGCCATTGCGTGTCGCAATTGCCCGGTGTTCCTCGATCCGCTCGGCCTCAAGCCCGCGCCCCTCCATGCGCGAGGCGGCGGGGCCGATCTTGTCCTGCGGCTCCAGTCCAATGCCCTGCGCCTCAAGGCTGCGATGATCGATCCGCGCATCGATATCGAGCTCAGCGAGCCGCTGGTTGACGTGATCGGCCCAGCGCTCGCGCCATTGTTCTACGAGTTCGGTGCGGTTCCAGTCGCGCACCTTCGCGCCAAACCCGTCTTCATCAACCTCGCGCATCGTCAGCATGACATGGGCGTGTGGCTTGGCGAGACCGTCCGCGCCGATATCCCAGTGCACATTGAGATCAGCGATCATGCCGCTTGTCACAAACTCGCGTTCGACGAACTCGCGGGCAAGCCTGATGCCTTCCGCCTGATCGAGCTCACGCGGGATGGCAAACTCCACCTCGCGCGACAACTGCGCGTCCTTGCGCTTTTCGGATGCCTCGACCGCGTTCCACAGCTGCTCGCGGTCGGAGAGATTCTCGGGCGCGCCGTCGGGCAACAGCACTTCGGAATGAACGACACCGCCCTTGTTGGTGAAGTCGTGGGTGCGATCGATACGCTCATCATGCAGCCGTCCGGCGCAGCGATAGGCGGCAGCAGCCACAGCGCTGCGCCCGGCAGAGCGGCTGATGACTTTCACGGAGAGATGGTAGATCGCCATAACGGCCATCCAGTTACACCCCGCAAGCCACGTCGGCACGACGTATAAGCGCGCCCTCACATGATAAAATCCTGTTCGGGACTACCCGGTCTCAGACGGTCCCGACGACACTAAAGCCTTGGCGGCACTCACCAACTATCATCATCGCATCACCCCAAGATGGAGACAGATGATGCGAAAACCACGAGACATTGATGCCGAGCTCAAGGTGCTGGCCGAGAAGGCGAAGCTGCTCAAAGAACGCCGCGTGCAGCAGCTGGGCGAGCTGGTAATTGCCACCGCTGCCGACAGCATCGACGCCGAGACCCTGGCGGGCGCGCTGCTCGTGATTGCCGAGACCAAGGATCCCGCAAAGATGGAGGCGTGGCGCAAGCGTGGAGAGGCATTCTTTCAACACAAGAGCAACAAAGCTGGCAAGGGAGATCAACGCCAGCCGGACAGCGCTCGCGAAACTGACAGCGGCGCGACATCGGCTTGAGGCGATAAAGGCACGCACCGGCATGCGCGACTGGCGGATCAAGCGACGCGAACGGACCAAACAGCTGATCGAGCTCGGCGGCCTTGTCCAGAAAGCCGGACTCATCGAACTCACCGATGATCACAGACAAGTGCTGCTGGGCGCGTTCCTCGCCGTCGCGGACATGTTGCGCGGCAATGACCGCGATGAGGTGCTGATGCTGTGGAAACGCAAGGGCAAGCGGGCGTTTGAAAGGGAGGCCTGACGGTTAAAACGGCGATCTGTTTGAACAACAAGCGCGAACAGCAGTTCAGTTCTCGAACCGCTCGGGACTGCTGTGACGACTGTTTCGCTAATCGCCCTCGTGCGCGAGTCGCATGGCAGGTGAAGCGCGACAATTGCCGATCGCGCCTTCGTTTTTCACTTAAAAAACGCAGATCTGGAGAGTTTCTCCCCTTAAGAATGTCTGTAGGGCAGGCCAGCGAAAGTGGCTGAATTCCGCCAATCCCGATCTCCGGTTGCAATTGCGAATGCAAATAACCCCTTGAATTCGAGCGTGCCTTCATGCGAGCCACTTCCAGTTGTTACGGGGGTCTCACTGATGCATGTTCGCCATCTACTGGTCGGCGCGGGTTTGGGAGCGCTCGCGATTGGAGCGGCCAGTGCCCAGGCGCAGTCGAGCACCGAGACTTACAGCTACGATGCGCTGGGGCGCCTGATCACCGTCGTATCGACGGGCGGCCAGAACAACGGCGAGACGCATTCGATCTGTTATGATCCAGCGGGCAACCGGACCGAATACAAGGCGACATCCGACACAACGAAATCTCCCTGTGTAAATGATGGCGGAAGCGCCGGAACTCCACCACCACCCCCGCCGCCGCCACCTACTCCGTCTGATTTCTCGATCAGTGACACAGACGGGCCGGAGGGCGAAACACTGGTGTTTGCAGTAACCCGAAGCGGGTCTTCGTCGGGAACCTATACAGTGAACTTTGCAACTGCCAGCGGCACCGCAGGTGCGGGTGACTATTTGGCGCAGTCGGGAACCTTGACTTTTGGATCGAACGAAATGGTGAGGTACATTTCAGTCATCACCTTTGCTGATACGCAGTTCGAACTCACCGAGACCTTCTACGTAAACCTTTCGAATGCGAGCGGGGGAGCCACGATCAGTGACGCTCAGGGTCGAGGGCTGATTTTTGACGATGGCGGTGCGTGTGAGACTTGTTGATGTATTTCTGAAATCGACGCGAGGCTGAGCTTGTGAGTTCGGCAATTTCGCGGGGGCAGAAATCCCGCAGAGTTACAGGGAAGACAAATCATATGGAACTGGTTCGGACATCTGGTGCAACATGCATGATTGACCGGCTAGCCGCGCCATTTCGTCGATTGACGTCTCTTATGGCATTTGCAGCGATGCTCAATGGTGCCGGGGCGTTGGCGCAGCAGGCTCCGACTGTGGCGCTCCCACCTGATACGCAAGTCGTTTCGCCATACGGCGTTGATATGCGAACGGGAATTTACGCAGATCCGACGACCGATCTTGTCATTGGAGACCCGGCGAACGGGGGAATCGAATACAGGCGCGAGAATTCAGTTAAAAGTTCAGCCCTTGTCGAGCGTCGTTCGAACTGGGACATCTTTATTGCCTTGAGGACAACGAAGGATGCAGGGGAGAGCTATTATTCACTCGAAAGTCTGGCTGCATCGAAGAACTGGACAAGCTGGGACTTTGGCAACACGTTCATCGATGCGGGGGTGCGCACGGAAGGGATCTCGAAACTTGAGAAAGTGGGCAGCGTCCTGAAATTTACCAATACGGACGGGTCGGTGATCGATTTCGGCGCTGTCACTTCCGGGCGATACTATGCCAACAAAATGACCATGCCCAATGGGGTGACTTACACCATCACCTACAATAATGGGATGCGCGTGGTGAGCAATGCCGGCTATGCCCTGATCGTGGAGAGCGGCGGTGCGAAAGTCTGCGTAATCAACCTTGCGACCATGACGCTGCCGGGCTCCAATGTCTGTCCGGCCGGCGCGCGTTCGGTCAGCTACACGAGCGATGCTGCCTATACTTACAGCAAGACAGATCCCGTAGGGGGTGTCACGAGTGTGAGCAATTCAGGCGGCACGGTCAGTTATGTTCGGCCGGGCTACAGTCAGCCGTGGCTGACTCTGTCGAATTCCTCGACTGAAGGATTCAGCAATCTTGTGACAACTTCGCAAGCATTCACTGGCGGCCCGACAGTCGCTTACCAATATCAGGAACTCGCAGTCTTTGAATCCGAACCACCGTCCATCAATGACCCCAAATACGGTCGTGGTATGGGCTGGACGGTCAATCTTGGCGAGACCACCTCGCTGACATGGCAGCTCGACACTTCCTATCAATGGCAACCTGCGCCGCCGCCGCGCGTTGCACCAGGCCCGTACTCCGTTACTGATGCCTTGGGGCGAACCACGATTAATCACTGGGTCGGAGGCGTGACGCCCTATACCGTGATTGACATTCGCGCTTCCCCTGAGGGGATCGTCCAGACTTATGGCTATGGTACGGGTGGTAATGTCACATCGGTCACAACCACTCCAAAATCTGGTTCTGATCAGAGTCCCGTCTCGATAACTTCGACCTATGACTGCACCCATATTGTCACCTGCACCAAGCCACAGTCGGTAACAGATGCGCGCTCGAATACCAGCAATTACACCTGGAGCACGACGCATGGCGGCATGTTGACCGAAATGGCACCCGCTGACTCAAATGGTGTGCGTCCGACGAAAACCTATACTTGGAACCTGCTTACTGCCAGCTGGCCTGGTGGCAGCGGCCAATTGTGGAAGTTGTCCCAGATATCGCAATGCGTCAACGGCACCGCCTGCGCCGGGACGGTTGATGAGACCAGGACCACTTTCACTTATGACAGCTCTAGAAACCTGCAGCCGCTTACGCAGACAGTGGCAACTGGCGACGGCCTGCAATCTCAAACCACCAGCTGGACCTACGACGATTATGGGGACAGGCTGAGTGAGGACGGGCCTGCGGTCGGCACTGCCGATACGACCCATTGGCGCTTCGATGCGATGCGGCGAAAGACCGGCGAGATCGGCCCCGACCCTGACGGCGCAGGGCCGCTGCTGCGACCTGCAATCCGCAGTACATATGACCTGGCTGGGCGTGTCACGAAGGTCGAGACCGGCACGATCACCTCGGTTCCTGCGGCAACTATCGCTCCCGCAAGCTGGGCAGGGTTCACCATCTACAGTTCACTTGAGACGGACTATGATATCCAAAATCGCAAAACGGTCGAACGGTCGCGCGGCTCGGACGATGTAATCGTCTCGCTGACCCAATTCAGCTACGATGCCAATGGCCGCCTCGAATGCACAGCCGTGCGAATGAACCCGGCCGTCTATGGCTCGCTCCCTGCGAGCGCTTGCACGCTTGGGACCCAGGGCTCGAATGGCCCTGACCGGATCACAAAAACGATTTACGATGCGGCGGGCCAGGTACTCCAGGTCAGGAAGGCGGTGGGTACGCCGATCGAGATTGCTGACGTCACCTACTCCTACACGCTCAATGGTAAGATTAAGCAGGTGATCGATGCCAATGGCAACCGAGCCGAACTGCGTTATGATGGGTTTGATCGGCTGCAGGAATGGCGCTTTCCTAACAAATCGGGCCCCAGCAGTTTTGACGATTCAACTCCCGTGACGGCATTGGCTACTGCCGGCGTGATCAGCCCCACCGATTATGAGGGTTACGAATATGATGCCAATGGCAATCGCACTACCTTTAAGAAACGCTCGGACCATATAATTTATTACACCTATGATGCGCTCAATCGTGTTACCAAGAAGGATCTTTGCGCGAGTGGTGCAAGCTGCAGCCTGATACCGTCAACCCACACGCATGATGTGTTCTACGAATACGATTTGCGCGGACTGCAATTGAAGGCACGGTTCGACAGCTTGACCGGAGCGGGCGTGACCTACGCCTATGACGGGTTTGGGCGGCTGACATCGGAGACGCAGAACACCGACGGCGTGAGCCGCACGGTCTCCTCGCAATACGACGCCAATGGCAACCGCACGCGGGTGACGCATCCCGACGGGCAGTATTTCCAGCTCGATTATGACGGCCTCAACCGCGCCACCAATCTCAAACAGCTAACCACCACGCTTGGCACGGCAAGCTACAACAACCGCGGCCTGCCCACACAGCTCGCCTGGAGCTACGGCGCCGCCTCGGCCAACACGCGCAGCTTCGGCTATGATCCGGCCGGGCGGCTCGCCTCGATCGGGTTCGACCTGGGCGGCACCAGCAGCGACGTGACCTGGGGCTACACCCGCAATCCTGCCAGCCAGATCAGCAGCGAGACGCAGTCGAACGATGCCTACAGCTGGGACGCGCATGTCAATCTCACCCGCGCCTATGCGGTCAACGGGCTCAACCAGTATGTCAGCGCGGGCGGCGCGGCGTTTTGCCATGATGCCAATGGCAACCTCACCGCCGACGGGGAAAGCGTCTATCTCTACGATGTCGAGAACCGTCTCGTGGAAAAGCGCGTGCAGGGCGCGGGCAACAGTATTTGCTCCGCGCTTTCCTATACCGGCGCGCTGCAGGCTGAATTGCGCTATGATCCGACCGGGCGGCTCTATCAGGTCACCGGCGGCACTCTGGGCACGCAGCGCTTTGTTTATGACGGCAACGCGATGATCGCCGAGTACAACGCCAGCGGCACAATGCTGCGGCGCTATGTGCATGGTTCGAACATCGACGCGGATGATCCGCTGATCGTGTATGAGGGCGCTGCGGTATCGGATAGCGCGCGGCGCTATCTCCACGCGGACCCGCGCGGGAGCATTGTGGCGGTGACGAACTGGCAGGGCACTGCTATCGCCACCAATAGCTACGATGAGTTCGGCATTCCGGACAGCGCCTCGGGCACCGACATTGCGGGCAAGGGGCGCTTCCGCTATACCGGGCAGGTGTGGATCCCCGAACTCGGCATGTATTACTACAAGGCCCGCATCTACTCGCCCACGCTGGGCAGGTTCCTGCAGACCGATCCGATCGGGTATGAGGATCAGTTTAATTTGTATGCCTATGTCGCAAATGATCCGATTAATGCGATCGATCCGACGGGGGAGAATGCACTTAAGCTTTTCATAAAGCGTACGATCAAGCATCGTGGCAACGTAGTCGA